>CAVSJQ010000022.1:0-770274 GCA_963728355.1 Ilumatobacteraceae bacterium | reverse complement strand
GATGGTCGTTGGCGGTCTTGATCCAGACGCGTCGCTGCATGGCTCGGGGCACGACACGATGACGTGAACGCGGCGAGATCGCGGAGCTGGTCCATGACCGTCGGCAACGCGTTGTTGGCGAGAAGAGTCATCGAACTCCACGCGTCCGAAGGCGGCTGATCGAGGTCGATCGGTTCGCCACACTCGGGCCATCCCGCCGGGTTGAAGTCGGTCGTTCGGCGCAGGGTGTTGGGTCTCGCCGACCGACCGAGAGTCCTGCCGGTGGCAGCCGGCTCGCCCGATCACTCGACATCGTCGCGCTGGCAGGGCCGCAGGCTCCGACACAGCGACGCTTCTCAGCCCTCGAACCGGCGGTCGAGGCCGGGGTGTTGTCGAGTCCAGGCGCCTGCTGTTCTCGCACATGATCGTTGCCGACGACTCGCGGACGAGGTCAATGCGCTGCGACGCACTGCGTGCACGCCGCTGCATCGCTTGCGCTCACCGCTGTGGCCGGCGCCGGGTTTGGGAGGCAGGCGACCGAAATCGCGTCCGACAGTTCGAAGGGATCATGGCCGGAACCGGCGAACTGGCGATCGCCGCCGGGAGCGTCTGCCGAGCTTGCATCGGCCCAACTGGCGCACGAAGACGCTGCCGCGGACTGGTCACGTGTCGCTGATGCCGTTGCCCGTGCCGACCGAGCGACCTGCAAGCCCGCATCGATGCGTGACGGAAGGCGCGAGCGCTGTTGCGTGCCACTTGGTGGCGGCGAAGTCACCGATCGTCAGCGCCATCAGAGTCGCAGCCACGGCGGGCCTTCCTGAGGACATGGCCAACGCTGCACTGCTCGTCACCAGGTGACTCTGGGCGAACGAGCCGTACGGCGTCGTCACACCGTCCTGGTGAACCGCGCTTGAACGCACGATCGGCGACGCCGCCGCTATGGAACTGCAACGACCGCTGCTGCTCGGAGGGTTGGCTGCCGAGCTGGCGTCGACGATCCCGACCGACATGCGGCTGCATGCGAGTCCGCCGGACGAGTGCCGCGCTGAAACGCTCTTCCGAGCACGCTCGCGAGCGTTCTCACGCAGTGACCGTCAATGCTGTTCGGGACAACTCGACCAGCGCGGGCGATGGGCCGGCGATGTCATCGAGTTGTCCATGCAACACCAACCCGCCGTCACCAGCGGTTCGCCGCCCACTACCATCTCACCGAAACCTTTGTCGAACGGTCAGAGTTCGCCGAGCCACGCCGAACTCGCGACCGCTCGGCGCTTGATCGAGGCGGTGCCGAGCGATCGCCTGCACAGCCAGCTCCTCGGCTTTGAGAGTGCGCTCTCACTTGCCCTGCCTCACCGCGACGCCGAACGCCGAATGGTCAAGTCACAAGAACTGCACCGTCGCGGTCGCCGCTACGACTCGGAGTCGCTGATGTTGGCCAACGACCTTGCGCTTGCAATGGACGTTGGAGGTCTCGAGAACTTATTCCCTTCGCTGTCTCGACTGCCGGCGAAAGCCGTACGGCCGTGCCGTCTCCGAGGTCGTCGCCTTGCCATGCTCGAAATCGGCCGGACCATATCGCATTGGAGCTCGTCGACGCCTTCACGTATCCAGTGGGTTCGCCGACGATTACATGGCCGTGTGCTGCATGACGGCCGCGGTGCACTACACGTTCTCGTTGGATCACCGACCCGCCGCCGACGCCTTCGCCGACGCTTGGCGCTGTTCTCCGGCGATGGGCGGCAGCCGGAACGACCCGCTCTCCATGGGCCCGGCAGACTTGGCGTTGGCTCGCGCTCTGGCGATAAGCGGGAACGTCACCACGCAGCGCCACCTTCGATCGATGCGTGAAGCAGCTGGAGACGAACGAGCATACCCGTGGCTGGCCCGGGCGCTCGTTTGCCAGGCGCAGTTCTTGAACGAAACCGGCGACGCTGCAGCGGCCGATGCAGCAGCAGACCGCGAAGTGGCTTCGCCGACCGGTTCGCACTGGTGTACGTGTCGCAACAGCTCGCTTAGCTCGTCCGCTGACGCCAAGAGGCCGGCAAGCCGTTCGCAAGCAGCTCGCAAACCGCATGGACATCGTTGCGGTCATGCCGAGAGAACAACCAACCACCGCATCCGCCCCCACCGCCGACTCGCAGCTCGACCGCCCGGATCTCCAGCAGTACCTGGCGACGCATGACGCGATTCGCACATCGAACGAGCGCTTGGTGTCGGCGCTCGCCGACCTCCGACGAAACCCACGGCAGTCGGCGATCCCAGACTCCAGCGGTGGGTCGCCGGGTACCGCCAAGAACTGCGCAATCACCACCAGATCGAGGACACCATCTTCTTCCCGGCGCTCGCAGCTCGCGTCCGTCGTACGCCCTATGCCTAGGCGCTCGACGACGACCATCACCAGTTGGAGACACTGCCGCAGATCGACAGGACCGGCGAACAACTCACCGGTGCGCCGCCACCAGAACAGCAGCTGGCGACAGCGCTAATGCGGAGTCGAGCTTCGCACCCGATGTCGGCGCACCTCGACGTCGAAGACCGGGAAATCTCCCGATGTTCGAGGACACTTCGAGGATCCGCGTACGAAGCAATGGATGTGCGAGCACGCCGCAGCGTGTCGACGAACACGCGATGTTCTTCGTCCCGTGGTTCATGACCAGCGCCCGCCCTGACGACGCCGCAGCGCTGATGCGCAAGGCGCCGCCGCCTCTGAAAGCGATCGATCGCATCACCGTCGTCGCTACGCCCGCCTCGTGGAGCGCGGCCTCGGACGATCGGCACACCTCGAGGCGGACTGGCGATGAGCCGCACGACCAGGCCTCCGACCTTCCCTTCCACTCCAATCAACTGAACACACGCAAAGGCAATGCACGACTCCATGCTCTCATGCCCCTCCACGACCCGACATCGCAGCGCTCCGCGCGCTGCGCTGACCATGCTCGCCGCCGGCACGATGAGCGTGCTGGCTGCGTGTGGCTCCAACACGGCGGCCGTTCCGCGCGCGATCGACGGTCGCGACGACCGAGGGGACATCGGACACTCCGCATCGTCGACCGGCGACTCAGACGACAACCGACAACCCATCCAGTCGGCGACGCGGCCGACGGCCTGACCGGCGGAGTGTCGTCGCTCAACCTCGTGAAGGGTGCAGTGGTCCAAATCGAACAACCGGCACCTTCGTCGACCCGGAGTTCGGGCTCAAGAAGGTGCGGGACGCGGCTCCGGTTTCGACTTCCACCCTCCGGGATCCCGTCACCAACAACCACGTCGTCACTGGGTCGGGCCTGTCGCGGTGTCCGGCGATGGCGCGGACGGCCACGAAACCCACGCGTCCTGGGCGTGTCGGTATGCTCCGACCTCGCGGTCATCCAAGATCGACGGACCGGAACTGCCGACGTTGACGTGGGCCATCGACGCCGACGAGCCTGGCACCGAGGTGTACGTCGCCGGCTTTCCACTCGGCGATCCCGAGTACGCCTTGACGCGCGGCGTGACCGCCTACCGCGGCGACGGCGACACCCAGTGGGCGTCGGTCGACCACTCCATCAACACGATGCCGCTGCCCAGCCCGGCAACTCAGGTGGTCCGCTGGTCACCGCCAATGGCTGTGTCGCCGGAATCAACTATGCGTCCTCGACGAGGACCGACCAGTCGCAGTTCCTCGCCATCGCTCCGACATCGCCCAGCCCATCGTCGACGGCCCGCCGCTGGAAACGATGTCCACTCGGTCGGGTCAACGGCCGATCGTCGTCTTCAGGGACGCGCCACCGGAAGACCTGGGTGGTGGGTCAAATCCGGGTCGGTCGCCGACGACGTGGGGATCAAACCGGGCAGATCGTGACACGTGTCGAAGGAGTCACGATCGGACTCACGGCACCATGAAGGACTACCGCGACGGGCTGCGCTCGCACGCTCCCGACGACGAGCTCGCCATCGAGCTGCTGCGCTACGACGAGCGAAATCCTCAAGGAGAAATCAACGGCGACGTCCTCACCCAAGCCTTCAACTTGCCGATCAGTACGCCGACGACACACCGCCGGCGACAGCTACGACGACTACATGACGATCGAAGACGAAACCGGGACCATCTCGGTGACCGTGCCGACTGCGTGGGCGGACATCGACGGATCATCCACCGACCTCGGTGACGGATCGGCGTCGCCGTCGGTGATCGCCTCACCCGAGCATCGCCGATTTCCAAGCGTCATGGACGACACCGGGAATGGAATTCCTCGCCAGCCCCACGCTCACACAGTTCACGCCGGGCGAACTCCTCGACCTGATCGCACCGACAGACTGCGTCACCCAAGGTCGCAATCCCTACGACGATGGATCTTTGTCGGCGAGTCGAAGTCTTCACGGACTGGGTGGCTCCGACACGCAGTACTACGCAGTGGCATCGACGTCGATCGACGCGCCTACGGCGTTGCTGCCGAGGTCCAGGTCGTCAGCGACGCCGACCTCGAGGCGCTTGACAACATCCTGGCTCGTTCAACGTCACGTGTGAGTAGGTAGGCCTGACCGCCACACAGGGGTGGATCGCCGCGCGATCGATCCCTTCGCTCGACGCGTCCACGTGGCGACGCCCACAGCGCGACACGTCCGTCCATCGATCAACCGTGTCCGTTGGACGGCAGATCCGCTATCGCGAAAGGAGCACCCTGGAGGCCATGAGCACCGAGCGATCATCGCGATCGTCGGCTTCACCGTGAACGCCACCGACGGACCCGCCGGACTGGCCCGCCTCGGGCGCGAAGCTTGGCCGTCTGATCCATGCCGGGCTGCGTCGACTTCCGATTCTTCCAGTCGTCTGAGGATTGAACCGCCATCATCGTCCTCCACGCGTGGACCGACCAGGAATCGTTCGGCGGCTACCTCTACTCGGACACGTTCGCACGCTCTGGAGAGGTTCTCGACCACGAATGGGTCGCCCGTCGAGCCGTCGATCGACGCCGAACTGATCGAGACGGTCGCGTGAGCTGCGAACATGGCAGCAGTGTCTGCTCGGCTTTTAGTTACGTCGTGACGTCAGGCGTCACGCTCGATCAGTCCGTGTCGATCGGCACTACCTGTTGTACGCATCACGAGGAGCACTCCGTCTCGACGTAGACGGCATGCAATGGCTACTGCCACCAGCTCTCGCCGCCCTCATCCCCGCCGGCCAAGACATCGACATCACCGTCCGCCAGCGCTCGACGACGGCATCCGGCTCTTCAGCACGATGTTCATGCGGGAGCTGCCGGCGAACTGATGGTCATGACGATGATATCCTCTGCCGAGCGCTCGTGGTGGAATGTTCGCAATGGGGTGACGTTGATGAACCGCTCGATGCGTACGCGATTGCGATGTTCGTGCGCTCGCCGAAGCGACCTGGGCGCTCGCCGCACGGCCGAGCCCGGCCCGCATTCCGACCGGCGGTCACGCGAGGTCGAGCTCGCGATGAGCATCACCGCAGAACAGATGGCCGGCACTCCGAACTTCGAGGAGATCGCCAACGAGGTGGGATTGGCGCCGAGGTCCCTCGCACGTCGGTTCGAATCCGAACTCGGAATGACCTGGCGCGCTGCGCTGCGAAACATGCGGGTGCTCCGATCCATCGAACTGCTCGCCAGCGGAGAGCTCTCGGTGACGCGGATCGCCATGGACGTCGGATACTCATCGCTTTCCGCGTTCCACGTCGCGTTCCGCGATCTCGTCGGACAGACACCGACCGAGTATCGGGCGACGTTCCAGTAGTTCAGCAAGGACGTACCCGCGGTCCGCTGGCCCTTCAGTCGTTTGCAAGTGACCCGCAAGTCGATCCGGCGACGCTGAGTTCGCTCCTGCATCCGCAGATCGCATCACCCTCCGACAAACCTCGACGAAAGGCACACATGAACACCACCCAACATCCATCACGATTCCGACGCATCGGCGCCCTGATCCTGACCGCCTCGGTCATCACACTCACCTCGTGCGGACAAGACGACAATGCTGTCTCCGACACGACCGATGCGAGCGACACAACCGATGCGAGCGACACGACTGTGCCAGGCGCTCTCTCGAACGACGTGGGCCTGGCCGACTTCGAATTCGTCGGGGTTCCCGAACACGTGACGCCTGGAACCGAGATCCATGTCCACAACCAGTCACATAGCGAACTGCATGAACTGGTCGCCCTCCGCCTCGCCGACGACGACGATCGCAACGTCTCCGACATCGTCTCCGGCGACCTCGGCCAGGTGCTCGCAGCCGGACCCCCAGCGCTGGTCGTCTTGGCCACTCCCGGCAGCACCACCGACATCGTTGCTGTCGGCGACGGCGTCCTCCACGAAGCCGGTCGGTACCTGTTGCTCTGCACAATCCCCACCGGAGTCGATCCCCAGGCGTATCTCGATGCCGCAGCCGCCGCCGGAGGCCAGCAGCCAGACGTACCCGGCGGACCACCGCACTTCGCCAACGGCATGTACGCAGAGATCATCGTCGACGACGCCTGAAACCGCTCCTGGTCCGCCAGCCGCACACATCCAAACGAGGCACCATGACGCCAACACTCCATCCCTCCTGCGCGTCGCGCTCGGTGCGGCGAACCACGACGATGTGGCTCGTCACCTCGACCCTCGCGGTACTCACCGCGTGCGCCGCCGGCGCCCCCGGCGTCGAACAGCCGGTCAGCGGGGACGATGTCCACTCGGCACTGACCACTGCGGCCGCGCAGGTGGATACCGAACTCAGTTCCCTCGACGGCGACTCCTTGACGCAGGCCGTAACGCTCATCGCATCGAGAGCCGAGGCGGCGGCATGGACAGCGTCGGGTATCGACGACGCTGTGGGCGGCCCCCGAGCCACGAACCAGCTGATGCACGCGGCGTTGACTCCACTGTTGGCGTGGACGACCCGACAGCGCCAACAACCGAGCGAGTTCCAGCTCGCCGGCCTCACCTCCGCATCGAGCGGTCTGCGGACGCAATCGGGCGGTGGGGTGGCTTCGGCGTTCAGCCTCGGATTCGTCGCCATCGGTGGGCTCGCCGACTCCGGTGTTCGAGAAAGCAACCGAGGTTCGATCGGGTCGGACTCGGCGGAGTTGCCGGGTGGCAGCGCGACACTCTCGGTCGCCGTGGACGGCTCGGTGCACGCCGAAATGGCCACGACCGGACGCGAGGGCGATCTGAGCGTGAACGTGACCGCAGCCACCGACTTGAATCCGTGCCCGGACGCTGACGGGCGTCTCGAGATGTCCGCCGACGTCGCCGTGCGCGTGAACGTCGGCGCCGCTGGCGGGAGCATCGAGTTCCACATCGACGCCACGGGAGTACTCGACGACGACGCCAACCTCGCCGGATCGAACTACGAATATCGCCAGCAGTACGCCTCCTACGCCGACGGCAAGGGCGAGTTCCTCGATCATTCCGGCAACGCGGCCGGAGAACTCACTGTCAACCGCTACAGCGAAGCCGCCAGCGCTGAGTTCGGCACCGATGCAGCGACGATGGCGGCTGCGCTCGCCTACATGGTCGCGCGAGACCTGCAAGCGTCCGCCGAGAAGGGATGGTCGTCAGGTCGATGCGTCGACGTCGTCGTGACACCATCTGCCGATCCCTCCGCCCTGGACCCGGATGCGCAGGTCACGATCGAGGCGGCGCCACGCTCCAGGCACAGTGGAGAGCTGACCGGCGGCAACATCGTGGCGACCTACACGGGCGACGGCACGCTCGACCCGACGGGGAGGAGGGTCGACGCTCCGGCGACGTTCGACTACGTGGCGCCGTCGGAGACCGAGCGGACCGGGACGGCGACGTTCGAGTCCAGATCGAGGCGCGGCATTGGCAACGCCACGCTCACACTGTCGACTGGCACCGAGTCGTATACGGTGACCGGGACGCGCGACGAATACTCCGGCGGTGGCACCATCTGCAGCCTCGAAGAACCGTTCACGATTCCTGGTACGACCCTGGACTTCGACTTCACGCCGATCGACAGGAACCGCGGAAACTGGAGCGCAACAGGATCGATCGAGGACCTCGCGTTCCGGGGCACCGGCACTTACAGCGTGACCAGAGCGGACAGCGACGACTCCAGGACACTCGTCGTCGACGGCAAGATCACCGTCATCGCGCCCGACGGCAGCAGACACGATGGGCCCGCCGACCTCCAGTTCAATCTGGTCCCGACCGACCCCTGCAGTTGACGGCATCGCCGTACGCAAGGGGAGCTTCGCGTGCACGGCTGGGGACTGGTGCTGCTCGGATCGGCCGTCATCGCCCTGAACTTGCATCGTGCGACTTCCAGCATCGGGGCGTTTGCGGGTCGATGACTGGGTTACGATTCTGCCGTGGGTTCGGATGCGTCCAGTGTGTTGAATGACGGTTTGGCGCTCCCGGAGGAGGAACGGGCCCGCGTCGCTGCGGAGTTGTTCGCCAGTCTGGAAAGTCGCGATCCCAACTACTCCGCAGAGCAAGCGTTGGTCTGGGCGCGCTCAGTCGAAGAACGAATCGATCGGTTCGCTCGCGGTGAGTCGCAGGGAGTCAGCCTCGACGCTGCCCGCGAGCGCGTCGACGCTGCGCTCGCCGACACGTGACGCGCCGCATTCGGTTCGATGACGAGGCACTCGACGAACTTGTCGAAGCGGCACGGTGGTACGAGCAGCGGGAACGTGGCCGTGGCGTGTTGTTCTCGAACGCGGCGTTCGCGCGAGTTGAGGCGCTGAGCGGCTTTCCGGACGCTGGTGTGCCGGTGTACGGCGTCAATGGGGTACTTCTTGCCCGTCACGTTCGGCTGTTTCGCTACCCCTACCTGGTCGTGTACGCCGTGGCGGACGACGAGATTCGTGTGGTTGCGTTCGCTCATGAACGACAACTGCCGGGTTACTGGACCGACCGGCTCGAGGTGTAGTCGAGCCAGGTTGTGACGCTGTCGGTGAATTTGGCGTACGCCTCCTGGCGACGCGATGGGAGCCGTGCTGGCGTTTGCGTTCTCAGTGGCTGAACAACGGCGGTTCAGCTGACACGGTCGGCTTCGCGGGCCTCGTTGATCCGGTTGAGGTAGGCGAGGAGCTTGTCCTTGGTGTCCAAGGGTTGCCAGTCGGACGTCATCGGGACGTCGTCATCCGTCGGAGGGCGCATTTCGTCGACGAGCGACTCGACATCGATGTGACGGAGACCCGGATCGGCCATGGCCATGAGCCTATTCACCTGTCGGGTGGCGGTGGGTTGGCACCGAGGACGCTGTCGAGGATGTGGGCGCCGCCGATGGTGGGTTTGATGCGGTGGCGGTAGTGCTGTTGGAGCATGCGGAGGTCTTTGTGGCCGAGTTGGTCGGCGACGTGTTCGATGGGCAGTCCAGCGTCGGCCATCAAGCTGGCGGCCGTGTGACGCAACAGGTTCGGTGTCCACCGGCCCTCGATGCCGGCGGCGGTGATGAGGCGGTCGAATTCGTTGCGGACCGCTTTCGGGTCGGCGGGTCGTCCGGTGGGTGAGGTGAACACCAGGTTGTCGGGGTTGGACCACGCCGCACCGAGTGCGGCGGCGTGCTCGTCTTGTCGATGCCGGTGACGCTCGAGAGATTCGAGGACGACGTGGGGGGCTTCGAGGGTGCGGATGCTGCCGGGGGTCTTGGTGTTACCGATGGTTGCGGAGCCGTCGGTGTTGGTGGTGCGGGCCCGCCAGATGTGGATGGTGCCGTTGGTGAAGTCGATGTCGTTCCAGGACAGTCCCGCGGCCTCACCGGGTCGCAGGCCGAGGTAGAGCATCAGGGTCCACATCGCTTCGAGCTCGGTGCCGGCCGCAGCGGTGAGCAGTTGTCGGGCTTGTTCGACGGTGAGCGATTTGCCGGTGCGCTGGTTGGTGGCGCCGGTGGGGAGTTCGGCGAGGCTGGCGACGTTGCGGGTGACGAGGTCGCGTCGTTGCGCCCACGTGAGTGCTTGGGACAGGGTGGAGCGCAGCTTGATGAGCGAGTTCCGGGAGAGCGCGCTAGTGGCAGCCCGTCCGCGTCCCTTGCGTGGAGTCGGCTGTTCGTCGGCGGGGATGGTGCGGCGGGTGAGGGCGGCTTCGACGTCGTCGACGGTGAGCGCTTGGAGTTTGATGCCGCCGAGTTCGTGGGTGAGGATCCGGATGGCCCAGTCGTGGCTGGCGATGCGGGCGGGGGAGAGGTCGCGGTTGGGGAGTGCTTTGGTGCGCCAGAGCTCGAGGAGTTCGGCAACGGTACGGTCCCGGGTGATGACCGGCAATCCGTCGTCGGCGGCGCGGCGGAGTTGGTCGAGTTTGTAGCGGGCTTCGGTCTTCGTGCGCGCGGAGACGGTGCGGGGTTTGCCGTTGACGTTGATTCGTCCTATCCACCGGTCGCGGTCGGCGCGGTAGAACAGGGCTCCGTCGCCGCGGCTTCGTCGGCTCTTCTTGGCGGCCATCAGTTCCCTCCCAGATTTGGGCGACACCTTGGCTGACACTCTACAACCCAAGGTCGCAGCGAACCAGAGCGAACGTCGACGAACAGGATGTCCGTATGAACAGTGCGTCTGGTGAACGTTGGCGAACGTCAGCGAATGTCGACGAGGTTTGCCGAGGTACATGGCATGGAAGAGGTCAGGAGTTCGATTCTCCTTAGCTCCACGAAAAACCCCAGGTCACAGGCCTGGGCTCCTCGTCGTTGTGGGTTGGCACGTTGGGGAGTGGGTTACGGCCTGCAGTGGGTTGGGCGGGATTGAGTAGGTCGTGGACCTCGATTCCGGCATTTGTCCAGCGTGTGGCGCTGTGCGTTGGCCGTGTTTCTTCGACCTCCTCCCTGCTTCGCTGTGGCTGAGCATTCGCTGTCGACGCCGGGTGACCATCTCAAGTGGCGGCGGCGTACCCACGGATCGAGTGTGTTCTGCCAGCCACGACAGACCGTCGCGACGATTCGGGTTGATGCGTTTGTCGAGACGCGGATTCTGGCGATGGCGAACCGAACCAACCTCCCGCCGGGCAAGTCCCGGAAGTTGTGGGCATTGCGCAGGGCGCCCGCGGCGACAGCGACGTCGTCTCTGTCATCACGAGGAAACATCCTGACTTCACGAGTCGGGAGGGTCATCGCAGGAGCAGCCATCTCAGCCGCATGTGACACTGGTGCGATGCCATTGGCTCTGCTGGTACGTCGGGCGAGGCTCCGTGAAGCAGAAATCGTCTGCGCCGTTTGGCTTGCCGCCCGACGGGCCGCTTTCTCAGCGATACCTGCGCCGATTCACAGCGAGGATGCCATTCGACGCTGGTTCGTCGAGGAGGTCCTTCCGATGCAAGAGGTCTGGGTGGCTGAGGTGGAGCGGGCGGTCATCGGGATGCTGGTCGTCGATGACGGATGCGTCGCCCAGCTCTACGTCGATCCGTCGTATCAGCGTCGTGGCGTGGGCGGAATGCTGCTCGAACGAGCGAAGCTGCGGTCGCCCGAGGGTTTGTACTTGTGGACGTTCGAGTCGAACGTCGAGTCGCACCGGTTCTACAAGCGGCACGGCTTTGTGTTGGTCGAATCGACCGACGGCCGCGAGAACGAGGAACGGTCGCCCGATCGCCGCTATCGATGGCCGGCACCTGGACGGACGTGAACGAAAGTGCGCTGTGAATGGGAGTGAACGAGCGTCGGTGCCGGGAGGCCGAGCGACGCCTCTGGCGATCGGTCAGCGTCGCGCCGACGGAACGGAGGCTCCATCTCGGTCGAGCAACTTGTGAGGTCCGAGTGGAGCAGAACTCGCCGGGCGATTGGGTTCCGACCTCGTCGTGTGGGACGTGTCGACAGCAGAACAGCGGTGGTCGGTGCCGCACGCTGGGGGAGATCAACCGGGAGGCCATGCGTAGATTGCCGGAGCACGCTTGATCTCGGGAACTCCGGTGATCGTCGGGAACGATCAGGCCCGTCTCGATGCCCGGGCGCTGCCGTCCGGTGTCGAGCAGTGGTCCGAGGAGCTTCCTCAAGACCACGCGGCGGTGGCGTCGATAGGCAATGAGAGTTGCGTGGCTACGTGGGGGCGTGGCGAAGGGTGTGATTGAAGCTTCGCCGTTCGTGTGGCCCTCAGAGTCGAGGCAACGGCTCGCTGTCGGATCGATCGGCGAGATGGGCGGTGAGCATCTCGGCTTGTCCAGCCAGAGCGCGTCGGAACATCCGGGAAGCGACGTTGATCAGTGGCCGCGCAACGACGTTGACCTCATGGAAGGAGATCGACCAGGTGTACTCAGTTCCGCCATCGACGACTTCCTCGAATCGGTGTCGTGCGGTCATCTGGAATGGCCACGTCGGGGCGACGCTGCGGAATTCGCCGACGGTCGGCGGCTCCCACACGACCACCTCGCTCGTCGCGCGAATCGGCACCCATCCCAGCCGGCCGCGGATGCTGAACCGCGTGCCAACTCCGATCGGCCGGGAGTCCGCTCGCCACTCTCGAACGGCCGGGTCGATCAACGGTGCGGTCTCGGGTGACATGACGACAGCGAACACCAACGATGGTGGACTCATCAGTGTCGTCGTCTGTTCGACCGTCGTCGTTCGGAAGGGCACTGCGGCTCCAGCGTCCGCTACTGCTTCGGTGTCGGCATCACGCCGGCCTGACGCAGACCCGCCAGATTGTCGACGATGCCGCGCTGGTGAACCACCTGGCCTGCATCGTTGAACGTGAGGATGAGCATCTCCTCGAATTCGAGTCGTTTACCTGTCGGCGGAAGCGGGCCCCAGGCGCCGAGCTGCGTTCCGGAGATGCGGAGGTGGACCGCGACTCTGTCATCTTCGGCAACCATCCCGAGCAAGTCCTCTTGATAGTCGGGCATCGTCGTCCAAGCGCGCTCGACCATGTCGCGAATCGAGTCGCGCCCCACTCGCAGCGGTGCGTACGGGCGGTAGTCGGCGACGAAGTCGGGCGCATACAGCTCGTCGATCGCGTCGAACTTCCTGCCGTTCCAGATCTCGTCGAACAGTCGGTGGACAACGGCCTTGTTGCGTTCGGTGTTCACCTCGCCTCCTTGCGATCTCAGCTTCTCACCCTGTTCCGATGAACCGTGCGACGGGTTCACTGGAACAACGGGTCATGAGAGACCAGCGTCGCATCGGTCGGT
Organism: Ilumatobacteraceae bacterium; assembly: GCA_963728355.1. GTDB lineage: Bacteria > Actinomycetota > Acidimicrobiia > Acidimicrobiales > Ilumatobacteraceae > Sva-07. Next base: position 757,252 of record CAVSJQ010000022.1, on the reverse strand, counting down.
CAGAGTGGTCCGTTTATCTGAGGTCGTGGTGGAAGCCCGTCGTTGCAGGGGCGGTCCTCATCCTCTTGGTCATCGTCGGCTCGACGGTTGGCGTCGACGCATGGTTTCTCGGGTTCTTTGCCGTGATCGTCGCGTTCGGGCTGATGATGGTCGGGCTCGGGATGGGGTTGGCCCATCTCGTCTCGCTCCACCGGTCCGGTGCTCACGCGTGAAGCGGTTGCCTCTCGCGCTGCTCGCTGCGGCGGCGTTGTCGCTGACGGCCTGCACCGGGCTGCAGGGCGGCGATCCACACGACGACGGCAGCGCTGAGTCGACCGCCGCGTCCGGCGACGAGTTCTGCGAGGCGATGTCGCACCTGATCGTGCTGCTCGAGCCCACCGACTCATCGAGTCCGAGCGAAACACAGAAGACGTTCGAGGAGGCGACGACCCGGTTCGAACAGGCCGGCGACGCTGCCCCGGAATCGATCGCGTCGGATGTCGCGACCTACGTCGATGCGTACGCGGTGTACACGCAGTACCTCGACGATGTCGGCTACCGGCTCGACGAGGTGTTCAGCACCCAGGAAGGTACCGACCTTGCGATCGACACCTCGCACACGCTCACCCCGGCAATCGTCGGCTACGTCACCGACGAGTGCGAGCTCAGCTTCGGCGACACCTCCTGAACCCTGCGGATGAATTCGGTGAACCAAGCGACGCGTTCAGTGGCACAGTTGGGCATGTCACGGGGGTGTCCTGATGGACGCAGCGACGTCGAGCTGGTGGCGGCCGTCGTCGATCGCGACCGTGGGGCACTCCAGGAGTTGTACGTGCGTCACGAACCGTGGCTGTCGATCCGGCTCGCGTATCGATGCTCCGACCGATCGTTGGTCGAGGAGGCGGTGCAGGACACCTTCGTCGCGGTGTGGGGATCGGCCGACAGCTACCGTGCGACGGGGCCGGTCGCGGCGTGGATCTGGGGCATCGGGATTCGACGGCTCCTGCATGTGATGCGACCACGCAAGTTGCTGCGCGAGCGGCTGATGGCGCAACGGTCGCCGGAGCTGTTGTCGGCTGAGGACGAGTTGCTCGTCGGCGTCGAACACGGCGACGTCGGCTTGGCGCTCGGGCGGCTGTCGCCCGAGCTGCGGATGGTGGTACAGGCAACGGTCCTCGACGGGCTCAGCTGCCAGGAGGCGGGTCGGCTGCTCGGCATTCCGTCCGGCACGGTCAAGACGCGGATGATGCGGGCAAAGCGAGAGATGCGGGAGGCATTGACATGACGGCGCTCGACGAGTGGCACGTGAGCGACCACGAACTCGAACGGTATGCGAACCACGCGATCCCGACGTTCGCTCGGGCATCGGTGGAAGCGCACCTCCTCGCATGCGACCGGTGCCGGACGACGTTGACGCAGGCGCACACATCACCGGCGCGCAGGGTGGGTGTCGACGAGACCTGGGCACGGATCGCCGATCGCATCGATGTCACGAGGCGTCCCCTGCGTTCGTCGACGACGGCACTCCAGGTGTCGACGTCGAGCCCGTTGCTGTTGTTCGCCACGCTCGGGGTCGCGTTCGGGGTGATCGTCAGCGTTGCGGTCGCGTCGGCAGTCGCGCCGAGAGCTTCGTTGCCGCTGTTCGTGATGTTGGCGCCGCTGGCGCCCGTGGTCGGTGCCGTGCTGGCGTTCCAGACCGGGATCGACCCCGCCGGCCAACTCGCCCGGGCCACGCCGCTCGCGTCGGGCCGGCTTCCGTTCCTGCGGGCGATGCTGTCGTGCAGTGCGGCACTCGTGGCGGTAGCGGTCTCGAGTGTCTTCGTCCCCGTCGGCCTCGGCGACGTGGCCGTCTGGTTGCTGCCGGGCCTCGCGTTGACCTCACTGGTCGTGGCGATCTCGACATGGATCGATCCGAGTCGGGTCGCACTGGTGCTGATCGGGGCGTGGGCGATGGCGGTGTCGGCCTGGTCGTGGGGGTCGAGACCACGAGGTATCCCGCTCGATCTGGCCGATCTCGGGGCTGAGCGGCGATCGGTGCAGATTGCTCTGATCGCCGTGACCGTGTGTTCGGCTGCCGTCGCGTTCGTGCGCCGCAACGAACTTCCCGTGTGGAGGTCGCGATGAGCGCCGACGCAGTGATCGAGCTGAGATCGTTGACGAAGCGGTACGGGTCGACCCCGGCGGTCGACGATCTCGACTGGTCGGGCGGGCGCGGTGTGATCGGTCTGCTCGGCCCGAACGGCGCGGGCAAGAGCACGTTGTTGCGCATGCTCGCCACCGTGTTGGGCCAGGACCGAGGCTCGATTCGGTTGTTCGGCCTCGACCCGGCCGTGGCCGACGAACGGCTCGCGATCCGGCGTCGGCTCGGCTATCTCCCGCAGGAGGCTGGCCTGTACCGCAGCTTCACTGCCTACGACCTCGTCGACTACGTCGCGGTGCTCAAGGAGATCACCGACAGACCGGCTCGGCGCGACGAGGTCCGCCGAGTGCTGGACGATGTGGGGCTCACCGACGACATGCACCGACGGATCCGGACGTTGTCGGGTGGGATGCAGCGGCGAGTGGCGCTGGCGGCGTCGCTCCTCGGCCGTCCTGACCTGCTCGTTCTCGACGAACCGTCGGCGGGGCTCGACCCCGACCAGCGCCTGCGCATGCGGACCGTGCTCTCCGAGGTCGGCCAGCGCGCCACCGTGCTGCTGTCGACGCATCAGACCGACGAGGTCGCCGCGTTCTGCCAGCGTGTGCTGGTGCTCGATCGAGGTCGGCTGCTGTTCGACGGTGTGCCGCGTGACCTCGCTCGCCGGGCGGCCGATCGTGTGTGGATCAGCGATGCCCCCGACGCGGGTGCGCTCAGATCGTGGGTGACCGGTGACGGCGACATCCGCAACATCGGGACACCACCGCCCGGAGCGACGGTGGTCGAACCGACGCTCGACGACGGCTATCTGCTCGTCGCCACCGAGGATGGAGTCAGGACGTGACGATCGCGTTCGGACCGCTGAGCTCCACCGCTCCGACGTCCGCACGCAGCGCGGTGATCGAACTCGCCCGGATCGAATCGTTCCGGATGCTGCGGCGGGCGTCGATCTGGATCGGATTCGTCCTGTCGGTGGTGTTGGCAGTCACCTACGCCCGCGAACAGCAGGACTGGTCGTCGCAGAAGTACGAGTCGATCGTTCCGCTGTCGGTGTATCCGATGACGATGGGGGTGTTCGTGGCCGGGGTTCGATCAGGGAATCGCGATCGGTCGCACCGACGCCCGGCCCTTGCCGAGGAGGCACCGCTGGACGGCGATGCACGTGCGTGGGCCCGCCTCGCGAGCTTGTGGGTGCCCGTCGCGATGGTCGTCTCGCTGATGGCCGTGATCGGCATCGCCAGCCGGATCGAGGGTGGCTATCAACTCGGCGATGGCCCACTGCGGACCGACTCTGCTCATCATTCGGTTTTCGAGTTGGTGCAGCCGGCGCTGACTGTCGCTGTGGTCGGTGCCGCGGCTGTCGCGATCGGTCGAGCCGTACGGCGGTCAGGTCCGGCGATCGTCGTCGGCATGGTGCTGCTTTTCTTCGCCGGAGGGGTGTACTGGTTGTGGAACGACGATGCGGTGTACACCACCGCGCTCGTCCAGGTGCAACCGATGGACTTCGCCGATCGCGAAGCGGTTCACACACCCACGGTCGCGCTCCACGACCTCTACCTGCTGGGGGTCGTGGCCTTGTTCTGCGGGCTCTCGCTGCGCGCACGCCCGCGGGCTCGGCTCGTCGCCGGCGGTGCCGCAGTCGCCATTTCGGCGGTCGCTGCCCAACTCGTCGTCTCTCCACTGTGACGCATCATGATCCGCGCCCAGGTCGTCACCGAATTATGGCGACCGACGTTCAGAGCCACCCCGCTGCGCCCGCTCGTGGTGGTCACCACCGGGCTGATCCTGGTGGCCATCGTCGCCAGTTGGCGCAGCGCTCGCGCTCCTGATCTGTTCGGCATCGGTGCAGGGGCGCTCGCAGCCGCCGTCGCGCTGGGACTTGACGACGACGCAAACTCGATGCTGCGATCGTCGCCGACGAACGCTCTGGCCCGCCTCGCCCATCGCCTTGCGATCCTCGTGCCGGCGGTGTTCGCGGCGACGATCATGCTGCTCGTCGCCGATCGGGTCCTCTTCGCGGAGCGCTCCCCGTTGCCGTCCGCATCGGCATCTGCGGCGTTGGTCGCTGCAGGCATCGCCGTTGATGTGTGGTGGGGGCGACGTCGCCCGGACACTGCGGCGGAGGGTGCAGCGACGTTCGTGATGGCGTGGGTGCTCGCCGCGTCACTCGTGCCCGACGTGCGGATTGTCGAACGAGTCGCCCGGGCGTGGGAGCTCGATGCCTCCTGGGTGCTCGTCGTCTCCGTCGTGGTCGTCGTCGGCGGCACCGTCGGCCGGGGCGCCTGATCCGCTCACCTCGATGAAGATGCACTCGCCGGGGCACGCCAGGGCGGCGTCGACGGTCTGCTGTTCGAGCTTGCGAGGTACCTCCACCGTGCTGCCGCTGCCACCCGGATCGTTGCCGACGACCATCGACACCGGATCGCGCACGTAGGAGATGCCGTCCTCGAGCAGGACGAACACATCGGGGCAGTGGTCCGTGCACAGTCCATCGCCGGTGCACAAGTCCTGATCGATCCACACCTGATACATCCCGACACCTCGGCTCTCGGGATCTGAGTTCCATCGAGAACCGGCCCGGTTCACGGCGCGGTCGTGAACCGCACGAGGGCGGAGGTGGAACCGATCGGTCACACATCCACGTGAAGGGGAGTTCCATGAGCAAGCACTTCGTCATCGTCGGCATTGCACTCTCGGTCGTGGGTCTCAGTGCCTGCGGCTCCGATGGCGCCGACTCCGGAGCGACGGCCGAGTTCTCCGCGCCCGCCGACGGCGCCACCATTGCCGGTGGTGTTGCCGTCGAGATGATGGCGCAGCGCATCACGATCGAGGAAGCGGGGGAGGTGAATGCCGGTGCTGGCCACTTCCATGTCATCGCCGACGCTGGCTGCGTCGATGCGGGCGAAGCGATCGCCAAGGACGGCGACCACGTTCACTTCGGCAAGGCGCAGACCTCGGGAACCATCTATCTCGAGCCGGGCAGCCACGATCTCTGTCTCCAGGTCGGCGATGGCGTCCACGAGGCGCTCGACGTCACCGACACCGTCACGGTCGAGGTCGGCATCGGGAGGCTGGACGAGTGGTGTGCTGTCGTCGGTGAGGTGGACGAGCTCTTCGCGGCGGGCGACGAGGCGGCAGAGTTCGCGACGCAGCAGCGAACCTTCGAGAACGCGCGGCTGCTGCTCGCGCAGCTCAGCGCATCGACTGAGTTCGTGGACGACTCGGTTCGAGCCGACGTCGTCGAGACCGTCGCGATGACCCTGGAGTTCTCCGCAGCGATCGCGCAGGCGGCCGACGAGGCCGCCGCTGAAGCTGCGCTGGCCCCGCTCTTCGAGTCGTCTCCCGAGGGTCGAAGAAGCGGCCTCCGCTTGGATCCTCGACACCTGCGGCGTCGACATCGACGACTGAGCCTGTGAGCGTGACCCGATGAAGACCGGATTCGCCGTGACGACGCTGATCGGGGCCACACCGGCGCAGGTCTTCTGGTTCATCGCCGGCCCAGCGACCGCTCCGGACATCGAGCTTCGCCGTCCAGCGGTCGGAGTCGTCACGCACTGCTTCGATGACCGTACCGACGGGACGCACTACACGTTGTCGATGGACTTCGTGCCGACCGGCGTCGGCGGTCGTGTCGCAGCCGCCATGAGTGCAGCGATGTTCGAGCGCAACGCCGTCGCGCAGCAAGAGCGGGTACGCCGGGTCATCGAGGCGGTCGAACACTCCCGCGTCCACCTCGGTCTCGAACACCTCATCGAGTGATCGCCCCACTGGCGAACCGATGGTGTCGTTCGCCGGAACTGATGAGGTGAGTTCGATCCTCGGACTCGATCTCTCAGAAGGGGAACCCCATCATGGAAAAGAAGTACATCGCTGTAGCAGCCATCACACTGATGTCCGTCGCTGGCTCGTCGACCGTTCTCGCCGGCGAAGTGACGGGTGGACCGAATCCGAAGAGCACCGGTATGGAGGGCCACGCGCGGTCCGTATGTGCGTTCTCCGGGCTGGAGGAGACTCCGGCCTTCCAGGACTCCGACGAGAACGTGAAGCCCGGCCGTCTCACCCAGACTCCGCATTATCAGATGACGGGTGGTGGCCCCGTATTCCATGCGCCCGGCATGCCGGGCGAGGCATGCAATCCGTCGGGAGACTGACTTGCGGACCGGCCGGCACGCCCGTGCGGCCGGCCGGTTCGATCATCGCACCGTTCGAATGAACAACACCCGCGCTTCGTCATCGAAGCGTTGATGGGTCGGCTCGACGGCGATCGTCGAGTCTGCTGGACGGAGCGTGCACGTGACCCAGAAGTTGTGGTGCGCTCGGGTCCGATAGGCGATCGCCGCGATCGCGACCAGCAGGCCGAACACAGCGAGCCCCGTCGCTCCGGCCACGACACCAATGCCGGTGAATGTGGCACCGGCGGTCAGCATCGACATCGCCGCCAGATCGCGGATCCGCCACATCTTCCAGATGCGTTCGCTGACGGGCAGCGCTACCGGGCAGTGCCCATGGCCCGGAAGCCGACCGGCGACGAGCGCGAAACCCGGAACGCCGAGCAACCAGCGCCGACCACCCCACTCCGTTGCGGCGAGTCGGACCGCGCGGGTGGTCTCGACACCCGACAGCACGCACCGCTCCGGGTAGATCCCGGCGAGCTGGTCAGCGACCCGCAGGACCGACCGTGCCATGACCACTCCCCGTTGAGGCCGCTGCGTCGCCGTCACGTCGAGGTCCGACGTGCATTGGTGCGCCACCGGTCGGCCGGTTGACGACCATGCCCACCGGGGCGGGGACGACGTCGGATGCCGGCGCGAGGTCGAGGCGCTGGGCGAGTCGGGAGACGATCAAGGTGAGTTCCATCTGAGCGAGCGCGAATCCGATGCAGTTGCGCGCGCCCCGGCCGAACGGCACCCAGGCCATGTCGGCCAGCGTTCGTCGTTCGTCGTCCATGTCGACGAAGCGATCGGGATCGAATTCCAGTGGGTTCGGCCAGGCCTCGGCGTTGCGTCCCGCGAGGTGCGCAGACCACAGGATCAACGTGCCCTTGGGGATGGCGTACCCGCCGATGGTCACGTCGACTGCGGCCTCTCGGGGGCCCAACACGCCAGCTGGATGCAACCGGACCGTCTCCCTTATCACCCGGTTCGCGAGGTCGAGGGCGGTGAGCGTGCCTGCATCGGGCGTAGCGCCTTGTCGTCCGGTGGACCGAACACCTCCTCCGCCTCGGCTCGGAGACGGTCCCAGAGTCCGGGAACGAGCGTGGCGCGGATGAGCATCCACGCCAACGAGGCCGACGTCGTGTCGTAGCCCGCGCCGATCAGCGTGGCGACCTGATCGCGAATCTCGGTGTCGCTGAGCGTTCCGTCGGCAACGAGTGTCTCGAGGATGTCGAGCGGATCGCCGGACGGGTTCGCCCGCCGATACGCGATCTCCGCGTCGATGACCTCGTCGAGCGCGTCCCGGTCGGCGCGGACCCGCGCTCGAGCGGTGCCGGGGAACGGATGAGGGAGCTGGCGGATCGCCGGTGACTCGAGGTAGTCCTGAGGGCGCTGAAAGAGATCACCGATCTCGTCGCAGCGCTGGCTCATGCGCTCGCCGAACAACGACCGCACCACGATGCGCAGGACGAGTGCTCGACCGATCGGATACATGTCGACGACCGTTACCGGCTCGATGTCGTCCATGAGACGGTCGATCGCCGCATCGGTCTGCTCGAGGATCATCGGGATCCAGCCGTTAAGGCGGCGTCGACTGAATGCCGACTGCACCGATGAGCGTCGCCGACGGTGATCGTCGCCGTCGGACACGATCATCGACTGCTTGCCGACGACGAAACCCAACACGTTGAACTTGTGGTTCCACCGGAACGAGCTGGTGGGCATCGCGAACAGTTCCCGAAGGGCTGTCGGATCGCCGACGATCGCCATGCGCACGGGTCCGGCGCCGAGACCGCACACCGGCCCGTACTGCTCGCTGAGGTCGTCGAGGACCACGTGCGGGGTCGTGAAGATGCGACGGAGGTGGCCCGGCTGGTCACGCCACGGCGGGCGAGGGAGTGGGCGGGGCTCGTCCATGTCGATCACACGATGTCGGCGAGCGCAGCGTAGACGGCACTCGCCGCAGCGATTGCGCCGATCACCACGACTGCGTATCCCGCGAGGCGCAGCGGGGAGCTCTCGATGGTCGGCGCCAACCGGCCGTGCAGGATGGCTCGACCGACGACGTACACGGTGGCGGGGACAGCGAGCGGCGGCGCAATCACCAGCCACACGAGCGAGAGATTCGGAAGCTTGCGGCGCAGGGGCCCATCGGATCTGAGTCGGCCGAGCGGTACCAGCGTCGCGTCGAGACGGGCGACGATGGCACTGAACGTCACGCCGAACAGCAGCGCCGTGAGGCACACCAACGTGACGGCGAGCCAGGTCGGGGAGAGGATCACGAAGTCGACGTTGTCGGGCGACAGCGGGTCGCTCACACCGAATGTCGCCAGCAGGAGCAGACCGAACAGCGAGCCTGCGATCCACGACGTCCGCGGAAGGATCCGGCGCAGCGGGATGAACACGAGCGACGAGGCAAGTGGGATGAGCAGGCCCGCGAAGATGAAGAAGCCGATGGAGCCTCCGAGTGTGATCTCGCCGACCCGCTCACCGGCGTCAGTGGTGCGTCCCTGGGCGCCGCCTCCGGACGTTGCCGCCAACACGCGCATGACGAGTCGTCCGCCGAGCCCGACGACCAACAGACCGGCGACGAACCCGGCCGTCAACACGCACGCCAGCGTGCGGAGCGCGTCGAACGCTGCCGACGAGGGGGTCATCGTCGTGTCCCGCAGAGCCGCGACCGGAAGGCTCCGGCCGCGCCACGCGATCGTCGCTGCGGCGGCCACCGCTGCAGTGCAGATCACCACCAGGAGGACATTGTCGACGCGCACTCCCAACCCTCAGCTCGCCATCCGGGGCCGCAGCCCTGCCCACAACGACAACGCGGCCAGGATGGGGATCGACACGAGCGATCCGACCAACCCCACCCGATCGACGGTGTCGAGCCCGTCGAGATGACCGACGTGGTAACCGAAGTGCAAGACGCCCTGGATCAGCCAGGCGACCGCGACGATCGTCATCGCCTCGCGACGCCAAACGGACCACGCCGTCACGAAGATCAGCGCGAGGAAGAGCACGCCGACATCACGGACCAGGTGTTCGTCGTAGACACCGCCCTCCGCCGCCACCCAGCCCCGGCCGAGCGGGAAATCCTCGAACCACGATTCGGGAGCGAAGGCGGCCTGGATCGCCGTGGGCATCATGAACAGCCCGATCAGGGCCAAAGACCATCGTTGAACACGTTCGCGACTCATCGTTGAGTCGTTGTTGCATCGAACCCACCGATCGGTTCACAACGAACAGCCCGAACCCCGCTCTCCGAGGTCCGAGTGCGGTGGTCTTCAGCTCGCTGTCAGCAGCGTCCGTACGAGCCGGCGTTCGTTGTCGTCGTGGAGGTTGTGGCGGGCGAGGAGTGTTGCGTTGACGAGGGCGATGACGCGGCCGCGATCGTCGGTTCGGTCATCGGGTTCGAGCCAGGCTTGCACGTCGGCCCAACGCCACAGCGGTGATCTGGTCGAGGTACCGTAGGCGGGAGCGGGGAAGCCGGAGGTGTCGGCGTCGCGCTTGATCCAGTGGTTCACGGCTTGGCGGCTGCGGCCGGTGCGTTCGGCGATGTCGGCTTGTGAGACGAGTTCTTCGCCTTCGACGCGTATGACGTGGATGTCAGCGACGGATTCGGCTTGGGTGACTGCTGAGGTGATGGCGTCGAGCAGTGTGGGGGCTTCGCGGTCGACGTCGAGGGCGGGGTGTCCGTCGAGTGCGGTGATCGCAGCGTCGTCGAGGCCGGCGTCGAACAGCAGGTCGCCGGTCGCTTCGTCGATCTGGCCATCGAGGATGAGCATGAAGTTGTGAGTGTCCATGTGGTGTCGATTCATGTGTTGCGACGGATGTGTCGTCGGATTTGTTTGGCGTGGTTGTCGGTGTTCTTCGGTGTCGACCACACCCGGAACGGATGGGGTTGGTCGCCGCTGATGACGTGGGTGGAATGGCCGTGACCCGAGGCGTCGCTCACGATCAGACCTGCGTCTTCAGCTTCTCGAAGCGCCTTTTCGATTTCCTTCTTCGGGTGAGGCCTGCGCTGCACCATCAGACCCTACGAACATCTGTAGACAGTGTCAACTCGATGGGTTGAGGACATCGTCGAGGATGAGTGTGGCGTCGATGGTGGGTCGGACTTGGTGTCGGTAGTGGTTGGCGAGCATGTTGGGTGTCCATCCGTCACCGAGTCCAGCAGCATCGATGATCTGGTTGAATTCGATGCGGACTTTGGGTGGGTCGGTCGGGGAGCCGACGACGTTGGTGAGCACGAGGTTCTCGGGGTTGTTCCACCGGTCCGCCGCACTGGCCTGTTCGGCTTGTTGGTCGCGTCGTCGACGTTGGAGGGCGTCGATGACGGCGCCGGGAGCGTTGAGGGAGCGGACCGACCGGGGTCTTGGTGGTGCCGATGGTGATGGTGCCACGATTGCGTTTGCGGGCTCGGCGGACATGGATGATGTGGTGATCGGCGTCGATGTCGTCCCAGGACAGAGCGGCTGCTTCGCCGGGTCGCAGCCCGAGGTACAGCATGGTCATCCACATCGCCTCGAGCCAGGTCCCGCGAGCGGCGTGCAGAAACGCCCGGGCTTGGTCGGCGGTCATCGAGCGGCCAGGCTGCGGGCCTCTCGCGTCGGCGGGGAGTTCGACGATGGCGGCGACGTTGGAGGCCACGAGACCGCGACGTTGCGCCCAGGCGAGTGCCTGGGAGAGGGTGGATCGCAGCTTGATCAGCGAGCTGCGCGACAGACCGGCATCAGCTCGGCGCTGGAAGGCGGCCTCGACGTCGTCAGGAGCCGCGTCCCGGTCCCATGTCGAGGTCGTCTCGCATTTTCGGATCTACGGTGATGAGCGTGGAAATCCCGTTGCTCTACTTCGACAGCTGCCCGAACTGGCGCGTCGCGGACGAGTTGCTCGATCGGCTTGCGCACCGGCACCAGGACGTGACTGTGCACCGTCGGATTGTCGACACCCAGGAAGAAGCCGAGCGGGTCGGGTTCGTCGGATCACCAACGATCCTCGTCGACGGAGTTGACCCATGGGCTCCGGCGGGGGCACCGGTCGGATTGTCGTGTCGCATGTTCACGACACCTGACGGTCTGAGGGGGTCTCCTACTTGGGAACAGTTGGAGGCAGAGGTGGTGTCGAGACGTCAAGGCACAGACGGCGAATCCTCGTGAGCGCGGAACGGGCGATGCCAGCAAGCTTGCTCAAAGATGGCCGCGAAACGCTGGGTGTCACCCCGAGATGATCCCGTCCCGCCGCGGCGAGGATGACAGGCACGGACCGGCCGATTGCTGACGTCCGACCCTGTCGTGCGTGCTGCGATCGCAGGACGCTGGGAGTGAGGTGGTCGCGGATGTCGCAGGCTCATTGGGATTCGGTGTACGCGGCGGACAGTCTTGACGAGCTGGGCTGGTACGAGCCCCGGGCGTCGACCCTCGGGCTCGTGACGGCGTACTCGACTCCGGCAGATTCGCTCATCGACGTCGGCGGAGGTACGAGCCCGTTGACACTGGAACTCGCCCGGCTCGGCTACCGAGATCTCACGGTGCTCGACATCAGCGAACGAGCACTCAGGGCCTCGCGGACCGCATTGCGCGAACACGTCGAGGTCGTCGGTTGGACCCGTGCGGATGTGACGCGCTACCGGCCGGATCGCCGGTGGCAACTCTGGCACGACCGAGCGGTGTTCCACTTCCTCATCGAACAGGATGACCGCGAGGCGTACCGCTCTGTCGCGGCGTCGGCGGTGGAGCCGGGCGGGATCCTGATCGTCGCGACGTTCGCCCTCGAGGGGCCCGACAAGTGCGCCGGGCTCGAGGTGCGCCGCTATGACGCCGGCACGCTCGCCGGAGAGTTCGCGCCTGCCTTCGACCTGATTGAAGGCCGCAGTCTCAACCCGATCGCAGAGGGCGGAGACCAACGCCCGTACATCGGTGCTGTACTACGTCGCGTCGGATAGTGCGGAGTCCAGTACGGCCACACAGGTCTGCTCATTGTGCCACCTGTATGGCTGGTGGGGGTCTGGCGAGATGGTTGGTCGTCGGCCGTAGCGGCTACGACGCTGTTTCGTGGTTGGCGGCTTGGGTAGCCCGATCTCGACGAACTTGTGACGGTTGTGCGGCGTAGCCGTCGGCCCATAGAGGAGGATGTCATGACGGACGACCGAATTGCCGGCGACCGAGCGGCGGTGGACCAACGCGACGATCTCGTCGAGGAACCGTCCGAGACGGCCGCCGATCACAGCAATCGAAACGTCATCGACGGCGACCAGACGGTCGACGACGGAGAGCCGACGTCAGCGATGGACGACCGGATGAAGAAGATGTACTGGCGATTCGGTGCCATGATCGCCACATCGACAGCGGCGATGTTCGTGCTGATGTACTTCAACACCTATGAGTGGGATCACGTGCAGTGGAGCGAGACCCGCTTCTACATGGCGTTCGTGATGGGCTCGACGATGGCGGTGATCATGCTGCTGTTCATGATCGGCATGTACAAGAGCAAGATCGTGAACGCCGCCATTCTGGGTGCCGCGGTGGTGATCTTTGCGTCGACTCTGTGGCTCGTGCGGAGCCAGACGACCGTGCAGGACTCGTCGTACATGCGGGCGATGATTCCGCATCACTCGATCGCCATCTTGACGAGCGAACGCTCCGAACTGACCGATCTGCGCGTGTTGGAGCTGGCCGACGACATCATTCTCGCTCAGCGTCGTGAGATCGCGGAGATGAACTGGTTGATCGACGACATCGCCGAGAACGGCGAGGTGCGAACGGACGCCGAACTGGAAGTACGGCCCGTACCGGAGTTCATCGTCACCAACGGCCGCGACGAACTCTCCGACGGTGGGTGACCCGATCTGTTCACATTGCGTGGATTGTGAAACCGATGGTGTGATGCAGCTGTGTGAACGACAACGCCACGGTGACTGCGACCGCGGTGCCGGCGAGTAGCCGTCGAGCCACACCTGCCGGGACAGGGGGATTCACGAGCGCGCCGGCCCTGGCGGCAACCCCTTGCGTGGCGATGCTCATGACTGCCGGAGCAGGCGTGCTCGCCAGCGCAACCTTGGCGATCGTGCGGGCTGCGAGGCGTCGATCTGCTCGGGTCGTGCGTACTGCGTCTTCGTCGGCCCAGCGTTCCAGATGGAAACGGAGCTGGCGGGTTGCGGGCCGCATCAAGGGAACTGCTGCGTCGACGACGAGCGCGAGGAGAAGAAAACGGTCGTGGCGGTGGTGGGCGTGGGAGTACTCGTGGGCGAGTACGAGGTCGAACTCGGCGTCGTCGAGGTGCTGCCGCAGGCCCCTCGAGATCGCGATTGTGCCGGCGGGGCCCGGAAGTGTGTAGGCGAACACTCCGCTCGTCTCGACGAAGCGGAAATCGCATCGCTCGTGAACGAAGGGAGTGAGGCACGCTTTCCTCTATCGGGGTGTTTGTGCCGCACCATGCGGCTACGACGGCATGTAGTAGCAACACGATCGGTTCATTCGTCGCGAACGGCAGAATCTGCCGTCGCCCGGCAAAGCCGACGGTGCTCGCCATCGAGGAGGGAGCCACGGCACTCACCTACGCAGCGTTCCGCTTGCGAGCGACCCGACGTGCCCGGGCGCTCACTCCTCAGGGTGAAGGTCGAGGCGACGGAGGAGTTGGGCGTTGAGGGCGACGATGATGGTGGAGAGGCTCATGAGGATGGCGCCCACGGCGGGGGAGAGGACGAACCCGATCCCGGCGAGTACTCCTGCGGCGAGTGGGATGGCGAACGCGTTGTAGCCCGCCGCCCAGACGAGGTTCTGGAGTGACTTTCGGTAGGTGGCGCGGGCGAGGCGGATGATGGCCACCACGCCTCGTGGGTCCGAGCTGGCGAGGATGAGGCCGGCGGATTCGATGGCGACGTCGGTGCCGGCGCCGATTGCGATGCCGACGTCGGCGCGGGCGAGCGCGGGTGCGTCGTTGACGCCGTCGCCGACCATCGCCACTCGCAGTCCACGTTCCTGCAGTTCGGCGACCTTGGCCGACTTGTCCTCGGGCAGCACCTCGGCGAAGACCTCGTCGAGGCCCAGGTCGCGGCCGACGGCGTCGGCGACCTGGCGGGCGTCGCCGGTGATCATCACGACACGCAGACCGCGAGCTCGTAGTTCGTCGACGGCCTGGCGGGCTTCGGGGCGGATCTGGTCTTCGAGGGCGAGGGATCCGATGATCCGGTCGCCGCGGACGACGTGCAGCACGGCGGCGCCGCGCTGTTCCCAGGCGTCGACGGCGCCGGCGAGTTCGTCGGGGACGGTGAGGTCCCGTTCCCGCAGCAGTGCCGGTCCGCCGACGGCGTGACGGGTGCCGTCGACGGTGGCTTCGACGCCGCGGCCGGTCAACGACGCGAAGTCGGTCGCCGTGGCTACGTCGCCGTGATGACGGGCGGCGACGACGATGGCTCGCGCCAGGGGATGCTCGCTGTCGGCTTCGACGCCGCCAGCGACACGGAGCAGTTCGACCTCGTCGATGCCGTCGCCGGTGGCGACGCCGACCACGGCGTGCTCGCCGAGGGTGAGCGTGCCGGTCTTGTCGAACAGCACGGCGTCGACGGTCCGGCTCGCTTCGAGGGCCAGGCGGTCCTTCACCAGGACGCCGTTGCGGGCGCCGATCGCACTGGACAGCGACGTCGTGAGCGGGATGGCGAGCCCGAGCGCGTGGGGGCAGGAGATCACGAGGACCGTGACGACGCGAACGACCGCTTCGTCGGCGTTGCCGATCGCCATCCAGGCCACAGCGGTGACAATTGCGGCGCCGACGGCGACGTAGAACAGCAGGGCAGCGGCCTTGTCGGCGAGCACCTGGCTGCGCGAGCGCGACTCCTGCGCCTCGGCGACGAGGCGGCCGATTCCGGCGAGCGTGGTGTCGTCGCCGACGGCGGTCACGCGGACCCGGATGGCCGAATCCGTCGAGACGGTGCCGGCCACGACGGCGTCTCCCGCAGCTTTGGGGACGGGGCGGGATTCGCCGGTGATCATCGACTCGTCGAGTTCGGCGGCGCCGTCGACGATCTCGCCATCGGCGGGCACCCGGCCACCAGACCGCACGAGGACGGTGTCGTCGATCCGGAGTCGGTCGGCGGGGATTGTCTCGATGGTGCGGTCGTCGGTGATGCGTTCGGCTTCGTCGGGCAACAGGGCGGCGAGTGCGGACAGGGCGTCCTGGGCCTGGCCGAGGGCCTTCATCTCCTGCCAGTGTCCGAGCAGCATGATCGAGATGAGGGCGCCGAGCTCCCACCAGAAGTCGAGGTCGAACGCCCCGAGCGAGGTGGCCATCGAGGCCACGTAGGCGACGGTGATGGCCATGGCGATCAGCAGCATCATCCCCGGCTGGCGGTCGCGGGCCTCTTGTAGTCCGCCGCTGAGGAACGGCTGGCCGCCCCACAGGAACAGCGCAGTGCCGAGCACGGGTCCGATCCATTCGATGCCGGGGAAGTCGAGTTCGTAACCGAACCAGTCCATGACCATCTGGCTGGTGACCACCAGAGGCACGGTGAGCAGCAGGCTCCACCAGAACTTGCGGCGGAACATCTCCACGTGATCACCATGGTGACCGCCGTGCCCCTCGTGGCGCTCGTCGCCGTGGCTTCCCATGCTGCCATGGTCGGCAGCCTCGAGTGCCTCCTCGGTGGCCTCGGCGGTCAGGGCGACGTGCGTCGTGTGAGTGTCGTTGTCGTGTCCGGTGAGCTTCGGCATGTCGGTTCCTCTCGGGTGGCGGCGACTCCGGCGGACTCGCCCTGATGATTCCCTCAACCGATCGATCCTCAATCTTATTCCACCCCACCTGGGGTGGGATGCACCCGGGGTGGGGTGGGCTATCATGCACATCGCATGAACGACTACGTACGCACTGTCACCACCCGCCTGAAGACGGCCCGCGGGCATCTCGACGGCATCATCCGCATGGTCGAGAACGACGCCTGGTGCCCCGACATCATGAAACAGCTGTCCGCCGTCCAGGGCACCCTCGAAGGCACCAGCCGGGAAGTGTTCCGGCATCACCTCGAGACCCACGTGGCCGAAGAAGTGGCCGCCGGCCGCGCTGCGGAAGTCATCGACGAAATCATGGAAGCCCTCAAATACGACAAGCGCGTGATGCGGCCGACCCCGGAGGACTCATCGACTGACTCCTGAGCCGCCGGTCGGGAGGGGCTGGGCATGGGACGCTCGGTCAACCGGCAACGCAGTACCGACCGGGCCCTTGGTCTCTACCCGTATGCCGGCCGATGTTCGATCGTGGTAGCAACGACATGATGTCGTAGATCATTCACTGCGTTTCACCGTGATGGGGGGGATCAACGATGCGTCAGTTCGATGGAGTTCTGGCCACCGTCGACGACAACCGGTGGGGCACATGGACGGCTGGGGCGGAGGCTGGATGTGGCTGTGGGGCGTCGCCATGATGCTGCTGTTCGCGGTCCTCGTCGTGTGGTTGGTCCGTGCTCGACCATCGATCGCTCCCGCAGAGGGAGTGCAGAACTCTCAGGTCATGTCGCCGACGCGACAAGGACGGCGCTGAGTGCCACCACGGTGACGAGCAGCGACGACTCGATCGACAGACTGACGCGAAGTTCGCTCGCGAGTTCCGGATCGTCCGGTCGCTGCTCGAGCGCCGGGCGAAGGCGGAAATGGTTGTAGGCGCCCATGCCGGCGGCGACGGCGACCGCTGCAGTCTTCGCCATGAGCACACGGCCCCACTCGGTGCCGAACAGGTCGCTGGGGGAATCCACCACCATCCACGCCATGACGAGCCCCGCAACGATGACGGTCGCCAGCGTCACCGACGCCACGGAGGAGAACCGGACCACCATCGCCGCGAGACCGGTCCGTTCGGGGCGGTGTCGGCGCATCCAAACGACCGTGGTCATCGCGAAGACGCCACCTCCCCACACGGCGGCAGCACCGAGATGGACGAAATTGACGATCGAGTGCACGACCCACGGTCCTTTGGTCGCCGTGTGGCCGTCGAACCAGAACGAAACGAGCACGAGCGCATACCCCGCGAGCCCGAGCGCCGCGGATGTCGATGGCGTCCACCGATGCTCGCCGTGGCCGAGTTGTCGTGATCCCGGGGCGGCCTCGGCATCGGTCGGGAGGTCCGTGGCAACCGCAGCAGACAACGACGGCGTCGGGGCAACGATCCGACCTGCCCGACGGTGAAAACCGAACAGCACCGCGAGGCCGCCTGCCATCTTCAGTGCCGTCGCCACGCCCGCTCGAGTACCGAACAACGCGCCATACGACGCACCCGGATCGGAGTCCGCCAGTGCGACGAACTCGATGAACCCGCCGGTGAAGACGACGAGACCCGCGAGCCGGATCCAGGTGAGTTGGGTGTCCAGTTCCTCGCGTCGTCCGCGAACCGTCCATACCAGTGCCGCGAGCACACCGGCGCCGAAGATCATCCCCAGCATCGACAGGGCCCGTCCGAACCGACCGACCGCAACGGATCCACCGCTTGCCGCCTCGGTCTCGAGGAAGTCGTCCAAGGCCGTGGCGCCCGCTGCTGTCGTCGAGGGATCCGAGCCTGGCGGCGCCACCGGTGTCGCAGAGGATCCCGGGGCGAGCGGCGTCGTCGTGGACGGGGGGGCGGTGACGTCGAACGTGAACGATCCGTCGATGGGATGTGCATCTCCGGCGCGCACGTTCCACCTGAGCCCATAGGTCCCGGCCTCCAGCGGTGGCTCGAATGCCAGCACGAACGACGTTCCGTCGGCCTCGTCGATCGAGGACGGGGTTCGGATCGTGCCGGTCGGATCGAGCAGTTCGAAGCCCTCGCCGGCGGACGTCGCCGGGTTCGTGAAGTTCACGACGACCTCGGACAACGGCCCCTCGACCACGGCACCGTCGGTCGGCAGGGAGGAATCGAAATCGGTGTGCGCGTATGCGACCCCGCCCGCCGTCACGAGCGCAATGGCGCCGACCACGAAGGCGACCAAGAAGTGAGCGCGCCGGAGTGTCGGCTTGGCGCCCGTCATGAGATCGACACGCTACCGCAACACGGTTGGAGTCCTACGATGTGTCGTAGGAACAGCGTTCCCGTCCGGTTCGGCTTCCTTCGCCGATCCCTTGCGCTGTCGGTCGTTCACGAAGACCCTGCGTAAACGGAATATCTCTCACTCCTCCTGGTCGTCGTCGTCGGAACAACCTCCGAGGACGCTGTCGAGGATGTGGGCGCCGCCGATGGTGGGTTTGATGCGGTGGCGGTAGTGCTGCTGCAGCATGCGGAGGTCTTTGTGGCCGAGTTGGTCGGCGACGTGCTCGATGGGCAGTCCGGCGTCGGCCATCAAGCTGGCGGCGGTGTGACGCAACAGGTTCGGTGTCCAGTGGCCCTCGATGCCGGCGCTGGCGGTGAGGCGGTCGAATTCGTTGCGGACGGCTTTGGGGTCGGCGGGTCGTCCGGTGGGGGAGACGAACACGAGCACGGTGCCAGTGTGACGATGGGGTGTCACGGTCGTCGGGCGTGATGGTGATCACAGACGCCTACGTGAACACCACGACGGTCAAGATCGAGTTGCTGCCGACGCGGACTCTTCGACGTGCATCGCCTGCGACATCAAGCCGACCGCTGCGGCCGTCAGCGGGCTGGCGCCGCGTCACACCCTTCAATACTTGTAGGGCTTCCTGATGCGCCCGCTCTGCAGAGGATCAGCTTTCGCAGCCGACTCCGTCGTCGTTGCCGTCGAAGCGGTGCGGATCAGGGGTAGCACCCAGAAGCGTCTGAACGTGATGTCACCGCAGTCGAGATGGGGTGGCACGGCGGGATGCGCACGTCCGGGTAGGCCGGGTCGCAGTCTCCTGACGGCGGCAACCGCGGTGGGACGACCTCTGTGGGTGGGGGTTGGGTGACGGGTAGCCCTGCCGGTGGAGTGTCGGGCTAGGAGGCGATGGTCTGCTCGGGGCAGCGGTCGGTGAGCAGGTTGCGGATGCGGCCGTGTTCGGACTGGTCCATTGACAGCGCCCACCGGGCTTTGATCGACACCCAGCCCGACAGATGGGTGCACGCGAAGCCGTTGTCGGATGGGATCCAGTTCGACGGGTCGGGCGCACCCTTGGCCTGCTTCACCGGACCGGTGACGGCGCAGCCGACGGGGTCAAATTGGGCGGGGGTGAGTGAGTCTCGGATGAGTACGAGTGCTCTGGTGCGGCAGCCTCGGTCGTCGACGGTGTCGCCGTAGGCGAACAGGTCACGGTCGTAGCCGTCGGGTCGTTCGTTCTGGTCCGCAATCGTGGCGAGGACATCGAGAGCGAGCGGTGCGCCGAGAATCGATACGGTGCCGCCCGACGGGCGCAGCAGACAGCACAACATCTTGATCGTCATCGTCCTGCCCGCCCCGTTCGGGCCGAGCAGCGAGACCGCTCACCGTTCGCGACCGTCAGATCCAGCCCCTTGACGGCGACCTGGTCGCCGAAGCGCTTCACCAACCCAATTGCCCGGATCGCGTCGAGATCAACGTGTGCGGTCATGAGTGCTCCTCGTCCGTCTCACCTCCAAGTAGCGCCATCGACACACCGGCGACAAGTGGTCAACGACCCGCCATCCGGCCTTGGGCGTGGGATCCTGATCTGGGACGATGTACCGATGTCGTCGGACCGTCGCCCTGACGTGGTGCTCGGCCAGGCCGACGCGTCATCGGTCGAGGAGAACGGGGCCGGGACATGAGGCCCCTGACGTTCTACTCGCCGTTCGACACCGGCAGCGAGTTCCCCTACATTCCGCAGACGCCCACCTCGATGCGCTTCCCGTACTCCGTCGACATCGAGGGCGCCACCATGGCCGTCACCGACTCCGGCAACAACCGGGTGACCGTGTGGAGCCTCGACTCGTGAGCCACGTCAGGACGGACGACCGGGTGGCCGAGTGCATCACGGTGTCCGGCGTGGTGCAGGGCGTCGGCTTCCGGCCGTTCGTGTACCGACTCGCACGGGAACACTCGCTGGCGGGCCACGTCGGCAACGACTCGACCCGGGTGTTCATCGAGGTGTGCGGACCCGCCGACGAGATCGAGGCGTTCGCCCGTCGCTTGGTCACGGAGACGCCGCCACTCGCCGTCATCGAACATGTCGAGCGGCGACGTGCAATGCCGTGGGCGACGGACGACTTCGTGATCGTCGAGAGCCGGACGGCGCCGGGGGAGCGCACGCTCGTCTCGCCCGACACGGCGGCCTGCGACGACTGCCTCGCAGAACTCCGCGACCCGAACGATCGCCGCTACCGGCACCCGTTCGTCAACTGCACGAACTGCGGTCCTCGGTTCACGATCATCCGTTCACTGCCGTACGACCGCGCGGCCACCACCATGGCGTCGTTCCCGATGTGCACGCGATGCAGCGCCGAGTACGCCGACCCGGCCGACCGTCGCTACCACGCCCAGCCGATCTCGTGTCACGACTGCGGACCGGTGCTGACCTACTTCGCCGGTGGACCTGCCGGAGGGGTCGGGACCAGCGGCGCCGAGACGATCGATCTCGCCCGCGCGGCGCTCGTTGGCGGTGCGACGGTCGCCGTGAAGGGGCTCGGCGGATTCCATCTCGCATGCGACGCGACCAGCGACGAAGCGGTCGCCCGCCTGCGGACGCGTAAGCATCGACCGGACAAACCGTTCGCGATCATGATCCGAGACGTCGCGCAGGCAGCGCAATTCGCCGAGATCAGCGGTGCCGAAGCGCTGCTGCTGCAGTCGCCTGCCCGGCCGATCGTGCTGCTGCAGGCGCGAGGGTTGGCGGCGCTGTCGGCGTCAGTCGCGCCCGGCAACCCGCTGATCGGGATCATGCTGCCCTACACGCCGGTCCAGCACCTGCTCCTCGAGGGATCGATGCCACCGCTCGTGATGACGAGTGCGAACGTCGGGGGCACCCCGATCATCCATCGCGACGACGACGTCGACCAGTTGATCGGGTTGAGCGACGGCGTGCTCACACACGACCGACCGATCCACGTCCCGTGCGACGACTCGGTCGTGCGGCTGGTGAACGGGCGGCTGCTCCCGATCCGACGGGCCCGCGGCTATGCGCCGATTCCCGTGGCGCTGCCCGCCGCCCGTCGGTCGGTGCTCGCCGTCGGCGGGGAACTCAAGAACACGTTCTGTGTCGCCTCGGGGGGTCATGCGTGGGTGAGCCAGCACATCGGCGACATGGAGAACCTCGAGACGCTCGATGCGTTCGAGGCGTCGGTCGAACGATTCGAGACGATGTACGCCGTCGAACCCGAACTGGTCGCCGCCGACGCGCATCCGGGCTACCTGTCGTCGAAGTGGGCGCGCGCGAGCGGTCGGGCGCCGGTCATCGAGATCCAGCACCATCACGCCCACGTTGCCGCGGTCATGGCCGAGCACGGCCTCGACCCCCACCTGCCGGTGGTCGGCTTCGCGTTCGACGGCACGGGATACGGCGACGACGGGACGATCTGGGGCGGAGAGGTGATGGTCGCCGACGCGCAGGGATACGAACGGGTGGCCCATCTCTCGTACGTACCACTGCCCGGGGGTGACGCCGCCGTCCGCAACCCCTGCCGGGTGGCGCTCGCACATCTGTGGTCGGCCGACGTCGACTGGGATCTCGACCTGGCTCCCGCTGCGGCGCTCGACGAGGTGGAACGCAACCTCCTGCGACGGCAACTCGAGCGCGATGTCGCCTGCGTCCCGACCTCGAGCATGGGCCGGCTGTTCGACGCCGTGGCCTCGCTGCTCGGCCTGCGCCACCACATCACCTACGAGGCGCAAGCAGCCATCGATCTCGAGATCGCTGCGGCGGCCGGCAACGCCCTCGATCCGTACGCCTTCGCCACGAGCGGTGATCAGATCGACGCTCGTCCGGTGATCCGCGCGATCGTCGACGACCTTCGCGGCGGGAGCTCCGTTGCCGACATCGCCCTCACCTTCCACCTCGCCGTCGTCGACGTGGTCGTGGCGGTGGCGCAGCGCATCCGATCCGAGCGGAGACTGGACACCTTGGACACCAGTGCGTTGACAGGCGGCGTTTTCCAGAACAGCCTGTTGACCGGTGCGTGTGTCGACGCACTCGAGCACGCCGGGTTCGTCGCACTCACCCATCATCTCGTCCCACCCAACGACGGTGGCCTGGCGCTCGGCCAGGCATTCATCGCCGCCCATCGATCGGAGCCCTAGATGTGCCTCGCAGTACCCGGCCAGATCATCGACGTCCGTGAGGATCGCGGCACCCGGATGGCGACCATCGACTTCGACGGGATCCGCAAGGAGATCTGTCTGGCGTACCTTCCCGAGATCGACGTGGGCGACTACGCGATCGTGCACGTGGGGTTCGCCATCTCCAAGATCGACGAAGCGTCTGCGCTGGAGACGCTGGCGATGTTCAAGGAACTCGGTGTCCTCGAGGAGGAGTTGGGCGCCTCGACCGACGCCGGCGACGCCATCGGTGGACAGGTGGCGCCGTGAAGTACCTCGACGAGTTCAACGACCCGGTCCTCGCGCGGCAGCTGTTCGCGGAGATCGAGCGGATCACCACTCGCCCCTGGGCGATCATGGAGGTCTGTGGCGGCCAGACGCACAGCATCATCCGCAACGGCATCGACCAGCTGCTGCCCGACGACATCGAGCTCATCCACGGGCCAGGCTGTCCGGTCTGTGTGACCCCCGTGGGCATGATCGACAAGGCGCTGGACATCGCATCGCGGCCCGGGGTGATCTTCTGCTCGTTCGGCGACATGCTCCGCGTGCCAGGCACCAGCCGCGACCTGTTCCAGGTGAAGAGCGAGGGCGGCGACGTCCGCGTCGTCTACTCGCCCCTCGACGCGGTGAAGCTCGCCGAAGAGCATCCCGACCGCGAGGTGGTGTTCTTCGCCATCGGCTTCGAGACCACTGCGCCGGCCAATGCGATGGCGGTCCATCAGGCACAACGACGCGGACTCACCAACTTCTCGGTCCTCGTGAGCCATGTGCTCGTGCCCCCGGCCATCGAGGCGATCGTCGGTTCCCCGACCAATCGTGTCGACGGCTTTCTCGCCGCGGGCCACGTGTGTTCGATCATGGGCACGCGGCAGTACGGCCCGCTGGTCGAGCAGCACCGTGTGCCGATCGTCGTCACCGGGTTCGAACCGCTCGACGTGCTCGAGGGCATCCGTTGCGTGGTGGCGCAGCTCGAAGCTGGGCGCGCCGAGCTGGAGAACGCCTACGCCCGTGTGGTCACCGAGGCCGGCAACGTGGCCGCGCAGCAGATGGTGGAGGACGTGTTCGAGGTGTGCGACCGCCAGTGGCGGGGCATCGGCGAGATCCCGCTCAGCGGATGGCGGCTGTCGTCGCGCTATTCGGCGTTCGACGCCGAGGCCCGATTCGACGTCGCGGCGATCGAGTCGCCCGAGTCATCGCTGTGTCGAAGCGGTGAGGTCCTGCAGGGTCTGATCAAGCCGTACGAGTGCGAGGCGTTCGGCGTCGAGTGCACGCCCCGTCGGCCACTCGGCGCCACGATGGTGTCCGGAGAGGGAGCCTGTGCGGCCTACTACCAGTACCGGCGTCTCGACCTCCCGACGATCGCCGAGACGAAGCCGGTACCGGTCACGCTGAGCGGTGTCGGCGGTGTCTGACCCGATCGACTTCGGCGGGTGGTCCTGCCCGCTGCCGCTGCGGGGGCAGGACCGTGTGGTGATCGGCCACGGCGGTGGTGGCAAGCTGTCGGCGGAGCTGATCGAGAACGTCTTCCTCCCGGCGTTCGGCACGTCCGCCGAGGCCGAACTGCACGACTCGGCGATGCTCGACGTGCGCGACGCCGGGCGCCTCGCCTTCTCCACCGACTCCTATGTCGTCCGGCCGCTCTTCTTCCCCGGTGGCTGCATCGGCGACCTGGCGATCAACGGCACCGTCAACGACGTCGCCATGAGCGGTGCGCAGCCGATCGCGTTGTCGGCCGGGTTCATCCTCGAAGAGGGCCTGCCGATGAACGTGCTGGGCCGCATCGCGGAGGAGATGGGTGCCGCCGCCCGCGGGGCAGACGTGCGCGTCGTCACCGGTGACACCAAGGTCGTCGATGCCGGACTCGCCGACGGGCTCTACGTCAACACCGCCGGCATCGGGGCGATCCCCGACGGGGTCGACATCCGCCCCAGCCGCGCCCGTGCCGGCGACGTGGTGATCGTGAGCGGTCCGATCGGGATGCACGGGGTGGCCGTGATGTCGCAGCGGGAGGGTCTGGAGTTCGGCACCGAGATCCTCACCGACTCGGCGCCGCTCCACGGCCTGGTGGCCGCCATGCTGGCTGCGAGCACCGATCTCCACGTGCTGCGCGATCCGACCCGCGGGGGAGTGGCTGCGTCGCTCTGCGAGATCGCCGCCGCAGCGCATCTGGGCATCGAGTTCGAGGAGACCCGGATGCCGGTACCCGCTGCCGTTGCGGCCGCGTGCTCGTTCCTCGGCCTCGATGCGATCAGCATCGCCAACGAGGGCAAGTTGATCGCCGTCGTCCCGCCCGAGATCGTCGACGACGTGATGAGCGCCATGCACCATCACGAGTACGGCCGGGAGGCCGTCGTGATCGGACGGGTCGTCGACGAGCATCCGGGGGTCGTGGTCGCCCGCACGGCGCTGGGCGCTTCCCGGGTGGTCGACCTGCCGCTTGGCGAACAGCTCCCCCGTATCTGTTGAACGGCGACCTTTGTCGGACGACGTCGACGACCGCCCGTCCCATCAGGTCAACGGGCCTCGATGTGCAGCCTGGTCGCTGTCTGACTGGCAGGGGCCGCTCAACAGCATCGCTCGTAGCTCAAGGTGGCGCATGTCGTCGACGAGCGAGTCGATGTCGATGTGACGGAGACCCGGATCGGCCATGGCCACGACCTTATTCGTCCGTCGGGTGACGGTGGGTTGGCACCGAGGACGCTGTCGAGGATGTGGGCGCCGCCGATGGCGGGTTTGATGCGGTGGCGGTAGTGCTGCTGCAGCATGCGGAGGTCTTTGTGGCCGAGTTGGTCGGCGACGTGCTCGATCGGCAGTCCGGCGTCGGCCATCAAGCTGGCGGCGGTGTGACGTAACAGGTTCGGTGTCCAGCGACCCTCGATGCCGGCGGTATGCCGCCCACGCACTCGCATCGTGAAGCCGGCCGGCGGCTGAACGAGTCAGACGAGTCGCAGCACGAGCAGTGCGACGTCGTCGTGGCGCTCGACGATGGGCATCAGTGCTTCGAGGTCGTCGCCGATCGTCGATGCCACTGTTTCGGCGTCGTGCCGGGTGTCGACGGACCGATCGATCAGCTCGAGGAGCTGGTCTTCGCTGAGACCGTGCGGGGGCGGGAGGTCGGTGACGCCGTCGGTGTACAGGATGATCGTGTCGCCCGCTGCGAGATCGTAGGAGTCGATCGACACCTCGACGCTCGGCACCATCCCGATCAGCGTGCCATAGGTTCCGAGCACTTGGCTCCTGGTTCCGGGCGACACGAGGATCGGGCGCGGGTGTCCCCCGACGGAGGTGGTGAAGGTCCACGTCGAGTCATCGCGGCGTTCCAGCGTCGCATAGACCGCGGTGCAGAAGGTGTGCCCGCCGCTGTTGATAATCGCGTCGTTGACCCACCGCATGACGTCCTGGTGGCTCTGCCCGTGCGTTGCAGCGGCCCGGATCGTGTGTCGTGCGATCGCCGTGACGGCAGCCGCTTGCGGCCCCGTGCCACAGACGTCGCCGATCACGACGGCCCAACGGTTCGGCCCGATCGGGAACACGTCGTAGAAGTCTCCACCGACGTCGGTGAGCGCTCCGGCCGCCCAGTACCGGGTCGCGATCTCGACACCATCGATCTGCGGTATCTGCGGTGGCAACAATGCTGCTTGCAGCGTGGCGGCGATGCGGTGTTGCTCGTCGATCAACCACGCGTTCACCAGCGACTCGCCTACTCTGCCGGCGGCCGCCTCGGCGAGCGCAACGTCGCTCTGGGTGTATCGCCGCCCGGATTCGGCGCTGACGAACCGGATCGCTCCGATCACCGAGCGCCGCGTGATCATCGGCACGGTGATCATGCTCGTGAGCTGGAGCCCATCGAGGATCGGGTGCAGTTCGGCCTGATCGGGCCGACCGGATGCCTCGATCAGCGTGTGGAGGAGGGCGGGGTCGAACTCGGGCAGGAATTCGGTCCTCCCCGTTCGCAGCACCGCTCCGAGGCCGGCGGGGGCGTCGAGGTCGAGTGGAAATCGTTCCTGGATCCGGCGCGCGCCCTCGGCCTTCGACGGATCCACATGGGCGAAGACACTCACGAGTTCCTCTCCCGGCTCGGGACGGAAGTGCAGCGAGCACCAGTCGCCGAGTTGCGGGATCGCAGCGTTCGCGACCTGAGTCATCAGTGCCCGAGGGCTGGGTGCCGAGATGGCAACATCGTTCAGCTCGGCGAGGAACTCGAGACGTTCCCGATGGCGTCGTTCGGAGGCGACCTGTGCTTCGGCTTGGACGACGCGACGCTCGCTCAATGACTCGGCCAGCTTGCGGTCGGTGACGTCCGAGCAGCAGCCGATCGTCCCGATCACCACCCCGTCGTCGAGGAGCACTTTGCCGCGCCCGTGGAGCCACCGTTCGGTGCCGTCGGGGCGAACGACTCGATGCTCGACCTCGTAGTCCTCCGCCGTCTCCATCGAGCGCTGCACCACACGGAGCACGTCTTCGCGGTCGTCGGGATGCAGCCGCGCAACCCAGTCGTCGAAGGTCCCGGTGAACTCGCCCGGCGGCAGACCGAACAGCCGCTCCATCATCGGATCCCACGTGGTCACCCCCGTCGCAGCATCCCACTGCCACGTCCCGAGGCGACCTGCGGACAATGCCAGGAGCAGCCGATCCGTGAGCGACGACGCTCGCGCGCTGAGTGTGTGGAGTTCGGATCGATCATCCGCAGCGCAGATTGCTCCCACGACCGATCCGTGTTCGTCCGCGACGGGGCCGACGAAGCAGAACGTCCGGAGCGTCTCACCGGTCCGGATCGCCAGCTTCACGTCGCCGCTCCACGCCTGGCCCGCGAATGCTCCCTCGACGATCGAGCGTGCGGATTCACGAAGTGCCGCTGGAGCGACGACCTCGTGAATCGATCGTCCGATCACCTCCTCGGCGGACCAGCGGTAGAGCTGCGTCGACGCCTTGTTCCACATCACGATCCTGGCATTGCGATCCACGATGATGATCGCCCGCGGCAAGCTGTCCAACACCAGCCCGGCGTTGCCGACCACGTCGCCGACGTGAAGATTCACGGTGACCCCCAAGCCGCCTCGACCTCGATGTGACCACGTGTCGTGCTCATATCCCGGCCTCATACGCTAGTCAACCGTGCCGCGGTGAGGAGAACGACTGACCGGGTCGTGTTCGCAGGCCTCACCCACCGCCTGGTCAGGGCGTTCCGCCCAGTCCGTCGAATGCGCACTCGACCACTTCCTCCCGGCTCATCGTCGCCCCACGCTCCCGTGCTGCATCTGTTCCGGGCGCGCGGCGGATCCCGTCGACTGCATCGCGCCGGGCCTGGACGAGGAGCCCGTTGGCGCATCCATGCCGGTCCAGGTACCCGATGAGCACCGCAGCGTCCAGGGGCCTCCCGGTGCGCGCCCAGTAGACGGCGAGCGCCTCGACCACGATCCACACCAGCGACCACATCCGGCCCCGTGACACGTGACCGAGCGCCTCGGCGAAGGTCGTGGACAACTGCGGGGCCGTCGACAGTGATGCCGCGACCGCCACGTTCTTCAACGCCACACCTTGGAGATGAGGGATGCCACGAGTGACCGCATGGTTCCGCCGGAACATGTCGAGCGCGGCAGTGGCGTCGCCGCGGGCCAGCAAGGCGTAGCCGGCGCCGTTGGCTGCGGCGGCCGTGTTCACCTCGGAAGGGGCTCGGGCAGCGACGGCAGCGAGTCGGTCGGCGAGGCGCTGGACGGCATCCGGTTCCGCCGAGAGGGCAGAGATGCAGGCGTGCGTGAGCGGGCTCACGAGTTCGGCGTCGGTCTGCCCGCTCGGTTCGGCGGCCGCCAGCGACCGGCGCGCGGCGTCGAGCCCTCCGACGGGGTCGCCGGCGTTGAGGCGCGCCTCCGAGATCGCCCACCACAGGAGACGGTGGGACACACCGCCCAGATGATCCTCGAGTTCCAGTCCGCGACGGCCGAATTCGAAGGCACCGTGGTTGTCGCCGCGGAGGGTGCACCAGAGCGCGGCGAATCCACAGCTGAGGCTGGCCAACGGATGCTCGTCGGGCAGTTGGTCGAGGATCGAGTTCATCCACGCGGCGTGTTCGTCCAGGAACAGGTAGAACACCGGCGGGAGGAGCGCAATCGACGCTGCAGATCCCGGTTCTCCGTTCGCGAGCGACCACGCGACGGCAGCACGGAAGTTGTGCCAGTCACGTCGAACCATCGCGAACGGTGCCATGTCGTTGAAACCGTTCGGACCGTTGGCCTCGCGGACGGCGAACGCGACCGATGCGAAGTGGTCCCGATGCCGTTGATGGACCTCTCGCCCCTGAGCGGCGCCAAGGCGGGCACCCGCATAGGCGCGGAGGGTTTCCAGCAGACGGAACCGGACATGACGTCCGCCGAGGTCGGCGACGACCAGCGACTTGTCGACGAGTGAGTCGAGCACGTCGCCGACCTCGATGCTCGACTCGCACGGTGCGCACACGGCCGTCGCCGCCGCCAGGTTGAAGTCGCCGGGGAACACCGACAGTCGGTCGAAGACCGCTCGTTCGTCGTCGTCGAGGAGGTCGTACGACCAGTCGACCGCCGCGGCCAGTGTGCCGTGGCGGTCGACAGACCGATGCCGGTTCCGGAGCAGCCGGAACCGGTCGTCGAGGCGTTCGAGCACGTCGGTCGGAGTGAGCGATCGGGTTCGTGCCGCCGCGAGTTCGATCGCCAGAGGGAGACCATCCAGTCGGCGACAGATCGCGTCGATCGCGCGGCGATCGGCGTCGGAGGGGTCGAATCGGTCGTCGGCCTCCGTCGCTCGGGCGCAGAAGAGCGTCGGTGCCTCGAATCCGTCGAGGCCGGGTACGGGGTGCACCTGTTCACCGTCGACGCCGAGACGCTCCCTGCTCGTCGCAACGATGCTGATCGACGGGCACTGGATCAAGATCTTGTTCGCCAGCGATGCGGCGGGAGCCAGTACGTGCTCGCAGTTGTCGACGACCACGAGACCTCGCTGGCAGCGGAGGTGGTCGACGATGCTGTCCTCGGACGGTGTGGCGGGCTCGACGGTCACACCGAGCGACGTCGCCGCGGCGCGTGCGACCTCTGCCACCTCGGTGACGCCGGCGAGGTCGATGAACCAGACGCGCTCGTGGAGTTGCTCGGCCACCTCTGCCGCAACACGCATGGCGAGCCGGGTCTTGCCGACGCCACCCACTCCGGTCAGGCTGATCAAGCGCTTCGATGACAGTTCCTCGACGAGTTGCTTGACCTCGTCGACACGACCGACGAACGTCGATGCCGGCTCGTGTACGTCCGAGGTCGCTCTCGCCAGCCGCCCGCGTCGGGTCGTGTCGCCGGCATCGTCCGGTTGGGGATCTGCTTCCGCGAGCAAGTCGATCTCCAGGTCCATCAGGGCCTGGCTCGGCCCGACGCCGATGTCGTCGCGCAACGTGACCCGGAAGCTGCGCAAGCAGCGCAGCGCCTCGGTCAGGCGACCGGATCCGGCCAGCGCGCGCATCAGCAGGGCGACCGGGCGTTCCTGATACGGCACCTGCGCGATGTGTGGCTCGAGCAGCACCACGGCCTCCGACCATCGGCCAGCCCCGACCAGTGCCTCCGCGAGGTCCTCCAGCGCGTCCGCCCGAACGCGGTTCAGCCGCGCCGCCGTCGGGGCGGCCCAGGGTTCGTCGGCGAGATCCCCGAGCGCCGGCCCACGCCACTGCCCGAGTGCCGCGGTGAGCAGTTCGATGCGGTCGTCCGGCTCGGCGCAGTTCGACCGGGACCGGAGCTGTTCGAACGTCGTCGAGTCCAGTTCCTCGGGCCCGAGTACGAGCTCGTAGCCGGAGCCGACCGTGACGATCCGATCGTCGCCGACGACCGATCGCAGGCGACCCACGGCAGTGCGTGCTGCCGACCCAGACCGTCGTCCGCCCGACGCATGCTCGGCGATCCGGTCGATCGAGAGGCTCGATCCGCCGGCGACGAACAGCCCGAGCAGGCGTCGGACCTGGGGGCGCAGCGCGACCTCGTCACCGCGGTCGTCCCACACTGTCACGCGCCCCAAGATGCCCACTCGCATGCTGATCGATCGCTCGCTCTCGCCGTCGGTGCCCATGGGTCACCGTAGTTGGTCGGCTCGGTGACCAGCTGGTGACCGGACTGTCGGATAGTTCCCGGGAAGACCGACTCGAACGGAATCACCACGACGAAAGGAACGTGACGTCCCCATGCGACCGTCCAGAGACACCGAGGCGCGGCGCTGGCCACTCGTTGCGCTCGTCGCACTGCTGATCGCGGCCTCCGCCTGTGGTTCTTCGGGGAGCGAGTCGACGTCTTCGCCCGGGAGTGGTGTTCCGACATCCCCGGTTCCCGTCGCTGCGCCCACCTCGGAGAAGCCGTCGACCGGCACCGGAGAGTCGGCAGTCACGACCGAGATGATCGCCGGCGTCGATGACGTGGCGCCGAGCACGGAGGTGCCGGCACCAACCTTCGAGAACTTCGCGTTGCCCGAGGGTCAGAGCCTGGCGATCGCGTTCGACGGGTCGGCCGTCTGGGCCACGAACGCCCAGGGGTCGACCGTCACCCGCCTCGATCGCGACACCGGGGAGTCGACGACCTACCCGCTACCCGATGGTGCCGCCGGGCCAATCGACATCGTCTTCGACGGCACCGCACTGTGGACCGCCAACACGGCGACGTCCAACGTCACACGGCTCGATCCGATGACCGGCACCGGGGTCAACGTCGCACTGCCGGACGGGGTGGTGAGCCCGTGGGGCTTGTCCGTCGACGGAGACGATCTTTGGATCGCCGATCACGGTTCCCCGAGCATCGTGCGCCTGAACCGACAGTCCGGCGAGGCGCAGCGCTTAGCGCTGCCCGAAGGTACCGAGCTGCCGTTCGACGTCGTTGCCGCCGGCGGGTCGGTCTGGGTGTCGAGTGAAGCCTCGGCCACGGTGACACGGCTCGATCCGTCGACCGGCGAAGCGGAGAACCTCGCGTTCGGAGGTGTCCCGTACCAGATCACCTTCGACGGCACCGACCTGTGGACGAACGGAGCCGGCAACGTCCTCGTCCGGATCGACCCGGCGACCGGCACCGGTACCGAGTTCGACATGGGAACGGGTGCGTCGAAGTCCAGAGGGGTCGACTTCGACGGCCGGTACGTCTGGTCCGCCAACGCCGGCTCCCGGTCGGTCACCAGGATCGATCCGGCGAGCGGCGAGTCGACGGTCTTCGAGCTGCCACCGACGGCACGCACGCCGATGCAGACCGCGTTCGACGGCGCCTCGTTGTGGACCGTGAACTTCGACTCGAACAACGTGACCAGACTGACTCCCTGAAGCGAGTTCGATGAACGGACGAACCCGCCGCCACCGGGCAGCGAGTGCACGACGAGCAGAATGGGCGGAAGTGCTCGAACTCTCACCCAGCGGTCCACGTCGTGAGCACGTGCGCGCTCGCTGAGACCGTGTGATCTGCCGCCGTGACGTGAGGCGATGTCGGTGTACTAGAACTACGTCGTTGCTTCGCTCAGCGAAGCTCGCCGGTGCGAGGCGAGATCTTCGGCATTCTCGGGCCGAACGGGGCCGGCAAGACGACGACGGGGGAGTGCATGCAGGGCCTGCGCAGCAGCGACGGCGGGACGATTCGTGTGCTGGGACTCGACCCGACGACCGAGGGGGCCGAGCTTCGCCAGCGGATCGGCTCACAGCTGCAGGATTCTGCGCTGCCCGGTCGACTGAAGGTCGCCGAGTCGATCGAACTCTTCGCCGCGTTTGCCCGCAGCCCGGTCGATTGCGATGAGCTCCTCGCTCGATGGCGACTGGAGGGGCAGCGGGATCAGTCCTTCGACAGCCTGTCGGGCGGTCAGCGCCAGCGGCTCTTCATCGCGCTGGCGTTCGTCAACGCTCCCGAGTTGGTCTTTCTCGACGAGCTCACCCAGGGGTTGGATCCGCAGGCGCGACGCGCGACCTGGGACCTGATCCGGGAGATCCGGGAGGACGGCACGACGGTCGTGCTCGTGACACACTTCATGGACGAAGCGGAGCACCTCTGCGATCGGGTTGCCGTCGTCGACGACGGCAAGGTCATCGCGCTCGACACGCCGCAGGGATTGATCGACGGGCTGAGGTTGCCGTCCGTGGTGCGCTTCACGACACCGGAGACGGCCCTGGGTTCGAACGCGGCCGACGTCGCCGTGCTGGCCGGCTACGCCCTCGCCGCGGGCCTTCCGGCGCTGTGGTTCTTCCCCTGGGACTGAGGCGTCAGGATCGGTACCGATCGGCGGTTGGGACTGCTCGCTAGGGTCACCGGCATGGGCGTGTGCGGCGTGGTCCTCTCGGCCGGGCGGGGAACCCGGTTGGCGCCCTTCTCGGACAGCCGTCCGAAGGCGTCGTTTCCGATCGGGTCACGGAACCTGCTCGATCGGGCGGTCGACGTGCTGCGTCCCTTCGTCGACGACATCGCGTTGAACGTCAGCGGGCACACCGACTGGTTCGCCGCGCACGTGCCGCCCGGGGTCCGGGTGTTCGAGGAGGGGTCCGAGCCACTTGGCACGGCGGGTGGGCTGTACAACATGCGCGAGTGGATCGGCGGCCGCGACGTCGTGGTGCTCAACGCGGATTCGGTCATGTTCGGTGACGTCGCCGACTTCATCGGCAGGCGTGACGAGGCGCCGACGCGCCTTCTCGTCACGCTCGACCGTGCGGCGCCTGATTTCGACAGCCTGTGGCGGTTCGTCGGACTCTCGACGATGGACCGGGACACCCTTGCCCGGATCGGATCCGATACCGAGGATCTGTATCGGGACGTGTGGAAGGGGCAATTGGCGGACGGTGAGGTGCTCCTCGTCCCGTTCACCGGTCTGGCGATCGACGCGGGGACGCCGGCCAACCTGTTGGCGGCGAATCTCGTCGAGAGCGGAGGCAGCACCGTTGTCGAGCCGGGTGCGACCGTCGACGGGACGGCGGAGCAGTGCCTCGTGCTGGCCGGCGGCGAGGTGCCAGCGGGTGCACATCTGCAGCGCTGCATCCTCGACGGCAACACGCGGTTCGACCTGCACAGCAACTCGATCGTGCCGACCGAACGACGTTGAGACGGGGAGCTGCGAATCGGCGCGCGCTGCGTGTCCGGGATCTCGTCGATCGACGTCATTGACCAACCGTCGGCGCTCCGGCTGACGTGGCCTGCTGGTGAGGCGGCTCGAACGGCAGTGCCGGTGGGAGGGCGAGGCCGATCAGGGGCGGCTTGAGCGGATGGGTGGTGCCATCCGGGTCGACGAGGATGAAGTGGCCGGCCCCGAGGGGCTGGATACTCCAGTGCTGTTCGTGGAGCCAGTGGTGGTGGTACCAGCAGGCGAGCACGAGATCGTCGAGGTCGGTGTTGCCGTCGTCGGCCCAGTGGATGCTGTGGTGGGCGTCGCAGCCGCCCGGAGGGATGGGGCAGCCGAGGATCCGGCAGCCGTGGTCGCGTAGTGCGAGCGCATCGAACTGCGTATCGGACACGGTGCGGGTTTGCCGTCCGTAGTCGAGGATCGTGCTCTCGGGGCCGGTGATGAGCCGGTGGATGCCGGCATCGCAGGCGATGCGGCGCACGGCCTGCGCGGTGAGGGTGGTGCGCCCGGAGTTGGTGTCGAGGATGCCGCCCTTCGTGGCGGCGACGAGGTCGTCGTAGGCGGCGGTGGCGACGACCTTGGGTCGGCTGCGCTTGGCGCCGAGTGTCGGTTCGAACTCGGCGAGTGCCTGTTTGGCCATCGCGACGAGTGCGTCGGCGCGCCGTTGAGCGGCGGTGCGCTCGTCGCCGTCAGCCCGTTGCGCGAGTGCGCGGATGGCTTCCTGGACGATTCGAAAGCCTTCGGGATCGAGCAGTCCGTCGAGTCGGCCCATGCTGTCGAGGAGCTCGGACAAGTGCAGCGACCGCGACTGGAACTGTTCCTGTGCGGTTCGCTCGGCGCCGTCGGGGTCGGCATGAAGTCGCCAGGTCTGCAGCACCATCTTGAAGTCGCGGTGGGCCAGGGTCATCGCCCAGCCCGCCAGGAGTTCCTCGTCTCGTGCGAACGCATCGGCGATGTCGTCGTGCCAGGCGTCGGCGAGCAGGCGCAGGGCGGATTCGGCGAGGAGGCCGTCGGCGAAGCGCTCCTTGACGATCGGCATGCGTTGGATGCGGTCGGCCAGATGCAACGTGGTGCGCACGGCGCCGGGCGCCTCGCCCGTGGTCGTGGTCAGCCATGCATGCGGCGAGCGGAAGCCGTGGAGGTGCCAGCGGCCCGACTCGACCACGCCGTGGACGGCGTCGAGTTGGACGGCGCGCGAGCGTCGCACCGCGACGGTGGCATCGTCGGCAAGGTCGAGCGCTGCGCCCCACTGCGTCGATGTCGCCGTCGAACTCATTCCCCCATCATGACGAGGGGGTGTCGCAGAGATGATGGGCGCGGACGGGATCATCGGCGCAGCCGTGATCGGGATTTCGGTGCTGGAGGACGAGCAGATCAATCGCCTTCGAGGTGCTCGTCCCCGACGATCTCGCTACAGCCCGCCCTTGCTTTGCCGAGTTGACGGCCGACCCGAACCGACCGTCGCGCGCTGACGGTTCGACGTAGCGAATCACGTCAGGGCGCTACGCCAGGTCACCGCGCCTGATGACCGGGGCGCTGCGTCGCCATCGGGCTTCAGGCTCGCTCGCGTAGGGCGGTCGAGCCGTGCTGGAGCCACGCGGTCACGTCGGTGGGGAGCGTTGCCAGGGCTTCGTCGATCCGGGCCGCCAGGGAGCCGGACAGCGCACCGTCCCATCGCCGACTCGTTCCCTGATGGAAGAACGCGTCGGTGCCGCCTTCGAAGCCCATCCCGATCATCTCGATCGCCCTGCCCGCCTCGCGCATCGCTTCGAGCGAACACCGCTCGACCACGTGAGGCCACGACTCCTCGGGCACGACGATCCTGAGGAAATCCGCGATTCGCCGCACCTCGCCGGCGAGGTCAACTCGGAGGTCGTCGAAGTGGACGTGCAGAACGTTCGGCTCGTCACGGAGATTCCACCAGGTCGGGACATGTTCGAGTGGAGCGAACTCGGTCATGACCTCGTCGAAGAGTTGATCGAGATCCCCGTCCCAATCGGGATCGAGCGGGGTCACGCCGTCGGCGGCCGACATCTCGTCGAGGGCTTCGATGGCGAATCGATGCATCGCCGTGCGGTGGTTCGCCCATGACATCAGCACATCGCGAAGATCGCGATTGACGGTGATGTACCGACACTGGTCGTCGAACGGAATCGCGTCCGCTGGCGTGTGCGACTTGACGAATCGGCGGTGGGTCTGCGCCTCGAGATTCGCGAAGGTGTCGAGATCGTTGAATCGGAGCTCGATCCATGGACTGACCGCCCACAGATCAGTCGGAGCATCGCCCGCCTGCCGGTCCGGCACCCAACCGCGTCAACTCCACAGCGTGACGTGGACTCGGGGACGAAAGCGGCTGACGTTCGCGCCGCTCCCCGTGAGCATCGCCTGGATGGCCCGCGGCGTGGAGATGAAGCGCACGAGTTCGCTCGCCACCGGGTTCGGTACCTCTCGGCGCAGCGTGTAGGTCACGTACACGCCATCGATCATGGTCCCGGGCGCCTGGACCCGCACCAACCGGCCGTCGCCGAGTTCTGCTGCCAACATGTGCATCGGACACAGCGCAATGCCGTGGCCGGCTCGCGCCTCGGCGAGCGCGGCAGCATGGTTCTGGAAGATCCGCTGTTGCTGCTCGGCGACACCGAGACGCTGCAGCATCCGCGCCGCGCTGCTCGACGGATCGACTGCTGACGGCCCGAGCAGCCACGTGTGGGACGCCAGATCTCTGGAGTTGGTGGTGGCGAGTACGTGCTTCACACCAACGACCGCCACGATCTGGTAGCGGAGGAACTCCTTCGTTGCGATGCCTTCACGCGGTGGGTGCATCGCTGGACCGATCGCGACGTCGATGGCTCGGGCCACCAACAACCGCTCGAAATCGCTCGGTGCACAGACGCTCATCTCCACCTCGAGGTCGTCGGCCCGGGTGGAGAACAACTCGATGAGTCCTGGCGCGGCATACTCGCCGAACAGCGATGAAACAGCGATCCGGAGGATCCGCTGCCCGTCGGCGGCCGCCCGGACCTCATGGCGAGTCTGGTCCTGCAACCCGAGCAGCTCCACCGCACGTGCGGCGAGACGCAACCCACCGGGGGTGAAGCCGAGACCGACCCCGGAGCGGCGGAACAACTCATCGCCGAGCTCCTTGCGCAGAGCGGCGACGTGGCCGGATACGGCAGCTTCGGTGACGCCGAGCTCGAGCGCAGCCGCTCTCGAACTTCCGTGACGGGCAATGGCGGCAAACGTTCGGAGCTGCGTCGGCGTCACATCGACGCAAGTTAACCATTTGCTGAAGTCCGCGTTGACTCGGGGTGAGCAACGGGTCCACAGTGAACGCAGGGGACAAGCAGAAGGGGGCACCATGCAGGTACCAGCGCCGTTCGAATACGAACGAGCAACGAGCGTCGACCACGCGATCGCGCTGATGGAACGGCTCGGCAGTGAAGCACGCATCGTCGCAGGGGGTCACAGTCTTCTGCCCATGATGAAGCTCCGGCTCGCCAACCCGGAGTACTTGATCGACATCAACGACCTCAGTACCGAGCTGTCGTACATTCGAGTCTCGGGCAACGAGGTTCGCATCGGCGCGCTCACCCGCCATCGCGAGCTGCTCGAGAGCGACGAACTCGCACGTGTCCTGCCGATCTTCCGGGATGCCGAACGGGTGATCGCCGACCCGGTGGTCCGCAATCGCGGCACGCTGGGTGGTTCGCTCTGCCAGGCAGACCCGTCGGAGGATCTGTCCGCCGTCTGCGACGCCGTCGAGGCGCAGTGCGTGATCCGCAACGGGTCGGGCGAACGGGTCGTGTCGATGCACGACTTCCATCGTGGGCCGTACGAGACAGCGGTCGGTGACGGCGAGATGCTCACCGAGGTTCGGGTCCCGATCAGGCCCAACTCCTCGAGCGCCTATCACAAGGTGGAACGTCGCGCCGGCGACTGGGCCGTCGCATCCGCAGGAGCGGCTGTCACGATGAACGGTGATGTCATCGCCGACGGCCGCGTCGGTTTGTGCGCCGTTGGTCCGAATCTCACGAACATCGAGCCGATCTCGGCTGCGCTGCGCGGCCAGTCACCGTCGGAGGAGCTGTATGCGCTCGTCGGGCAGATCGCCGCTGACAACTGTTCACCCGCCGAGGACACGCGGGGAACCGTCGCCTACAAGACCCACCTCGCGAAGGAACTCACGATCCGTTCGCTTCGCAAGGCCGTCGAACGCGCCACAGGAAACGCCTGAGCAGGCACGAAAGGGACCATGACATGGACGTCACGATGAACATCAACGGTGAAGCGGTCACGAGCGACATCGAGCCGCGCACACTGCTCGTGCACTACCTGCGCGACCACCTGGGCATGACCGGCACCCACTGGGGATGTGACACCAGCAACTGCGGCACCTGCGTCGTGTGGGTCGACGGTGAACCTGTCAAGAGCTGCACCACGCTCGCCGCGATGGCGGGTGGCCACGACGTGCGAACCGTCGAGGGCCTCGAGGTCGAGGGCCAGCTCGACCCGGTCCAGGAGGGCTTCATCCAGTGCCACGGTCTGCAGTGCGGGTTCTGCACGCCGGGGATGATGATGACCGCCCGAGCGCTCATCGACCGCAACCCGGATCCCACCGATCACGACATCCGCGAAGCGATCAGCGGCCAGATCTGCCGGTGCACCGGGTACTCGACCATCATCCGTTCGATCCAGTGGGCGGCCGCCAAGGAACGCGAACACGCAGTCTCACTCAACGCCACCGGGAGCGCCTCATGACCGTCACCGACGACACCGTCGACACCAACGCCGTGCCGACGCCCGACAACAACCTGAACGACCACAAGCCCGTTGGATTCGGGCGCATGCTCCGCAAGGAGGATCCTCGCTTCGTGCGGGGCATGGGCCAGTACTGCGACGACGTCCAGTTGCCCGGCATGCTGCACCTCGCCATCCTGCGATCACCCCTGGCGCACGCACGGATCGTCAGCATCGACAAGTCCGCCGCGGAAGCTCATCCCAAGGTGGTCGCCGTCATCACCGGGGCAGACCTCGCCGAGAAGAACCTGGCCTGGATGCCCACCCTCTCGAACGACGTCCAGGCCGTGCTGGCCACGGAC
Organism: Ilumatobacteraceae bacterium; assembly: GCA_963728355.1. Classification (GTDB taxonomy): domain Bacteria; phylum Actinomycetota; class Acidimicrobiia; order Acidimicrobiales; family Ilumatobacteraceae; genus Sva-07. The sequence goes on along the minus strand of CAVSJQ010000022.1, from coordinate 718,657 downwards.
AAGGTGCGCTTCCAGCACCAGGAGGTGGCGTTCGTCGTCGCCGAGGATCGGTACTCGGCACGTGACGCACTCGAGCTGATCGACGTCGAGTACGACGATCTCGATGCGGTGATCGACGTCCGCAAGGCGCTCGAACCCGACGCCCCGATCATCCGCGACGACCTCGCCGGCAAGACGAACAATCACTGCTTCGACTGGGAGACCGGCGACAAGGACGCCACCGAGGCGGTGTTCGCCGACGCCGAAGTGGTCGTGAGCGAGGACATCGTGTACCCGCGCGTGCACCCTGCCCCCATGGAGACCTGTGGCTGTGTTGCCGACTACGAGCGGGTGTCCGGAAAGCTCACGCTGTGGAGCACCACCCAGGCGCCACACGCCCACCGCACGGTGTACGCACTCGTCTCCGGACTGCCCGAGCACAAGATCCGCATCATCGCTCCCGACATCGGAGGCGGCTTCGGCGGCAAGGTGCCGATCTACCCTGGATACGTCTGCGCCATCGTGGCTTCGCTCGTCATCGGCAAGCCGGTGAAGTGGATGGAGGACCGCACCGAAAACCTCGTGAGCACCGGCTTCGCTCGTGACTACATCATGCGCGGCGAGATCGCTGCGTCGAAGGACGGCAAGATCCGCGCCATCCGTACCCACGTGCTCGCCGATCACGGGGCCTTCAACGGTGTGGCTTCCCCCACGAAGTACCCCGCAGGTTTCTTCGGTGTGTTCACCGGCAGCTACGACCTCGAAGCGGCATACGCCCACATGACGGCCGTCTTCACGAACAAGGCGCCGGGCGGTGTCGCCTATGCCTGTTCGTTCCGGATCACCGAGGCCGTCTACCTCGTCGAGCGGATGGTCGACGTGCTCGCCCACGAACTCGACATGGACCCCGCTGAACTGCGTCTGAAGAACTTCATCCAACCCGATCAGTTCCCGTACGAGACGAAGACCGGATGGGTCTACGACTCGGGCAATTACGAACCGGCGATGCGCAAGGCCATGGCCATGGCCGGGTACGACGAGCTCCGCAGAGAACAGGCGGAGAAGCGCGAACGCGGCGAACTGATGGGCATCGGGATCTCGTTCTTCACCGAGGCGGTCGGCGCGGGACCGCGCAAGGACATGGACATCCTCGGCCTCGGCATGGCCGACGGCTGCGAACTCCGCATCCATCCGACCGGCAAGGCTGTCGTGCGGTTGTCGGTCCAGACCCAGGGACAGGGTCACGAGACGACGTTCGCGCAGATCATCGCCGAGGAGATCGGCATCCCCCCGGAGGACATCGATGTCGTACACGGCGACACCGACAACACCCCGTTCGGTCTGGGCACCTACGGCTCGCGCTCCACTCCAGTGTCCGGTGCCGCCGCAGCCCTCGTTGCCAGGAAGGTGCGCGACAAGGCACAGATCATCGCATCGGGGATGCTCGAGGTGTCGGTCGCCGACATCGAGTACGAAGCGGGAACGTTCCGTGTGAAGGGCGACCCCGAGAAGTCCGTGACCATCCAGGACGTCGCCATGAGGGCCCACGGCGCCGGCGACCTGCCCGAAGGTGTGGAAGGCGGCCTCGAAGCACAGATCTGCTACAACCCCGAGAACCTCACGTATCCCTTCGGCGCCTACATCTGCGTGGTCGACATCGATCCCGGCACCGCCGAGGTCAAGGTTCGGCGATTCATCGCCGTCGACGACTGCGGCACCCAGATCAACCCCATGATCATCGAGGGTCAGGTGCACGGCGGCCTCACCGACGGCGTCGGCATGGCGTTGATGGAGATGATCTCCTTCGACGAAGCCGGCAACTGTCTCGCCGGATCGCTCATGGACTACCTCATCCCCACGGCGATGGAGGTTCCGGACTGGGAGACCGGTCACACCGTCACGCCCTCGCCTCATCACCCCATCGGCGCGAAGGGCGTCGGTGAGTCGGCCACCGTCGGGTCGCCGCCGGCCATCGTCAACGCTGTCGTCGATGCGCTCAAGCCCTACGGGATCCGGCACGCCGACATGCCCCTGACTCCGAGCCGCGTGTGGGAGACGATGCAGGGCAACCACACGCCCCCGATCTGATGCACACGATGGCACAGCAGATCTCGGCTCGCGTCGGCGAACTGATCTCACAACGCCGACGGTTCGTGCAGGCGACGGTGGTGCGGGCGCAGTGCCCCACGTCGGCCCGTCCCGGCGATGCCGCGATCGTGCTGCCCGACGGCACGATCGAGGGGTTCGTCGGTGGTCAGTGTGCCGAGGAGTCCGTGCGCGTCGCCGCTCTCGACGCCTTGCAGGACGGCGACTCGGTCCTGCTGCGCATCCTCCCCGACGGGAGCGAACCGTTCCCCGAGACACCGGGTGCCGTCACGGTGGTCAACCCGTGCCTGTCGGGAGGAGCCGTCGAAGTGTTCCTGGAGCCGAAGTTGCCCGCCGCTCGGATCGCCGTCATCGGGACCACGCCCATCGCGGACGCTCTGGTGCAGTTCGGTACACCGCTCGGCTACTCGATCGACCACGACACGTCCACGTTCGAAGGTGCGACGGCCGTGCTCGTCGCAAGCCATGGCCGCGGTGAGGAGGAAGCGATTCGTGCGGCTCTCGACGCCGGCGTCGGGTTCGTCGGACTCGTCGCGAGTCGAACCAGGGGCGCAGCGGTCATCGAATCGCTCGACCTCGACGCCGAGGAGCGCCGCGTCGTGCACAGTCCCGTCGGCGTCGACATCGGCGCTCGCACCGCGGAGGAGATCGCCGTGTCGATCCTCGCCGACGTCGTCCGGGCGATCCGCGTCGACGGTCTCGAGGCGCCGAAACCCGACCTGGAACCACAGCGACCCGACACCGCAATCGACCCCGTGTGCGGAATGACCGTCACGATCGGCGACGACACCGCGCATCTGCACCACGACGGCACGGACCACTGGTTCTGCAACCCTGGCTGCAGGACCCGGTACGCCGAGGAGCTCGGCGTCGGATAGTGCGGCGCTTCACGACGGGGCTCGTGCTCGCAGCCGGGGGGTCGAGTCGCCTCGGCCGCCCGAAGCAACTGCTCGACTATCACGGCCGAACGCTGCTCGATGCCACCCTCGATACGGCCCGCAGGTGCGGTTTCGACCAGTTGATCGTTGCCCTCGGCGGCGCCGGTGACGACGTGCGTTCCTCGGTCGACCTGTCGCGGTGCGACGTCGTCGTCAACGCGCACTACACGACCGGCTGCTCGTCCTCGATCGCCGCCGCCGTGGCCGCCCTCGACGCCCGAACCGAGGCCCTCGTCCTCCTGCTCGGCGACCAACCCGGTGTCGAACCCGGCTCGGTCGACGCGCTTCGGGCGGCGTCGATGTCCGCCGACGCCGAACTCGCCGTGTGCCGGTACGACGACGGCCGCGGGCACCCGTTCTGGTTCGCTCGCTCGGTGTTCGCCGACCTCGCCGACCTCCACGGCGACAAGGCAGTGTGGAAGCTCCTCGAATCCGGGCGGTACGACGTCGCCGAGGCAGTCATCGACGGCACCGTACCGATCGACGTCGACACGTGGGCCGACTACGAGCGTCTACTGAGGTCGTCGTGATGGTCGACTGGACCCTCACCGAGCTCCGTGCCCGGTTGGACGATGTGGACTACCTCGTCGACGAGGGCCTGGCCATGGCGCTGTTCCTCGCCATGCGGCTCGGTCAGCCACTCCTGCTCGAAGGCGAGCCGGGCGTCGGTAAGACCACCGCAGCCAAGGCCCTCGCAGCAGCACTCCGCACCCCACTGATCAGGCTGCAGTGCTACGAAGGAATCACCGCCGCAGAGGCGCTGTACGAGTGGAACTATCCGCGCCAGATGCTGGCGATCCGTCTCTCCGAGGTGACGACCGACAGCATCTCGAAGACCGACCTGTTCACCGAGGAATACCTCCTCGACCGGCCACTACTCGCCGCTGTGCGTCACGCGGGCGACGTTCCGCCCGTGTTGCTGATCGACGAAATCGACCGGTCCGACGACGAGTTCGAAGCGCTGCTGCTGGAGTTCCTCGGCGAATCATCGGTCACCGTGCCCGAGATCGGGACATTCACCGCAACGCGTCCACCCATCGTCATCCTCACGTCGAACCGCAGTCGAGAGTTGCACGACGCGCTCAAGCGTCGCTGCTACTACCACTGGATCGAGTATCCGACCGTCGAGCGTGCCGCCACCATCGTTCGCCGGCGTGTGCCGGGCGCCGACACGACCCTGATCGACGCGGCGACGGCGTTCGTGTCCAGCGCCCGCAACCTCGAACTCGACAAACCGCCGGGTCTCGCCGAGGCAATCGACTGGGTGAGTGCGCTGCACACCCTCGGCATCGCCGAATTGCAGCGAGACGTCGCCATCGGCACGATCGGCGCGATCGCCAAGACACCCGACGACGTCGACACGATCCGAGCCACGCTCGAATCGGTCGCGGAACCGACGCCCACCACCCCAACCGGAGGAACAACATGAAGCTCGAGAACGAGTTCAGAGTCAGCGTGCCCATCGACCGCGCATGGGAGGTGCTCACGGACATCCCGCTGATCACACCGTGCTTACCGGGAGCGACGCTGACCGATCACGACGCCGACGAATACAAGGGCAAGATCAAGATCAAGGTCGGGCCTGTCACCGCCGACTACTCGGGCAGCGCCGTGTTCGTCCAACGGGACGAAGGCGCTCGTCACGTCGAGATCTCCGCATCCGGTCGCGATTCGCGCGGCTCGGGTAACGCCTCGGCAACGATCACCGCTGACATGGCCACAGACGGCGATGGCACGAAGGTGTCGATCGTGACGGATCTGAAGATCTCCGGCAAGGTCGCCCAATTCGGCAAAGGGATGATTGCCGAGGTCTCGACCAAGCTGATCGACCAGTTCGTCGACTGCATCGAGCAGGAGCTGCTCGGCGAGGCAATCATCGAACAGGTCGCCGCAGAGGGCGCCGTCGCCCCGACAGCCCCTCGAGAGCGCCCGCAGCAGGCCGAGACGCTCGACTTGATGGAGTACGCCGGGAACTCGGTGTACAAGCGTGTCATCCCGGTCGTGGCAGTGATCGCCGTGCTGATCGCGCTGCGACTGCTCCTGAAGCGGCGGTGACCGGGAGCGCGTTGTTCGCCGGTGTCGACCGGGCGATCTTCGCTGCCAGCTTCGCCGACCGGCTCCGACGGGCCGACGTCGATGTGTCGTTCTCGGCGCTCGAACGGTGCACGAACGCGCTCGACGTCGCCGGACCGATGACGCTGTCGGACCTCTACTGGGTGTGTCGACTCAGCTTCGTGAGTCGTCACACCCAACTCGACCGGTTCGATGCCGTCTTCGATGCCGTCTTCAACACCGACGCAGGAATGCTGCGGGCCGAGCGACGCGGTCAGCAACCGGCACCGTCGCACCGTGACGACGAACAGTTGGTGCCTCTCCGACGACAGCTCGCCGACGAGGCGTCCGCCTCCGGGGGCCTGCCATGGGCGACGCTGCCGTCGGTGAGCTTCGATGTGGGCTCGGACGACGTCGACGACGTCGACGATCTCGCTATCCCCGAGTTGCAGCCGTCGTCGACGGCGTCGGAGATGCAACGCCCCTTCGATCTGCTCGACGAAGCGGAACTCGCGCACGTGGGCGCACTCCTCGAATCGATGGTCACCAAGTGGCCCCAGCGAAGGACCCGTCGCCGCAGAACCACTCGATCGAGCGGACCGATCGCGATACGCCGGAGCCTGCGCCGGTCCATGCACACGGGCGGCGACGTGATGACCTGGCTGCACTCGACACCGCAGCGCCAACCACGCAACATCGTCGTCCTGCTCGACGTCAGTGGCTCGATGGAGAACTACGCCCGCGCCTATCTCCACCTCACTCGTCCGCTGGCGATCGAGCACCGCGCCGAGGTGTTCGCCTTCGCCACCACGCTCAGCCGGATCACGCCGTCGGTCCGACACCGTTCGCCTGCCGAGGCCATTGCACAGGTCACCGACACGGTGACCGATCGATTCTCCGGCACGCGACTCGCCACCAGCCTGCGCACGCTCCTCCACCACCGGACATGGAACACGACGGTCCGCGGCGCCGTCGTGCTGATCTGTTCCGACGGCTGGGACGCCGACGCACCGGCGGAACTCGAACGCAGCATGCGGCGGCTGTCGCTGCTGGCTCATCGGGTGGTCTGGGTGAATCCGCGCGCTGCGGTCGTCGGGTTCGAGCCGACCACGGGCGGGATGTCGACCGCATTGCCGTACTGCGACCGGTTCCTGGCCGGCGATACCGGCGAGGCGATGATCGACGTCATCTCAGCGATGACGGCTGACGAGCTGCGATGACGCCCCGGGGCCGGCATCGATGGTCGGCGGTGCCGCTCATGGCAAGCCACATCATCCTCGACCAGTCCCTGATCGGCCACGGCGTCGAGGCCGATCGTGCGACCGCATCGCCGCTCGGCGGCGCACGATCGCCCGATGATCAGGCCCTCACATCATCGTGTTCACGATCGTCTCGCACGTCCGATCCTGCTCGTGCGGCGTCGTTCTCGAGAGCTGCTTCGTCGAAGGACTGGTCGGCGACGACCGAGATCTCGCCGTGGTGGCCTTCGACGTCGATGCGCGGCAGTATCCGGTCGAGCCACCGGGGGATCCACCAGTTCTTGTCGCCGAGCAGCTCCATCGTGGCGGGGACGAGCAGCATGCGCACGATGGTGGCGTCGATCAGTACGGCGATGGCCAGTCCGAAGCCGAACAGTTTGAGCGAGCGGTCGTCGCCGAGCACGAACGCGAAGAACACGCAGAACATGATGAGGGCCGCGGCGGTGATGACGCGTGCGGTCGCCGCGAGGCCGTCGGCGACGGCGAGCGAGTTGTTCCTGGTCCGTTCGTACTCCTCCTTGATCCGCGAGAGAAGGAACACCTCGTAATCCATCGACAGGCCGAAGACGATGGCGAACAGGAACATCGGGATCCATGCATCGATCGGGCCGGGTTTGGCCACGCCGAGCAGATCGCTGAACCAGCCCCACTGGAAGATCGCCACGATGACGCCGTAGGCCGCGCCGATCGACAGCAGGTTCATGATCACCGCTTTGAGCGGCACGAGGATGCTGCGGAACACGGCCATCAGCAGCAGGAAGCTCAGGGCGAGTACCACACCGATCAACAGTGGCATCCGGCTGCCGAGGTACGACGAGAAGTCCGTGGCGCCGGCGGTGAAGCCGCCGACCTTGGCGTCGAGGCCACTGGCCGGAATGACGTCGTCGCGAAGGGCGTCGACGAGTGCGGAGGTCTCGGCGTCCTGCGGTGCGCTGTCGGGATAGACGACGACGAGCGCGACCCGATCGCTGATGGGGTTGGGCACGGTGAAGGCGACGTCGTCGGTCGCCTCGATCGCAGCGACGAACGACGCGAGCTGAGCCTCGTCGCTTGCGGCGGCGCCTTCGACGGTGACGAACAGCGGTCCGTTCGACCCTGGTCCGAAGCCGTCGGCGATCAGGTCGTACGCCTTGCGCACCGTCGCATCTTCCGGATAGTTGCCGTAGTCACCGAAGCCCAGGCGCAGCGACAGCAGGGGAACCGCCAGCACGACGAGCACGATGACGGCGGCGAGGGCGCTCGGCCACGGGCGGTGCTGGATGAAGCGACTCCAGCGATACCAGCCCTGTTGCTCGCGCGGCGCCTCGTGGCGGTGCGGCACGAACCGTCGCAACGGCTCGATGGCGAAGCTCGCCGCGAACAGGACGACCGCCACGGCGAGCCCGGCCACGAAGATCGCCGGTGCCTCCGAGACGATGCCGACGATGGCGCCGACCACCACGAGGCCGACTGCCGCCAGCGCCGCCCACGTCGTCTGCTCGATCCGGCGACCCACCCAGCCGAGTAGCGCTGGCAGCAGCGTGAGCGATGACGCCATCACCAGCAGCACGCCCAGTGCACTTGCGGCGGCGACGCCCTGCACGAAGTTGAGACCGATCAGGAAGAGGCCCATCAGCGCGATGATCACGGTGATGCCGGCGAACATCACTGCCCGACCGCTGGTGTCCATCGAGGCGACGATGGCGTCCTCGACCGATGCGCCGGCGCGAAGGTGCTCGCGGTAGCGGGTGACGATGAAGAGCGCATAGTCGATGCCCACGCCGATGCCGATCATCGCCACCATCGCGGTGGTGAAGTCGGGCATCGAGACAACGTGGCTGCCGATCGTGACGAGCGCCGAGGCGACTCCCAGGCCGAACAGTGCGGTCCCGATCGGCAATCCCATGCCCAACACCGAACCGAATGCGACGATCAGGATGATCACCGCCGCAATGAGCCCGTAGATCTCACTCTCCGGCATGGTGAACTCGGCGAACAGATCGCCGCCGTACTCGATCTGCAACCCGTCGAGTGTGTTGATCTCGTTGCCGTAGTCGATGATCTCGTTGCCGACGTCGGTGAGTTCGGTGAACGATCGAGTGTCGGCGATGTCGAGTTGCGCAAATGCGATGGTCCCATCAGCGCCGACCTGGCGAGGGCTGTCGTACGGGCTGGTGACGGTGATGTCGCCCTGGCTGCGAACGAAGGCGAAGAGGTCCTCGAGCGTGCTGCGCACGTCGGGGTCGTCGAAGCCTCGCTCGCTGCGGGCCACGATCTGGGCGGTGAACCCGGCCTGATCAGGTGAGTTCGCCTGGAGCAGCTCCTGCACCTGCTTCGACTCGCTCTCCGGAAAGCTGAAGTCCGTCTTGAAGTCGGGCCCGACAGCGCCGGCGACGGCGTTGACGCCCACGAGGAGGGCGACCCATGCGCCGATGACGATCCAGCGGTGGCGGCTGCACGCCCGGGCAAGACGTGGCAGGAATCCCGTGACGTTCCTCGTGCTGGCGGAAGCTTTCACCTCGGGCTCCGATCTCGGTCGATCGCCGGGCTGCGGTTCGCCGGCGCTGGGAGGACAGACGGAGTGGCGGCCGGAATTTCATCGGTCGTCCGCGACGAACCTACTCCTCTCGCCGGCAGCGGTCATCCGGAATTTCGGACATCGGAGAGCGCTCGCAGGTACGGCGCCCCGCCGACGCAGTTCAAGTCGATGCGGCTCGGCTCCGATGACTCAGAGTGCGTCGCGTTGCGCTCGTGTCGGTGGCCGTCGTCGGCATGTTCGCGTCCGGATGCAAGGAGCCGAACACGACCTCCTACGACCCCGTCGGTGTCGCAGCGGCCGACGCCGGAATGGTGCTGGACACCGTGCCCGCCGACCAGATCATCTCGTGCGTCGACTGGACGAAGTTCGGCGCTGCTGTGGGCGACGTCACCGACCTGGCCCGCTGGGACTCGGCCGAACGATCCGAGACGGTCCTCGCAGAGGTCTGCGCGGAGATCGGACGCACCGACCCCGCAGCGCTCGCAGCGATGCACGAGGACTGGATCGACGCGCAGGCGTCGTTCGCATCGGACTGACCGGCGGTTGCCGTGCTCCGAGGAGCGTAGGGGTCAGCAGCCGAACGGGGCCGCCCAGCGAAGCAGACGCGATGGTGTGGCCAAGGCCGCCCGAGGGTACGTGACGAGCGTGAAGATCACCCAGGTCCCGTCCCGTCGACACATCCGCACGAGCGATGCCGGACTTCCCGGCCTCGAGGAGGTCGTCGTGCTCGGATTCGCGGCGTCGCGCGTCACCCGCGCGATCTCGCTCGACGAGATCAGCGCCCCGCTGCGCGAGCGGTTCTCGGCGCGAGCGTCGCAGGGCGGGGCCATGCTGGAGTGGACCCACAAGTTGGTCACGTGTCCACTGTGCGTCGGCTGGTGGGTCAGCCTCGCACTGTCGTTCTCCCTTCCCGGTCGCCATCGGCTCGTTCGCGGCGCCTCGGTCGCCGGAGCGCAGGCGCTGATGGCACTGGCGGAACGTCTCGTCTCCGAGGAGGGACGCGCGGCGATCTACGACGCCGACATCGTCGCCGCCCGGGCGAACACGATCAACGGGTGACGGGGAGCACGGGTCGTGGGAACCACCGCAGTGATCCTCGGCCTGGCGTTGGTCCTCTTGGTGTTGCTCGACGTGGCCTGGACGGCGATCGCCGCCGGCAGTGGTGCAGGACCGTTGACCGCACGCATCGCCGATGCGATCTGGAGTGTGTCGTTGGCGGTGCACCGGCGTCGCTCGTCGCATCGCCTGCTGTCCGTGACGGGCGTCGTCGTCGTGTTCGCCGTCCTTGCTGGGTGGATTGCTCTGATCCTGGTGGGATGGACGCTGGTCTTCGGGGTCGCACCGGGAGCGGTCCGTGACGCCACGACCGGTCTGCCGGGCGACTTCGTCGACCGGCTGTACTTCGTGGGCTACACCGTGTTCACGCTGGGCATCGGCGACTACATCCCGGGTGACGGAGGCTGGCAGATCGCCACCGTCGTCGCGACCGGCACCGGGCTGGTGATGATCACGATGTCGATCACCTACCTCGTTCCGGTCGCCTCGGCGGTGGGGGACCGCCGCGAGCTGGCCTCCTACATCTCCGCACTCGGCTCCAGCCCAGCGGCGATCCTGCGCACCGGCTGGAACGGGAGCGACTTCCAGGGTCTCGACCAACACTTCGTGGAACTCACCAGCCGGCTGACGACGTTGCGGCAGCAACACCTGACCTACCCCATCGTCCACTTCTTCCACACCGGCAACTTGGTGAACTCGGCGCCACCGAACCTGGTCAATCTGGCGCAGGCGATGCACCTGCTCGCCTGGGGCGTCGACCCGTCCATCCGCATGAGCGAGTCGATCCATCGTCCGCTCGAACGGGCCCTCGATGCATTCCTGGACACGTTGGGCGACAGTCGACTTCCTCCGGCCGACCCGATCCCACCCGAACCGCTCGACGAACTCCGATGCATCGGCGTGCCGACGGTCTCCGACGCCGACTACCCCGACGGCGAAGAACCGACGCGGCGGCGCCGTTCGCTGCTCGCGGGCCTCCTCCTCGACGACGGATGGTCACCTGCGACCGGTGACCGCCAGGGGTGATGCAGCCGAGATCACACGGCGACGATGCGGACCTCGACGGAGCCGGTCCCGAGTTCGAGGACGGCCGCCGTGCACGTCGGTTGTCGTCGGCGCTGGATCGCCGAACCCGGATTCACGTGGTGCTGCACGTGCCGGTGATGATCGACGTTCGTCTCGTGCCACGGGATGTGCGAGTGACCGAACAGCACCACGTCGGCCTGCGGAAACCGGCGGCGCAGCCGCCCGGAACGGCCCCTCGACGGCCCGCTGTCGTGCACCATCGCGATCAGGCACCCGCCGAGTCGGACCTCGATCTGCTCGGGCAGCACGAGGTCGCGATCGTTGTTGCCCAGGACGGCGTGGACGGGTGCGATCGTGGCGAGGGCGTCGAGGACATCGTGGTGAACGACGTCTCCGGCATGGAAGACGGCGTCGATGTGTTCCGTCAGGTGGGCGTCGCTCAGCCGCTCCATCAACCGATCCTGTGGGCCGGCACTCAGATGCGTGTCAGCGACCACCAGGGCCCGTCGCGAGTCCGTCATTCGACCATTCTCACGGGCCGCCGCCTCCATGCCGCCGATCTGGCTCGATGACCACGAGGCGAGCGGGACCCCGGCGGCAGTGCGGACGGTTTCGCGCCTGCGGTGCGGGGTACCTGTCGTGACATGACCGCTGATCCGACCGACGACCGTGCCTCGGCATCCGACGGCGAGGAGTTCGACGCCGGCGCCGCGACGCGCCGCGGTCGGTATCCGATCGAAGGTGTGCCGTCGGACAACACGACGTTGGTCAGTGTGCTGCAGGCGCTCGAGGACGAGGGGTTCACAGCGCAGTTGATCGCCGGTCCCGACGCGACCATCCAATGCGGTGCGTGTGGCGAGACGTCGCCCGCCGGCGACTTCCACGTCGAGGCGGTCCGACGGCTCGAAGGAGCGTCGGATCCCGACGACATGATGATCGTCGTCGGTGCACGGTGCCCCCGTTGTGCAGCGGCCGGAACGCTGGTGCTCGGCTACGGGCCGAACGCCACCGGTGACGACGCGGCCATCTCGGCGGCACTCGACGGGTTGTGACCAGGACAGAGCGGTGAACCTGACAGAGGAGTGGAGATGACGGCGTCGCAGACCCTCGGTGACCAGCGGCGGGGAGTGGCGTTCGGCTATGCCCTGTCGAGTGAGGAGCGATCGCCGGGCGAGCTGGTCGCCAACGCCAGGCGCGCCGAGGAGGCGGGGCTCGACTTCCTGTCGATCTCCGATCACTTCCATCCGTGGGTCTCGGCGCAGGGCCACAGCCCCTTCGTGTGGTCGGTGCTCGGCGCGATCGCTGCGAGCACCGAGACGATCTCCATCGGGACCGGCGTCACGTGCCCGACGACGCGGATCCATCCCGCGATCATCGCCCAGGCGTCGGCGACCACGTCGCTGCTGATGCCCGGCCGGTTCTTCTTCGGTGTCGGCACCGGCGAGGCCCTGAACGAGCACGTCCTCGGCCACCGTTGGCCTCGTCCGGAGGTCCGCCTGAAGATGCTGGAAGAGGCGGTCGGGATCATCCGTGACCTGTGGACCGGCGACACCGTCGACCATCGCGGCGACTTCTACGAAGTGGAGAACGCCCGGCTCTTCGATCCGCCGGAGGAAGCGCCGCAAATCATCGTCTCGGGCTTCGGTCCCAAGTCGATCGAGCTGGCCGCACGGATCGGCGACGGGTACTGGGGACACTCGCCCGACGACGGCGCCATCGCCCAGTTCGAGGAGCAGGGCGGGTCCGGGCCGAAGTTCGCGCAGCTCAGCCTGTGTTGGTCCCCCGACGAGGCCGCAGCGCGCCGGACCGTCCACGAGATCTGGCCGAACGCCGGTGTTCCCGGGCAGCTCTCCCAGGACCTGCCGACGTGGACGCACTACGAGCAGGCGGCACAGCTCGTCACCGAGGACGACGCCACGTCGTCGCTGCCGTGCGGACCCGGCGTCGAGCCGGTGATCGAGTCCGTGCGCACGTACCTCGACGCCGGCTACGACCACCTGTACTTCCACCAGATCGGTCCCGACCAGGACGGCTTCTTCCGCTTCTGGTCCGACGCCCTGCGGCCCGCGCTCGCCGACGTGATGCGAACGGCGAACGTCTGAACGACGGGCGGACGCCACTCGCGATTGCAGGCACCACATCGGGGGTAGTCGCGCGGACATGACCGACCAGAACGACGCCGCCGACCAGAGCAACGCCGCGAAGCCGACCGAGGACTGGGTGACCGGAGACGACCCGATGACGGGGCCGCAACGGTCGTACCTCGAGACCCTCCTGCGCGGCAGCGGCCGCGACGTTCCCGACGGCCTGACCAAGGCCGAAGCCTCCGAGCTGATCGACCGGCTCAGCGGCGACGACGCCGGCGCCTCGCCCGGCTCGGGGGACGCTCCGCCCGGTTCGGCCGAACGCATCCGCGACGCGGGGATCGTCGATCAGCAGGGCATCGTCGCCGACAAGATCGAGCAATCCGATGACGGCTGATCCGACGACGACGAATCCGTCAACCGATCCCGAGGTCCCGCCGCCGCACCGTCCGCTCCGCCCGCACGAGCCGCCCACGCCGATCCTCCCCGATCCCGGCGAACCGGAGCCGGTCGTACCGGAGCCGGTGCCCACCCAGCCCGAACCCGTCTGAGATTGCGACCGGCCGTTGCCGGGTATCCGACCGACATGAGCATCGCAGGTGAACCAGCCACGTCGTCGCTCGACCGCGGCGACACCGCCATCGTCGCGACGTACGCCCGGTACGAGGGCGCCCAAGCCGCCGTCGACACCCTCTCCGACGCCGGCTTCGACGTCGCCAGATCGGCCATCGTGTGGAACGGGCTCAAGCGCGTGGAACACGTCGTCGCGCGCGAGACCGTCTGGACCGCCGCACTCAAGGGAGCCGCCGCGGGCGCCTGGTTCGCCGGATTCTTCGGCCTCCTGGTAGCGCTCTTCGTCGACACGGACACCTTCGGCGAAGCGATCGGGATCGTGGTCACCTACCTGGTCCTCGGCGCAATCGTCGGCGCCGTGTGGTTCGGCGTCGCCCACTGGCAGACCGGTGGCCGCCGAGACTTCGCGTCGGTGGGCAGCTTCGAGGCCGAGTCCTACGACGTCCGCGTCCCGACCGAGCAGCGTGACGACGCCGAACGCATCCTCGGCGTCACACGGTCACGCTCGATCGACCCGTCGGCCGCCGAGTCAGGCCCGACACCACCGCCTCCAGGGGCCTGAAGCCTGCCGTGACGGGGCCGTTTCCGCCACGTGCAGCACGGGACTGACCTTGCGGTGGTCCGGCGCCATCGATCTCACGATGCTGCCGGCTCCAGGCGGCCATGGCGGTGTGCGGTGATGCTGACCGCCTGTTCGCGCAGCCAGCGGGGGAGTTCGATCTCGGCGGCGCTCACCGGTGGGGCGTCGTCGACGGCGAGGAAGAGACCGTGGCAGATGCGGCGGATGTGGTCGGCGTCGCCGTCCAGACCGACGAGGCGCACCCGTTCGACGCCGAGACCTGCGAGCCGCGACGCGAAGGCGGACTCGTCCTCGGCCGCCTCCTCGGACGTGACCAGGCGGACACCGGTGGCTCTGGCGGCGGCAGCCACGAGGCGGCGTTCGCGGTCGGTGGCGGATCCACCGAACCGGAACGCAACGCCGCTCGTCGGCCGGTAGCGGAACACGTTGCGCTCGGCGAGCAGCCCGGTCGGGTCGTGCTCGGCGCGCCCGACATCGGCCATCCACCGTTCGTAGCCCCGCTCGACCTGCGCCGGATCGACATCGGCGACGTCCGTCCACCGCATCAGCGAGGCGAGGTAGTTCGGGCCGCCCGCCTTCGCGGTGGGGCCGACCGCCGAGCGCTTCCAGCCGCCGAACGGTTGTCGTCGCACGATGGCCCCGGTGATGCTGCGGTTCACGTAGAGGTTCCCGGCCTCGACCCGTTCGAGCCAGCGGCCGATCTCGTCGGGATCGAGTGCGTGCAGCCCTGCGGTGAGGCCGTAGTCGGACGCGTTCTGGATGCGGATCGCATCGTCGAGTCCGGTGGCCCGCACCACGCCGAGCACCGGGCCGAAGCACTCCGTACGCGCGAACCAACTGCCGGGGTGGACGCCGATCCGGATGCCGGGTGTCCACGACCGCCGGTCGGCGGACCGGCACTCGGGGCGCAGGAGCCACTCCTCGCCGGGCTCCAGCGTGGTGAAGGCGCGCTCGAGCGCCGGGCCGGGTGGCCCGATCAGTGGTCCGACGTCGGTGGCCAGCTCGACCGCCGACCCGACCCGCAACGTCGCAGCGGCATCGCGCAGTCGTTCGAGGAACGCAGGGTCGTCGAACAGCCGGGAGTCGACGATCGCCAGACTGGCCGCCGAACACTTCTGGCCGGCGTGCCCGAACGCCGACCTGACGACGTCGGCAACCGCCAGATCGATGTCGGCGGTGGCGGTGACGACGATCGCGTTCTTGCCGCTGGTCTCGGCATGCAGCCGCAGTGCCGGACGCCAGTCGAGGAACATCGACGCGGTGGCGTACGCGCCAGTGAGCACGACGGCGTCGACGTCGTCGTGGGTCACGAGGCGACGGCCGACCTCGCCATCAGGTGCCGGGAGGAACTGCAGGACGTCGCGCGGCACACCCGCCCCCCAGCAGGCATCCGCCACGAGCGCGGCCGTCCTGACCGACTGCGGTGCCGGCTTGAGGATCACGGCGCTCCCGGCGGACAGCGCAGCGAGGACGCCGCCGGCGGGGATCGCGAGCGGGAAGTTCCACGGCGGGGCGACGACCACCGTGCCGAGCGGCTGCGCCGACGCATCGTCGATTCTCGACAGCCGTTGCGCCTGCGAGGCGTAGTAGCGGGCGAAGTCGACGGCCTCCGACACCTCCGGATCGCCTTCGCCGACCGTCTTGCCGGCCTCGATCGCCATCGTCGCCAGGATCGCCCCGCGCTGCTGCTCGAGCACGTCGCCCACCCGTTCGACGACCGCCGCCCGCTTCGCTGCGCCGGCGGCCCACCAATCGGCCTGTGCCGCCCGGGCGACCGCGACTGTTCGATCCACCTCGGCCGGTCCGATCGGCGGGACGCCGGGCGAGGGGCCGCCTGCTGCGGCGCCCGCTCGGAGGTGTTCGGCGACCCACCGGCGGTTGGCCGGCCGGGTCCAGTCCGTATCGGGTGCGTTGCCGAACGGAGTGCCGGTCGGCGTGGCCGCCGGCGGCACGGTCCGGTCCTGGCGCCGCCGGGGACGGTCGTCGACCGTGTGGCGCATCCGCACGGCCGTCGCGAAGCGTTCGGCCTCGCGCCGGAACCGGACCGGATCGTCGGCGAGGTCGAAGAGCTGCGCAAGGAAGTTCTGCGGGGTCGTGTTCTCGTCGAGGCGACGCACGAGGTAGGCGAGCGCCGCCGGGAAGTCGTCGTGCTCCACGACCGGCGCATACAGCAATAGCCCGCCGGCGTCCTCGCTGACCACCTTCGACTGCGAGGGAGCCATGCCCTCCAACATCTCGATGCCGATGCGGTCACGCCGGCCGTCGGCGACCATCTCGGCGCGTCGGCCGAGCGCCCACGCCACGTCGAACAGGTTGTGGCTCGCAACGCCGACGTCGATCGCATCGTCGAACTCGCGATCGGTCAGCACGTCGAGGACCGCCTTGTAGTTGGCGTCCACCGCCGGCTTGTCGGGATAGGTCGCCAGGTCCCAACCTCGCAGCTCCGCCTCGACGGCCTCCATCGCCAGGTTGGCGCCCTTCACCAGCCGGATGCGAGTGCGCCCGCCGCCACGGGACCACCGCTGCATCGCCCACCCGCCGAGCTCACGGGCGACGGCGCGGACGTCCGGGAGGTACGCCTGGAGCACGATCCCGGCGTCGAGCCCGGCGACGTCGGGATCGTCGAGTGCGCGCCGGAACGCCGCAACGGTCAGCTCGAGGTCGCGGTACTCCTCCATGTCCAGGTTGACGAAGACCGCCGGCTCGCAGGCAGCAGCTTCGCGGTAGAGCAGCCGCAGCACGGCGACGATCCGCTCGACGGTGTCGTCGAAGGCGAGGGTGCTGATGCCGGCGCAGATCGCCGAGATCTTGACCGACACGTAGTCGACGTCGCGACGGCGCAGGCGCGCGATCACCATGGCGAGGCGTTCTGCTGCTTCGGCGTCTCCGACGATCGCCTCGCCCAGGACGTTGACGTTCGGGTGGACGCCCTCGCGGCGACGGGCGGCGAGGTGTCGGCCCAGACCCGGATCGTCGGCGGGCAGCACGACGTCGCCGGCCTCGTCTCGAAGCCGGCGTTCCACGAGCGGCATCACCAGCTGCGGCAGTCGTGGAGCGAGCACCGCACCGACCCGGAGTGCGAGCCGGTCGGTGATGGCGAAGCCGCCGAGATCGGCGGCCGCGACGAGACGCGCGAAGCGGCGAGCGGCGAGTGCACCATCGGCGATGCGCGGGATTTCATCGGTGAGGTGCACGGTGAACTCGGCGGCATTCGGATCGTGCACGATCGTGTGCAGGCGCCTGCGGCGACGCCGGGTCCGGTGCGACGCCTGGGCGTCGAGTGCGGCCGCCTCCTCCACCCACCGCCGCGCCAGGGCGACAGCGGCGTCGATGCGCTGTTGCTCGTGCGGTTCGGTGTGCTGCTCGTCGGGCACGTGGTGGTCGGTGTGGTGCTCCATGTGGTTGCCGTGTCGTTGCTCGACGGGTGTACCCATCCGACCACACAATCGCACCCGACTCAGGCGCGCGATGGCTGTCGTTCACCGTCCGCCGCGAAGAGCGGCCGGTAGAGCACGACGGCGCCAGCGGTGAGGACGGCGGCAGCCACCCCGAACAGCACGGTGTCGGCGGTGGTGACGAGTGGGTCGTCGTTGATCCGCATCGCGACGTTCATCGCGAACACGGAGATCGGCACGAGGCTGAACCAGCCGATCACGGCGTACGCGGCGGTGCGCGACCACGTGGCGCCGCGACGCAGGCCGACGGCGGCGGCGAGCGCGACGGGCGTGACGATGCCGACGTCGAGGAACACGACGAGCCAGAACGCCGTGGGATTGTCCTGGTAGGCGTCGTTCGTCGCCGGATCGTCCATCACGCCGACGATGGCGGGCAGCTGTCGCCCCAGGGCGATGAACGCCGCGACGCCGACGAGGACCCAGGCACGGCGACGGTCGCTCGCCTCGGTGTCCGGTCTGAGCAGCCGAGGGTTCACGGCACGCCAGGCCCCGATCGCCACGGCCACGGCGAGGACGAACACGGCGATGTGGCCGAGCGCGAAGTCCTCGTTGTTGCCGGCGAGGCCGAGATAGTCGGGGCCGATCACGTACTGCGGCATCATGTACGCCGCGAACAGTGCCGGCGCCATCGCCAGCACGGGACCCGCCCGGTGTTCGCGTCGGATCAGAACGCCCGAGGCCACCGCGAGCGGCGCGGCGACACCCAGGGCCACCGCATCGAGTCCGATCGCCTGGTTGATCATCGAGGTGCTGTAGCGGTAGTCGATCACGTCGAACGCCAGGGGACCGAGCAGCGAGTTGAGTGCCAGCAGGGCCCCCAGTGCGATGACGCCGATGCCCAGGATGTCCTGTGTCGAGCGATCGTCCGGACTCCGGCCCGTCTCGGCGAGGTCGGTCGGGTGCGTGGCGTGGAGTTGTCGATTCATCGGGTCTCCTTTCGGCGATCGGCGATGACGATGCCGGCGTCCCAGCCCGGCGCCCGACCGTGAGCGGGCGGTCGGCCGGCCTTCGTGACGAGTCCGGTGACGGCCAGCAGCCACGCGACCACCGAGTTCGAGTTCCACATCTCGCCGGCACGCAGCTCGTCGCGCCCCCAGGTGGGCGTCGGCACCGACGGCACGGCGTCGACCACCGCGAGCACCAGCGATCGGTCATCCGTCAGTTCGACGGCGCCGCCGATCGCATGGTGGAGATCGGGGATGCCTCCGTTGCACCAGCAGCGGATCTCGTACCGGAAGATGCGCAGGAGTGAGGCCCATCTGGTTCCCACGGCGCCGCCACCGACCACCCCGCGGTCGGTGGCGGCTCGAGAGCGGGTCGGCACCGGCGTCATCTCGATGAAGTACCGGTCGTCGTCGAGCGTCGCCACGAGCGCGCTGTGATAGAGGTCGCAGGGAGTGCGACGGTCGTATCGAGCGGCGAACGACTCGAAGGTCCGACCGCAGAACTGCACGGTTCGGTTCCCGGCTCCGAGCGGGATCCAGAACAGCGCGAGCGCCGCGCCCGTCGTGCGCTCGTCATCGAGATCGGTGGCGAGACCCTCGAACACCATGGGACCTCACACGATGTCGCGCCGTTGAACGGCGACGAGGCCGATCACGGCCGGGACGAGCGCCCACAGAGCGATCGCCCCCACCGCTGCCGGCACCGAGACCTCGGAGGTCACGCCGGAGAGCACGTTGGCAAGCGTCTGGGGCATCCACGAGCCGGTGCCGCTGGCGAGCTGCACGATCAGCGGCGGCGCGATGATCAACACGAACACGGCCACGGTGACCGCGCCGCCGGTGTTGCGCACCACGCTGCCGATGCCTGCGCCGAGCACGGCGCCTGCCGCTCCGCAGTAGGCGGCGGTGGCGAGCAGCCGCACGGCGACACCTCCCGACACGAGGAAGCCGTAGTCGGTGGTCGGCAACGACACCGCGACCGCCACGATCGTCAAGGCGGCGCCGATCAATCCGAGGACTGCGCCGACCACGGCGACCGCGCTGAGCTGCGCGAGCACGGCGCGGTGGCGGCGAGGGCTGGCCAGGAACGTCGGGACGACCGTGCCGTAGCCGTACTCGCGGGCGACCGCGATGGCGCCGAACAGCGTGGCACCCATCAGGGCATTGGCGGCGAAGGCCATCAGCGACTGCTGGTCGTCGGCGGTGGAGATGAACGCCTTGCTGCCGTCCATGTCGGTGCCGAAGATGACGGCGGTGGCATTGATCGCCGCGATGACGACGAGGGCGATGAGGAAGGCCCACGGCATCTTGGTGGAGGTGAGTTTGCGGAGTTCGGCTCGCAGGAGTCGGAACCAGCCGGCCAAGTCGACGCTGGTGCTCCGAGCGGTCGTGGTCGGGGTGGACGCAGCCGGGCCGGTGGCTGTGGGGCGCGCGGTGTCGGTCATGAGTGCTGGAGCTCCGTCGGATCGAGGGTGGGGACGTCATCGGCGGTGGTGGCCATGGTCGATTGCAGGAAGAGCTCCTCGAGTGAGTTGGCCTGCGAGCTGAGCTCGTGCAGCACGATCCCGGCGCCGAATGCGAGGTCGCCGATCTGGTCGGTGGTCAATCCCCGCGCCAGCAGCGCATCGGCCTGGTCGGTCGGGCCGGCGTCGACGAACGCGCCGGCTCCCACCAGCACGTCGCGAAGCCGTGCTGCGTCCGGCGTGCGCACCAGCGACGTCGCATGCTGTAGTTCCTTGAGCGGGGCGCTCGTGACGAGGCGTCCCGCGGCGACGATCACGATGTCGTCGGCGAGGTGTTCGACCTCCGCTAGCAGGTGACTCGACACCAGCACCGTGCCGCCATCGGCAGCGCGGGCGCGGAGCAGGTCGCGCAGCGTGCGCACACCCTGCGGGTCGAGGCCGTTGGCGGGCTCGTCGAGGATGAGCACCGGCGGGTCACCGAGCAACGCAGCGGCGAGTCCCAGTCGTTGGCGCATGCCCAGCGAGTAGGCGCCGACGCGACGGTTGGCTGCCGGCGTCAGACCGACGGCGTCGATCATCTCGTCGACCCGCTGGTGGCTGATGCCGGCGGTGTCGGCGACCACCAGCAGGTGATTCCGTCCGCTGCGTCCGGGATGGAAGGCGTTGGCTTCGATGATCACCCCGACGGTGCTGGCCGGCTGGGGGAGATCTCGATAGCGGGAGCCGCCGATGGACGCCGAGCCGTCGTCGGCCGATGCCAGGTCGAGCAGGATCTTCATCGTGGTCGACTTGCCCGCACCGTTCGGCCCGAGGAATCCGGTGACCCGTCCAGGCTCCACGGTGAAGGACAGGTCGTCGAGCACCGTTGTCTTGCCGTATCGCTTGGTCAGGTGGTCGATGGTGATCGTGTGCCCGTTCACGGGGCGGCCTCCTCGTTCGGTGGTCCCGTGCGGGCGAGCACGGTGTCGACCAGGTAGTCGACGAACTCATCGGGTTGTTCGAACAGTGGCCGGTGCCCGGACGTGTCGAACACGACGAGGTCCTTGTCCGGGGCGTCGACCATCGGATACCAGTCCTCGAAGATCTCGGCGCGTCCGCCGGCCTCGTTGGCGCCCTGGACGAAGTACATCGGCACGTCGAACTGGGTCGCCGTCTCCCGGAAGTCGATGTCCTGGAGCTGCGGATACACGACGCTGAAGGTGTCCATGAACGCACCGAGCAGGTGGACCTGGTCGATCAGCGCATACTCCTCGACCAGGAAGTTCTCCGAGAAGCCGCCCTCACCCTCGGAGTTGCCGGCGTGGTCGTACGGGTACACCTCGTGCTCGTACGACAGTGCCGTCTCGTAGTCGAGCATGTCGTCGTAGGGCGGCGGACCGTTCGACTCGAGTTCACCCACCAGACCGCCGTTGCCATTCGCGCGGGCCCAGGCGAGCGTGTCGTCGTAGTAGATCCGGTCGGTGGCGAGTTGGCTGACCATCTGGCCGACGCCGATGAACGCCGCGTACTTCTCGGGCGCGGCCTGGACGGCCAGCACGCCGAGCGTCGAACCCCACGACTGCCCGGCGACATAGATCGTGTCCTGACCGAACCGCTCGCGCAGGTGGTCGGTCACGGCAAGCGTGTCGTCGACGATGCCGTCGAGCGTGAGCGTCGACGTCGGATCCAGTTCGGGAGACGACCGTCCCGTCCCGCGTTGGTCCCATGTCGCGACGGTGAAGTGTTCCTCGAGTTCCGGGAGATGGCGGCGCATGGCACCGAGTTCGGAACCCCCCGGGCCTCCGGCGAGGAACAACAGCACCGGGTTGTCGACGCTGTGACCGCGGATCATCACGTTCAGGTCGTGACCGTTGACGTCGATCGTGCCGAGCTCGGCGATGCTGCCCGCGAGGGGCTCGCCGTCGGGGCCGGTGATGGCGTCGGTGCGGGCCGGCCGGGCGAGACCGGCGGCCAACAGGATGAGCCCGACAGCGGTGAGCACGGCGACGCCACGGCGCAGGTACCGGCCGACCCGACGACGGCTCGGCCCGGTCGAGTCGACGTCGACGGCTCGGTCGACGGCTCGGAGGTACCTCGCGATGCCGGCGCCGACAGCGGCGCCCAGCACCATGGGCAGCAGCGACAGCAGCCCGTGGAAGACCCGGCCCACGATGAGCGCGAAGATGCCGTACTCGCTGAACCGGATGCCGTCGACCGTCGGACCGTCGAGGTCGAGTCGTATCAGCTCGAAGACCGCAGCGAACACGATCGGCGTGGAGAGCATCGCCCAGCGCGATCGCAGTGTCACCCCGGCCACGACGCCGACGCACAGGCTGATCGCCATCGACCAGAGCGCCTCGCCGGAGGTCAGCGGTCCACGCGGCGTCCACCATCCCGCAACCAGTCCCCACAGCGCAGCGACACCGATGCCGATCACCACGGCGAACCGTGGCTGCCGCCATGCGGGCTCGAGCATGGCACGCAGTCGCTTCGCAGCGACCTCGGCGCGGCCCGCACGGGGCGGAGCGGTCGATGGCTCCGGTTGATCGCTCGGTGGGGATGCGCTCGCCGGGGACTGACCGGGCGGGGCCGGGTGCGTTGGCGTCCTCGTCCGGTCGCCGACCGTGGTGCTGTTCACCGGCGGACCTCCTCGCGGCTGGTCGGCTGCGCTACGTCGGCATTCGGGGGTGGCAACGGCGACGCGCCAGCGTGTGGCACGTTCGACGCCGGCGTCGTCGTGGTGGTGGTAGCGACGTCACGCCTGCGGGCACCGGACGCGCCGTAGACGATCAGGACAACTGCGACCGCGGTCAGGACGACTCCGACCCCCGCGAACACCAGCGCCAGCGGGACGATGGCGTCGGACCTGGCGCCGACCGTCATCCTCGCCGAGACGCCGGGTGAGCCGTCGGCGTTCATCACGACGGCCGCCCAGCGGCCGCTGGTGGCCGACCATGTCAGCTCCTGTGTGCCGGCACCCGCCGCCTGGGCGACCCAGAAGGTCTGCTCGGCGGGCGCGGCGACCGGATCGACGGTGTTGCCCTGGCGGCGGTAGACCGGCTCGCCGTTGTCGATCCGGGTCACCCGGTCGTGTGCGACGTCGGCCAAGTACCGGTCGAGGTCGGACTGCGGGGCGATCCCGATGAAGACGGCCTGATCGGCGCCGAGGGTGGTGGCGGTGATCCGAACGTCGAGATCGAAGGCGTCGATCAGCCAGTCAGGTGATCCGGGATCGGTCGCGAACCGCAGGTTCTCGCCGGTGATCGCTGCGGTCGGTGTCTGCAACTGGTCGATGGTGGCGTCGAACCAACCGTCGTCGCGTTGCGTCGCAGAGGCGATTCCGAGTGCGCCACCGCCGAAGAGCAGCCCGATGGCCGGAAGGATCAGCAGGCACCCGATGACGAGCGCAACGACACGCTTGGTGCTCATTTCGACCTCCTCTGTCCGTGGGTCCCGCACCGTTCCGTTCCATCTGTACCCGCGTCGACGGACGCAGACCAGGGGCCAAGGTCAGCGGACAGTGGACAGTGGAGAGGGAAGAGCGGAGGGCAGGTCTGCACGCAGCGGGGCGGACGGCCGGGGGCGCCCGCCTGAGCTCGTGCGATCAGAGCGGTAGCTCGGATCGGTTGGTCAGGTCGCTCGGTCGGTTCCGTCGTCAACCACGTCGCGGGGTGGACCAGGATGCCCGTCGGCGGTCTCCGCCTGATCCGGATACTTGCGTTTCTGGGCCTCTCGGACCTCCTCCTCGGTCGGAGGATCGTCGACGGCGGCGTCGTCGACCGGGGTTGCACCTTCTTCGCTGTAGTCGGTCATGAGTCGGCGGTACCCGCGCCTGCCGCGCATCAGACGTCGCCGACCCCGCCGGGGGTCTCAGCTCTGCCGGCGCAGCCGCTTCAGTTCCTCGCGTTCCTGGCGGCGTGACCGAGAACGGCGACGCCAGACCAGCCCGACGGCTTCGGTGGCGATGACCGTCAGGGCGATGACGATCACGATGATCAGTGCCAGCGGCGCATCGGCGTCGATCCAGAAGACCTCGTACGGCACGTCCTGGGTGTTCTGGAAGACCAGCACGACCAATAGGACGAGCGTGACGAACAAGGCGATCGCTCCCCACATCACACCGGCGCCGCGGTACTCGACACGGGTGTCCGGCTCGGTCGACTCGTCGCTCATCGTCGAGCTGTCTCGTTCGGAGGGTCCCGGAGTGGTGCTCATGCGGGCGGGGCTACCCCGCCATCGGCGCCGTCAAGCACCACCGTGGTTCCCGGATAGCGGACGGGGGTAGGGCCGGCGCCATGGAACATCCGTCGATCGCGGTCGTCGTCAACCCCGAGCGCCGCGACGAGTTGGAACAGTTCCTGGAGGCGTTGGGCGACCGATCCGCGGTGGACGTGATCGAGCCGCACGGCTTCGACGAGTTCGTCGGTGCGCTCACCGACGCCGCAATGTCGGCGGACGTCGTGGCCGCCATCGGAGGCGACGGAACCCAGCGGACGGCGGCGCATGCGTTGAAGGGCTCGACCGCGTCCCTGGCGGTCGTACCGGCCGGCACGGTGAACCTGTTCGCCCGCGTGCTCGGGATCACCTCGATCGACGACGCGGCCGCCGCCATCCGCAGCGGGCGCCGGCGCACGTTGGACACCGGGCTCGTCGACGACGACACCTTCGTGCTGAACGCGAGCACCGGCTACGACGCCGCTGTGATGCAGCGCGTCGACGACTCCGCCAAGCGATGGGGACGGTTGGGGTACTTCATCACCGGGTTGCGGACGCTGTCGACGCAACGGGCGATCCACGTCGACGTGACCGTCGACGGCGAGGTCCTGTACGAGGGGCGGGCGATGACCGTCATGGTCACCAACGTCGGCGAGCGCGGCTCCGCCGACTTCACCGTGGCGCCCGGTTCGGCGCCCGACGACGGCCTGCTCGACGTGGTCGTCCAACGCAGCGACACCGCATCGGCCATGTTGAGAACGCTCTGGGCGTTGCAGCGCGGTCGCCGTCCTGGAGCCGACGATCTCGTCGTCGCCCACGGCCGCACCATCGACGTGCGCTGGTCGGCCCCGGTGCCCGCCCAGCGCGACGGCGATGCCACCGACCAGCTCACCGAGGTGCACCATCAGGTCGATCCGGGCTCGCTGACGGTCTGTGTGCCCGCGACGGACTGACCCGGTTACGCCGTGGGGCCGGCGGGTACTGCCGACGACATGACCGATGCCAACGACTCGCAGTCGACCGCCGAAGAGACCGACCCCACCAAGCTCGGTGAGACCGTCGGGCAGCACGACCGTCCCGGCGACGTCTACCCACCGGACCAGCCACTCGGCGTCGAGGATCCGTCGATCCTAAACGACGGCTGGATCGCCACCGACGACGTCGAGACACGCTCCGAGCGCGAGCAGCCCGAACAGTTCGAACGACCCCGGGGCTCCTCCGACGAGGCTGAGCTCGGACACGACCTGCTCGATCCGTCCGCCAACCCCGACCGCCTCGACGACGAGGAACAGCTCGTCGCGTCGGAGGGCGACGATGCCGACAGCGCCGCAGAGGTGACCGCTGTCCACGAAGTTCCCGACGAGAAGCTGCGCTGATGCTGGACTCAGTGATCGATCGGATCGAACGCGACGAGCGGATCGGCACACTCGCCGGGAAGATCAAGACGTCGATCCAACCACTGATGGGTGACGGCGTCGTGCACGACGTGCTGACCGGACGATGGCTCGGCCACCCGGCTCATCCCGCGATCGTCGTGGCTCCACTGGCCGGCTGGTTCGCGGGCACGCTCCTCGATCTCGTGGGAGGGCCCTCGGCCAGGCGCTCGGCGCAGCGGCTGGTCGGAGCAGGCACCTTGGCCGCGTTGCCCGCAGCCAGCACGGGCGTCGCGGAGTGGATGACCACGCGCAAGGCCGAGGAACGCATCGGTGCGGTGCACGCAACGCTCGCCGACTCCACCACGGTGCTGTATGCGACGTCGTGGCTGCTGCGCAGGCGACACCACCACCGCGCCGCCGTTGCGGCCGGTCTGGCCGGCGCCGCCGCAGCCGGAGCCACGGCGTTCCTGGGTGGCCATCTGTCGTACCGACGAGGCGTCGGCGTCGCGACGGTGGCGTTCCAGAGCGGCCCGCAGGACTGGGAAGCGCTGGAGCTGGACGCCGAACCGTCGGACAACGAGCCCGTGCGGGGAGTGGCGAACGGCCTGCCGTATGCGGTGGTCGGCGCGTCGACGTCGAACGGCGCCGGACGCAGCACGCCCCACGTGATGGAGGCGCGGTGCAGCCATCGCGGCGGTCCCCTGTACGACGGCACGGTCGTCGACGGGTGTCTGCAGTGCCCGTGGCACGGTGCCCGCTTCGATCTCGAAACGGGCGAGGTCCGGCGCGGGCCCGCATCGGCGGTGCAGCCGGTGTACGACGTCGACGTCGACGTCGACGGCCGCCTGTCGATCCGGCGCGAGGAACATGGTGCACTGCGCGCCGACGTGACCACCGCCTGACGATCGGGTTGGCCGAGGCTCCCGATGGGAAGCGTCGCGTCATGGCAGACGACAAGTACCGAGTCAACGAGTCCGGCGTCCGGAAAGCCCGAGAGCTGATCGACGCTCACCAGTACGTGCTCGAATCGTCGTGGAGCGACGAAGCGCCCTCGGCCGACGACGAGAACGCCGACATCGACCGTCACGACTGGGACCAGTACGGCGACTGGCACCTGGCCATCGACACCGAGGCGTCCGAGGACACCAAGGACCGATACGGGTTCCCATTCGGCGACTTCCAACGGGTGCATCGCAGCGCGCTGATCGCCGCGAAGGTTCGAGCCTCGCAGAACGACCACGACGCCATCGCCGGCGCCGCCGACGACCTGCTCACCCATCTCGACGAGACCGCCGACAACTGACCGGTTGCGCGGTGCCAGGCACCGCGCAACCGGTCAGGCCTCGTCGTCCTCGGGGACCGCGGTGTGCTGATCGATGATGTCCGGGATCGAGCCCTCGGGCGGGAGGTCCACGGCGCTGTCGACACCGGTTTCGGATCCGTCGACGTCCTCGTCGACGAATCGTTCGGCGTCGGCGTCGACGTCGCGGGGGGCTCGCACATCGTCCTGATCGCTCATGTCTGCAGGTTCCCAGGATCCGCGCCGGTCGGCAAGGGCCTGAGTCCCCTTCCCACCACGTTTGTGTGCAGATTCGGGTGGGCCGGCCCACCTGTTCTGTCGCGGGACATGGTGGACACTTATGTCGCGGGACATCGTTGACAGTCATGAGGCTATGCGTTGTTGGCGGGGGCCGCCGCGTTTGTTGCCGGAGGGTTGATAGGTGCGGGTCGGGTCGATGGTGAGATGGCGAACGAGGTGATCGTTGATGAACACGCTGGCGTGGGTGGTGTCGGTGATCACGACGGTGTCGCAGCCGGCGTATCGACTGCCGATGTTGATGATGAGGTTGTTGACGTGCACGTTGCCGCGATCGTCGGCTTGGGCGTGGCGTCGTAGATCGCCAGCGAACACCGGGTGCTCGAGTGGCTCGTCGGCCGGTGTTGCTGCGGTGCTGGCGCGGAATCGTTCGATGGGGATCTGTCGGCCGATGCCTTGATGCGGGCGTTCATGGTTGTAGATCCGGCAGAACTCGTCGAGCTGGGCTTGGAGCTCGACGAGATCAGCAGCGAGGGGTTGCTTGCGTAACCATTTCTTCAGCGTCTGCTGGAACCGTTCGACTTTGCCGGTGGTCTGCGGATGATAGGGACGACCGTTGAACGGCCGGATCCCGGCATCGCGCAGCTTGGACTCGAAGAGCACTTCGAACCCGCGGAGCTTGCCCGAAAAGCACAGTCCGTTGTCCGACAACACCCCCGCGGGCAGCCCGAAGACTTGTGCTGCCTGGCAGAACGTGGTCCACGCCTCGACGGTCGTTGCTTCGTTGACGCAACGAGACCTCGCCGCCACACGCGAGTGATCGTCGACGATGTTGAAGATCTTCACAAGCCCTGTCGCGATCACCCAGTCCATCGCGTCGATCTGCCACCACTCGTTCGGTCGTGGCGCTTCGAAACGCCGCCACGACGTCTTTGGCCGTTTCTTCGGCTGCGCGGTGACTTGGCCACGCTCGACGAGGATGCGATGAATCGTCGACGCCGCCGGCACCTGCGCGTTCAAATCCTTCGCTCGGCCGAGATGCCATTGGATCGTGGTCGCTCCATGATCCAAACCGGCATCACCGAGCTCTTTGCGCAGCTTCACGATGCGTTCTTGCACCTCCAGACTCGTCGCGTTCGGCGACGACAACGGTCGACGCGACTTCGGCTCGAGGCCTTCGAGTCCACCGCGGCGATACCTCGCCAACTGGTTGTAAAAGAACTGACGCGACACACCCGCCTGCGCACACACCTGAGCCACGTTCACCCGACCGCCGTCAGCCTTCGCGATCACCGAAGAGATCACCTTCATCGAAACCACCTTGCCTGCCATGACCGACCACGATCACAGCCACCAGGTGTCCACCATGTTCCGCGACATCAACTGTCAACGATGTCCCCGGAAAGAACAGGTGGGCCGGCCCACCCAGAATGCAACACAAACGTCGGGTTGATGTGCGGGTCAGCCGAAATCGCCGAAGGCGTCGGCGGCGTCGGACTGCGAGAACGACCGGAAGGCGATCATCGTCGTGGTCGACAGCACACCCGGCTCACGGCCGATGTGTTCGGTGACGACGCGGGCGACGTCCTCGTGTTCACGCACGGTCACGATGACCACGATGTCGGCATCCGCTCCGGCCACCGAGTGCGACTCGCGGACGCCGTCGATCTCGGCGAGGCGCGGGGCGAGGTCGGCGACCGCATCGGGTTCGGCACGGATGAGCACGAAGGCGTTGATCACCGCAGCAGCCTGACAGCCCGTGCCGAGTCACGTCAATCGTCGGACATCGGCCCGACGTGTCGCCGTCGGCTGCCTCAGGCGGGCGGGAGATACTCGCCGACGATGCGGACCGTCAGGTCGAACTGCGACCCGCCGATCGGACGGGTGACGTCGCCGATGCCCAGCCAGCCGATGAGCGTGTCGTGGTTCTCGAGTCGCAGCCGCGCGCAGCCCTTGCTCTGCGGGCTGGTCGGCACGTTGTTCGCGCCGTGGATCGCGAGGCCGCCGTCGAAGTACAGGGGTTTGTACATGTTGCCGTTGATCGGGTTGTCCTCGGGCGCCGGGAAGTCGGTGCTGTCGTGCCACCCAGCGTTCTCGAACGCCGGGTCGTAGCGGTACACCTTCGAGCGATCCTGGAGTCGCGTCTCGTAACCGGGCTCGCCGGTCGAGGTCGGGAAGATGAACTGCAGCTGTTCGCTGCCGGTGCCGACGAACATCACCTGGCATGTCTGGTCGACGAGCGCCCAGCGAGCCGCCTCGACCGGCGCGGCATACGGGATGTGGAGTCGGGTCGCCGCCAGGAGGATCTGTTCCTCCTCACTGCCTGCGGTCATGTCGGCCGTGGTCGCGGGCAGCCCGAGGCCGAGGCGGGCGGCGCACAGACGCTGGCGGGTCACCGATCCCGAGATGCCGTCGATGATCAGCTCGGCCATGCCGGAACCGGCGAAGAGCTCGTTGAGCTTGGCCTGCTGGGTGCGTACGTTGGCCATCGTCGCCTCGGTGACGATCGCCGGGTTCGGCGGCCGGGCCTCGCCGGTTCGGTCGTCGAGGCCGTTGTCGACGCACACGTCGAGCAGCTGATCGGGCTGCAGCGTCGTGTCGCCGAGGTCGTTCTCGGCCTGGATCGTGTCCACCCGCACGGTGTCGTCGTCGAAGCGATCGGCGATCAGGCTGAGCGACTCGCCCGGAGCCACCTTCACGACGCACAGCGGGTCGTACACGTCCAATGGCGGTTCGGTCGTCGTCGGAGCCGGTGTGGTGGTGTCGACCACGACCTCCGTCGTCGACGTGGCGGTGTCGTCGACGCCCGGTGGCGTCTGGCGGGAGGTCTCGTCCGACCCGCTGCAGGCTGTCAGCACGACCATCGACGCAGCGGCGATGAGACGCGCCGCGGGTGGGATCATCGTGCCGACCTTACCGGCCGTGGCGTCTCCGACAGCGGCGCGCTGTCGTGCCAGCCGACAGAACTCAGAGCACGCGGACGGGGATGCTCCGTGGGCCGCGAACCTGACCGCCGGCCCAGGTGACCAGCGCAGGGTCGGAGATCTCGAACTCGGGGACACGGGCAAGCCACTCCTCGACGGCGACGCGCAGCTCCATGCGGGCGAGGTTCGACCCGGCGCAGCGGTGGATCCCGGCGCCGAACGCGAGGTGACGGTTGTGCTGGCGGTCGAGGATCACGTCGTCGGGACGCTCGAACACCTCGGGATCACGGTTCGCAGCGGGGAAGTTCATCAGGACCCGTTCCTCGGCCTTGATCGGACAACCCTTGTACTCGACGTCCTCGATGAGGCGGCGCGCCATGGTGACGGGGGCGTACGCCCGCAGGAACTCCTCGATGGCCGTCGGCATCAGCTCCGGCTCTGCGATCAGGCGGCGACGGTCGTCGGGGTGGGTGGCGAGGTGCCACATCGTCGAGCCGATCGACGACCAGGTGGTGTCGATGCCGGCGATCAGCAGCAGCGCACACATGCCCATCACGACATCGCGGGTGATCGGCTCGCCGTCGTGTTCCGACTGGATCAGCTCGCTGATGAAGTCGTCGGTCGGTTCGGCCACACGTTCGTTGATCGCGCCGTCCAGGTACTGGATGATGCCCATGATGCCGCGGCGGCGCCGCTCGGGATCGTGGGCGAACTCGAGGACGTCGCGCACCCATTCGGTGAACGTGCCCGCCATGTCCTCGGGGACACCGAGGATGTGGCCGATCACGCGCACCGGGATCTGCTGGGCGTAGCCGGCTGCCGCATCGGCCTCGCCGCGCTCGATGACGTCGGCGACGAGACGGCGGCACAGCTCGCGGGTGAACACCTCGTACTCGGCCACCCGGGCCGGGCTCATCGTTGGCAGCACCAGCCGCCTGGTCCAGGTGTGCAGCGGCGGGTCGGCGCTGATCGGCGGCACGCCGGAGGTGAGCACCGGCGCAGGGATGTGGCCCTCCTCGTTCTCGTTGCCCACCGGCATCATCGGCACCACGCTGATGCCGTGACCGGACGGGAACGTCACGATGTCGTGGGCGATCGCATAGACGTCCTCGTACCGCGTCGGCAGCCACGAACCGCCCCAGCGGTCGGTGTGCGCCATCGGGCACGTCTCGCGCAGTTCCGCCCAGATCGGGTACGGATCGGCGATGTACTGGGGGTCGAAGATGTCGTAGTCGCTCGCCCAGTCGGTGACCGGTGGGGTCACCGGTCCGACGTCGGTCCCCGTGTGGGTGTCGTTGCTCATGTCCCTGCCTTGCGATCGAGGTTTGGAACAGTGTGCCAGACCCAGCGCCTGATGTGGACCTCGAGCGACAGATCGTGTCACCAGGGGTCAGACCCCCGGCGACACGCCGCGCTTCGTCAGCACGCTGGCACCCTCAGAAGACGACGGGAACCTGACGGGGCCCGCGGACCTGGCCGCCCGCCCACGTCACCTCGCCGCCGTCGGCGAGGCGGAATTCGGGAATGCGCTCGATCCACGTCTCGACCGCCACACGCATTTCCATGCGGGCGAGGTTCGAGCCGGCGCAACGATGGATGCCGGCGCCGAACGCGACGTGGCGGTTCTGGGCGCGGTCGAGGATCACCTCGTCGGGGCGCTCGAACACCTCGGGGTCGCGATTGGCCCCCGGAAAGTTCATGAGCACCTTGTCGCCGGCCTTGATCGGGCAGCCGGCCACCTCGACGTCGTCGGTCGCGATGCGCGCCATCGTGACCGGCGAGTAGGCCCTCAACAGCTCCTCGATCGCGAGCGGCATGATCTCGGGCTCGGCGACGAGGCGCTGGACGTCGTCGGGATGCGTGGCGAGGTGCAACATCGCGGACCCGATGCCCGACCAGGTGGTGTCGACGCCGGCGATCAGGGTCAGTGCCGCCATGCCCATGATCGTGAGATCGTCGACGGGCTTGCCCTCGACCTCGGTGTGCAGCAGCGCACTCATGAGGTCGTCGCCGGGATGGGTACGGCGGTACTCGAGCTGCTCGAGCAGATACAGCGTCATCGCATCGCGGCCCCGGGTGGCGCGAGCCTCCTCGTGGGCGAACTCGAGGAAGTCCTGCACCCAGCCCGTGAAGGTGTCGGCCATCTCGTCGGGCACGCCGAGCACCAGGGAGATGACGCGCACGGGGATCTGCCGGGCATAGTCACCGGCCGCATCGGCAGCGCCGTCGTCGATGAACCGGTCGATCAACCGATGGCACAGTTCCCTCGTGAACGGCTCGTACTGCGCGACGCGGGTGTGGGAGAACCACGGCAGCATCAGCCGGCGTGTCCAGGTGTGGTCGGGCTGGTCCTGGTCGATCGGCGGCAGCGGGATCTCCACGGGAGGCGGCGGTCGCTCCTCGTCGTCGAAGGTCAACACCCCGACGTCGCTGGAGCTGAACCCGTGATGGTCCTGCGCGAAGCGTTGGACGTCGGCGTAGCGCGTCGGCAGCCACGACGCGCCCCAACGTTCGGTGTGGGCGATCGGACACTGCTCGCGCAAGTCGTCCCAGACCGGGTACGGATCAGCGACGTAGTCGCGGTCGAGGACGTCGTAGTCGGTCGTCCAGTCGCGCACCGGCGGTTGGCCGGTGCCGGGCGTGGCGGTGTCGTGATCGGTACTCATCGAGTTCCCCTTCGTCTACGATGCCCCGCCAGTATGGACCGTTCTGCCCGCTGCGTGCGATGTAGAGATCGCGCGGCCCGCATACGGTGCGCCGTCGGTCGGTCACCTCGACGATCACCTCGGCGCCGCCGGCACGGTTTCCCGGTGAGGAATCAAGGGTAGGGGAGGAGCCATGTCGGCCGAGCCTGGGACTCTCGACGCACCAGTGGCGCAACCGCAGCGTTCCACCGGCCAACTCGGAGTCATCGTGTTCCTCGCGTCCGACGTGATGCTCTTCGCGCCGTTCTTCGCGGCGTACTTCCTGTTGCGCTCGACGAACCAGCCCTGGCCGCCCGACGGGGTGGAGTTCGACGTCCCCCGCGCTGCCCTCGCCACGATCGTGCTGGTGGCCTCGTCGTTCACGCTGATCGCCGCCGACCGGGCCCACGGCCGCTCCGACCGCATCGGCATGCAGCGATGGCTGCTCGTCACGATCGGACTGGGCACACTGTTCCTCGCCAACCAGGTCACCGAGTACGCGACGCTGTCGTTCTCGGCGAGCGACCACCCGTACGGGTCGGTCTACTGGGGCCTCACCGGGCTCCACGCCCTCCACGTGACCGGCGGTCTTGCAGCGCTCTCGCTGCTGTTCGTGCGCGCCGCCCGCTCGCCGGCGCTCGACGAGATCAGCCCGTGGGCCGACGGCATCTCGCTGTTCTGGCACCTCGTCGACATCATCTGGGTCGGCGTGTTCGCCACCATCTGGATCATCCGATGACCGCTCGCCGCCGACGCTGGCGCCGCTCGCTGCTGGTGGCCGTGCCGGTGGCGCTCCCGGTTGCGTGTCTTGTCGCCGCCGGGGCGTTCGCGGCCGCCGACGCCGGCACGGGACTGACCGCACAACCCGAGCCCGACCTCGACCTCGGCGCCGAGCTGTACTCCACCCAGTGCGCGAACTGTCACGGGGTGAACTACGACGGCGTCGACGAGCGAGGGCCTTCGCTGCTGGTCGAAGGCGCGGCGTCGGCCGACTTCGTGCTGCGGACCGGCCGGATGCCGTTGGCCTCACCGACGATGCAGGCTCAGCGAGGCGAGGTGCGCTACTCCGAGGAGGAGATCGTCTCGCTCGTCGCCCTGATCGCCTCGATCGGGGACGGGCCCGACATTCCCGACGTCGATCCGACGCGCGGCGACGTCGCCGACGGCGGCGTTCTCTACCGTCTGAACTGCGCCGCCTGCCACGTCGCCTCGCTCGCCGGTGCCCCCATCGGCGGTGGGCGTCAAGCGCCGAACCTGGTGGAGTCGACACCCACACAGATCGGCCAGGCGATTCTCGTCGGGCCGGGCGCGATGCCGGTGTTCGGCGCCCTCGACGACCGCGACATCGACAGCATCGCCGCGTACGTCGACGCCCTCGACGAGCAGAACACCACCGGCACGTCGAGTTTCGGTGGTGTCGGACCGGTCGCCGAAGGCCTCGCCGCATGGCTGCTGGCCCTGGTTCCCCTCGTCGCACTCACCCGCTGGATCGGCAGCCCCAAGAGCGGACGCGACCCCGAAGACTTCGACGAAGGCGCCGATCTGGAGACCGCAACGACATCCGCCGCCGGAGGTGACGCATGAGTGATGAATCGAATCGCCGGGCCGAGCGAGCCGCCGTCGCAGCATTCGTCATCGCCATCGGAGGAGGCATCCTCGCGGCATACGGGTACTGGTCCGACCACACCGAGGTGTGGATGGGCATCGGCTTGGCGCTCGCTCTCGGCGGCATCGGGTTCGGTCTCGTCTCGTGGGCGAAGTACCTCGACCTCGACGAACACGTCGTGCAGCAGCGCGAGCGGTTGACCACGACGCCCGACGAGCGCACACGGTTCGGCGACCAGGTGGACCACACCCGCAGCACGCTGGGACGCCGCCCGTTCATCGTCGCCCTGTTCGCCGGATCGATCGCCAGCCTGGCGGTCGGCTTCATCGGCCCCATCGGCTCGCTCGGACCGAAACCGCGAGGCGAACGGGGCCGCACCGCATGGGCCCCCGGCAGGCGGCTCGTCACGTCGGACGGGCTGCCGATCGAGGCGACCCCCGCCGCATTCGACCAACTCGCCACGGTCTTCCCCGAAGGGGCGATCGGCGCAGACGACTCACAGGTCGTGCTGTTGCGACTGCCGCCCGAGACCCTCACCGAGCGAACGGTCGAGGGTGGATCGGTGTCCGGATGGGTCGCTTACTCGAAGATCTGTACGCACGCCGGCTGCTCGGTGGGACTGTTCGGCGTCGACTCGCGACCGCCGCAGGTGATCCGCGAACTGGTCTGCCCGTGCCATCAATCCGTGTTCGACCCGGTCGACGCTGCCCGGCCGGTGGGCGGCCCGGCGACCAGGTCACTGCCGCAGCTGCCGATCGGCGTCGACGCCGAGGGCTACCTCGTCGCGCTCGCCGGATTCGACCGCCCCGTCGGGCCGCTCGCGTGGGACGAAGCATGAGCACCCGCGGGCTCGTCGAGCGCTCGGTCGACTCGATCACGTCGCGCACGGGCACCGGATCCTGGCTGTCGTCGACGCTGCGCAAGGTGTTCCCGAGTCACTTCTCGTTCCTGTGGGGCGAGTTGGCCCTCTACAGCTTCGTGCTCCTGGTGCTCACCGGGACCTACCTCACGTTCTTCTTCGAGGGGTCCCAGCAGGAGTTGATCTACGACGGTTCGTACCGGGAGTTGCAGGGCCAGCAGGTCTCGGCGGCGTTCGACTCGGTCATGCGCATCTCGTTCGAGACCAAGGGCGGGCTGTTGATCCGTCAGATGCACCACTGGGCGGCGTTGGTCTTCGTCGGTGCGATCGCGCTGCACCTGGCGAGGGTGTACTTCACCGGGGCCTTCCGGCGGCCGCGCGACATCAACTGGTACGTCGGGCTGGTGCTGCTGCTCCTCGCCCTTGCCGCCGGCTTCACCGGCTACTCGCTGCCCGACGACCTGCTGTCGGGTACGGGATTGCGGATCACAAACGCCATCATCCTCGCCCTGCCGTTCGTCGGTGAGCGCCTCGCCTACCTGATCTTCGGCGGCGAATGGCCGGGCACCGACATCATCGGGCGCCTCTATCCGGTGCACATCCTGCTGATCCCCGGGCTGATCATTGCCGTGTTGAGCCTCCACCTGGCGCTCGTGTGGCATCAGAAGCACACGCAGTTCCGCGGCCCGGGGCGCACCGAGAACAACGTCGTCGGCGAGCGTGTGTGGCCGGCGTTCGCCATGAAGTCCATCGGGCTGTTCTTCCTGGTCGCCGGCGTCATCGCGGCGATGGGCGCGCTGTTCGACATCAACGCGATCTGGCTCTACGGCCCGTACGACGCGGCGCAGGCCACGTCGTATGCGCAACCCGACTGGTACATCGGCTTCCTCGAGGGCTCGCTGCGCCTGTTCCCACCGTGGGAGGTCCGGATCGGCGACTACATGATCAACAACCTGGTGTTCTCGGGGGTGCTCGTGCCGGGGCTGATCTTCGGCGGGCTGTTCCTCGTGCCGTGGCTCGAACGACGCTGGACCGGCGACCACGGCGACCACCACCTGCTCGACCGGCCACGCGACGCGGCCAACCGCACGGCCATCGGTGTCGCCTCGATCACTGCGGTGACGGTGCTGTTCATCGCCGGGGCACAGGACGTGGTGGCCGGCACGCTCAACATCGGCGTCGGCCGGGTGAACACCTTCCTGCAGATCCTGGTCCTCGTCGCTCCGCCGATCGCCTTCGTCGTCACCCGACGCTCCTGTCTCGCGCTGCAGGAACGGCCCGCTCCGGACCGTACCGAACGGCGCGTCCCGGTCGAACGCTCGGCCGTCGGTGGGTACGGCGAACCCGAAGATGCGGAGGACTGGATGGATTCACGAGGTGCTGCTCCCGGCCATTTCGACGAGATCACCGAACCCGAAGGCGTGCGAGGAGCCCGGCGATGAGGGCGCTGATCGCACAGCTCGCGCCGCCGATCACGAGCGAGGCCGAGTCGATCGACGACGTGTGGGCGCTGTTTCTCTGGATCGGATTCGGCGTGCTCGCGCTGGTCGTCGCCCTCGTGCTCTGGGTCACGGTCCGCTACCGCCGGCGGGACAACCGGCTGCCGCGGCAGAAGCACTACAACATCCCGATGGAGATCGCCTACACGCTGATCCCCTTCCTCGTGGTGTGCGGACTGTTCGCCGTCACGTTCGTGACCGTACGGGCGATCGACGACACCGACGCCGACCCGGACCTCGTCGTGCACGTCGTCGCCTACCAGTGGTCGTGGCAGTTCGAGTATCCCGACGACGGGGTCACGATCGTGGATCGCAGCGACGACGAAGACCCCGTGCTGGTGCTTCCCGCCTCGTCGACGGTCCGCTTCGATCTTGAGGCCGTCGACGTCATCCACTCGTTCTGGCTGACCCCGTTCCGGTTCAAGCGCGACATGATCCCGGGTGATCCCAGCAGCTTCAGCGTCGACATCGGCGACACCGTCGGCGAGTTCCCGAACGCCGGGGTGTGCGCCGAGTTCTGCGGGCTCGACCACGCCCGTATGCAGTTCGACCTGCTGGTGCTGTCTCCACAGGACTTCGAGCAGTGGCTCGCCGATCAGCGAGCCGCGGGAGGGACGGTCTCGTGACCGCTGTCGATCCGCTCCGCAGTCTCGGTGACCGGGACGAGCAACGTCTCGTCTCGATCGACGAGTTCGTCGACGAGCGCCAACGCGGCCATCTTCCGCGCTCGGTGACCGGCTGGCTGACGACCGTCGATCACAAGGCGCTCGGCATCTTGTACATCATCACGTCGATGGTGTTCCTCGCCATCGGCGGCCTGCTGGCCGGGATCATCCGTGCTGAGCTGGCACGACCGGGGATCCAGATCGTCAGCGAACAGACCTACAACGGGGTCTTCACCATCCACGGCAGCGTGATGGTGTACCTGTTCGCCGTGCCGTTCGGTTTCGGCCTCGCGAACTACCTCGTCCCCCTGCAGATCGGCGCCCCCGACCTCGCCTTTCCCCGGTTGAACGCCTTCTCCTACTGGCTCTATGCGATCGGCGGCGCCGTGATGATCGTCGGATTCGTCACCGACGGGGGAGCGGCGGCGTTCGGATGGTTCGCGTATCCGCCGCTGTCGGGGATGTCGGGCTCGCCGGGACTCGGCGCCGACCTGTGGATCATCTCGATCATCCTCACCGGCACCTCGGGCACGCTGACGGCCGTCAACGTGATCACGACCGTGACGATGATGCGCACACCCGGCATGACCCTGTTCCGCATGCCGATCCTCACGTGGAACATCTTCATCACGGCGTTCATGGTGTTGCTGGCGTTCCCGGTGCTCTCCGGCGCCCTGCTGATGCTGGAGGCCGACCGGCAGTTCGGGACCAACTTCTTCGAACCGCTCGGGGGTGGTTCGCCGATCCTGTGGCAGCACCTGTTCTGGTTCTTCGGCCATCCGGAGGTCTACATCGTCGCCTTGCCGTTCTTCGGGGTGGTCACCGAGATCTTCCCCGTGTTCTCGCGGCGACCCGTCTTCGGGTACAAGGGCCTCGTGCTCGCCACGCTGGCGATCGGCGCGCTGTCCACGTCGGTGTGGGCACACCACATGTTCGTCACCGGCTCCGTCGTGTTGCCCTTCTTCGCGCTGACCTCGTTCCTGATCGCCGTGCCGACCGGCGTGAAGGTCTTCAACTGGATCGGCACGATGTGGCAGGGCTCGCTCACCTTCGAAGCGCCGATGAAGTTCGCCCTCGGGTTCCTCGTCACCTTCGTCGGCGGCGGCATCACCGGCGTCATGCTGGCCTCGCCGACGCTCGACTTCCACCTGTCGGATTCGTACTTCGTCGTCGGACACTTCCACTACGTGATGGGTGGCACGGTCGTGTTCGCCATGTTCGCCGCGCTCTACTTCTGGTGGCCCAAGGTCACCGGGCGCATGCTGTCGGAGCGGCTCGGCACCCTGCACTTCTGGCTGCTGATGGTGGGCTTCAACATGACGTTCTTCGGGATGCACATCCTCGGACGCGAGGGCATGCCACGCCGCGTCGCCGACTACGAGCCGATCGATTCCTTCGAGTTCTGGAACATGGTCTCGACGATCGGATTCGTCGTGCTGGGCGCGTCGATGGTGCCGTTCCTGATCGCCATCGTGAAGGGCCTGCGCGGGCCGCGCACCGTCGGCGCCGATCCGTGGCACGCCAACTCGCTCGAGTGGGCGACGACCTCGCCACCCCCTGAGCACAACTTCACCTGGCTGCCGCCGATCCGTTCCGAGCGTCCGGTGTTCGATCTGCGCTGGATCAACTACGACGACATCGGGGCCTCCGGCGAGATCGACGCCTGGGTCGCACGACAACACCACGACGACCACTGGCTGCCACTGCACCAGTGGTCGCGTGACCCCGACGACGAACCCACCGGCGAGGAGCGCCCGTTGATTCCCGATCACGACGGCACGCCGCCGGATCGCGGTCTCGACGGCGGTCGTGACAACGGAAGCGGAACAGGTGCGCCATGAGGCTCGAGACGCTGCTGTGGTCCGGGGTCACCGTGTACTTCCTGGTGATCGGGGTGATCTACCTCTTCGTCAGCGACGATCCGGTCGGTGTGTCGGTGCTGCTCTCGGCCACCGGGCTCGGTGGTCTGGTCGCCGGCTGGTCGTGGGACTGGGGTCGCCGTCACGGCGATCGCGTGGAGGACCACGCCGAGACCGATGCGAGTGACGCCACCGGCATCGTGGGTGTGTATCCGACCGAGAGCCTGCGGCCGGTCGCGCTCGCCGTCGGAGCGACGGCGCTACTGCTGGGGATTCCGCTGGGGTCGTGGTTGAGCATGGTGGGTCTGGCCATCGTCGCATCGCAGGTGATGCTGCTCGTGCGAGATCTGGACACCTGATGCTCGCCCACACGGACCCGGTCGCTCACGCGGCGTTCGTCGTGGGCTGTAGTGCCGCGTTGGTGGCATACGGAGCCGCCTGGCTTCGCATGCGACGCCGCTCGACGATCAGGCTGTGGTCCTGGGCGGGCGCGCTGGCGACGCTCGCCGTGGCGACGGCGCCGACGGTCGAACGGTGGGCGGCGTCATCGTTCACCGGTCACATGGTGCAGCACCTGCTGATCATCGTCGTCGCGGCGCCCCTGCTGGTCCTGGCCCGGCCGCTGGTGACGATCTCGGCGGCCAGCGGTCGGTTGCACTCGCCGCTGCAGCGTCGCGTCGCGTCGTGGTGGCGCCGGACCGGCCCGTTGCTCGCGCCGGCTGGGTTCCTGGCCGCCCTGTACGTGACGCACCTGACCGGTATCTACGACGCTGCACTGACGAACCAACTGGTGCACGATCTCGAGCACGTGGCGTACGTCGTCACCGCGTGCGCCCTGTGGGCGGTGGCCACCGCCGGGGGCCGGGCCGGCTCGACCGGGCGGGTCGGGGCAGTCTTCGGCGTCATCGCCGGCAGCGCGCTGCTCGGTGTCGTGCTGCTGTCGGCGACCACGCCGCTCGTGCCGACCTATGCGCGCGAGCTGGGTGCGAGCGCAGCGCTCGACGACCAGCGTGCGGCGGCATCGCTGATGTGGGTCGGTGGGATGGCGATCACGTTGCCGTTGTTGATCGTGTCGGTGTGGCGGTGGGCGGCGGCCGAGCAGCGTGTCGCGGAACGGTCCGAAGCGGCGCGCGCCGGTCAGGCTCTGGAGGAGTCCTTGAACCGGAAGTAGCCGAAGATCGCCCCGACCACGAAGATGATCGCGGCGATCGCCGTCAACCACAGCAAGCCCTTGACGACGGCGCCGAGCACCCCCAGTGCCAAGAGGGCGACGACGATCAGAATGATCCACAGCAGACTCATGCCGGGGCCGTACCCCCCGCACCGGCCATCCAGTCCTCGCCGTCGCATCGAGCGTGTGACCGCATCGAGCGTGGCGGTCGTTTCGGAGGCGGGTGGTGGTGGTAGTCCGACGAACATGTCGAACTCCCCGTCGGAAGCGTCATGACCAGCCGCGTGGCGGTGGTGACCGGAGCATCGGGCGGCCTCGGCCGCGCCCTGGTGCGCGAACTCGCCGATCGGGGCTACGACGTCGGCCTGCTGGCGCGGGGCAGCGCTGGGCTCGACGCGGCTGCGGACGATGTGCGCTCTCGCGGATGCCGGGCGCTCGCCGTCACCACCGACGTTGCGGACTGGGACCAGGTCGACTCGGCCGCCCGGCAGGTCACCGACCAGTTGGGGCCGATCGACGTGTGGATCAACAACGCGATGACCACGGTGTTCGCCACGATCGCGGACACGCGTCCGGAGGAGCTCCGTCGAGCGACCGAGGTGACCTACTTCGGTCAGGTGCACGGCGCGATGGCGGCGCTCGCACGCATGCGCCCGCGCAACGCCGGCACGATCGTGTCGATCGGCTCGGCGCTCGCCTATCGCGGCATCCCGATGCAGAGCGCCTACTGCGGATCGAAGTTCGCGGTGCGCGGGTTCATGGAGTCGCTGCGTTGCGAGCTGATCGCCGAGGGCAGCGACATTCGTGTGTCGCAGGTCCACATGCCGGCGATGAACACACCGCAGTTCGGCTGGTGTCGAGCCAGGACCGACACCCACCCCATGCCCGTCCCGCCGATCTACCAGCCGGAACGGTGCGCCGAAGCGGTGATGAAGGTGATCGAGGGCGGTGGCCGCCGTCAGAAGATCTATGGCGTGTGGAACTGGATGCTGGTCAAGCTCAACCAGGTGATGCCGGGCGTCGGTGACCACTACATGGGCAGCACCGGCATCGACAGCCAGCTGACCGACATCCCGATCGATGCCGACCGCCCGGACGATCTCGAACATCCCGTCGACGACGATCGCGACCACGGGTCCCGTGGCATCTTCGACGACCAGGTCGGCGGGATGCTCACCTGGAACTTCATCTCGATGCTGCCCTCCACCGTGGCCAGCGCCGTGCGCGCCGGCGCCGCCCGCATCGCCGAGGTCGCCCGCCAGCGCACCCGCCGGTGACCGCCCCCCGGTGGGCGGTTTCGGGCGAGACGGTGAGTGGTAGCCCGAACTCGATGCAGGTGATCGACCACGTCGAGTGCACCGCCTACACGGTGCCGACCGAGCAACCCGAGTCGGACGGCACCCTGCAGTGGGACTCGACCACATGCGTCGTCGTGACGATCGGCTGCGGCGGAATGACCGGCCTCGGCTACACGTACGCACCGCCCGCAGCGGCGTCGGTCGTTCGCGACACCCTTCGCGCCGTCGTTCTCGGTGCCCACCCGACAGACCGGGGCCGGGTCTGGAGCGCGATGGTCCACGCGATCCGCAACCAGGGGCGACCGGGCATCGCCTCGTGCGCGATCTCGGCGGTCGACATCGCACTGTGGGATCTCGAGGCGCGGCTGCTGGGCGTGTCGGTCGCCGCACTCGTGGGCCGGGTGCACGGCGAGGTGCCGATC
This sequence comes from Ilumatobacteraceae bacterium, assembly GCA_963728355.1. Taxonomy (GTDB): domain Bacteria; phylum Actinomycetota; class Acidimicrobiia; order Acidimicrobiales; family Ilumatobacteraceae; genus Sva-07. The sequence continues at coordinate 676,530 of CAVSJQ010000022.1, read as the reverse complement.
TACGGCAGTGGAGGCTTCACGAGCTTCGACGACCAGGACCTCGCGGACCAGCTCGCCGGCTGGGTCGACGACGGCATCGGTCGGGTCAAGATGAAGGTCGGCCGAGATCCGGCCGACGACCCTCGCCGCGTCCACGTGGCCCGCAGCGCGATCGGACCCGACGCCGAGTTGTACGTCGACGCCAACGGCGCCTACACCCGATCCCAGGCGCTCGCGCTCGCCGACGAGTTCGCGAGCGAGGGGGTGACCTGGTTCGAAGAGCCGGTGTCCTCGGACGATCTGGTGGGACTGCGCGACGTCCGCGAGCACTGCCCGGCCGGAATGGACGTCACGGCGGGGGAGTACGGCTACGACCTTCCGTACTTCCGCACGATGCTCGACGCCCACGCGGTCGACTGCCTGCAGGTCGACGTGACCAGGTGCGGCGGGTTCACGTCGTTCCTCCGTGTGGCCGCGCTCGCCGATGCCCACTGTCTCGACGTGTCGTCGCACACTGCGCCGCACGTGAGCGCCTTCGCATGTTCGGGGGCCTGGCACCTTCGCCACCTCGAATACTTCGCGGATCACGTGCGCGTGGAAGACCTCCTCTTCGACGGGGTCCTGCAACCGGTCGACGGTGCCCTGCGCCCCGACCTCGCCGTGCCGGGCCTGGGAATCGAACTGAAGTCCGCCGACGCAGAGAGGTATCGCCGATGAGCACACTCCCGAGGACCTTCGACGGCATGCAGACCGTGTCGGACGGCGCCACGCCCGTGGCGGTGACCGGTGTCGGCCGCCGATGGTCGAGTGCGCTGTTCGACGAACTCGAGCAGGCGATCGAGGGCGAGGTGCGCTTCGACGACGGGAGTCGTGCTGCCTACTCCACCGACGCGTCCAACTATCGGCAGCTCCCGATCGGGGTCGTCGTGCCGAGGACGATCGACGACGTGGTCACCACGGTCAGCATCTGCCGTCGCCACGGGGCGGCGATCACCAGCCGCGGTGGCGGTACGAGCCTCGCCGGGCAGGCGACGAACGAGGCGGTGATCATCGACTTCTCGAAGTATCTGAACCGGGTGCTGTCGATCGACCCCGACCGACGCCTGGCCATCGTCGAGCCGGGATGCAACCTCGACCGCCTACGAACGGCCGCAGGCGAGCACGGTCTCACCTTCGGGCCGGACCCCGCTACGCACGATCGCAACACGCTCGGCGGCATGATCGGCAACAACTCGTGTGGGGTGCATTCGGTGATGTCGGAGTTCTACGGCCCCGGCCCGTTGACCGCCGACCAGGTGGTCGATCTCGACGTGCTGCTGTACGACGGCACGCGGATGACCGTCGGCTCGCTGACCGACGCCGAACTCGACGAGGTGATCGCCGCCGGTGGTCGTCGCGGCGAGATCCACGGCGGGCTGCGGGATCTCCGCGACAGGTACCGGCAGCAGATCGAAGATCGCTATCCCGACATCCCGCGACGTGTCTCCGGATTCAACCTCGACCGCCTGTTGCCCGACGACGGCTTCGACGTCGCCAAGGCGCTGGTCGGCACCGAGGGAACGTGTGTCGTCGTGCTGTCGGCGACCGTCCGCCTGATCGATGCGCAGCCCGAGCGCACGCTGGTCGTGCTCGGCTTCCCCGATGCGTACACGGCGGCCGACCACGTGCCGTTGGTGCGAGAGCACCGCCCGGTCGGCCTCGAGGGCATCGACGGCATCCTCGTCGACCACATGAAGCGCAAGGGGCTCCACCCCGATGACGTCGAGCTGCTCCCACCCGGCGGCGGCTTCCTGCTCGTCGAGTTCGGATCCGACGACCCGGACGACTCCAGAGCCACGGCCTGTGCGTTCATCGAGGCGGTCCAGCGTCTCGACGATCCGCCGTCGGTGAAGCTGTTCGACGACGACTGGGAAGCCGAGAAGCTCTGGCAGGTGCGCGAGTCGGGGTTGGGAGCGACGGCCCACGTTCCCAACATGGCCCAGACGCATCCCGGATGGGAGGACGCCGCCGTGCCGCCCGACCAGGTCGGCGACTACCTCCGCGAGTTCCGCGACCTCCTCGACGAATTCCAGTATCACGCCGCCCTCTACGGGCACTTCGGCCAGGGGTGCATCCACTGCCGCATCGACTTCGATCTGCGCACCGTGCACGGGGTCACTCAATGGATGGAGTTCCTCGATCGCGCCGCCGACCTCGTCGTCGGCCACGGTGGATCGTTGTCCGGCGAGCACGGTGACGGGCAGGCACGTGGAGCGCTGCTCGCCAAGATGTTCGGCGACGAACTGGTGACGGCGTTCGCCGAGTTCAAGGACCTCTGGGATCCCGACGACCTGATGAACCCGGGCAAGGTGGTCCGGCCGAACCCGCCCGACAGCGACCTGCGAGTGGGGCCCGAGGTCACCGTACGTCGGGTGGAGACGCACTTCGCCTTCCCCGACGACGACTTCGACTTCGGCAAGGCAGCGCAACGGTGTGTCGGCGTCGGCAAGTGCCGCGATGTCGACAGCGGCACGATGTGTCCGAGCTACATGGCGACGCGCGAAGAGGAGGACTCGACGCGGGGCCGAGCGAGGATGCTGTTCGAGATGTTGAGCGGCGACGAGCTCGACGGATGGCGTGACGATCACGTCGCCGACGCGTTGGATCTCTGCCTCGCCTGCAAGGCCTGCAAGAACGAGTGCCCCGTCAACGTCGACATGGCGACCTACAAGGCCGAGTTCCTGTCGCACCACTACGCCCGACGTCTCCGACCGCGGACCGCCTACGCCATGGGCCTGATCTACTGGTGGGCACGTCTCGCGTCCAAGATGCCGGCCCTCGTCAACGCGGTGTCGCACGCGCCCGTGCTGTCACGGCTGGTGAAGTGGGCGGGAGGTGTGGCCCAGGAACGCACCGTCCCTCGATTCGCCCGCCAGACCCTGGTCGACTGGATCGCCGCGCACGAGCCGCAGGTGTCCGCAGGCGGCAGCTCGGTCCGCCACGGCGGTGGCTCGTCGATGAAGCACGAGGACGCTCCACGCTTCGCCGGCGAGACGTACACGACCGAATCGATGCAGCACGGCTCCAATCGCAACGTCCTGCATCCGCACGGACGCACGGCGCCGTTCGAGACCGACCGGGTGCTGCTGTGGCCCGACACCTTCAACAACTACCTCGAGTCGGGCGTGGGCCCGGCCGCGGTCAAGGTGCTCGAACACGCCGGCTACCGCGTCGAGGTGCCTCCTCGGCCGCTGTGCTGCGGCCGGCCGTTGTACGACTGGGGCATGTTGACGACCGCCGAGCGGCTCTGGCGGCAGGTGATCGACACGCTGCGGCCGTGGATCAGGGCGGGCATTCCCGTGGTGGGGCTCGAGCCGAGTTGTGTCGCGGCGTTCCGCGACGAACTGGTCAACCTCTTCCCGAACGACGACGACGCCGTGCGGCTGTCCCGCCAGACGCTGCTGCTGTCGGAGTTCCTCGAGCAGCAGCGCTACCAGCCGCCACCGCTGCGCACGCCTGCCGTCGTCCACGGTCACTGCCACCACCAGTCGGTGATCGGCATGGACGCCGAGGTCGCCCTCCTGCGGCGGATGGGCGTCGAGTTCGACCAGCTCGACTCGGGATGCTGCGGCATGGCCGGCTCGTTCGGCTTCGGCGCCGACCACTACGAGGTCTCCCAGCGCGTCGGCGAGCGCGTGTTGCTCCCGGCGGTGCGGTCGGCCGACGACGACACCGTGATCGTCACCGACGGGTTCAGCTGTCGCGAACAGATCGAGCAGGGCACCGGGCGTCGACCGGCCCACATCGCCGAACTGCTGGCGCTCGCCATCGCCGACCAGGACGGTCGCGACACGCCGTAGCGCCGTCGTCCCGCCGGCGCCGGTCAGCTGCGCTGCTCGTCAGCCGCGCGGTTCAGTCGTCGTCGCCGACCGAGTGTCCGACACGGGCGAACAACTGGGCGCCGACGGCCCGAGCAGAGTTGCCGATCACCCGGAAGGCGTCGGGGTCGCCCTTCGCCAACGCCTCGGCGACACCCTTGGCCTGCTCCCAGGTCACGTGGGCGGGAAGGGGCGGCACGTTCTTGTCGGTACGGACGTCGAGCAGCACGGGGCGAGACGCCGCGAACGCTCGGTCCCAGGCGTCGCCGAGCTCTGCGGGATCGTCGACGCTGATGCCCTCGAAGCCGAGTAGCCGGGCGTAGCCGGCGTAGTCGACGTCCTCGAGTTCCTGGCTGGTGTCGAAGCGGGGATCGCCTGCCTCGCGCATCTCCCACGACACCTGGTTGAGGTCGTTGTTGTGCAGCACGAGCACGATGAACGTCGGGTTGCTCCACTCCTCCCAGTGACGCTTCACGGTGATCAGCCCGTTCATGCCGAGCATCTGGAACGCGCCGTCGCCGATCGTGCACACGACCGGCCGCTGCGGGAACGCGAACTTGGCGGCCATCGCATATGGCATGGCACCGATCATCGTGGCCAGGCGTCCGGACAGGTTGCCCATCATGTTGCGACCGAGCTTGATGTGATGGCCGTACCAGTCGGCCGTCGATCCCGCGTCGGCGGTGACGATGGCGTCGTGGGGCAGCCGCTCGTTCAGGCGATGGAACACGAGACGGGGATTGACCGGATCGGCCTCCACCTCCGCCGCGGCCTTCACCTGGTCGTCCCACGAGCGCATGTTCTCCGACACCTGCTCCTGCCAGGAGCGATCCCCGTGGTGCTGGAGCATCGGCAGGAGCGCCGCGAGGGTGGCCTTGGCGTCGCCGTGCAGGTTGACCTCCATCGGATAGCGCAGGCTGAGGTGTCGTGGCAGCAGATCGATCTGCACGCCTCGGGCCTGACCGGTCCCCGGGAGGAACTCGGCATACGGGAAGTTGCTGCCGACCATCAGCAGCGTGTCGCAGTCCTGCATCATGTCGTAACTCGCCTTGCTGCCCAGCAGACCGAGCTGTTGGGTGTGAAACGGCACGTCGCCCGGCACCACCGCCTTGCCGAGCAGTGCGGTGATGACGCCGGCGCCGAGACGATCGGCGACGGCGAGCACGTCGTCGGTGGCGCCGAGTGCCCCTTCGCCCACCAGCATCGCGACGCGCTCGCCGGCGTTCAGCACTTCGGCCGCTCGGGCGAGCTCGTCGTGTGGCGGAACGATGCGGTTCGAGGAGTGGCCGACGCCGGTCCGAGACACCCAGTGGTCGAGGCTCGGCGACTCCATCTCCATGGTCTGGATGTCGGCGGGCAGGATCACCACCGTCGGGCGCCGGTACGCATGCGCGATCCTGACCGCACGATCGACCACGAGCTGCGCCTGCATCGGCGTCGTCACCGTCTTGACGTACTCGGCGACGTCACCGAAGGCGCGCTCCATGTTCATCTCCTGCTGGGCCTCGCTGCCCATCGACACCCGGCCCTGTTGGCCAACGATGGCAACCACCGGCTGGTTGTCCATCTTGGCGTCGTAGAGGCCGTTCATCAGGTGGATCGCACCGGGCCCGGACGTCGCCACGCACACGCCGACCTCGCCGGTGAACTTGGCGTGCGCGCACGCCATCAGCGCGGCGATCTCCTCGTGGGCGGGACGGATGTAGTCGAACGCCTTGCCGTCGCGTTGGGCACGCTCGAGGGCCCCGTCGAACCCGCCGATGCCGTCTCCGGGGTAGCCGTAGAACCGGTGCAGGTCCCATTCGATCAGTCGGTCGATGACGAAGTCGCTGACGCTGTACATGTCGTTGAACTTCCCCGGATGGTCGCGAACCATGCGTGCGACGGTGGGCGAGCAGGTCAGCGCTGCGTCGCCGAGCGGAGCCGGGCGTCGGCGGCGATCAGCCCGAGATGGGTGAACGCCTGGGGGAAGTTGCCGACCATCTCGCCGAGCCCGACGTCGTATTCCTCGGCGAACAGGCCGAGGTCGTTGCCGGTGGCGATCGTGGCATCGAACAGTGCGGTGGCGTCGTCGACGTGGCCCTGCATGGCGAGCACTTCGACGAGCCAGAACGTACACAGCAGGAACATGCCCTCGGCCTCGTTCGCCCGACCGGGGGCGGTCTGCTCGCCGTCGCCGGGGTCGGCTCGGAAACGCCGGATGAATCCCTGCTCACCACACGAGAGCTCGCGTCGGATCGCTTCGACGGTGGCGACCATCCGCGGATCGTCGGGCTCGATGAAGCCCATCAGCGTCAGCTTCAGCAGGCTGGCATCGACGGCGGTCGCCCCGAAGTGCTGCACGAAGTGCGTGCCCGTCGGGTCCATGCCGTGGACCTCGATGGCGGTCCGGATCTCGTCGCGGATCGTCTTCCACCGTTCGACGTCGACGTGGTCGACGGCGTAGTCCTCCACGAGCGAGATCCCCCGATCGAGCGCGACCCACACCAGCAGCTTCGAGTGCACGTAGTGCTGCGGCTCGCCGCGAAGCTCCCAGATGCCGGCGTCGGGCTGTTCCCAGTGGTCGATCGCCCGCTCGACCACCGAGGCCAGGAACCGCCACTCGTCGGCATCGATGCGGTCCGTCGTGCGGTCCTGCCACAGATGCGCCGCATCGAGCAGGTGGCCGTAGACGTCGATCTGGACCTGCTTCGATGCGGCATTGCCCATCCGGACGGGGCGCGACCCTCTCCAGCCCTCGAGATCGAGCTCCAGTTCGGGAAGGCGGCGCTCGCCGAAGATGCTGTACATGATCTGCAGTTCGGCACCGTGACCCGCCGCCGAGCGCATGATGAAGTCACGGAAGCCCCTCGCCATCTCGTCGTGGCCGACGATGGACAGCGACTGGAGAGCGAGCGTGGCATCGCGCACCCAGCAGTAGCGGTAGTCCCAGTTGGCCGCCCCGCCGACGATCTCGGGCAGCGAGGTCGTCGGGGCCGCCACGATGGCACCGGTCAGCGCGCAGTCGAGCGACTTCAGCACGAGGGCCGACCGCTCGACGAGATCGGCGTACGGCCCCTCGACCGTGGTCCGTTCAGACCAGTTCCGCCACCAGTCGACCGTCTCGTCGAGGTGCTCCGCGACGCATGAGGCGTCGGCCGCCAACGGGTCGATCCGGTGCGCGGCCTGTGCGACGGCGACCACGTTCACCGCCGTCCCTTCGTGGACGATCGTGCGGGTGAGCAGCCTGCTCTCCTTGCGGTCGATGACCCAGTCGACGTCGGCGTGGATCACCACGGCATCGTCGCTGCCGATCGCGGTGATCCTGCCGCGATCACCCACGCGCAGCCACGGTGCCACCTCCCCGAAGTCGAATTCCGGCTCGACGACGATCTCGACCTCCACGTCACCGGAGCGAGCTTCCACCCGGCGGAGCAGTTCTCCCCGCGGGCGGTCGGCGCCACCGCGCCGCATGGCGAAGGCATCGGTGACGACGATGGTGCCGGACTCGGTGACGAACGTGGTCTCGAGCACCATCGTGTGGTCGAGGTAGCGACGCGAACGCTCGACGATCGGTGCGGTCGGCCTGATCGAGAAGTAGCCACCACGGTCGTGGTCGATGATCCGGCCGAACGTGCTGTCCTGATCCATACGACGCAGGCAGGCCCAGTCGATCGACCCTTCACAGCTGACGAGGGCGGTCGAGTGACAGTCGGAGAGCAGGGCGTAGTCGCCGATCGGGCGATACCTCGAGACGGCCATCGGTTCGAACAGCTCGGTGGTCACGGCCGGGGACTGCCCGGATGCGTGCGGTCTCAAGCTTTCCGGCGCCTGCGCCGGTTTCGTCGGTCGACACGTCGGGCACACGGGCCGCCATGGTAGGCGACCGTTTCGTGTCGGGTGTGGCGAGCGGCGACCCCACCGCCACCTCACTCGTGCTGTGGGCGCGCGTCGAGGGGGCGACGGTGCCCGTGGGGTGGAGCCTGACCGTCGACGACGGCGCCTTCGACGATGACACCGCGGGGGCATCCGGCGTCTCCGAGCCCGACGAGCGAGGAGTCGTGCGCGTCGAGGTCGACGGCCTGCGACCCGGCACCGCCTACCGATACCGGTTCACCGTGGACCACCCGGAGGGCGAGGGCGACCGATCGCCGGTCGGCAGGACCAGCACGCTGCCGGCGCAACCGTCCTCGTTCCGGCTGGGCATCGCCTGCTGCGCCCGGTGGCCGAGCGGCGAGTTCACGGGCTACCGCGCGCTGGTCGATCAGCACGTCGAGCTGGTGGTGCACCTCGGCGACTACATCTACGAAGACGGCGACGGCGGCGACCGCGGCGTCCACGACCCGCCGCACGAGTGCCGCACCCTCGACGACTACGACCGCCGCTATGCGCAGTACCGCGATGACGTCGACCTGCGTGCGCTGCACGCCGCGGCCCCGTGGGTGGCGACGCTCGACGACCACGAAATCGACGACAACGTGGCCCGCTTCGGCCCCGTCGGCCGGTCCGCGGCCGCCGGTGTCGACCCCCAGCGGCGCCGCGCCGGCGCCGACGCCCATGCCCGGTGGATGCCGCAGCGGACGCACGGCAACGGCCCGACTCCCCGCGACCGTCACGTGGGCATCGGGCAGCTCTGTGACCTCGTGCTGGTCGACACCCGCCTCGGTGGTCGTGAACCACAGTTCGGCAACGGCGGCCCGACGGCACAGCCGAGCCGCGCGCAGAGTCCCCGACTGCTGAGTGACGACCAGTGGGACTGGCTCGACGACGTCATCGGTCGCTCGACGGCGTCGTGGATCCTGCTCGCATCCCAGGTTCAGGTGGCACCGCTGCGGCTCGGATGGTGGCCGACCAGATCGGGGACGGGTCGCCGGTCGTTGCGCATCGCGCCGATCGTCAACCCCGACCAGTGGGACGGGTACCCGGCGGAGCGGCAACGCCTGATCGATCTCCTCGACCGCCACGATCGTGACGACGTGGTCCTCCTGAGCGGCGATCTCCATGGCCGTTTCGCGACCTCCGTCCATCGACCCGGCCGGCCCGATCTGGCCGAGGTGACCACGCCGTCGATCTCCGCTCCAACGTTCGGGTCGATGCTCGGCGCTCGGCTTCCGGTCCCGAGCCGGTGGACGGAGCGATGGATCGAGGTGGTCAACCCCAACATCCAGCACATCGACCTCCATCATCACGGCGCAACGGTGCTCGACGTCGGCCCGGACACCATTCGCATGACCGACGCAGTCCGACCCGACGCATGGGAGTTGACGCTGCTCCGACACGCCTCGGGCTGAACGTCGCAACGCCACCGCCACCACGGCAGGCGTCGCGCGCTGTGTTCCTGGCTGGTGTTCCTGGCTGCGCCGCTCGTTTCGGTGGTCGACTCTTCGGGAATGCAGCGCCATGGTCCGACCGATGGGTTTGCGCAGCGCGGCCAGCGAGCTGGCGACCGGCACCGACGAGATGGCGCCACCCGACGCCGTCGACGACCTCCACCATCGCCAGAACCTGTGGATCCCGTGGACGGTCGTGCTGCTCGGCGTGTGGCTGATCACCGCACCGTTCACGTTCGGCTACCTGAACGACGCCAACTGGGCGGTGCCGAGCGGCGGGCGCGGCGTCTGGTTCTCCGACGACACCCACGATCAGCTCCGCGCCCAGCTGATGACCTGGTCGAATGTGCTCAGCGGCGTCGCGCTGGTCGTGCTCGGCTGGTTGATGCTCCGCCGCGGCCGGCCGATCGCGTGGTGGATCGCCTGTGCGGTCGGCGCCTGGTTGGTCTTCGCGCCGATCGTGTTCTGGTCGCCGACCGCAGCCGGGTTCTACAACGACTCGATCGTCGGGCTCCTCGTGATCGCACTGACGATCCTCGTGCCGGGCATGCCGGCGATGGCGACGTACATGCAGATGGGGCCGCCACAGCCACCGGGCTGGACCTACAACCCGTCGAGCTGGTCGCAGCGATCGATCCTGATCGCCCTCGGATTCGCCGGTCTGCTCGTCTCGCGGTATCTCGCTGCGTTCCAGCTCGGCTACATCGACTCGGTGTGGGATCCGTTCTTCGGTTTCGGGGGCGGCACCGAGCCGGTGCTCAACAGCGACATGTCGCACATGTGGCCGATCTCCGACGCTGGGCTGGGCGCCGTCGCCTACAGCTTCGAGTTCCTGATGGGCTACATGGGAGGGCCGTCGCGATGGCGGACCATGCCGTGGATGGTGACGATCTTCGGCATCCTCGTGATCCCGCTCGGGCTCGCGCACATCACCTTGGTGATGTCGCAGCCGGTGGTGGTTCACGACTGGTGCACGATGTGCCTGCTCGCGGCCGGTCTGATGCTGCCGATGATCCCGCTGGAGATCGACGAAGTGGTGGCGATGTTGCAGCACGTCCGCGACGCCAAACGGCGCGGTGACCGCGGTGGCTCGCTGTGGGCGATCTTCTGGAAGGGAGGCAGCGGCGACGACAGCCAGGCTGACGACCGCACCCCCGACATCGTCGAGTTCCCGGAACGCCCGATGGCGGTGGCCCGTGCGAGCGTGTGGGGCTTCAGCGTGCCGCCCACCCTCGCCGTGGCTGCCGTGCTCGGTTTGGCACTGCTCGCGGCGCCCGACTTCTTCGACGAGGCGATCACGTCGGGCGCGGCAGACATCGCCCACCTGGGCGGCGCCGCCGTGCTGGTGATCGCCGTCGTGGCGATGGGCGAGGTCGTGCGGATCATCCGCTGGCTCGCCGTGCCGGTCGGTGTCGTGATGGCCGTGGCGGTGTGGTTGGTCGACGCCTCCGGTGCATACGCCGTGTTCGTGACCGTCGTCGCGTTGGCGGTCGCCGTCCTTGCGGTGCCGCGTGGCCGGGTCGTCGAGCGCTACGCCGACTGGGACCGCTTCGTGAGATGAGGCCGAGTGGGCGCCGGCTCGGCGCTTCGGACCGTCGGTGATCTACGCCGTCTTCGCCGTCGGCACCGTGGCCGTCTTCGTCGTCGGACCCCGCCTGGCGCGGGTGGTCGAGACCCTCGCCGATCGCCTCGGCGTCGGCCAGGTGTTGATCGGCGCCGTCCTGCTCGGCATCGTGACCTCTCTGCCGGGGCTCGTGCTCACCGTCACCGCAGCGGCACGGGGCGAGGCCGAACTCGCCGTCGCCAATGCGCTCGGCGGCGTCGCCGCGCAGACGTTCTTCATCGCCATCGCGGACATCGTGTATCGCGCCGGAACCCTGTCGAACGGCGTCCCGACCCGGCGGGTGTCGTTCCAGGCGGCCTTCCTCCTGGTGATGCTCTCATTGATCGTGGTCGCGCTCGGTGCGCCCGACCATGCGTGGATCGGGATCCATCCGATCACGCCGGTCATCGTCGTCGCCTACGTGGTCGGCCTCGGGCTCAGCCGGCGGATCGAGCGCGACGGCCGAGTCGGACTCGCCGCCGTGCCGCCGGACGAGGAGGGCGAGGACGGCGAGGAGGCCGAGGGCGAAGGGACGCGCGCCGGGCTCCGGGGCAAGATGGGCGAGCTGGAGGAGCAGCCGAGCGAAGCGGTCCGCCAGCTGGAGTCCACACCGACGTCGTCGCTGTGGCTGCGTTTCGCGGGCTTCGCCGCCGTGCTGGCCGCATCCGGGTTCGCCCTGGCCTGGTCGGGGTCGTCGATCGCCGACCGCACCGCGCTGTCGGCCACGTCGGTCGGGGTGCTGCTCACCGCGGTCGCCACCTCGACACCCGAACTGGTCACGGCGGTGGCCGCCGCCCGATCAGGAGCGATCGGGTTGGCCGCCGGGGACATCATCGGCGGCAACGTGTTCGACACGTTGTTCGTGGCGGCGGCCGACATCGCCGGTTCCGGCTCGATCTTCGAGCAGGCGGGTGACTCGGCGATTCTGCTTGCGGGGATGGCGATGCTGCTCAACGCACTGCTGCTCGCCGGCCTGGTGCGTCAGGGTGGTGGAACCCGTAACGTCGACGCCGAGAGCATCGCCATCGCGGGTGTCTGGTGTCTGGGGGTGGCGGCGCTGGTGGTCGGTGTCTGAGCAATTCCTGTTGCGGCCGCCACGCGTTTCAGCGGTTCGTCAACGGGTACTCGCGTGGCCATGGTGGATCAGGACCCCGCTGCCCAGGGCGCTCATCGACCGCTGGTGCTGGTGACCGGTGGATCGGGGCTGCTCGGTTCGAAACTCGTCCAGCGCCTGCACGCCGACCACGACGTGGTGGTGCTCGATCTGCAGGGCGATCCGACGTCGCCGGTCGACGTCGAGTTCGTGTGTACGGATCTGACGTCGGACGAGTCGGTGGGCCGAGCGCTGCAACGCGTCAAGGACCTCTTCGGCAACCAGATCGCGTCGGTGGTGCATCTCGCGGCCTACTACGACTTCGCCGGCGGTGACAGCGATCTGTATCAGAAGATCACCGTCGACGGCACCCGTCGTCTGCTCGACGAGCTGCGCCCGTTCGACGTCGAACAGTTCGTGTTCTCGTCGACGATGCTCGTCCACGAACCCACCGAACCGGGCGACGAGATCGACGAGAGCGACCCGGTCAGCAAGTCGTGGCCGTACCCGACGTCGAAGGTGAAGACGGAGGCGGTCATCGACGAACATCGCGACGTCGCTCGCTCGCAGGTCATCGTGCGCATCGCCGGTGCCTACGACGAGGACGGCCACTCGCCGCCGATCACGAACCAGATCAAGCGCATCGACGGCAAGTGGCCGACGAGCCACTTCTATCCCGCCGATCCCGACGTCGGTCAGGCGTTCGTCCACGTCGATGACGCCGTCGACGCACTGGTGCGCGTCGTCGAACGGCGCGGCAGGCTGCCGGAGCATTATCCGGTGTTGATCGGCGAGCCCGAGACGATCGGCTACGGCGACCTGCAGGACATCATCGCCTGTGCGCTGCACGGCACCGAGTGGCGGACCTTCGAGGTGCCGCCCGTGCTCGCCAAGGTCGGCGCCTGGGTGCGCGAGAAGAATCCCTTCGGCGAGGACCCGTTCATCCGCTCGTGGATGATCGATCGGGCGTCGGACAACTACGACCTCGACATCACCTCGGCGCGCGAGCACCTCGGTTGGCGTCCCGAACACCGCGTCGCCGACGTCGTACCGGTGATGGTGCAACGCCTGCAGCAGGACCGCGAGGGCTGGTACCGCCGCAACGACCTGACCCCGCCCCGCCGCGTGCTCCCGTGACAGCAGCGTCCACCGCCACGTCACCGGGGCAGGCGGACGATTCGGGGATCCCGCCCGGGTGGTCGGTCAACCCGTCGACGTGGAGGCAGCGCACTCCCATCATCGTCCTCGCCGTCTTCGGCGGCATCGCCGCAGGATGGCTGGCGCTGTACCAGCAGGAGATCGTCAGCACGGTGTGGGAACCGTTCTTCGGTGACGGCACCACCGACATCGTGCGCGACTCCGGGTTCTCGCAGGCGTTCGAGCGGTTCCCGATCGGCGACGCCGCACTCGGTGCGCTCGGCTACGTCGCCGACGCGGTCACCGGCGCGATCGGCGGCACCAAGCGCTGGCGCACGATGCCGTGGATCGTGATCATCTTCGGTGCCTTCGTCGGACCGTTCGGTGCGATCAGCGTGATGCTCACGATCTTCCAGCCGGTGCTCTACGACAGCTTCTGCACCTTGTGCCTGTTCTCCGGTGTGGTGTCGCTCGCCATGATCGGCCCGGGCGTGGACGAGGTGCTCGCCAGCCTGCAGCACCTGCGCCGCGAACATCGCGACGGCAAGTCGCTGTGGCGGGTGTTCTGGGGGCTCGAGTCATGATCGCCCGGCTGGTCGGCGTCGCTGCGGGCGTCTGGTTGATGTTCGCCCCGGCGGTGCTCGGTTACGGCGGAGTGCCCGAGAACAACGACCGGATCTTTGGCCCGATCGGCGCGGCGTTCGCGTTCGTGGCGATCTGGGAGGTGCTCAGGCCGATGCGCTGGGGCACGCTCCCCGTCGGAGTCTGGCTGGTGGCCGCGCCACTCGTGCTGGGCTACGACGACACCGGCGCCGTCATCTCCAGCATCGCCGCTGGCGCCGTGATGGCGGCCTCCACGTTCTTCGGCGCCAGGGTGAGTGCGTCGTTCGGTGGCGGCTGGCGCTCGATCGCCCCGTCACAGTGGAGATGAGACGACGAACCGGGTGCTGGGGTACGGTCGCGTGCGCGTGTCGCAGGGGGTGACCGCGAGAGGGGGACCACATGACCATCCCGAAGACGCCCGTCGAGATCACGCCGGCATGGTTCCGCGAGCATCTCGGCTGGGACGTGACCGGCGTGCAGGTGCACGAGATCGGCGCCGGCATCGGCGTCAGCAGCGCGGTGTACCGGGCGCATCTGACCGGCACCGACGTCCCGGAGACCGTGGTGGTGAAGCTGACTGCCGTCGACCCGAACGCGGCGTTCACGAGCACCGTGTTGCGGATGTACATCCGTGAGGCGAAGTTCTTCAACGAACTGGCCGCGTCCGTGCCGGTGCGCGTGCCGGCGGGCCACTACGGCGCCGTGTCCGATGACGGCGCCGACTTCGTGGTGGTGATGGAGGACCTCGTCGGCAACCGCATGCTCGACCAGACCGGACACCTCGACGATGCCGACGCTGCAGCGTGCATCGACAACCTGGCGGTGTGGCATTCGCACTGGTGGAACCGCAGTGACCGGATGTGCGAATCCGGCCTCGCTGTGGCGCTCGCCGACCCGATCTACCCGGCGGTCCTCCCCGGACTGTTCGACGAGGGCTGGGCGAAGCTCACTGCGTCGGCGGGCTGCGTCCCGCCCGAGCCGCTCCAACCGGTCGGTCCCCGCTTCGGTGCGGCCGTCGAGGGCCTGCTGCAGCAGTTGAGCGAGGGCCCGTTGACGCTGCTGCACGGCGATTATCGCACCGACAACATGATGTTCGCCCCCGACGGCACCGTGATTCTGATGGACTTCCAGCTCACCGGCGTCGGCTCGGCCGCCTACGACCTGGCCTACTTCATCGGTTCGTGCCTCGAGGTCGATGCGGCTCGAGAGCGTGAGCTGTACGCCCGGTGGATCAGTGGGCTCGTTGCGGGTGGTGTACCAGCATCCGACCTCGTCGACATGTGGGACAAGTACCGCATTGCGTCGCTGTTCTGCCTCGTCTACCCGGCGGTCGCGAGTCGTGGGATGGACCTCGACGTGCCTCGTGAGCGTGACCTGGCGAACGTGATGATGTCGCGTCAGGCGCGTGCCGCCGTCGACCTCGACTGGATGTCGTTGCTCGAGTGACCACTCCGGGTCCGACCCGGGCGTCGCCGCCGGTCCCGGGGCGCGAAATCGGGCCCGGTGAGGTGCGCTCCCGTTGGCGGGGAAAGGCTTGGATCAGTCGGCAGGACCTGGGAGGTCTTGCCCCTGGATCCCTGTTGGTCACCTCATCGGACCCGGGATCATGGTCGCGCCATCGCATCGAAAAGGCAAGAGGTCATTCGTCCTTCCGATGCGGGCGAACCGCGGCGGTCACAGGACGATGTTGACCATCCGGCCGGGGACGACGATGACCTTCTTCGGCGTGACGCCGTCGATGAGGGCGGCGATCTTCTCGTCGGCCAGTGCGGTGGCTTCGATGGTGGCCGCGTCGGCGTCGGCAGCGACGTCGATGCGGCCCCGAACCTTGCCGTTGACCTGGACGGGGACCTCGACCGTCTCGTCGACGAGCAGTGCCGGATCGGCGACGGGGAAGTCGACGTAGGTGATCGTGTCGTCCCGGCCGAGTCGGCGCCACAGCTCCTCGGCGATGTGCGGCACCAGTGGCGACAGCATGATCACCATCGGTTCGGCCACCTCGCGGGGCGTGGAGTCGAGCTTGGTGACGGCGTTGTTCAGCTCGATCAGCTTGGCGATGGCCGTGTTGAACCGCAGTGCGTCCATCTCCGTGCGCACGGTGTCGATCGTGCGGTGCAGCAGTTTGCGGATGTCGTCGTCAGCGGCGGCGTCGACGACCGTGCAGGTACCGGTCTCCTCGTCGACCATGTTGCGCCACAGGCGCTGGAGGAAGCGGTACATGCCGACGACGTCACGCGTCTCCCACGGCCGTGACGCATCGAGCGGCCCGGTCGCCATCTCGTAGAGGCGCAGGGTGTCGGCGCCGTACTGGTCGTACATGTCGTCGGGCGAGACGGCGTTCTTCAGGCTCTTGCCCATCTTGCCCCACTCGCGCCGGACGGGCCGTCCCTGATGGGTGAAGCCGACCTTGTCGTCGCCCGCGACCTGGGTCGCGTCGACGTAGATCTCGCGCTCGTCCTTGTAGGCGGCCGCTTGCACGTAGCCCTGGTTGAACAGGCGGGCGTAGGGCTCCTTGGACGACACGTGACCGAGGTCGTACAGCACCTTGTGCCAGAACCGCGAGTACAGCAGGTGCAGCACGGCGTGCTCGACGCCGCCGACGTACAGGTCGACACCGCCCGGATGATCGGGGCGCACGTCGGTGCGCGGGCCCATCCAGTACTCCTCGACTTCCCGGTCGACGAAGCGCTCCTGATTGGTGGGGTCGAGATAGCGCATCTCGTACCAGCACGATCCCGCCCACTGCGGCATCACGTTGGTGTCGCGGCGGTACACCTGCGGTCCGTCGCCCAGGTCGAGTTCGACCTCGACCCACTCCTGCAGCCGGTCGAGCGGGCTCTCGGGATCGGAGAACTCGTCGTCGGCGTCGAAGGTCCGCGGCGAGAACGACTCGGTCTCCGGCAGCAGCACGGGCAGCATGTCGTCGGGCAGGGAGTGCGGTCGACCGTCGGCGTCGTAGACGATCGGGAACGGCTCGCCCCAGTAGCGCTGGCGGCTGAACAGCCAGTCACGCAGCTTGTAATTGACGGTGGCGGTGCCGGCGTCGTGGTCCTCGAGCCAGGCATTCATCCGCTCGATGCCCTCGGCCGTGTTGTCGACGCCGTTCAGGTCGAGCTCGTCGTTGGCCGACTGCACGTAGGGCGCATCGCCGACGTAGGCCACCGGCCACGTCGACGTGTCGAGCGTCGGCTCGACGTCGTGGGCGTCGAACCATGCTGCGGGCGGCTCCTGGATCGCCGGGATCGGCAGGCCGAACGCGCGGGCGAACTCGAAGTCGCGCTGGTCGCCGCACGGCACCGCCATGATCGCGCCCGTGCCGTACCCCATCAGCACGTAGTCGGCGATCCACACCGGGATCTGCTCGCCGCTGACGGGATTGGTGGCGAACGACCCGGTGAAGACACCGGTCTTCGCTCGGGTCTCGTCCTGGCGTTCGATGTCCTTCTTGGCTGCGGCGGCTCGCCGGTAAGCGGCCACGGCGTCGACCTGGTCGGCGACGGTGAGGGCGTCGACGAACGGATGCTCGGGGGAGAGGACCATGAACGACGCGCCGAACAACGTGTCCGGGCGGGTCGTGAACACCGTGATCTCGCCGGCGGGCGACGGGAAGTGCACCTCGGCACCGTGGCTGCGACCGATCCAGTTGCGCTGCATCGTCTTGATGGCGTCGGTCCAGTCGAGCAGTTCCAGGTCGTCGATCAGCCGGTCGGCGTAGGTGGTGATGCGCATCATCCACTGGCGCATGCTGCGCTTGAACACCGGGAAGTTGCCGCGGTCGCTGCGCCCCTCGGCGGTGACCTCTTCGTTGGCGACGACCGTGCCCAGCCCGGGACACCAGTTGACCGGCGCCTCGCTCACGTAGGCGAGGCGGTGTTCGTCGACGATGTCGGCGCGTTCGCCTTCGGTCAGGTCCTGCCACGGTCGGCCGCCGGTGGTGGGGCGCGCACCGGATTCGAACTCGGAGACCAGCTCGGCGATCGGGCGAGCCCGGTCCAGGTCGTGGTCGTACCATGCGTTGAAGACCTGGCCGAAGATCCACTGCGTCCAGCGGTAGAAGTCGGGATCGGTGGTCGACACGCTGCGGCGGGGATCATGCGCGAGACCGAGCCGGCGCAGCTGACGGCGATAGGTGGTGACGTTCTGGTCGGTGGTGATCGCCGGGTGTTGACCCGTCTCGACCGCGAACTGTTCCGCAGGCAGTCCGAATGCGTCGAACCCCATGGCGTGCAGCACGTTGTGGCCCGTCATCCGCTTGAAGCGGGCGTAGACGTCGGTGCCGATGAAGCCCAGCGGGTGCCCGACATGGAGGCCGGTGCCGGACGGGTACGGGAACATGTCGAGCACGAACAGCTTCTCGCCCCGCTCGGCAGCGAGCTCTGCGTCCGCCAGCGGACCGGCGGTGTTCGGGGTCTCGAACGTGTGATGCTCGTCCCACCAGTCCTGCCATCGCAGTTCGATGTCCTGGGCGAGCGGCGCCGAGTACCGATGCGGAGGGGAATCGCTGCTGGTCGCCGGGTTGCTGGTCACGTCTGTCATAACGGTCGACCAGCCTAGGCAACGGGCCGATGAGTGCGGTCCTGCGAACGGCGCAGGGGCCGCTCGCCGCTCCCGCTGACACCACCGGACGAGTGCTCCCGCCCCACGCCCGATCGACGCCACGGATCGGCGCAGGCCCGGATCTGTCAAATCGACCGAGGAATATTTTCGCGCCGACTTGGGTACGTCGATCGGCTCCGTTGTGCACCTCGACAGGGCCGCGAGACGGACGGCCCGCCGACCGGCGGGGCGCATCGCTGATCCACGGGCATCATCCCTGCTCAGGCCGGTCATCTCGGGGTTCGGCGCGTTCGCCTCGACCGGTTGCTGCCACCGCGTCCTGCGGTCCCTCGCCGAGCGCTCGGATCACCGCTCTCGACGGCCTGTCCGGCGGTGGCCGGGGCGGCCGTCCGGGTTGTCGGCGCCGGCGACATCGGTATGGTCGAGGTCACGCAACAAACGAGGTCGTGGGCAGCCGCCCGCGCCCGTCTCCGCGAACGAGGCCCCCCAAGACGGCCGCGAGAGGAAGACATCGCACCACCGACATCGCCACCTACATGGAAATTGCAGGCGTGCGCACGAGAGCGGCGCGCCGCGTCATGAGCGATGTCCTCGATCGCCCCTCGGCACCCGCCGAGGCGGCCCCCGAGCGAGCCCCTCGGACGGCGATCGTCCGCCGGCTCCCTGTCCGCGCGATCGCCGGAACGGTCTTCCTGGTCGTGTTGGCCTGGTGGCTGTTCGTCGCCGACACCGCGGCCAACAACGACCTGCTCGAGGGCTTCGAGATCCTGTTCAGCGGCATCGGTGAGCTCCCCGCACTCGTGTTCAACCCCGACGCCTACCAGAGCTGGTGGACGTGGATGTCCGATGCCGAGGGCTGGTCGCCGATCTTCGAGCGTGTCGTCGAACACGTGCAGCTCGTCGCCATGTCGATGGCGTTCGCGATCGTCATCTCGGTCGTGCTCGGCGTGCTCGTCCACCGGGTGCGGTTGCTGCGAGGACTGATCCTCGGATTCGCGTCGATCATGCTGACGATCCCGTCGCTCGCCCTGTTCGCGATCTTCATCTCGATCCCGAGCATCGGCGTCGGCGACCGTGGCCCGATCATCGCGCTCACGATGTATTCGATCCTGCCGATCCTGCGCAACACGATCGTCGGACTCGAGGACGTCGATCGGGCGGTCATCGAATCGGCCAAGGGCATGGGGCTCAACGCCAGCCAGCGGCTGCTCAAGATCGAACTCCCGCTCGCCTGGCCGATCATCCTCACCGGCATCCGGGTGGCGACGCTGCTCAACATCGGCATCGCGGCGATCGCCCCGCTCGTCGGCGGTACCGGCCTCGGCCGCTACGTCAACGAGGGACTGCAACGCTTTCCCGATCTCACCTCCGTCGAGCGGATGTGGACGGGCGTGGTCTTCACGATCGTTCTGGCGCTCGTCGCCGACCTCTTCTTCACCCTCCTGCGTCGGCTCACGACGTCGAAAGGACTTCGCTCATGAGCGTCACCGACAACTCCTCGTACTCGCCGCAGGCGACCGCGGCGCTGAGGGACGACGCGCCGCCGGCGATGATCGAGCTCCAGGGTGTGGGCAAGATCTACCCCGGATCGGACGTTCCGGCGGTTGCGGACCTCGACCTCAACATCCCCAAGGGTGAGATCCTCGTGCTCGTCGGCCCGTCCGGCTGCGGCAAGAGCACCACGTTGCGGCTGATCAACCGGATGATCGAGCCCACGTCGGGCCGGATCATCTTCGACGGCGAGGACGTCACGACGGTCAACGCCGACAAGTTGCGCCGCCAGATCGGCTACGTCATCCAGCAGATCGGCCTGTTCCCGCACCAGACCATCGCCCAGAACATCGCCACCGTGCCGAAGCTGCTCGGCTGGGACAAGGCGAAGACCGCGGCGCGCGTCGACGAGTTGTTGGAGATCACCGGCCTCGATCCGAACCAGTACCGCGACCGATACCCGAAGGAGCTGTCCGGCGGTCAGGCGCAGCGCGTGGGTGTGGCCCGCGCCCTCGGCGGCGATCCCGACGTGCTGTTGATGGACGAGCCATTCGGTGCCATCGACCCGATCACCCGTGATCGTCTGCAGAACGAGTTCCTGCGACTGCAGGCCGAGCTGAAGAAGACGATCGTGTTCGTCACCCACGACATCGACGAAGCGATCAAGATGGGCGACCGCATCGCGATTCTCGGCGAGCAGTCGGTGATCCGGCAGTTCGACACGCCCGAGCGCATCCTCGCCTACCCGGTCGACGACTTCGTCAGTGACTTCATCGGTTCGGGGTCGACGCTCAAGGGGCTCAACTTCGAGCGGGTCCGCGACCTGCAGTTGTCGGAGGACTGGCCGATCGTCAGCGTCGACACCCCCCGCGCCGACGCCCAACGGCTGTACAACTCCTCGCTGGAGAAGTGGATGCTGGTCCTCGATGCCGAGCATCGTCCGATCCGCTGGGTGAACGACCACCACCTCGCCGACACCGCGACGCCGTTGGCCCAGGCGGGAGCAGCGGTGACCGCCACCGTCGAACCGAACGCCACGTTGCACGACGCCCTCGAGGAGATGCTGCTGTCGAATGCCGGCCAGGCCGTGGTGGTCGACGGCAAGGGTCGCTGCCAGGGCATCCTCGACATCGAACGGCTCGCCGACGTGCTGAAGCGGTTGCGCAGTCAGGCGAAGAAACACTACGAGCAACTCGCCGCACACGAAGCCGAACTGAACGCGGGCAGTGCGAACGGATCGGGGGAGGGCCACTGATGACGTCGCAGCTGCACGACGTCCCCGCCGAGGTCGCCGAGGTCGACGAGATCCACGCGTCCGAGGCGCCCGATGAGTTGGCCCTGCCGCGGGGCTATCAGCTGCCACCAGGCGTGCGCTTGATCAAGACGAACGCAGGACTGTTCGTCACGCCGATCATCGTGATCGTCGGGTCGCTGCTCCTCTATTCCTACGTCCAGAGCGCGGACAAGATCTTCCAGGACGAACGGGCCCTGGACTGGGATGCCAATCTGCGGCCGCAGCTCGAGCAGCATCTCTCGCTCACGCTCTGGTCGACGGTGTTCACCATCGTGATGGCGGTACCACTCGGCATTCTGCTGACACGTCCGAAGTACAAGCGCCTCGGATCCCCGATCCTGGCCGTGGCCACCTCGGGCCAGGCCATCCCTGCGTTCGGTCTGCTCGTGCTCGCCTTCGCCTGGCTCGGACGCGGACCGTGGACCACCATCTGGGCGCTGTCGCTCTTCACGCTGCTGCCGGTGCTGCGCAACACGATGGTCGGTCTCGAACAGGTCGACAAGAACGTCATCGAGGCCGGCCGAGGCATGGGCCTCACCAAGCGCCAGGCCCTTCGACAGATCGAGCTCCCCCTTGCCGTGCCCGTGATCCTCGCCGGTGTGCGCACTGCGCTCGTGATCACCGTCGGCATGGCTGCACTCGCCTACCTGATCGGTGGCGGCGGATTGGGAGCCACCATCAGTGCCGGGCTGAAGCTCAGCCGAGACCTGGTACTGATCACGGGTGCGGTCATGACCGCACTCGTCGCGTTGACGGTCGACTGGATCGCCGCGCTGATCGAGAAGACGCTTCGGCCGAGGGGCCTGTGACTCGTTTCCACGCGAGCGCTCCCTCGGCGCGTCCCCGATCGAACACCGAACACCGAACACCTCGTGAACACCAACAAGGAGAAACATTGATGACAATCAAGCGACAGACCATGCGGTTCGCCGCCGGGCTCGCCGCCGTCGCCCTCGTGGCCGGCGCATGCGGGAGCGACGACGACAGCAGCAGCGACGGGGGAGACGACGCCGCCGCGACGACCGAAGCCGACGCCGGCGATGACGGCGCCGCGACGACCGAAGCCGGCGATGACTCCGCCGCGACGACCGACGGTGGCGACGACATGTCGGCCGCCGCGTGCGAGACCGCTGGAGATGAAGACGACTCGGTGGCTTCACTGACCGAACTCGACTTCAGCGGTCTCGACATCAACGTCGGCTCGAAGGACTTCGTCGAGCAGTTCGTACTCGGCGAACTTGCGGTCGTGGCCCTGGAAGCCGGTGGCGCCAACGTCACCGACTCGACCAACCTCGGCGGCACCGTGGTCAACCGCGACGCGCTGCTCGCCGGTGAGATCGACACGTACTGGGAGTACAACGGCACCGGCTGGACCGTGCACCTCGCACAGGAAGACCCCAGCTTCGACCCCGTCGAACTCACCAACAGCGTGTGCGCCATGGACCTCGCCGAGAACGACATCCGTTGGCTCGGCGTGTCGCCGTTCAACAACACGTACGGCTTCGCCACCGCCGGTGACTCGCCGGCAGCCGGCGGCGACCTGCAGGACATGATGGAGTACGTCAACGACAACCCTGACGCCACCGTCTGCATGGAGACCGAGTTCCCGAATCGCCCCGACGGCCTCGTGCTGCTCGAGGAAGCCACTGGGCTCACGATCCCCGCCGGCCAGGAGCAGATCCTGGACACGGGCGTGATCTACGACGAGACCGCCAACGGCAACTGCACCTTCGGTGAGATCTTCACCACCGATGGCCGCATCCCGGCCCTGGGCCTGGACGTCGTGGAGGATCCGGGCGTGATGATCCTCTACAACGTGTCGCTGACGATGCCCGACAGCGTGTACCAGCAGGCGCCCGAGGCCTTCGAGGCGCTCGCTGACACGATCCTCGCGGGTCTCGACAACGACACGATTGCCGAGCTGCAGCGCCAGGTTTCCCAGGACGGCGCCGACCCCCGCGACGTCGCCGAGGCATACCTGACCGAGCAGGGACTGCTCTGAGCAATTCGTTCCGGGCCTGATCGACACACGATCTCGCCCGGGACATCTCTGACACGCACGACGGCGCGACGACCGGTGGGACCGGTCGTCGCGTCGTCGCGTCGGGGACCCTCGTAGGGTGAGACCATGGCTCTCGAGATCGTGTGCCCGTCGTGCGGGACCGACGACGACCTCACCGGTAGCCCGCTGGACGACGGTCGGATCCAGCTGACGTGCTCGGCCTGCAGGATCGAGTGGACGCGTGATCCGCGGCCGCGCTGTCCGGTGTGCGGCGGCGACGACCTCTACCACCGCCCACAGGTCATCCTCGAGAAGTCACGCGGCAGCCAGATGTCGATCCAGGGCATCCACGTCGAGTACGGCTGCCACGTCTGCGACCCCGTCGAGGTCAAGGTGCGCGGTGGCCGCACCACCCACCTTCCCGAACGCCTCGGCGGCAGCCAGCAGTAGCCGGTGGCACGGTGCCGTGCACCGCGGCGAGGGGTCTACCGGGCGGCGACGTCCGAGACGGCGCCGACCGGAGCAAGTAGCGTTGAGGAGATGAGCGACACCACATCGCTGTCGACGATCGATCGGCTCGAGGCCGCAGCCGACTCCGGCACCGGCGTCACCTTCGTCGGAAGCTCGATGACCGGTGCCGACGGCCCCATCAGCGTGTCGTGGGCCCAGATCCACGACGACGCACGGGCGGTCGGTGCGGCGCTGCAGGCACGGGGCGTCCTGCCCGGTGACCACGTTGCGATCCTCGGCCCCACCAGCCGTGAGCTGATGACGATCATCCGCGGATGTTGGCTGGCCGGCGTGGCCTCGATGGTCCTGCCCCTGCCGATGCGGATGGGCTCGCTCGACGTGTTCATCGAGAGCACCCGGGGACGGATCCGTCACGGCGACGCCAAGCTCGTGCTGATCGATGATCTGCTCGCCGACTTCTACGTCGCCGCGGAGGGCGATCCGCCGATCCTGCCGATGAAGGCGGTGATGGCCGGTGCGCCCAACGTGCCGACGGGCGACGCGCTCGAGATCCCGTCGCACGATCCGGAACGTCTCGTGATCCTGCAGTACACCAGCGGCTCGACCAGTGAGCCCAAGGGCGTGATGATCCCCGATCGGGTGCTCAGCGCCAACATCGACGCCTGCGCCGAAGCGGCGGAACTCACCGGCGCCGACGTGATGTGCTCGTGGCTGCCGCTTTACCACGACATGGGCCTCGTCGGGTTCCTGGCGCTGCCGATGACCAAGGGCGTCGAACTGGTCCAAGCGGCGCCGCAGGACTTCCTCGCCCATCCTGGCAACTGGATGCAGTGGCTCTCCGACTACGGTGCCACCGCGACGGCCGGCCCGAACTTCTCCTGGGTGCTCGCCACCCGGGCGCTCAAGCGCATGCAGGGCCTCGACCTGTCGCCGCTCACCGTGGCGCTGTCGGGCGCCGAGCCGGTCGACCCGAATGCCGTCGAAGCGTTCGTGGCCGAGGCGTCACGGTTCGGGTTCACCGCCGGTGGCGTGTTCCCGGCGTTCGGGATGGCCGAGGTGGCGATCGGCGGTTCGTTCCCGCCGCGCGGCCGCGGGCTGCGCACCGACACCGTCGATCGCCTCGTCCTCGAGACCCAGCGAGTGGCCAAGCCGGTCGAGATCTCCGACCCCGACGAGCTGAGCCTCACGGCGCGGAGGCTGCCGCTGCTCGGAAATGCAGTACCCGGACTCGAGATGAAGATCGTCGACCCCGAGACCTACGAAGACGTGCCCGAACGCCATGTCGGCGAGCTGCTCCTGCGGGGCACGTCGGTGACCCCCGGCTACTACAAGCGTCCCGATGCCACCGCCGCGCTCTTCCGCGAGGGCTGGTTGTGCACCGGCGACCTCGCCTATCTCCTCGATGGCGAGCTGGTGCTCTGCGGGCGGATCAAGGACGTGATCATCGTCGGTGGTCGCAACGTGTTCCCCGAGGACATCGAACGCGCCGTCGGCCCGCTCGACGGCGTGCGCGCCGGCAACGTCATCGCCTTCGGCATGGAGGGCTACAAGGGCAAGGAGAGCGTGGTCGTCGTCGCCGAGGTGCGCATCAACGACACCTCCGGCGGGCTCGACGACATCCGCGAGCGGATCCACCACCGCACCCTCGAGGTGTGCGGGCTGCCCCCGCGCGACGTCATGCTGGTCACGCCCGGAACGCTGCCGAAGACGTCGAGCGGCAAACTGCAGCGCGCCAAGTGCCGCGACGAATATCTCAACGAAGAACTCGAACTCGTGGAGTGAGTGTGACGCCGGGGGTCTGACCCCTGGCGTAACGCTAGGAGATCAGCGGTGACAGGGTTTCGCCGAGGAGTTCCACGCGGCCCTCGATGTGGCCGTTGGCCGGCATGTTGATCGTGAACCCGTCGATGCCGGGCTGCAGCTGCTGGGCGAACTGCTCGCCGACCGTGGACGGATCGCCCCAGATGAAGTTCCCGAGCCACACCTGCTGCTCCTCCTCGGACATCGAGGACAGGTCGAGACCTCGACGTTGGAAGTACGCCACGAGATCGGACATCGCCTCCTTGGTCGTCGGCGCGATGCAGGCGGTCTTCTGCCACGACACCGTGATCTCGGAGCGGTCGCGTCCGAGACGCTCGCAGTGTTCGGCCAACGCGTCGAGCTTGCGCTGGAGGTCGTCAGGTGCGCAGATGATGTTGGACTCGTCCGCGTACTGGGCGACCATGCGCAGCGTCTTGCGCTCGCCGCCACCGCCGATCATCACCGGGATGCGACCGACGGGCGGGGGCTCGTTGATTGCCTCCTTCACGGTGTACCGCTCGCCGTCGAGCGACGGCCGCTCGCCACGCAGCATCGGGATGATGATCTGCAGCGCCTCCTCCAGCTTCTCGAACCGGTCGGTGAACGTGCCGAACTCGATGCCGAACGCGTCGTGTTCCAGCTCGAACCAGCCGGCGCCGATCCCCAGCTGGGCGCGTCCCTCCGACACGACGTCGAGCGTGGTGACCGTCTTCGCCAGCACCGCCGGATTGCGGTACGTGTTGCCGGTGACCAGCGCACTGAGGCGCACCTTCTTGGTCTCACGGGCGAGCGCCGACAGCAGCGAGTAGCACTCGAGCATGAAGTTGTCGGGGTCGCCGAGCATCGGCAGCTGGTAGAAGTGATCCATCACCAGCACGGTGTCGAAACCCGAGCTGTCGGCTTCCTTCGCCTGGTACGCGATCGCGTCGAAGAGATCGGCGGGGCCGACACCCGGATAGGTGAAGTTGGGGATCTGATAGCCGAGTCGGGTCATGTGGCGATCAGACCACGCACGCCCGACCGAGTCAAACCCATCCGAACAGTCACCGCTTCTCGCGACGTCGTAGGCTCGGACCACGATGAGCCGTGGTTGGGAATCGAGACAGCAGCGCACGCGGGCCGAGATCCTGCATGCCGTCGGCGAGATCATCGCGCTCGACGGCCTCGAGGGCTTGACGATGCGCAAGCTCGCCGACCGCGCCGGCGTGGCGGTCGCCACTCTCTACAACCAGTTCACCGACCGCGACGGCGTCCTGGTCGCCTTCGTCAGCAGCGGCTTGGACCAGTTGGAGTTCGAGCTCGACGAGCAGCCCGCAGTCGATCCGATCGATGCGACGCGCGTGCTGTTCGCCGCGCTCGACGAGACGATCGCCGCCCGCACCCACGTGTGGCGACCCGTGATCGCGACGCTGCGCACCGTCCCGGACTCACCGCGGATGGGTGCCGTCGGCGAGCGCATCGTCGCCGCCATCGAAGCCGATCTCGCCAAGGCCCAGGCGGCGGGGCTGCTCGTCGTGCACTGCAACGTCGACCGTCTGGCCTGGCACATCTTCGTGTCGTGGATGCGCGGGCTCGAGCGGTGGGCGCAGGGCACGATCGACTGGGACGTGTACTGCACCAGTTCGCGAACCGCACTCGAGGTGGCGTTGGCGGCGGTGGTCGTCGAGCCGCTGCGGTCCGACGCGCTGCGGCGAGCGGGCGTGCTCTGATCGATGCGCGTCGTCGCGTCCGACCGGCACCGGGGCCATGCGCCGCTCGCCGAGATCGAATCGTCGGGGCTGCAGCCGCCGTTCGAGCACCCTGGTCGAGCCGATGCGATCCACGCCACGCTCGCCGCCGACGACCGCTTCCAGCTCGTCGAGCCCCACGACTGGGGAACGGCACCGATCTCGGCGGTCCACGACGCCGGGCTCGTCGAGTTCCTCAGCCGAGCCTGGGGTGACTACCAGCTCCGGCATCCCGGCACCCACGACGTCGTCCCGGACGTGTTCGCCATGCCGGGCCTGCTCGACGGCGTCGGACCGTTGCCGTCGCAGGCACTCGTCGACCACGAACTCGGCCGATGGTGCTTCGAGACGACCACGCCGATCACCGAGGGCACCTTCGATGCCGCCCGCTCGGCCGTCGACATCGCACTGAGCGCAACCGCTGCGGTGCTGGGTGGCGAGCGTGGCGCGTACGGCCTCTGCCGTCCGCCCGGCCACCATGCGCCGACGGCGCTGTACGGCGGCTACTGCTTCTTCAACAACGCGGCCGTCGCCGCCCATCACGTGTCCTCGACGACGGGGTCGAAGGTCACCGTGCTCGACGTCGACTACCACCACGGCAACGGCACCCAGCAGATCTTCTACCGTCGCGACGACGTCCAGTACGTGTCGTTGCACGGGGATCCGGCACGGGCGTATCCGTACCTGTCCGGCTTCGCCGCCGAGACCGGCGCCGGCCCGGGAGCGGGCACGAACCTCAACGTCCCGCTCGCCGCCGGCACCGACGACGACACCTATCTCGTCGCGCTCGCCGGGGCGTGCGACGCCGTTGGGGCCTTCGGTCCCGACCTGGTGATCGTGTCGCTCGGCGTCGACACGTTCCACAACGATCCGATCTCCGACCTGGCGGTGACGACGGACGGATTCCGCGCACAGGGCGAGCTCGTCGCCCAGCTCGCCCTGCCGACGGTGATACTGCAGGAGGGCGGCTACGACGTCGCCGCCATCGGCGACAACGTCACGGCGTTCCTCCTCGGCGTGACGCCAGGGGTCAGACCCCCGGCGTAACGGTCAGCTGGCTGGCGTCACGGTGTTCAGATGAGGCCCTTGGACTGCAGCCACTCGGTGGCGACCTCGTCGGACTCGCGGAACTCGATGTCGGTGGCGGTGTTCCAAGCGAGGAGATCCTCGGTGGTGATCATCGCGCTCAGTTCGTTGAGATCCTCGACGAGCTGGTCGCCGTAGGCATCGATCAGGTCGGTCGAGACGATCGGTGCGATGTTCTGCGCCGGGAACAGGCCCTGGTCGTCCTCGAGCACCTTGAAGCCCTGCTCGGTGATCTGGGGGGCGGTGGTGTTCCAGATGACCGCGTCGACCTCGTTGTTCGCCAACGCCTCGCCGAGGAGTGGGCCGAATTCGAGTGTGATGAAGTCGGCGAACTCGATGCCGTAGATGTCGGGATCCTCGAGCCCGATCAGGCACTGCGGTCGCTCGGGGCACTGCGCCGAAGCGCCGAGCTTGTAGTCGAGACCGGCCACATCGGAGATGGTCGACGCCTCGGAATCGCCCCGTACCACGAAGGCATCACCGTCGACGGCGGGGGAGTACTCGAGCAGCGTGGCGCCGAGTGCGGCGAGCGGGTCGGTGATGTTGCCGACGATCTCGTCGGGATCGGCGGTCGCCTCGGCATCGGGCGCCACCGCCGACTGCGTTCCGCCGATGTAGTCGATGATCAGGTTGAAATCGCCGTTCTCGATGCCGGCGAGGGCCTCGGTGCGGAAACCGGCCGGCGTGAGGATCTCGACCGGGTACCCCGTGGCCTCCAGGTACTGGCCGTAGACCTCGGCGATCGTGATCGCTTCGCTGAAGTCCTGTCCCCGCACCTCGATGGTCGGCCCGTCCATCATGTCGGTGCGGTCGGGCTCGGTGCTCTGGGCGCTCGACGTGCTCTCGGGCTCGGTGCTCGGCGATGCGGCCTCGGTGGACGCTGGTTGGGTGTCGGCGGACGAGTCGTCGTCGCTGCCGCAGGCGGCGGTGACGAGACCGAGGACTGCCAGCGGCGCCAGCAGGCGTACGACACGACGACGAGTGGTGAGGGTGGTCATGGTTGCTTGTCTCCTTGTTGTCGAGCGAGTCGGCGAACGCCGTTCGGCAGTACGAGTCTTTCCAGCGCCACGAATGTCAACCCGGTGAGGGCGGCGAGCCCACCGATGAGAACGATCCCACCGATGACGAGCGTGTTGTTGTTCTGCCCGAACCCGTCCCGAACATAGCGTCCGAGACCGTCGCCGCCGAGGAACGCCCGGATCGGTTCGGTGGCGACCACCTGGATCGCAGCGACACGGATCCCGGTGAAGATCAGCGACGAGGCCAGCGCGAACTCGACCTCGGTCAGGATCGATCGTTCGCTGTAGCCGAGCGCGCGAGCGGCGTCGACCGGACCGTCGTGCAGCTGCCGGATGGCGGTGTAGGTGTTGAGATAGATCGGCACGAGCGCCAGCAGCAGCAGCGCGATGAAGATCGGCCACGGCTCGAAGCCCCACCCGCGCCGCAGCGACCACGGCACCAGCAGCGCGGCGATCGCGAACGTGGGCACCGCCCGACTGATGCTCACCAGCCAGGTGCTCGACACCTCGGCGCGCCGGTAGTGGGCGAGCACCGAGGCGATCGGTACCGCGACGATCACGGCGACGGCCGTCACCGCTGCGCACAGCACGACGGTGTCGCGCAACGAGACGATGATGCCCGTGTCGCCGGTCCAGGTGTCCGGATCGAGGAACCACTCGAAGAACCCGATGTCGCGCGGGACGGCGGTCTGCGAGGGCCGCATCCGGGTCAGAGCACCGATCACCGCGATCCCGCCTTGCGTCGGCGCTGCCACGGAGCGAGCCAGAGCCCGATCACCAGGATCACGGCGTCGAGCACGAGGGCCACGATGATCGAGAGCGATGCGCCGACGGTCATCGGTGTCCAGAAGGCGCGGCGCAGGCCACTGAAGATCAGGCGCCCGAGCCCGCCCTGACCGATGATCGCCGCCACCGTCACGAGGCCGACGGTCGACACCGTGGCAATCCGGATCCCGGTGATGATGTACGGCACTGCGAGCGGCAGGTCGACGGTCCACAACCTGCGGGTCGGGCTCATCCCCATGCCGTCGGCCGAGTCGCGCACCGACGGCGGGACGGCCTGGAAACCGGCCACGATGTTCGTCACGAGGATCAGCAGTGTGTAGGCCGCCAGCGGCAGCACGGCCGTCCAGCGAGACAGGTTGCCGAACACGGGAGCGAGCAGCGCGAACAACGCCACGCTCGGGAGCGTGTAGATCAGACTCGTCGTCGCGGTGATCGGTGTCATCGTCCAGCGGTGGCGGAGCGCTATTGCCGCGAGCACCGCCGACACGACCAGGCCGAGCATCATCGCCATCAACGTCAACACGAGGTGCTCGACGATCGCCTCCCAGACCTGATCCCACTCCTCGACGACCCACTCCCACCTGATGATGGGGTTGGTCGCCTCGGCGACCAGTGCCGACGACGACCGGGCGGGGTTCATGCCGTCCCGTCCGCCGTGTCGATGTCGGCGCTCGACAGCGCACGTCGGATGTCCTCGAGTGTGACGACGCCGCCGAAGTGTCCGCCGTCGTTGATCACCGCGACCGATGAGTTCGACGACATGATCAGTTCCATCGCCGCGCGCAGCGTGCTCGACGGTTCGACCTGTGCGATCGGGTCGAACCGTTCGACGTCGGCGAGTGCCATGCCGCCAGCACGAGCGGCGCGGAGGTCACGTACCTTCGTCCACCCGGCGAAGCGTCCGTCGACCGTGATGCCGAGCCAGTCGCTGCCCTCGGCGGCCGCAGCCCGCTCTGCCTCGTCGAACGTCGCGTCGACGGGCACGATCGGACCCTGATGGAACCGCAGTGCGGAGACCTGGTTCAGTGCGAGACGCCGCAGTCCCCGGTCCTCGCCGACGAAACTCTTGACGAAGTCGCTCTCCGGAGCACGCATCAGCTCGTCCGGTGTGGCGAGTTGCTCGATGACGCCGCCCACGTTCATCAAGGCGATCCGATCGGCGACACGCAGCGCCTCGTCGACGTCGTGGGTGACCAGCACGATCGTCTTGCTCACCTTGTGCTGCAGATCGAGCAGCTCGTCCTGCAGGCGCCCGCGCACGATGGGATCGACGGCTCCGAACGGCTCGTCCATCAACAACACCGGCGGATCGGCGGCGAGGGCACGTGCGACGCCGACACGTTGCTGCTGCCCGCCCGACAGCTCGTCGGGATAGCGGTCGAGCAGCTCGTGATCGAGCCCGACCAGGGTCGTCAGCTCCTCGACGCGGGCGGCGCAGCGGGTCTTGTCCCAGCCGAGCATCGTCGGGACCGTGGCGATGTTGCTGGCGATCGTGCGGTGCGGGAAGAGACCGACCTGCTGGATCACGTAGCCGATACCCCGACGCACCTCCTGCGCCGGTCGGCTCATCACGTCGACGCCATCGATCTCGATCGTGCCCGCCGTCGGCTCGATCAGCCGGTTGATCATCCGCAGCGTGGTGGTCTTGCCACAGCCGGACGGCCCGAGCAGGGCCATGATCGTGCCGCGCTCGATGTCGAGCGTCAGGTCGTCGACGGCGGCGCCGGATGCGCCCTCGAACTCCTTGGTGACGCCGATCAGGCGGATCGCCAGATCACCGCGGAGCTCGGCGGACGCCGGCGCCGGTTCAGCCATCGGCGATCAGCCATTCCGCCCCGTCGGGCGTGTCGCGTACCTCGATCCCGGCGTCCGCGAGCTGGTCGCGGATGGCGTCGGACACCGCGAAGGCCTTCTCTGATCGTGCCACGACTCGGGCCGCAAGCGCGGCCTCGACCACCGGGCCGAGGACCTCTCGCGCGTCGCGCACGCCCTCGGTGGCGGCGGCCCCGAGGCGCACGATCATCGAACGGAGCGCGGCGCGGGCGCGATCGACGTCGTCGGACTGGAGGGTGTCGCGCGACCATTCGACGATCGCCGACTCGAGGTCGAGGATCGCCGCCACCGCACGGTCGGCATCACGGGCGGCGAGCGCGTCGTCGAACGTCGCCTCGTGCAGCTTCGCGGCGTCGGCGAGGGACGTGGGGGTGGCGGCTTGCCCGGGTGGAGTTGCTCCCTGGGTTGCGTCGGACACTGCTCCTTCCGCGTTGCCGCTTTCGTCTCGGCCAGGGGTCAGACCGAGGTCTGACCCCGGTGTTGTGCTGGCGACATGCGCGCTGGCGACATGCGCGCCGGGGCCGGCGCGGAGGAGATCGAGGGGGACGGTTCGACCGGCATCGATGCGGGCGGATTCGCCGTTGCGGCGCAGCGTGACGGCACCTTTGCCGACGATCTCGGCGGTATCGGCATCGAGATCCATCACGACGCCGGTGTGCTCGTCGATGCCCAGCACGAAACATCCGTCGGGGAGCGTCGGCTCGAGCATCGCCAGACGCCGCTCGCCGAGATAGCAGAAGCGTGTGTCGTGGTTTCCTCCCTCGGCGTTGTCGTAGTGGGGGATCACCGCGACGTCGAGGCCGACCTCGCTGAGCACGTCGAGACCATCGAGCCAGTGCGGATACGCGCCCACTTTGTAGATCTCGTAGACGGGGACCGTCGCTCGGCCCAGCGTGAGCGCCGCCGCCGACGAGAACACGATGGCGCCACCGGTGCGCAACTTGTCGGCGAGGGCATCGGGAACCGCCGTGTTCCTCCACTGAGCAAGTGCGTACGTCGGACTGCCGGGGCCGGCGAAGACCCAATCGGCCGCACGTACCCTGGCCACGCCACGCTCGACGGCGACGGTGTCGCCGTTGTCCGTGCGGGTCAGGCCCGCGGCCTCCACCCGTCGCCCGACCGCATCGTGGAAGTACTCGATCGCCTTGGCCGCGAGGATCGGTGCGTTCTCCTGGAAACCGAACGGCGTGTCGAGCAGTACCGCCTTCGTGTCCGGGCCGAGCCGCTCGAAGATGGCGCGGTGAGGCCCCTTCATCGTCGGAGCCGTCTCACCAGAGCCCATGATGGCGAGAATCCGGGGGAGCGTCATGGCATCTCCTTCGTGGGCGCCGAGGTGGCGGGGTTGGCGGGAGGCGGGAAGAACGTCGGATCGGTCACCGCTCGATGCAGGAGGTCGCCGACGGCGTCGGGCTGCTGGGCGTGTACGTCGTGGTGGGCCGGGCTGAACCAGACGGACCGCCCGCGAGGCAGCGCAGCGATCGCCTGATCGACCGCCTCGTGCTTCGAGGCGCTCCAGGCGACATCGCCCGTGTCGGCGCCGATCAGCAGGGTACGAACGCGAACGTCGGGGTAGCGGCTCGACGGCCGATGCTCCCACAGACCGCGCAACACGACGAGGTGTCGTTCGTAGGTGAGCCACGGTGCGATTGTTCCGTCGTCGCGGACCTCGAAGTTTGCGAGCGTTCCCTGCCGTCCCGCTTCGGGCCAGTCCGCGGCCGATGTCTCGAGCCACCGGGTGATGTCGGCCAGCGGCGTGCCGGCCAGACGCGGGGGAGCGAGTGCCGCCGCCGCGTCGTCCCACTCGGGGAAGCGACCGGCGAGATCGATGAACCCACCGTCGACACATGCGGCCATCGAGACGGACTCGGGGTGTGCCCAAGCCAGTTCGAGCACGACGTTGCCGCCCCACGACTGACCGGCGACGGCCGGGCGTTGCCAACCGAGGTCGTCGATCAGGAGGCGGAGGTCGTTGGCGACGGTGGTCATGTCGTAGCCGTCGTCCGGTTTCGACGAACGGCCGTGGCCACGCTGGTCGACCGCGACGACGCGGTGCCCGCGCCGCGCCAGGTGTTGGGCGACGCCGTCCCACAACCGGGCGTTCGATGCGAGGCCGTGGACGAGGAGGAACGGGACGCGCTCGTCGCCCGGCGCCGTCCGCGCAGGCGGATCCCAATGCACGGCGTGCAGTTCGACGCCCGTCGCCAAGGCGTGCCGTTCGTGGCGGGGCTCGATGCCCGCCACCTCGACCGTCACC
The DNA here is from genome assembly GCA_963728355.1 of Ilumatobacteraceae bacterium. Taxonomy (GTDB): domain Bacteria; phylum Actinomycetota; class Acidimicrobiia; order Acidimicrobiales; family Ilumatobacteraceae; genus Sva-07. The sequence goes on along the minus strand of CAVSJQ010000022.1, from coordinate 642,629 downwards.
GGCTCGCGCTCGCGATCCGCTCGATCAGGGTGAGCAGTTCGATGGTCGTCGTCATGGTGCGTGGCCAGTGTTCGTCACCGCGGACTGCCCGGGCGAATGCGTCGACCATACCGAGGTAGGGGTCCGACGCGGTCACCGATGTGGTGGAGACACGCCCGTCGGCTCCGGCGACGAGGAACGACGCGGCGCGCAGACCACCGGTGTGGGCGTCGGCGTCGATGATCAACGATGCCCGATCACCGACGATCTCGATGCGCTGCTCCTCCGGGTCGACGAACGAGCAGCGGATGCGTGCCTCGCGTCCGTCGTTCCACGACAGCGTCGCTTCGGTGCGGGCGTCGACACCGGTGGTGTGCCAGAGCGCGGTCGCATCGATCACATCGGGCTCCGCACCCCACACCTCCACGATCGGGCCCAGGCAGTAGATGCCGACGTCGAGCAGCGCGCCGCCGCCCTGATCGACGGACCAGCGGTAGTTGTCGTTCGCGGTGGCGGCGATCGTGAAGGTGAACGACGCGTCGAGGTCGAGCACCGTGCCGAGTTCGCCGTCTCCGACTGCGTCGAGTGCGGCGCGCCACCGCGCATCGAACGGCGTCATCCACGCCTCGGCCAGCATCACACCGGCCGCGTCGCAGGCGTCCGCCATCGCGGTGGCGTCCACCACGGTCGGAGCGAGCGGCTTCTCGCAGAGCACGTGCTTGCCCGCATCCGCCGCCCGCTCGACCCACTCGCGGTGCATGCCGTTCGGCAGCGGGATGTAGACCGCCTCGACGTCGGGATGGTCCAGGACGTCCTCGTACGTTCCCGCAGCGAGCCCACTCCACGGCTCCGGCACGGGACCTCCGAGCGACGACACCGCCGCGATGCGAGCCAGAGCCGAGGCGTCGATCGCCGGCATCACCGCACGTGTCGCCACCATCGACCGGGCGCCGATCACCCCGATGCCGATGGGAACGGGAGCGTCGTCCATCAACCGAGCTCGATCAGCTCGCCGCCGTTCTGGCCCGACCGGTGACCGGCCTCGAGGACGGCGACGACGTCGCGGGACTCCTCCGGATGCACCGCCAGTGGTTCGCCGAGCAGCAGGTGATCGGCGAGGTTGCGATGGAAGCCCCAGCCGGGGCTCGGTGCCGGCGCCATCGTCGTCGTGCGCACACCGAAGGTGCCGTCGTAGGTGGCGACGGTGAGATCGACGGGAGCTTCCGCGTGGTGCGACACGTCCGTCACGTGCCCACGGCCCGGAACGATGCGGTCGTCGACCAACGGCCGGTAATGACCCTCGATCGTTCCGCGGGTGCCCTCGATGTGGAACTTCGGTCGCCGGATGGCGCACACGTCGCTCTGGCGGAACGTCGCCTCGCGCCCGTCGTCCCATTGCATCCACAAGCTGAGCTGGTCGGCGTTGGTCGTGTCGTGCCACACCCGGGTGTGTGCGCTGCACAGCACGCGCGTCGGCGACGACCCGAACAGCTGCAGGATCCAGTCGACATGGTGCGAACCCCAGTCGTAGATCGCTCCGCCGGAGATCGATTCCTCCGAATGCCAAGCGCGGCACGGGTGATCGAATCCGCCCACGAATGTCTCGGCGTTGAACACCTCGCCGATCTCGCCGCTGGAGATGACGTGCCGCAGTGCGATCCAGTCGCGGTCCCACCGGCGGCTCTGGTGCACCGTCACGACGCGGTCGACTTCGGCGGCGGTGCTGATGATCGCGTCGGCGTCCTCGCGGCGCAGGCACATCGGCTTCTCGATCACGACGTGCTTGCCGGCCCGTAGGAGCGCCAAGGCGAGTTCGGCGTGCAAGACGGGAGGCGTCGCGATGATGGCGATGTCCACGGCCGGATCGGCGGCGAGGTCGTCCGCGGAGGCGTGCCCGACGAGGTCGGGGAAGTCGGCCCGAGCGGTCACCAACCGTTGCTCGACGGAGTCGGCCGCGGCCACGAGCACCAGGCCGTCGGTCTCGGTCGCGGCGAGACCGTGCAGGTAGCCCATGGATCCGAACGGCCCGTAGCCGACCACGCCGACGCCGAGATCGGTCGTTCGGGCGGGGGTCGGCGGTGCGAGCAGGCGTGCGACGAACGGAGCGAGTGTGCCGTGTCCTTGCAGCGCCGCGAGATCGGCGATTCCCGTCGTGACGATGCGGCCCGCCCCGACGCAGCGCACGGCGATGGTGGGGTGGTGCACGAATCGGACGCTCGTGGTCGCCGCGACGATGATGCCGCCGTCGATGGGAGCGAGGGTGCGCAACGGTGTGGTGATCGGGACCTCGGTGTCGAGCCGGGCGGATGCCTCGTCGTCGGCGAGGGTGACGAACCATTCGGTGCGCTGTAGATCCGACGCCACGGCCACCCCCGCGATCGCCGCGGCGATGTCGTCGTCGGGTTCGATGGCCAGCAGCACGCTGCGGCCAGCTTGCGCGAGTCGTTCGATCTCGGCGGCGCGGTCGGCGTCGACGCGTCCCGTGACGACCAAGGTGTCATTCCAGCAGCCATGGGCCATTCGTGCGACCCTACACAGGAGCCCGGAACGACGCTCGCCGGTGCTCAAAGTTCCTGTGCGCGCAAATCGGAGCACGACTGTACCTGCGAGCAGCTCGCAACTAGAGTCCGCTCCATGTCGCCGATCTCCTCCACCCGGCTCCCCGCGCTGTCCTCGGTGCGGCGCGTCGTCGCCTGCGCCGCGGCAGTGACCGTCATCGCCGCCAGCTGTGGCAGCGACGACTCCGGCTCGGACGCTGCGGGCGACACCTCGGCGGCGGACTCGGGAACGGAGGGCTCGGGCTTCCAGGTGGTCACGACCGTTGCACCGATCACGTCGATCGCCGCCAACGTGATCGGCGACTGTGCCGAGATCACCGGCATCGTGCCCGAAGGAACCAACTCGCACACGTTCGAGCCGCCGCCGTCGGCGGCTGAACTGATGAGCACCGCGGACGTCGTGTTCATCAACGGGCTGCAGCTCGAGGAACCGACCAAGGAACTCGCCCAGGCGAACGTGGCCGACGGCGTGCGGATCGTCGAGCTCGGCGACCTGACCGTCGATCCCGAGCAGTACAAGTACGACTTCTCGTTCCCGGAAGACGGCGGCAAGCCCAACCCCCACCTGTGGACCGACCCCACCCTCGTCAAGGTGTACGCCGAGATCATCCGCGACACGATGGCCGCCGAGGTGCCCGAGTGCACCGACCAACTCGATGCCAACTACGACCAGTTCGTCATCCTCGTCGACGAGTTCGACGCCGCGATCCGCGAGGCGTTCGACTCGGTCCCCGAAGATCAGCGCAAGCTGGTGACCTATCACGACGCCTACGCCTACTTCGCCGACACCTACGGGTGGAACGTGATCGGGGCGGTGCAGCCCGCCGACTTCGGCGATCCGACGCCTGCCGACGTCGTGAACCTGATCGAGCAGATCGAAGCCGAGCAGGTGCCCGCCATCTTCGGTTCGGAGGTGTTCCCCTCGCCGATCCTCGAGCAGATCGCCCAGGAGACCGGTGCCGTCTACGTCGACGATCTCCGTGACGACGACCTGCCCGGCGCTCCCGGAGAGACCGAACACTCGTGGCTTGGGTTGATGAAGTTCAACTTCGTCACGATGACCGAAGCACTCGGCGGCGACGCGACGGCGCTGCGCGAGTTCGTTGTCCGCAACGTTGCCCGCGACGATGCGGAGTACCCGCAGTGACCACGACGTGCTGCCCATGAACGCTCGCCGGGAGTTGGCGGGGGGACTGATCGTCGTTGACGACCTCACCGTGAACTACGGCGGCGGTGCGCCGGTGCTCATCGACGTCGACCTCACGATCGAACCCGGCGATCTCGTCGGCATCGTCGGCCCGTCGGGTTCGGGCAAGTCGACCCTGCTCAAGGCGATGCTCGGGACGGTCAGCCCGGTGTCGGGCACCGTGCGACGCGCGCCCGGACTCGCCGTCGGCCTCGTGCCGCAGGTGGAGACGATCGACTGGAACTTCCCGGTGACCGTCGCCGAATGCGTCGGGATGGCCAGGGCCCGTGGACTGCGGATGCCCTGGATGACCCGATCCGAGCGCTCCGAGATCGCCGACGTCCTCGATCGTCTCGGGATGGCCGGCCTCGGTGGCCGGCACATCCGCGAGCTGTCCGGCGGTCAGCAGCAGCGGGTGTTCCTCGCGCGTGCGCTGTTCACCAATGCGCAGGTGATCTTCCTCGACGAGCCGACGTCGGGTCTCGACGTGCGCACCCGCCACGATGTGCTCCATCTGCTCGATGACCTGAACGCCGACGGGCTGACGATCGTGCTGACGACCCATGACCTCAACGGCATCGCCGCCCACCTGCCCACGGTCGTGTGTCTCAACCGGTCGGTGATCGGCGCCGGGCGACCCGACGAGGTGCTGGTGCCCGACGTGCTCGAGCGGACCTACGGCTCGCCCATGGAGGTGCTCGAGCACGGCGGGATGCGAGTCGTGGTCGATGCTCCGATCGCCGCCAACGTGACACCGTTGCGGCGATCGGGTGCACGCGGGGGAGAGGCGACGGCATGAGCTGGGACGAGTTGCTCCGGCCGTTCGAGTTCGAGTTCTTCCGCAACGGGATCTACGTCGCCACGATTGCCGGCGCGCTGTGCGGGTTCGTCGGGTGCTATGTCGTGCTGCGCAACATGAGCTACATCGGCCACGGCCTGTCGCACTCCATCTTCGGCGGGTACGCCGTCGCGGGTCTGGCCGGAGTCAACCTCTTCCTCGGCGCCGGGCTCTGGGGCGTCGTCACCGCGCTCGCCGTGGGAGGGATCGTGCGGCGTCGGCCGATCGGCTCCGATGCGGCGATCGGGGTGGTCACGACGGCCTCGTTCGCGCTCGGCCTCGCACTGGTACAGCTGTACGGATCGCCGGGACGGAATGCGGATGCACTCTTGTTCGGCAACGTGCTCGGCGTCACGACGTCGGACGTCTGGCTGATCGTCGGCGTCGCACTGGCCACCGCTGCCATCGTGTTCTTCTTCTACCGACAGCTGCTCTTCACGACGTTCGACAGCCAGGTCGCCGCCGCCACCGGGGTGCGGACCGCCTGGATCGACGCCCTCTTGATGATCGTGTTGTCGGCGACCGTGCTGGCGACGATGAACGTCATGGGTGTCACGCTCATCGCTGCCACGCTGGTGGTGCCCGCCGTCGTGGCCCGGATGCTCACCGACAGCTTCGGCAAGATGCTCGCGCTGTCGGGGGTGATCGGCGCCGTCAGCGGGTTCGTCGGGATGAACGCCAGCTATCACCTCGACGTCGCCTCCGGCCCGACGATCGTGCTCACCTCGGCGTGCTTCTTCATCGTCGCCTACGTCTTCGGTGGCCGCTTCCGCCGTCGCGCCGGCACCGTCGCCCACGCGCACTGACCTCTCCGCCGCCCGTCGGCGATGAGCGAAAAGCCCGTATTGGGGCGGTTGGCTCATCGCTTCGCCGGATCGCGGGCGGCGTTTGGGGCAGCTCAGGCGGCTCGGAGGGCGGCCATCACGGCGGCCCAACGGTCGGGATCGGCTGCGTACGGGGCGTAGAAGCTGATCCGCTGGATGACGTCGCCGTATCGCTGCGACAGCTGCGGGGCGATGTCCTCGGGGCCGCCGACGACGGCGAACGTGTTGAGGATCTCATCGTCGATCAACGTGCCCATCTTCGCCCATTCCCCCTGCTTCGACAGGGCGTTCAGCTCATCCTGGAGCCCGCCCCAGCCATGGATCTCGAGCACGTTGCGGTACGCGGGCGTGGAGCCGTAGAACGCGATCTGCTGGCGGGTCGCCGTGGCTGCGGCCTCCAACTCCTCCTCGTTCGTGCCGGTGACGACGAACGACGGGCCCATGATCTCGAAGCCCTCCATGGTCTTGCCGGCCTTGGCGCGACCGCGTTCGAGTGCCGGGATCGTCACCTCGCGCAGGTACTTCTCGGTGGTGAAGCCGTGGCAGAGGAAGCCGTCGCACGCTTCGCCGGCGACCTCGGTCATCAGTTCACCCACGCCGGCGAGGAACACCTTCGGCGGTCCGAAGCCCTCGAGGTCGGACGGCGACGGCGTGAAGAAGGGAGTCATCAGCGTGTGGGTGTAGAACTCGCCGCGGAAGTCGAGCTTCTCGCCGGTGAGCCACGTGTTCCAGATCGCCCGCATGGCGAGGACGAACTCGCGCATCCGTGCCGCCGGATGGCTCCACTCCATCGAGAACCGCTTGGTGATGTGCGGCTTGATCTGGCTGCCGAGGCCGAGGATGAAGCGGCCCTGCGAGTACGCCTGGAGATCCCACGCCGTGTTGGCGAGCGTCATCGGGCTGCGCGCGAACGCGACGGCGATCGACGTGCCCAATTCCAGGCGTTCGGTGTGTTCTGCGGCCAGCAGCAGTGGCAGGAACGGATCGTGCGATGTCTCGGCCGTCCACGCTCCGGAGTATCCGGCCGCCTCGACCTCCTGTGCAATCTGCGCCACGTTGCGCAGATCCGTCCCGATGTTGCCGTCGACCTTCATGGAGGCGACCGTAGTCGGCGTCTGGTCGGGGCTGCTGACCGGACCGCGTCCGATTGCGGTCGCCGCGGACCTGGCGGGGAGACGGAGGTCGGCGTCAGCGATTGCCGCGGGTGTTCTCCTCGATCCGGAACAGCACCACCGGCCACTTCGAGGATGACTCGGAGGTAGAGCACGCCGAAGAACCAGTACAGAGGTGCGATCAGGAACAACACGGCGTTGCCGTCGTCTTGCGTACACGCGACGAGGATCACGAGGCTCACGATCGTGATGACGACGATGCCGAGGATGAAGAGCACCTTGATGATGCTGGGAGTGATGAATGTCTTCATCGACACGTCGAAGAGCCGGGCGAAGAACCCCGGCTGGCTGCCGGTAGCCGGGGGAGTCACACCCAACGACGTCGTGGGCGCGGCGGGAGTGGTGGGCGTACCCGGCTCGGAGGTGGACCTCAGTCCTGGTCGCGGAGGAACGCCTGGATCTCGTCGGCGAGTTCGTCGCCGGACCGCATCTCCATCGCTGGACCGGGGGTGTCGTCGTCGCCGTCGATCGATGCGTCGTAGAGCTCTTCGAGTTGGCGCAGCATCGTCATGTGCTCGGCGTTGCCGTCGATGCTGGCGTCGATGCGTTCACGCTGCGGACCGACGCCAGCGCGCAGGTCGTCGGCCGCCACCTCGATGCCGGTCACCTCGGTGAGGCCGTCGAGCAGCGCGACCGACGCCGCCGGATACGGCATCGCGGCGACGTAGTGCGGCACCTGCACCCAGATGCCGAGCGCCGGGATCCGGCGGGCGTGGAGTGCATGCTCCAGCGCTGCTGCCATCCCGGCGGGGACGTCGACGGAGCTGCGCGCGAACGTGACGTTGGCCAACACCTCGGTGGACGGTGACGAACACGACAGACGCGGGGTGCGGGTGTGGGGTGCGGCGAACGGATACGCACCGAACGCCACCATCTGCGTGACGCCGAGTTCGACCGAGATGTCGCTGATCGCCCGGGCGAACCGGTGCCACGCCATGTCGGGCTCGGGCCCGGTGAGCACGAGGAGGTCACGCCCCGACGACGACCGTCCGGCGCGCAGCTCGATCGTCGACCAGACCAGGTCGGTGTTGATGCCGTCGCGGAGCTCCATCACCGGTCGTCGGGCGCGGAAGTCGATGAACGTGTCGTCGTCGAAACGCAGGATCGGGCTGGTCTCGCACTCCTTCGACAGGGCGTCGGCAGCGGCCGCACCGGCGCCGGCGGCGTCGATCCATCCGGTGAGCATCACGACGAGCACCGGCTCGTGGAGCATCGGCTCGTCGACCAACCACTCATAGGCGCCCTGGGGATCGATCATGCCAGTGCGTCCAGGTACTTCTCGGCGGTGGCCGCGGCCTGTTCGACCTGCAGCTTGAACGGCGCCAGTTCGTCGGGCGGCCGATCGCCGAGCGCACCGCCGAGGTAACGCGAGTACACGCCCTCGATGATGCAGGCCAGCTTCCAGAACGCGAACGCGACGTAGAAGTCGAGCTGCGAGATGTCGCGGCCGGACACCTCGGCGTAGCGCTCGGCGAGCTGGCGTCGATCCCAGAACCCGGGCGCCGAGGTCGAGGTGCCGCTCCACGCGCCGGCGGCGTCGTTCGGGCCGTTCCAGTACACCTGCAGCAGCCCGACGTCGGCGAGCGGATCGCCCAGCGTGCAGATCTCCCAGTCGAGCACGGCGATCACGGTGCCGTCGCTGTCGACCATCGAGTTGTCGAGGCGGTAGTCGCCGTGGACGAGCGTGGCCGGACCCTGTTCGGGAATGCGCGCGAGCAGGCCCTCGTGGACGCGGTCGACGGCGGGCAACTCGCGGGTCTTGCCCTGGTTCCACTGGCCGTACCAGCGTTTGAGTTGGCGTTCGATGTAGCCCTCGTGCCGCCCGAGGTCGTCGAGGCCGACCGCTCGGAGGTCGACGGCGTGGATGGCCGCCATCGTGTCGACGATCGAGCGGCTCGCGGTGCCCCGGGCAGCCTCGGAGAGCGTGCGCTCGGCTGTCTCGCGATCTCGCAGCACGTGACCGTCGACGAACCGCATCACGTAGAACGGTGCGCCGTTGACCTGGAGGTCGTCGCAGAATCCCTCGACCGGCGGCACGGGGACGTCGGTGCCCTGCAGCGCGGAGAGGATCCGATGCTCGCGACCCATGTCGTGTGCGCTCGCGAGGACGTGGCCGAGCGGCGGGCGTCGGAGCACGAGGGGAGGCCCGTCGGTTCCCGTGACGCGGAATGTCAGGTTCGAGTGGCCGCCGGCGATCACCTCGAAACGGAACGGACCGGCGGCACCGTCGACGTTGGCTTCCAGCCAGGCCGTGACGGGGCCGACGTCGATTCCGGGTATGTCGCTCATGTCCGCCATCTTGTCGCGCATCCAGTCATGTGCGATCGAGGGTACTCAGGCAGCCGCTTCCGGTCGCCATCATGCACGGCCGATAGCGTTGAGGTCATGGCAGCAATCGACGTCACCGACGCCACGTTCCAGACCGAGGTCATCGACAAGTCCCAGGAGGTCGCGGTCGTCGTCGACCTGTGGGCGCCATGGTGCGGTCCGTGCAAGACGCTGGGGCCGATCATCGAGAAGGTGGTCGACGCCACCGACGGCAAGGTCGTGCTCGCCAAGGTCAATGTCGACGAGAACCCGGGTGTTGCCCAGGCGTTCCAGGCTCAGTCCATCCCTGCGGTGTACGCACTGAAGGGCGGCGCCGTCGTCGACGGATTCATCGGCGCCTATCCCGAACAGGAGGTGCAGCGCTTCGTCGATTCGCTGCAGCCCACCGAGGAGCAGGTGGCGGTCAAGGAACTGATCGAGGCCGGTGACGAAGCCAGCTTGCGGTTGGCGCTGTCGATGGAGCCCGCCAACGAGGACGCGATCGTGGCGCTCGCTGAACTGCTGATCGCCGACGAGAACCCCGACGAGGCCCTGGGGCTGCTCGGCCGCATCCCCGAATCCGACCGGACCCGCCACGTCGCGGCGCTGGCACGGGTCGGCCAGCCGCCACAGGACGACTACGACGCACAGCTCACCGCACTGCTCGATCAGGTCAAGTCCGACGACGAGGCCCGGCAGAAGTACGTCGACCTGCTCGAGCTGATGGGTCCGCACGATCCCCGCACCGCCGACTACCGTCGCCAGCTCACCTCTCGGCTGTACTGACCCGTCGCCGACCGGCATCCGGCGCAGACCGCGAAGAAGTCGGCGAGCCGGGCCTGGAACGCGGCGACGACCTCGTCGTAGCGTGTCCTGACCGAGGTACCCGAGCGATCTGGTGCCAGTTCGCCCGGGAGCTGCGGCTCGACGCGAAGGTACTGCTGTGCCGCCGCCAGGGCGACGAATGCATCGGCGAGCGTGCGGTCGTCGCCGGCGTCCAGCCGGGTTGCGGCGTCGTCGAGCGCCCGGCGGTGGGCGTTCGCCCGGTCGCGGAGGCCATCGAGGTCCCACAGCTGCTCGACGAGCCGCCGTTCGTCACCGCTGATCATCGGACCTCGCGTGATCAGCGCGTCCGGCAGGTCGGTGGCGATCGCGATGTTCGCCGGGCGCAGCCACAGGTCGGGTCGCAGCTCGCCCAGGCGGGCACCGACCGCTCGTGCCCGGAACTCTCGACGTTCGGCCATCGTTCGACGTTCGGACAGCACCGCGAGCGTCCACCAGGTGCCGTCCCAGTCGGTCGGCGGATCGTGGCGCCCGGCGTCCTGCTGGGCCTGCCGTTCGACGAGCCGACCGGCGAGCTGATAGGTGCCGTCGTCGTTCACCAGGTCGCCGGCCGTGACCAGCCGTGAGAGCGCGGTACGGACGGTCCCGTCGGCGAGATCGAACAACGACGTGAACTCGAGGATCCGGCCGACCGGCATCCGGGGCGGATGGGAGCCGAGCAGCACCGACAGCACGATCGAACGCGGGTTCAGCGGCTCGAGGAGGGCATCCGCGCCCGGCTGCGTGATACGCGCATTGTTCGCCACGAACGAGCAGTGTAACATCGTGGCATGACCTCGACCATGGAGTCAGCGCCCGTTCCACCCCGAGTGGTTCCGCTCGTGCCGGGTTCGATGGTGCCCGACCCGTCGGTGCTGTCCGACGTCCTGCCCACCGACCGTCTCAACGAGCGAGCCAAGCCGCGCCAGCCGCTGCGTGGTGAACTCCGTCACTTCTCCAACGCCCGCAACGCGGTCACGGTGGCCGGTGCGCTGCTCCAGTCGTTCGGCGTCGTGATCGCCGCCGCCTGGATCCACACCTGGTGGTCCTACCTGCTCGCCTTCGTGTTGATGGCGCGTGGACATGTGTGCCTGAACATCCTGGCTCACGAGGCCGCCCACCGGCTGCTGTTCACCGACCGTCGGCTCAACGACGGCGTGGGCCGGTGGCTCCTGGCCTACCCGACGTACCAGGCGATGCTGGCGTACCGCCGCGCGCACTTCGCGCATCACCGCGACGAGATGGGCCCGGACGAGCCGGATCTCTCCCTGTACGCGGGCTACCCGATCCCGCAGGATTCGTGGCGGCGCAAACTGCGCCGTGACCTCACCGGCAACAGCGCGTACAAGAACTTCCGAGGGCTGTTCCACGCGTTGCGGCGCGGCCAGACCGAGGCGAAGCAGATCCTCGCAGTGCACGTCGTGATGCTCGGTGCGTCGGTGGTGGTCATGCGGCCGCTGGCCTACGTGGTGTGGATCCTGTCGTGGTCGACGCTGTGGAAGATGTCGAACCGGCTGCGCTCGATCGCGGAGCACGGCGGCATGGTTCGCTCGAAGGACCGCCGCCTCACCACCCACGTCATCCGCCAGAGCCGTCTCGCGCGCTACTGGATGGTGCCGTACAACACGGGCTGGCATCTCGCCCACCACGTCGACATGGGGGTGCCGTGGCGCAACCTGCCCCGGCTGCACCAGGAACTGGTGCGATCGGGGTGGGTGACCGAGGAGATCGAATACCCCAGCTACCGGGCCTTCTGGCGGGCCGCCTCCTCCGGATCGCCACGCTGACCCGCCCCGGTGACCCACTCCGGACCGGCCACACGCGCCGGTTCGCCGCGCCGGCCTGGTGCGGGCCCGGTGATGAGCGAAGCGCCCTGATACGGGCTTTTCGCTCATCGCTCGGCGGTGGTGTGGGGCCGCGGGGCGGGCGTCGGAAGCCCGCCGGTAGCGTGGCGTCACCGGCTCCCTCCTGGTGACGCGGCGCGTCGTGCGCCTGGTCGGGGAGGTCGATCGTGGAACCGTTGTCGAGGCCCGTGCCGCCTCGTACTCCCGCCGAGCGCGCACGGGCGTGGATCGAGTGGTTCGGCGTCGCCCGGTTGGTCGCGGCGTCGGTGGCGACCGTCGTCGTGTGCGGGGGTGCCGTCTGGCTCCTGAGAACCCCGCCGCCCACCACCGAAGCATCGTTGCCGCGTGCGACCACGACGAGCGTCGCCGCGCCGGTGTCGGATCCCGTCGCCGTCGCGTCGGCGCCGACGCGAGTGCTGGTCCACGTGGCGGGCGCGGTGGTCGAGGCCGGCGTGTACGAACTCGACGAAGACGCCCGCGTCCGGGACGCGATCGTCGCCGCTGGTGGTCCGACCGGTGACGCCGACTGGAATGCGCTGAATCTCGCCGCACCCGTCGCCGACGGCGTGAAGGTCTACGTGCCGACCGTCGGCGAGGAGCTACCTGCGTCGCTCACCGTTCCGCCTCCTTCCGACGCCGGTGGCACCGTGGCGCCCGTCGATGTCAACGTCGCGACGGCGGTGGAGCTGGAGGCACTGCCAGGTGTGGGCCCGGCCACGGCGACCGCCATCGTCGCCGAGCGTGAGCGCAACGGACCGTTCCTCGACGTCGACGACCTCGACCGGGTGCCGGGAATCGGGCCGGCGAAGCTCGACGCGCTGCGCGACCTGGTCACGACATGACCGCAGTGGATGCGATCAGAAGAGCGAGTCGGAGATGGTCAGCGCCGCCGCGCCGAGTGCAATCGCTGCGCCCGCCCAGACCCCGGCGCAGAGCCAGGCGTAGTGCCGCCAGTAGTCCGCCCACGTGGCCATTGGATTCCGAGTTGCGCGCCGTGCAGCGAGGTATCCGACGAGAAGCCAGAGCAGGCCCGATGCAGCCACAGCCACCGGATACAGCCCGCGATCACCGAACGGCGCCCCGACCGCCAGCAGCGCCGGTGCAGCGAAGACGCCACCGATCAGTCCGACGGCGCCACTCCACGCCGTGTCGAACAGTCGCAGCGAGAAGTAGGCGATGGCGCCGACGATCGCGGGCGCGATCAGGGCGGCCAACGGTCCCCACATCCGCAGGCGCGCCCGGTACCAGCGGGGGCCTTCGGTGAGCGGCGGGCCCGATGGAGGTGCCGGAGCTGCCGGGCGGGCGCCGGGCGGAATGGGGGTGAACGAGGTCACGAACCCCCGAGGCTATGGCACCGACGACCGGTCGCGGCGGCGCGCCGAGCCATCCACGATGGCGGTCACCGACAGTGGTGTGGTTGCGCTGGCGGTGCTGGCCGTCGTTGCGGTGCGGACGGGCTCGCCGGCGATTGCCGTCCTCCTCGCGCTGGCCGTCGGGGTGACGTTCGCAGCCGTCGGGTCCTCACCGCCGGTGGCTCTGGTCGTGCTGGCGCTCGTGCTGGCGGCGGGCGGTGCGGTGCGCTCGCAGCACGAGTGGGCGGGGCTGGAGCCGGACGCGCTCGGACCGTACGAGGGATGGGTTCGGCTGGTCGACGATCCCCAGCCGTACCCCTCGAGCACGAGGGTGATCGTCGAGGTGGAACACGAGCGCTTCGAGCTGTGGTCGCGTGGCCGAGCCCAGCAGCAGCGGGTACGCGCCTGGCGCGGCGGTGAGTGGGTGATGGCCAGCGGCGAGCGTCGCCCGCTCGACGACGAACGGGCGCACCGGGTGGCATGGCAGCACGTGGTCGGCGAGTTCGACCTGGGCTGGGCGAGCGACGTCGACTCGGGTGGTCCCGTGGCTCGTGCATCGAACCGAGTGCGAGCGACGATCGAACGCGCCGCCGGTGCGCTTCCCGAACCCGATGGCGCCCTGTACCGCGGCCTCGTGATCGGCGACGACCGCGACCAGCCCCGTGACATGATCGACCGGTTCCGGGCGAGCGGACTGTCGCACTTGACGGCCGTGTCCGGCCAGAACGTCGCGTTCGTCCTGGCGGCGTGTGGTCCGCTGCTGGTGCGGTTGCGTCCCGTGCCGCGGTGGGTCCTCACCGTTGCCGTGATCGCCTGGTTCGTGGCACTCACGCGGTTCGAACCGTCGATCCTGCGTGCCGGGGTGATGGCGGCGTTGTCCGCCACGGCCTACGCAACGGGCCGCGAGCGCAGCCCGTTGCGGATCCTGGCGCTCGCCGTGATCGGGCTCGTGTTGATCGACCCGCTGCTGGCGTGGTCGATCGGATTCTGGTTGTCGGTCGGCGCGACGCTCGGGGTGTGCACGGCGGGGCCGTGGCTGGCGCAGCGCCTGGCGATGTTCGGCCCGCTCGCGCTCGCATTGGGGATCACGTTGGGCGCACAGCTCGGCGTCGTGGTGCCCAGCGTGTTGGTCTTCGGCCGGCTGCCGCTGGTCAGCGTGGTCGCCAACGTGCTGGCGGTTCCGGTCGCCGGATTCGTGATGCTCTACGGCCTGCCGGCCGGGCTCGTCGCCGGCTCGGTCCCGGCGCTCGCCCCGATCATGATGTTCCCTGCGCGGATCGGTACCCGATGGGTCGACACCGTCGCCCGGCTGGGGGTGCGACTCGAACCGGATCCACCGTGGACCTGGACCGGTTGGGGAGTGCTCGCCGCGGTCGTCGTCGGGCTGGTTTGTCGCAGGCCGCCCGGGACGCGATAAGAATCGAGGTCTCCATGGCGACGCATCTCCTGAGCGGCAACGACGAGTCGGTGCTGCGATCCGCAGTGCACGAACTGGTCGACGAGCTCGTCGGCGACGGTGACCGGGCGATGATGGTCGACGAGTTCGACGGCGACGACTACGAACTCCGGATGGTGGTCGACGCGGCGCAGACGCCGTCGTTCCTCACCGACAAGCGTGTCGTCGTCGCTCGCGGCGTCGATCGTTTCACCGCCGACGAACTGACACCGCTGGTCGGCTACCTCGCTGATCCGCTCGACTCGTCCGACCTCGTCATCGTGGTCAACAGCGGCAGTGTCCCGAAGAAGCTCGCCGACGCCGTGAAGGCGGTCGGCGCGGTCACCAACACTTCGCCGCCGTCACGGCCCAAGGACCGCCAGGCCTGGATCGCCGACCGCATCGCCGAGGCCGGCCTGCGGATCAAACCGGAGGCGGCAGCCCAACTCGGAGCGTGGCTGGGTGAGGACGCCGGACGGTTGGATGGCATCCTGGCCACGCTGACCAGCACCTACGGCGACGATCACGTGCTCACGTTCGCCGATGTCGAGCCGTTCCTGGGTGACGCCGGGGGAGTGCCGCCGTGGGACTTCACCGATGCCATCGACGCTGGTGAGACCACCAAGGCACTGACCCTGCTCGGCCGGATGATGCACGCCGGCGAACGCCACCCGCTGCAGATCATGGCGATCATGCACAACCACTATGCGAACATCGCCAAGCTCGACGGCGCCGACGCCCGCTCCGAGCAGGAGGCGATGGCGGCCACCGGGATCAAGTCGCCCTACCCGGCCAAGAAGGCCCTCGCCAATTATCGGCGCCTCGGTCCGGCGTCGACGCGGCGGGCGATCGAGTTGCTCGCCCAGGCCGACCTCGACCTGCGCGGGGCGCGCGAACTCGATCCCGAGCTGGTGATGGAAGTGCTCGTCGCCCGCCTCTCCAAGCTCCGCCGCTGACCGTCAGCGGCGTCGACGTCAGAGCGGACCGAGCAGCGCGTCGAGCTTCTCGACGGCAGGCCCGAAGTTCATGAGATACCGGCCGAGGTGTTCGGTCGCTTCGGCATCGACGCCGATCCGGGACTTCGCAACCGACGAGAACGGATCGAGCCGGCACGTCTCCAACCAGGTACGGATCTCCGGGTGACGGTCCCAGCACGACCGCGTGGCGAGTTCCAGCTGGAACATGCGGGCGTAGTCGAGTGCGACCTCCGGTGGCTCGATCGGCACGCAGAGTTCGTTTTTCAGGGCATCGTCGTCGTAGGCCGCTTCGACGTGGCCGACGAACGCGGCACTGAACGTCGGCTGGCAGGTGCGGACCCACTGCGGCGTGATGCGATCGCCGTCGAAAATCGGCGTCGAGGGCCGGCGGGGGATGCCCTGCGACGAACAGTCGATGTACAACGGGTTCGCGGTCGCCGGAACCGTGCCGTGGTCGAGGGTGATCTCGTCGGGCGAGATCCGACGGACCCGTCCCAGTCGGACGACGTCGGTGATCGAGCGCAGCAGCTCCACTTCGCCCGGGCTGATCACGGCGCAGTGGTAGGCCTCGGCGGTGACCGTCGGGTCGATCCGCACCAGAAAGTCGCGCCCTTCGAGGTTCACCAGGATGTCGTCGAGACTGTCGGCCACCGCAACCGCCTCGACCTGGTCGGCAAGGCCCTTGCACACCGCAGCGAAGAATTCTTCGCCCGGCTGGTACGACCGTCGATCGAGCAGCCACGAGTCGCGAGGCATGATCCAGCGGATCCGCTCCGGTGGGGTGCCATTGTCGAGCAGCCAGATGCAGGCATCCATCGCGGTCTTGCCGGCGCCGACCACGACGTACTGGTCATGGCCCGCACTTCGGCGAGGCAGATCGTTCGGTGGCACACAGGCGACGCCGGCATCGACGGCGTAGGCGGGCGGGTTCACCGACGGGATCTTCATCTGTGAGTGAGTGGCGTCCACGGTCTTGCGAGCGCGAATCGCGGTGCGTTCGCCGGACAGCAGAGAACGGATGGAGCCGCCGGCGTCGACCTCGCTCATCGGGAACCACTGCACGCGTCCCGATGGAAGCAAGCGCTGCTGCATCGTCAGATCGAAATGGCTGAGCACCTCCTGACCGGACGCAAGTTCGAACATGCCCCGGTTGTGGCCGACTTCGTCCTTGGCGCCGGTGCCGAGCGTGCGTGAGTTCACGCCGTAGAAGCCCGACGGCTGGTGGAGGCGGACGAAGGGGTACGCATCGTTCCAGTGACCACCCGGTCGATGACGGCGGTCGACCATGGCGATGGTCGCCTCGGACTCCGAGAGCAGGACGTCGGCGAATGCCATCCCCACCGCTCCCGCACCGATGATCAGGTAGTCCACCTCGACGGCGTTGTCCATGTTGGCCCCCAGTTGTCCGCTCGGGGACACAACCTACATCGACGGCCCGAACGGGGACAGGTGCGCTCCGGCGCGCCGCGAGCCGAAACGGAAAAATGCGCTGAATCGGTCGCTCAGCGACCAGATCAGCGCACAATTCGGACCGGAGTGAGGTCAGCCGGCGGCGTTGACCTTCTTCATCAGGCGGCTCTTCTTGCGCGCCGCTGCGTTCTTGTGGATGATGCCCTTGGAGGCGGCGGAGTCGATGCGCTTGACCGCGTCGCGCACCGCTTCGTCGTTGTCGTCGGTGCCGAGGGTCGCCTCGACGCGCTTGGTGCGGGTCTTCATCTCCGCCTTCACCGCCTTGTTGCGCTCGTGGCGCTTGGCGTTGGTGATGTTGCGCTTCTTCTGGCTCTTGATGTTGGCCATGGCCGTGGGAACCTTGCTCTCTGACAGGAATGGCGTCGAATGGTCTGCGCAGCGGGGCCCGGTGCCCGCGCTGAACAGCCCTGGGACTCTATCGGGACCCCATCCTGAGCGGCAACGTGCCCAGATAGCGTTGGTTCGGACATGGATCTGGCCCGCATCCGCAACTTCTCGATCATCGCGCACATCGACCACGGCAAGTCGACGCTGTCGGACCGCATCTTGGAGATCACCGGCGCCGTGGATGCCCGTGACATGCGCTCGCAGTACCTCGACTCGATGGATCTCGAACGCGAGCGGGGCATCACGATCAAGGCGCAGAACGTCCGTGTCGACTGGAAGGGCCACACATTCCACCTGATCGACACGCCCGGCCACGTCGACTTCGGCTACGAAGTGAGCCGCAGCCTTGCCGCCTGCGAGGGGGTCGTGCTGGTCGTCGACGCCGCGCAGGGCATCGAGGCCCAGACGCTCGCCAACTGTTACCTGGCGTTGGAGCACGACCTCGAGATCGTCGCCGCATTGAACAAGATCGACCTTCCGGCCGCCGATCCCGACCGCTACGCCGGCGAAATCGAGACGATCCTCGGGATCCCCGCCGAGGAGATCATCCGCATGTCGGCCAAGACCGGCGCAGGCGTGCCGGACCTGCTCGATGCGGTCATCGAGCGGATACCGGCGCCGACCGGTGATGCCGATGCGCCGCTGCAGGGCCTGATCTTCGACTCGCAGTTCGACCAGTACCGCGGCGTCGTGTCGAGCATCAGGGTGATGCAGGGCACGATGCGCTCCGGCTCGAAGCTGGCGTTCATGCAGGCGGGCGCCAACCACGAAGCGATCGAGATCGGCGTGCGCAAGCCCGTGCCGACGCCCGTCGACGAGCTGGGCCCCGGCGAGGTCGGCTACCTGATCGCCGGCATCAAGGACGTCGCCGACGCCCGATCCGGCGAGACGGTCACGACCGCCTCGGGCGGAGCAGTCGAGGTGCTGCCCGGCTACCGCGATCCGAAGCCCATGGTGTTCTCCGGGCTGTTCCCGATCGACGGTGACGACTTCGAGAATCTGCGTGAGTCGCTCGAGAAGCTCAAGCTCAACGATGCGTCGATCACCTACAGCCCGGAGTCGTCGGGTGCGCTGGGGTTCGGCTTCCGGTGTGGGTTCCTCGGCTTGTTGCACATGGAGATCGTCAAAGAGCGTCTCGAGCGGGAGTTCGGCCTGGCGCTGATCGCGACGGCGCCGAGCGTCGAGTACCGGCTCACCCGCACCGACGGCACGATCGAGCTGGTCGACAACCCCGCCGACATGCCCGAGGCGCAGAAGATCGCCACGATCGAGGAGCCGTTCTTCAAGGTCTCGATCATCACGCCCACCGACTACACCGGCACGCTGATGGACCTGTGTCAGAAGCGGCGCGGCGAGATGAAGAAGATGGAGTATCTCTCGCCCGAGCGCGTCGAGCTCGTCTACGAGGTGCCGCTCGCCGAGGTGGTCGTCGACTTCTTCGACCAGATGAAGTCCCGCACCAAGGGCTACGCCAGCCTCGACTACGAGCTGTCGGGCTACCGGCCGTCCAATCTCGTGAAGGTCGACCTCCTCCTGAACGCGGTGCCCGCTGACGCCTTCTCCACCATCGTGCACCGTGATTCGGCCTACCAGTACGGGGCACGCATGTGCGAGAAGCTCAAGGAGCTGATCCCGCGCCAGATGTTCGACGTGCCGATCCAGGCGGCGATCGGGGGCAAGGTCATCGCCCGCGAGACGGTGAAGGCCAAGCGCAAGGACGTGCTCGCCAAGTGCTACGGCGGCGACATCACCCGCAAGCGCAAGCTGCTCGAGAAGCAGAAGGAGGGCAAGAAGAAGATGAAGTCGATCGGACGGGTCGAGGTCCCTGGCGACGTCTTCATCAACGCCCTCAAGCTCGACGACTGAGTCCGTCGAGCCGGGCTACTCGTCGCCGAAGAAACCGGTCGGCAGATCGGGACAGTTGTCCCTGGCGAACTCCTCGACGGTGGTGCTGGCCCCGTCGAGGCCCTCAGCGAGCGTGAGAAACTCGGCCATCTCGTCCTCGGTTGCGGTCTGTGGGTCGAAGGTCTGCAGGCGCTCGAAGGCCTCGACCAGCTGGTCCATCTCGTCGGAGATCTCCTCCGGTGCCACCTCGGCGATCGAGCGGAAGGTGGCGAGGTCCTGCCCTTCGTCGGTGGCATCCCCCGAGTCGGCCAATGTGTTGATCCCGTCGCAGAACGCCTCGGTGCTCCCGGCGGCGCTGTCATCGCTGCCGCATGCCGTGAGTGCGAGCGCTCCGAGCGCGACAAGAGCGATCGTCGGCCGTCTGCGTCGTGATGTTTCTCGGCCCATGTCGGGTCCCTTCCTTCGTCGGTGTGCGCCAGGTTCGCACACCGGCGTCGATCGACACGTTCGGTCGTGTGAACTGAGGGGCGACCGGTAACGATGTGTCGCTGATGTCATCGACGTTCCGCTCGCTGAAGTACTACAACGCTCGGTTGTTCTTCTCAGGTCTGGCGATCTCGAACGTCGGGACGTGGTTGCAGATGACCGCGATGTCCCTGCTGGTCTACCGCTTGACGGGCGAGGCGACCACCGTCGGCATCACCCTGGCGCTGCAGATGCTGCCGACGCTGTTGCTCGGCGCGTGGGCCGGGGTGATCGCCGATGGACGGGACCGTCGCACGATGGCGATCGTCACGCAGAGCGCGTTGGCGGCGCAGGCGCTCCTGCTCGGCACGATCGATCTCGCAGGCTGGGCGAACCTGCCGGTGGTCTATGCGTTGTCGCTGCTCCTCGGCGTCGTCAACGCCTTCGACAATCCGGCTCGGCGAGGGTTGGTGACCGAGCTGGTCCCCACGGTGGACATCGCGAACGCGACGTCGTTGAACACTGCGGTGATGACCGGATCGCGCATCTTCGGCCCGGCGCTCGCCGGGGTGCTGGTCGCGACGATCGGCACGGCGTGGTGTTTCCTGCTCAACGGCGTCACGTTCTTCGCGATCATCTTCTCCCTGGTGGCGATCCGCCGCGACGAGATGTTCCCGACGTCGCGGCTCGCCAAGGGTGGCAAGCCCATCCGGGAGGCGCTGAGATTCGTGATCGGCAAACGCTCGATGCTGGTGATCTACTCGCTGTTGTTGATCGTCTCGACCGTGGCGTTCAACCAGGGCACCGTGCTCCCGAAGCTCGCCGACGTCCGGTGGGGCGGCGACGAGGCGTACGGATTCGTCCTCGCTGTGATGTCGGTCGGGTCGCTGACCGGGTCGCTGCTCACCGCCCGGCAGCACGTGGTGACGATGCGGTGGTTCTTCGGCGGGATCGTGATGATGGCGCTCGCCGGGTTCGGTCTGGCCTGGGCGCCGACCCTGCTGCTCGCGTACGTGTGGTGCGTGCCGTTCGGTATCGGCGGCGCCGCGTTCGTCGCCGGCGCCAATGCGATCACGCAGCAGGAGTGTCCGCCGGACATGCGCAGCCGCCTGCTGGCGCTGCAGGCTGTCGCGTTCCTCGGGTCGACGCCGATCGGCGGGCCGATCACCGGCGTGATCGCCGACAACGTCTCCGCGGAGTGGGCGCTGGCGTACAGCAGCGTGATCAGCCTGGTCTGCGTCGGGGTTGCGGGCGCCTACTGGCGGGCCGGGAGCCGGGCCGACATCCGCGAGCTCACGCCCACCGGCTGAGCCCCGCTCGCCGCTGAGGGTCGGCCGCTGAGGGTGGCCGCCGCGGGCATCGCAGCGGTGGCACGTCACGACGCGAGCGTCCTACGACGTTGCAGCTCGCCATGATGAAGGGATGCGAGATCGTGGCCTGAGCCGCCCAGCGAGGATCGTCGTCACGGCGATCGTCGCCGGTGCGCTCATCGCTCCGGTCATGCTCGACCGCGACGGCTTCCCGCTGTCGACCTATCTGATGTATTCACGGGCACGTGGTGACGCGGTCACGTTCGCAACCGCCCAGGCGGTGGGCGCCGACGGAACCACGTCGGCACTCACGCTCGGGATCGTCGGCGACAGCGACGATCCGCTCATCGTGGCCGGGGAGCTCCGCGATGCCATCGGCGACGGCCGAGCCAGGCAACGGTGCGAGGAGATCGCTGCACGAGCCCAGGGGTGGGACGGCCTCCCGTCCGGCGTCGACGTCACGATCGAGGTGGTCACCGAACGCCACGACGTGGTCGCGCAGGTGCAGGGCGAGGCCAGCCTGCTCGAGCGGACCGTCCACGCTTCCTGCGAGCTGCCGTCGTGATCGAGGTGCGCAACTCCGCCGCTGCGCCGCGGTCGCTGCCGTTCGTCGATGCGGTCGCCCCGCCGGAGCGGCTGGCGATGTTCCGGATCCTGGTCGGCGTGTTCGCCGTGACCTACCTCCTCATCCGCCTCCCGGTCTTTCTGCAACTCGCCGATCGTCGTAGCGGCTTCGACGGCGTCGGGCTGGCCACATTTCTCGACGCGCCGGTGCCGGGCGTGGTCGTCGATGCCACGATCGCCGCCACGTTGGTGACCGGAATCGGTTTCCTGCTCGGTTGGCGGTTCCGGTTCACGGGCCCTCTGTTCGCGCTGGGAACCCTCGCACTCGGCTCGTACCGCGGCTCGTGGGGTCAGTTGTTGCACTTCGAGAACCTGATGGTCCTGTACCTGTTGATCCTGGCGCTGGCCCCGGCCGCCGACACCTGGTCGCTCGACGCCCGGCGCCGTGATCGCGACGGCGCCGGAGCACACGTGGTGGAGTCGACCGCGTACGGGTGGCCGATCGCGCTCGCATCGTTGGTCCTCGTCGTCACCTACGTCATCGCCGGCATCGCGAAGCTGCGGTACGGCGGCCTCGACTGGGTGCTCGGCGACACGCTGCGCAACCACGTCGCCTACGCGGCAGCCCGTCTGGACCTCCTCGGTAGCACCGGTTCGCCGTTGGCTGGCTTGGCGGTACGACTCGAGCGAATCTGGCCGTTCGCCGCAGCGGCCACGATCATCGTCGAACTCGGCGCACCCGCCGCACTCCTCGGCGGCCGGGTGCGGACCGTCTGGGTGGTCGCGGCATGGCTGATGCACATCGGGATCTTCGCGTTCATGTTGATCGCCTTCCCGATGCCGCTGTTCCTGGTTGCCTTCGCACCGCTGTACCGGATCGAACGGCTGTGGACCGACCGCCCCTCGTGGTTGCTGGGCGGGCTCGATCAGCGTGCGGCTTGAGTGGCCTGCGCGACTCGCCGGCCCCAATCGGTCGCCCGCTCGGCCTCGCCGGGCTCGAGATGGGTCGACTTGTCGACGAAGAAGCTCTCGCGGTCGACGGCGAGGTCGAACCCATGCGAGCGGAGCCGCTTGGCGATGCCGTTCGAGGCCTGGCCGGTGAGCAGCGCCGACGCGTGGACCCGGGTGTCGAAGGCGGCCGCCGGGCGGCCGGATCCGACGTCGTCGGGGAGGTCTTGGAACCAATCGCGCAGCCCCTCACCCAGTGCGTCCGGCTCGAGTTCGAGATCGTCGTCCTTGGCGGCGATGTCGGCGGCGCCGGCCCGACTGCGTTCGCTCGACATCCCGTGGACGTGCGTCGGCCCGCCCACCACGAGGAGATCGGCGTCCGCAACGTGTTCCGGCGTGACGTCATGGACGGGCACCACGGTGGTCTCGAAGGCCGTCCCGAGCCCGTCTGCGATGTGTGTGGCCACGGTGTGCGTGTTGCCGAACATGGACTCGTACACGACCAGTGCGTGCACGGCGACCTCCTCTCCGCCCGGCCGGTCCGGGCTCCGAGTCGATCATGTCCACGTCGTCGCGACGCATGCACGGGTCATTCGTCACTGGCTGGTCATGCGTTGGAGGAGTGGGCGTGAATCGCTCGCCGACGCGGCCGGGGCGAGCGGCCATACTTGGTCGATGCGCGCCGCGATGGATCAGTTGGACGCCATGCTCGACCACATCGCGGCGGCTCCCCAGGACGCCGGGAGAGTCGAACTGGTGGTGGCCCGTCCGGCCACCGGCGAGCGCCTGGTGCTCGAGTCCGCCGAACTGCGGCCGGGCATCGGGCTCGTGGGCGACAACTACCTCGCAAGAGGCAGCTCGAAGCCGCCGGGAGGTCCCGCCGACCCTCTGGCCGAACTCAACGTGATGTCGGCTCGTGCGCTGGAAGCGGTGGCCGGGCGCGACCGGGAGCGGTGGCCCCTCGCCGGTGACCAACTGATCGTCGACTTCGACCTGTCGGAGTCGAACTGCCCCGCCGGGACCCGGCTCGCCGTGGGAAGCGCACTCATCGAGGTGACGGCGAAACCGCACACGGGCTGCGCGAAATTCGCCGAGCGCTACGGCATCGACGCCGCGCGATGGATCAACTCGCGCCGTGACCTGCGCCTGCGGGGACTCTGCGCAATAGTCGCCGAGGCAGGGGTCGTCACCCCCGGTGACGCCGTCGTCAAGCGATGATCATCCGACGCTCGACCGAGCGTCGCTGAGGTTCACGGGGTACAACGCAAGGGTGTCCAGTCGACGATCGATCATGTGGTTCCGGCGGGACCTGCGCGTCGCCGACAACCCGGCCCTGCTCGCAGCGGGCGCCGACGGCGACGAGGTCGTGCCCGTGTTCGTGATCGACCCGGCGTTCGCGTCGTCGGGTGCACCTCGACTGGCGTACCTCCACGACGCGCTGCGCTCGCTCGATGTATCGATCCGCCAGCGCGGCGGCGCAGGGCTGGTGTTCCGCAGCGGTGACCCGGTCGACGTGATCCCGGCGCTCGCCGCCGAAGTGGGCGCCGACGCCGTCTTCGTCGCTCGTGACTACGCACCCTACGGGCGCCGCCGAGATGCTGCGGTGAAGGAGGCGTTGGAACGCGACGGCCGCCATCTGAGGGGCGTCGGTTCGCCGTACGCGGTCGCACCGGGCAACGTCACCAAGGACGACGCCACGCCATACGCGGTGTTCACACCGTTCTCGAAGGTGTGGCGCCGGAGCGGCTGGGACCTTCCGGTCGACGCGCCCGGTGGCGACTTCCGATGGGTCGGCAGCGGCGCAGTCGACACCGGGTCGGCACTGCTCGGCGACCGACCCGACCCCGGTTTCGAACTCGGAGCGGTGAGCGAGGCTGCAGCGCACGACCGCTGGAACGACTTCCTGCCCGACGGCGTCGACGACTACCCCGACCGGCGGAACCTCCCGGGCGTGGCCGGCACCAGCCGGCTGTCGCCCTCGCTCAAGTGGGGCACGATCCACCCGCGCCAGTTGCTCGCCGACCTCGACGCCTCCGGCGCCGGACCCAAGGGCCACACCGTGTTCTCGAGCGAGATCGCGTGGCGCGAGTTCTACGCCGACGTGCTCTTCCGGCAGCCTCGCACGGCGTGGGAGAACCTGAATCCGAAGATGGATGCGATGCCCGTCGACACCGATGCCGCGGCTCGCAGGCGCTTCGATCGGTGGGCGGCGGGGGAGACCGGGTTCGGCATCGTCGACGCCGGGATGCGACAGCTGGCGGCCATCGGATGGATGCACAACCGGGTCCGCATGATCGTGGCGAGCTTCCTGGTCAAGGACATGCACCTGCCCTGGCAGTGGGGTGCGCGCTGGTTCATGCAACACCTGATCGACGGCGACTTGGCCTCCAACAGCCACGGCTGGCAGTGGACGGCGGGGACCGGCACCGACGCCGCGCCGTACTTCCGGGTCTTCAATCCGCGCCTCCAACAGGAGCGCTACGACCCCGACGGAGAGTACGTCGCGCGGTGGGTGCCGGAGCCGGTCGACCCGATGCTCGACCACCACGCCGAACGCGACGAAGCCCTCCGCCGCCTGAACACCCTCGGCTGACCGCGGGGGCTGGCAGTCGGTAGACTCGAGTGCCAGATGTTGGACGACCGCAAGACCGCCATCTTGAGTGCCGTGGTGCAGGAGTACATCGCGACGGCCCAGCCCGTCGGATCCGGCCACATCGCCGAAGCACCGACCGTGAACGTCTCGTCGGCCACGGTCCGCAACGAGATGGCGCACCTCGAGCACGAGGGCTATCTCGTGCAGCCGCACACGTCGGCCGGACGCATCCCGACCGACAAGGGATATCGCTACTTCGTCGATCACCTCACTCGTCCGGGACGTCTCGATCGGGCGACGACACGCCAGGTCGGCGAGTTCTTCTCCGCAGCGCACGGGCGTCTGGAAGAGATGCTCCACCAGACCTCGAACCTGCTGGCCACGCTCACCAACAACGCCGGCGTCGTCGTGGGCCCACGCGCCGAGGCGGTGCCGGTGCGGCGCGTCCAGTTCGTGTCGCTCTCGACCACCGCTGCCACCGTGATCCTCGTGTTCGCCAACGGCACCGTCGAGAACGTCACCATCGAACTGGCCGAGGGCGACGACGATCTCAAACTGTCGGCGGCCGGCGCCCATCTGTCCGCAGCGCTCGAAGGACGCGTGCTCGGCTCGGTCGTCACGGTGACCGACACCGGTGACGCCGTCGTCGACCGTCTCTGTCGTGACGCACTCGACGCCGTGCATTCGTCGGCGAGTCCCGAACACGTCTTCACCGGGGGAGCAGCGGCGGTCGCCAACGCCTTCGACGCTGTCGAGATCGTCCGTTCGGTGCTCGCCACGCTCGAGCAGCAGTTCGTGGTGGTCACCCTGGTCAGCGACATCGTGAACCGGGGCATGTCGGTCGCCATCGGCGTCGAGCACGGCGTCGAACCCCTGTCGGCGTGCTCGGTCGTGGTCGCCCCCGTCGTCGTCGATGGCGAGCACCTCGGCTCGGTCGGCGTGCTCGGGCCGACCCGCATGAACTACCCGCAGGCACTGGCAACGGTCGAGGTGGTCAGCGAACAACTCGGCCACCGCATCGAAGAGGGCTGAGTCCGCGTGGCGAACTCACGGCATGATGGGGCCCCTCATGGCTGATTACTACGAACTCCTCGGCGTGCCGCGCACGGCGACGGCCGACGAGATCAAGAAGGCGTACCGCCGGCGCGCCCGCGAGTTCCATCCCGATGCGAACCCGGACGACGCGGCGTCGGTCGAGCAGTTCAAGAAGATCGCCCGCGCCTACCAGGTGCTGTCGGACGACCAGCAGCGTGCGCGCTACGACCGCTACGGCGAGGCGGGTGTCGGCGGCGCCGGTGGCGGCGGCGGTGCTGGTCCTTCTGCCGAGGACCTGTTCGGTGGCGGTCTCGGTGACATCTTCGAGACCTTCTTCGGTGGCGGCGGCAGCCCGTTTGGCGGTGGCCGCCCTCGAGGCCCGTCGGGCCCGCCGCGTGGTCAGGACATCGAGGTCATCGCAGACATCTCCTTCGAACAGGGGGTGTTCGGCGACGAGATCGACGTGTCGTTGAAGCTCCCGGTCCGGTGTGGTGACTGCGACGGGTCGGGCGCGGGGGAGGGGACCAAGCCGGTCACCTGCAGCGACTGCGGCGGCAGCGGCCAGGTCCAGCGCGTCCGCCAGAGTCTGCTCGGCCAGATGGTCACCGCCAGCCCGTGCAGTCGCTGTGGGGGTCTCGGCCAGATCGTCACCACGCCGTGCGCCACATGTCGCGGCGAGGGCCGGGTCACCGCCGACAAGAGCTACCAGGTCGACGTGCCTGCCGGCGTCGACTCCGGATCCACGTTGCGGCTCACCGGTCGCGGTGCGGTGGGTCCTCGCGGCGGCGGTGCCGGCGATCTCTACGTCCACCTCCGTGTGGCCCCCCACGAGCGGTTCGTGCGCGACGACCACGACCTGGTCACCGAGGTGCCGATCTCCATCGCGCAGGCCGCACTCGGCACCGAGATCGAGCTCCAGACTCTCGACGGCGACGAGCATCTGATCGTTCCCCCCGGAACGCAGCCGGGCCGTGAGTTCGTGCTGCGCCAGCGCGGCGTGCCGCACCTGCGGGGTCGAGGCCGCGGCGATCTGCGTGCCCGGGTCCGTGTCGACATCCCCACGAAGCTGACCGACGACGAGGTCGACCTGCTCACCCGCTACGCCGAAGGGCGCGGTGAGGTGGTCGGCAACGGACGCGAGGGCCTGTTCTCGCGGATCAAGTCAGCGTTCTCCTGAGGGCGGCTGTGCTGGCGGCGGGTCGCTGATGGATCTCGCGGCGTTGCGGGCGACGAGTGCCCATGTGCTGGTCGACGCCGACATGCTCGTCGACGATGGCACGATCGCGCTCGAAGACGACACCCAACATCATCTGCGCAAGGTGCTGCGGTTGCGTGCCGGCGAATCGGTCGGCGTCACGGACGGCCACGGCCGCTGGTGCCTGGCCGTGGCGGTGCTCGACGGCAACACGCTGCGACTGGAGGCCACATCGGCGGTCACTGCCGAGCCTGCCGCAGAGCGTCCGATCACGATCGCTGTGGCGATTCCCAAGGGCGATCGGCTCGACTGGATGGTGCAGAAGGTGACCGAACTGGGCATCGACCGGCTCGTGCTGCTCCAGGCCGATCGTTCGGTCGTGCGCTGGAAGCCGGATCGAATCGAGCGCCACCTGGCACGGTTGCAGCGCATTGCCGACGAGGCCATGCGGCAGAGCCGGCGCGTGCGTCGGCTGGCGATCGAGGCGCCGGTACCGGCCGTGGACGTCCTCGGCGGGTACGCAGTGGCCGAACCAGGCGGTCGCGCGTTGATCGCCGGTGACACCGCCGTGGCGGTCGGACCCGAAGGCGGATGGAGCGATCCCGAGCTGCAAGCCGGTGGCGATCGGATCGATCTGGGCGCCACGATCCTGCGGACCGAGACGGCCGCGGTGGCCGTTTCCGCACTCTGCGTGACATTCAACCGCTGACCGTCTATGCTGGCAGAGTTACCCTCGGGTAACGACCGGAAGGATCGGACGGCGGGCGCCACCGATGGATCGAACAGTGAGGCGGGAACTGACATGACCACGATCGACGACGATGCTCCTTCGGCATACAGCCAGCAGGTGGGCGAACGCCTCAGGGTGATTCGCAAACAGAAGCGGTTGTCCCTGCAGGAGGTCGAGGCGCAGTCCAACCAGGAGTTCAAGGCCTCGGTGCTCGGTGCATATGAGCGTGGCGAACGGGCGCTGTCGGTGCCGCGGCTCGACCGGTTGTCGCAGTTCTATGCCGTGCCGGTCGAGCAGCTCCTCCCGCGGGAGGTGACCGGATCGCAGGCTGCGGCGGCGCTGCAGTCGCCGACCAACAAGAAGCTCGCGATCGACGTCGCCAAGCTCGTGCAGCTCAAGGGAGCTCCCTTCGAGATGCTCACCCGCTACCTCAAACTGATCCAGGTGCAGCGCCAGGACTTCAACGGCCGTGTGATCACGGTGCGCGGCGACGACACGCGTTCGATCGCCGCCATGCTCGACGTGCCGGTCGATCAGGTCGCCGAGCGCCTGGCCGCACTCGACCTGCTCTTCGTGCCCAGCGCCTGAGCGAACGCAGGCTCCACGGCGGTTGACTGGAGCAATGGCTCGATCCGACTTCGGGGTGTACGTCCACATCCCGTTCTGTGCGTCGAAGTGCGACTACTGCGCGTTCGCGACCTGGACCGACCGACACCACCTCGTCGATGCCTACCTGAGGGCGCTGCGCACGGAGATCGCCCGCACGGTGCAGGACGGTCTCCCCGTCGCCGACACCGTGTTCGTCGGTGGTGGCACGCCCACGCTCGTCCCGCCCGCCGAGTTGGCTGAGATCATCGCCTCGATTCCGGTGAGCGCCGGCGCCGAGATCACCGTCGAGTGCAATCCCGACGATGTGAGCGTCGACGTGCTGGAGACGTACCGGTCAGCCGGGGTCAACCGGGTGAGCCTGGGCGTACAGTCGATGTCGCCGCGCGTCCTCGCGTCGCTCGGGAGAACCCACGACCCCGACAACGTGGCCGATGCGGTCGATGCGGTTCGCTCGGCGGGTCTCGCGTCGTTCAACCTCGACCTCATCTACGGAGCGGTCGGCGAGACCCTCGACGACTGGCGCCGCACCGTCGAGTCAGCGCTCGCGTTCGATCCACCACACATCTCCGCGTACGCCCTGACCGTGGAGGCGGGCACGCCGTTGGCGTCGCAGCCCGACCGTCATCCCGACGACGACGACCAAGCCGACAAGTACGAACTCGTCGACGAGTTGCTCACCGACGCCGGTCTCGAGAACTACGAGGTCTCCAATTGGGCCCGACCGGGCCACGAGTCGCGGCACAATTTCCTGTACTGGCACCAGGACGACTACCGGGGGTTCGGTTGTGCGGCACACTCACACGCCGCGGGTCGACGGTGGTGGAACCTGCGAACGCCCGACCGGTACGTCGATGCCGTGAACCGGGGGGTGTCGGTGGAGGCGGCCTCGGAGACCCTCGACGACGACACGCGTCGATTCGAGGAACTCCAACTGGCCGTGCGGACCCGTGACGGAGTCCCGCGGACGTCCTTCTCACCTGCGACCTTGGCTGTTCTCGACGGTCTGGTGGTCGAACACCCGAGCGATGGCAGCCGTGTGGTGCTGACGCGCGCCGGACGGTTGATGGCCAACGAGATCTCCCTGCGGTTCGCCTCGACCCCGGATCGAGCCATCGATCTCGACTCAACGTTGAAGTAGAGGTCGAGACTTTTTCGGCCACCCTGTGGACAACGCCTGTCGATCGTGGCAGAGTGACAGCGGGCCATCGCGTTTGCTGCACTCATGAACGCAGCCTCACGTGCCGAAGACTGTCGGAGACGACCGTCAGAAAGCCGATCAACCATGTCCACCGCTCTCGCGTTCCAGCGCACTCCTCTCGTGATCAGTGCCGGCACACTCGTCGCCGGTCCCGTGAACGCCTCGTTCCGCGAGGGTGACCCGGAATCGCTTCTGCACAGCTATCTGGTGCTGGTGCGACAGCTCCGCGGGCAGCAACGCGAACCTTCGATCACGTTGCGCAGTGCCGACATCAGTGCGCTCGCCGGCCATCTCGACAGCACCGAAGAACGGGTGCTCGACGACCTGCTCGGCCGTATGGGGGCCACACGGGCGCAGCGCAAGGCGCTCGCTGCGATGTTCGCAGTCGGTGCACTCACGATCGTGGCCACCGGCTCCATCGCTCTCGAACTCTCGTCGAGCAATGTCGCTGCAGTGGGCACGGTCGGCGACACGCCCGCTGCCCAGGTCGTCGCCGCGAATCCGCCGGAGGCGGCCGCCGTTGCCGAGGTCGTCGCCCCCGTCGTGCCGGTCGAGGCGCAGGCGCTCGTCGAGCCCTCGACGCGGTATCCGGAACCGGAACTGGCGATCGGTGGCGAAGGCGCCGACTGGGAGATCGTCGTCGCCGTGCAACTGCTGACGCAGGCGCTGGCCGAGCAGTCCGGTGCTGACGTGTCGAGCGCCAGCGGTGTGGCCGACGACGGCTCCACGGTTGCCGTGGGGACACCGCCGGTGCCGCGCAGCGAGGGTGTCGGCGTGGCCGACGACGGTTCGACGGTCGCGGTCGGGACGCCGCCGGTGCCGCCCACCGAGGGTGTCGGCGTTGCCGACGACGGCTCCATCGTGGCCGTCGGCCCGCCCCCGGTGCCCTGATCGGTGGCGCTGTCAGCGCGGCCGTCGTACCGCTGCGAAGAGTTCGGGGAAGACCTTGGACACCTTCGCGGTGAGGTACTCGCCGTAGGTGCCGTCCCATGCGAGCACGTCGTCGTCGTCCCATCGTCGGTGTGTTCGGCCGGGTTCGCTGGTGCTGAGTGGAAGCGTCGGCACCGTGGCATCCCAAGACGGGTCGAAGAAGTAGGGGAACGACAGCCGGCTGGCACCCGACGTGTTGCGAACGCGGTGCGGGGTGGAGCGATACCGGCCGCCGGTCAGTCGCTCGAGCATGTCACCGATGTTGCACACCAGCAGCGTCGTATCGGCGTCGACGTCGATCCAGCGCCCGTCGAGGTCCTGGACCTGCAAGCCGCCGTGGTGGTCCTGTGCGAGCAGCGTCAGCAGTCCGTAGTCGGTGTGTTCCCCGACCCCCCAGCCCTCGTCGCGTTCGCTCGGCGGATAGTGGAAGATGCGGAACAACACCGTCGGATCGCTGGTCAGGTGGTCCTCGAACCAGTTGGCCTCCAATCCGAGTCCGACGGCGATGCCTCGCATCACTGCGTCGGCAACGGGGCGCAGCGCATCGAGCCACTGAAGCACGCTCGGGCCGAGGGCCTCCGGTACGGTCGGGAACTGGTTCGGGCCGTGCAGCGGTGTGGCTGTCGCAACACGCGGGTCACCGGCGGAGTGTTCGAGGCCGAAGTAGATGCCTTCCTTGTGATCCGGTGTGCCGGACGTCAGTTCTCCGTCGACGGGGAACCAACCCCGCCACGCGGAACCGGCGCGTTCCATCGCAATCGCCTGTTTGGCGCGGTCGGGGAGCGCGAAGAACGTTCGAGCGGCGCGGTCGAGCCGATCGAGCAGTCGCGCGTCGACCCCGTGGCCGCTGATCGCGAAGAAGCCGGTCCGGCGACATGCCCGGTCGATCGCCTCCGACGCAGCGCTCCGACGGTCGGGAGAGCTGTGCGGGTCGAGCAGCGCCTCGACATCGATGACCGGCAGCCCTCCAGCTGCTCGTGTACCACCGGGAGAATGTGGGGCGCCGCTCACGACTTGGTAACGTATCGCTCTGCTACGGGCGCGTAGCTCAGTTGGTTAGAGCGCTACCATGACACGGTAGAGGTCCCGGGTTCGAGTCCCGTCGTGCCCACCCAGAAGCCCTGGTGAGGAGCAATCCGGCCGGGGCTTCGTCGCGTCTGGCAGCAGCGGGCGACCTCGATCAGGATGCCCGCGGGTGCCGCGTGCGCGCAGCCTCCCACACCTGGCAAACGTTGCGTCGAACTACTGTGGCGGTTCCACGAGCGAACGGAGTGCAGTCATGGGAATCCGACGTGTGGTCACCGGCCACGACGCTGCTGGAAACGCGGTCTTTGCCAGCGACGATGTCGTCGAGCCGGTGACGGTTGACCTGCTCCCGCAGACCGAGTTCTACCGGATCTGGGGAGCCGACGAGCCGCTGCGCTTCCCCGATTCCGGCGAACCACCTTCTTCGCCCCTCTACTTCCCTCCGGTCGGTGGGATCCGCTTCGGGCTCTTCAGCGTCGCGCCGGATTCCGCCACGATGCTGGAGGATCTCGACATCGAAGCTGCGCTTGCCGAGTTCGCCGAGAAGCTTCCCGGTCTCGGCGAGCACCTCGAACCAGACCATCCGGGCATGCACACCACTGCGACGGTCGACTACGAGTTCGTGGTCTCGGGCCGGTGCGTCCTCGAGCTCGACAATGGGGCGACTCGGGAGCTCGGCCCCGGCGACACCGTGATCCAGAACGGCACGCGGCACGCATGGCGCAATCCGTTCGACGAGCCGTGCCTCATGGTCGTGGCCTTGATCGGCGCTCATCACGACGTCCTCGACGCCGACGATTAGCGTGCGTGGTCGTAGCTTTCGGGTGATCGAGCCCGGGTGCCGCCGTCAGGAGGTCGGATGACGCATGACATCATCGCCGAGACCCCGGAGCTGTGGGGCGCGGGGTACTCCACCGACAGTTCGACGGTGGAGCGTGACTACGACGCCTTCGCAGACACCGGAACGTACGACGAGACGTTCGAGGAATGGGGCTACGTCGGCCCGGAGACCGCGGCAGCGATCCTCAAGAACTTCGCGTCCACCGACGGTCGGATCCTCGACGCCGCCTGCGGGTCGGGACTGACCGGTACGGCGATGAAGAACCTGGGCTTCCGGCACATCGAGGGCATCGACATCTCGGGTCGACTGCTGGCCATCGCCGAACGCAGCGGGGCGTACGACCGCCTGACTCGCGTCGACATGCAGGCGTTCCCGTTGCCATTCGACGACGGAGAATTCGACGCGGTGAGCTTCATCGGTGCGCTGACCTACTTCGAGACCGAAGAGGTCCTCCGGGAGCTGTGTCGAATCGTTCGAAGCGGTGGCGTCGTCGAGTTCTCGCAACGCGCCGACATCATGCGCGACCAGCACTACGACACTCGGTTTGCAGCACTGGAGCACGACGGACTATGGAAGCGGATCTTCGGGACCGAACCGATGCCCTATCTGCCGAACCATCCCGACTACGGCGATCGGGTCAAGGTCCAGTACTTCGTGTACGAGGTGGTGTAGCGACGCGATCGCCGCCGCTGTCCGGGTCACCGAACCTTGATCGCTGACCAGTGGTGACCGGTGCTGCCAGCTGACCCATGACTGTACGTTTGGTTCCCGAGTGCCGAGGCCATGACACCGTAGAGGTCCCGGGATCGGGTCCCGTCGTGCCCACAGAATCGCAACGCTGCGCTGGTGGAAGCGAATTGCTGTCCGGGTGCGTTGGGGACCCTCGTCCAGCACACCGCTCTGTCGTCACTCTCTGCTCGTGAATTCCGGTGCGGACCAGTTCTCCGGCGCAATCTCGTCGGCGGCGGCGGCAACCGCCTCTTCGATGGCGTCGTCGAAGGTCATCGCGGCACCGGTGCACCACTGCTCGTCGAAGCGCCGTTGGCCGAGTTCCTCTTTCCGGCGCTCGATGTGGCGTACTCGGCGACGTTGTTCCGGGGGGAGCCCTGGTCGCTGCGCCTGCCGGCGGAGCGTGTCGGATGCTGCCGCGATGCGGACGGCCGCCTCCGGGCTGGCTTCGAGCTGCACGGCGATGATCTCGAGCATCGTCGGCGTGTTCCGCAAGTCGCCGGTCGAGCGCATCAGCTCGATGGCCTCGGCGCACTCGCCGATGCTGTCCAGCCGCCGTCCGAGGCGGTGACAGGCGAGCCCCTTGGTCATGTGCGTGCCCCCGTTCGGTCGCGCCGGGCCGAACCTCGAACGCGCCCTGTGGGCATCATCAGCCAGCTCGATGGCGCGGATCGGGTCGAGGGACAGCTGGCACAACGCTGCGTTGGTCAGCGCCGACGCGAGCAGGTAGGGGCCCCTCGGACGTGCGTCCTGGATACCTCGGTCGCAGAGTTGCGCACCGGTGACGGCGTCGCCCGACATCGCCAGCGTGGCGCCGACGATGCTGCGCGGTGAGACGGTCTCAGGCGGCGGAAGTTCGTCGTCCATCCGATCGAGTGCTGCGGCGAGCAGAGCCCGTGCCTCGTCGGAGCGTGACTGTTGGGCGCGCAACGACGCAAGCAACGCAAGGGTCGTGACCAGCGGGGGTTGCCCGCTGCGTTCGGCCAGTTCGATCGACGCCAGGCTGTAGCACTCAGATTCGAGGTCGTCGCCTCGTTCCCAGGCGAGCGATGCGAGGTGGTCGTACACCCGCACGAGGCCAGGGTGATCGGGGGGCAAGGTGTCGCCAGCCAACTCGAGCCAGCGACGGCCTTCGTCGGTGAGATCGTGCACGTGCCACAGCGACCACAGCGCGAGGGGCATTTCGACCGCCGTGTCGGGGTCGTCTCGCAGTGCGACTTCGAACGCATGTCGCAGGTTCCCGACGTCGGCGGCGAGACGGCGCAGCCATGTCGGCTGCTCGTCGGTGTGTAGCAGCGGCGCCACGTGACGGAACACCTCGATGTAGTGCGCCGCATGGTGCGCGGCGACCCGTGAGCGGAAGGGAGACTCCATCAGCGACGAGCGGGCGAGGTCGCGTATCGTGTCGAGCAACCGGAACCTCCGGTCGCCGTCGCGTGTCTCGGCGACGACCAGACTCGAGGACACGAGTCGGCCGATCACGTCGGCGGCAGCGAGCTGATCGAGTACCCAGACGTCGGCGGCCGCGGCCAGGTCGAAGGTCCCCTCGAAGACCCCGAGCGCAGCGAACGCGTCCTGGTCGTCGGCGTCGAGGAGCGCCACGCCCCATTCGATCGTCGCCCGCATGGTCTGGTGCCTGGGCGGACGTGAGTGGCCACCTTCCAGCAACCTGAGGCGGTCGCTCAGGCTGCGTGCGAGCTCGGGGAGCGTCATCACTTCGGCGCGGGCGGCCGCCAGTTCGATCGCGAGCGGGAGCCCATCGAGGTCGGAGCAGATGTGGGCCACGTATAGTGCGTTGTCCACCGTCAGCTCGAATTCGGGCCGCACCGACTGGATGCGCGCGACGAACAGCTCGGCGGCCGATGACGATGCGATCACCTCCAGCTCGCTCGCATCGGAGGCCGGCGCATCGAGGGGGCGGACGTGGAATCGGGTCTCGGTGGTGAGTCCGAGGAATCGCCGGGACGTCGCCAGGACACGGATTCCGGGTGCTCCGTCGACGATTGCGGATGCCACTGAGGTGGCGCCGATCATGACGTGTTCGCAATTGTCGAGCACGAGGACCATCTGACGGCTGGAGAGAGCCTCGACCAGACTCTGCTCCAACGTGCGCTCGGGTCGACGCGAGATCCGCAGGGTTCGCGCGAGGAGTTCGACGACCTGTGCGTCGTCGTCGATCTCGGTGAGGTCGACGAACCACACCCCGTCGGGGGCGAGATGCATCGCTCGTGTGGCAGCCTCCCGTGCGAGGCTCGTCTTGCCGACCCCTCCCGGACCGGTGAGGGTGATGAGTCCAGCGCTGTCGAGCGCTTGGGACAGCTCGTCGAGTTCGTCCTCGCGTCCGACGAGCGGCGCTCCTGCGACACGGAGATTGCCGGCTTCGGCGTTGAATACCCGCAACTGGCTGACGTCCGGCGAGTTGCGGTCGACGACGGCAGCGCTGAGTTGCTCGGGTCGGCCCACCCCTCGGAGGCGGAACGTCCCCAGTGGGACGAAGTCCACCCCGTCCATGTCGCTGTCGCCGAGTGCGTCGACGGCACGAGAACTCATGAGGATCTGGCCGCCGTGGCCGGCATCGGTGACCCGGACCGTGCGGTTCAGCGTGGGTCCGAAGTAGTCGGAGCGGCGCGACGTGACCGTGCCGCCGTCGATGCCCATGCGGACGAGGATCGGTGCGCCGTCCACGACCTGCAGGTCGCGCAGGGCTCGCTGGCCGTCGACGGCGGCCCGCAGCGCGTGCTGGGGCGCATCGAAGACGGCGAGGAGCCCGTCGCCCGAGTGCTTGAACACCGACCCGTGCGCCGCTTCGATCGTCGTGGTGAGCAACGCATCGTGGCGGGCCAACGCCCGATCCATCTCGTCAGGGTGGCGATCCCACAGCGCCGTCGAACCTTCGATGTCCGTACACAGGAACCAGTGGCGCTCGGTAGCGCTGCCTCGGTCCTCGCGGTCGGTCAACTTGCACCTCCGGTAGTGCGCGGACCCATGACGATAGTGGTGCCGACGGGAAAGGTGGACCCGTCATGCGCCGACGAGCCGCCGGCTGGTGGTCAGGGGTGGCGGAGATCGGCGGCGAATCGTGCCACCGTGTCGGTGACCTGGCGGGGGAGCAGTGGGTTGGCGACGGCGATGCTCATGGCGTCCACGCCCACCAGGTAGCGCTGCAGGGGGCGCCGGGACTCGACCGCGCCCACGATGGTCCGCGCCACCAGGCCGGGCGGCGGCGCCATCGAGGAGATCAGGCTGGTGGTGGACTCCACTCGACCATAGGCGCGTCGGTACGGGGAGTCGTCGACGGACGCCCGGGAGGCCGCTCGGTCCCTGGCGCGCGCTTCGATGCCCGTCTTGAAGAAACCGGGTTGCACGACCGAGACGCGCACCCCGAATGCGGCCACCTCCATCCGCAAGACGTCGGAGAGTGCTTCCAGCCCGAACTTGGACGCGTGGTACCACGCGTTCAGCGGCAGGATCGCAGCTCTCCCCGCGATCGAGGAGATCATCACGATGCGCCCCGCGCCGCGCTCGCGCATCGCAGGAAGCGCACACGAGGACACCACCGCAGGAGCGATCAGATTGACGTCGAGCTGGCGCCTCGCCTCCTCCGCCGACACCTCCTCGACCGCGCCCAATTCGCTGTACCCGGCGTTGTTCACCACGGCATAGAACGCGGGGAGGTCGGGCCAGCGCGCCACGACTTCGTCGTGGTCGCTGACGTCGAGCACCAGCGGGTGTACGCGTTCCTCCACTCCTTTGGCTCGTGCAGCGTCCGTGAGCCCATCGGCTTTCGCCGCCGATCTCACGGTGCCCCACGTCTCCCATCCCCGTTCGGCGAACCGCAGTGTCGCCGCGAGTCCGATGCCAGAGTTGGCGCCGGTCACCAGTACCGGCCCCCGTCGATCGCCCATCCTGGACCTCCTCTCTCGGGAGGCTAGATCGGCGCCGGGCGCAGCGTCGACCATTCGGGGTCCGTGATCGGCCACGACGCCCCGTCTCCGAGAGGCGGATCCGGCGGGCGCTCGGGGGCCGGGGAGGGAGTCGAACCCTCCGTCGTCGACCAACCCGGTCGGCCCACGACCACCAGCCGATCCGCTTCTGCGTTCAGCATGCGCGCAGCGTCCCCACGACGAACACGGTCGAATGTCACCGATCCGCGGTCGATCGCTCGGCGAACGCGTGAACAAATGGGCGGGTGGCATCACCATCTGTTCACGCGTTCGGGTGCGGCGTTCGGAGTGTGGCGTCGGGAGGGCACGAGCCGAGCGGAATCGGGGGGCTGTGACATGATCGACGCTGGTGGCGCCTCGGCGCCGTGCCGCACGGATCGACGGGAGACGAGGAGTGATCATGACCGTGACCGAGACCGGACATCGCGCTGCGACCGAGGGCTACGACAGCTTCGAGTGGACGACCCTCACACCGCATCTCGGCGCCGAGGTGAGCGGTCTCGATCTCTCACGGCCGCTCGACGACGACCAGCTGCGGGATCTGCACCGGGCGTTCGCCGAGTGGAGCGTGCTCGTGTTCCGCGATCAACACCTCGATCGTGAGGCGCACAAGGCGTTCGGCCGCTACTTCGGCGACCTTCACGTCCACCCGATGAACCACTCGCGTGATACCGATCCCGAGTTGTTGATCGTCAAGACCACCAAGGATTCTCCCTATACGGCCGGCGACGGGTGGCACACCGACGTCACCTGTGACGCGATCCCGCCGCTGGCGTCGGCGCTCTACATCACCGAGACGCCCGACGTGG
Source organism: Ilumatobacteraceae bacterium (assembly GCA_963728355.1). Taxonomy (GTDB): domain Bacteria; phylum Actinomycetota; class Acidimicrobiia; order Acidimicrobiales; family Ilumatobacteraceae; genus Sva-07. The sequence goes on along the minus strand of CAVSJQ010000022.1, from coordinate 604,707 downwards.
GCGGCGGCGACACGCTCTACGCCGACATGTATCTCGCCTACGAACTGCTGTCGCCGGCGATGCAGTCGTTCCTCGAGGGCTTGACGGCCGTGCACGACGGCGGCATGCCCTATGTCGGCAACTACGGCTCGACCCCGCCCGAGGGCGGGTATCCGAGAAACGAGCATCCCGTCGTTGCCGTGCATCCAGTCACCGGCCGCAAGGTCCTCTTCGTCAACAGCGGCTTCACATCGCACATCAAGGGCCTGCGAAAATGGGAGAGCCGAGCGCTACTCGACATGCTCTTCGCACACGTCGCCACCACGCCCCGCCTGCACTGCCGAGTGCGGTGGGAACCCAACACGCTGACGCTGTGGGACAACCGCTGCACGCAGCATCACGCCGTCTGGGACTACCACCCCTCCAGCCGCTACGGCGAACGGGTCTCGGTGGTCGGACCCGACCGACCGATCGGCGTCTCGCTGGGCTGATCACGGCGCTGTGGTCGACCCGCCGTCGAGGACGCCGGCTCGGCCGGGCGACGGGCAGTGCGGCTACCGTCGTCGGTGGGGAAGTGCACCATGGACACGACCGAGCTGCTCGACGGGGCACGGGCTGCGTTCGATGCACGCGCCTGGCAGGACGCCTACGACGGCTTCCTTGCGGCTGATCAGCGAACGCCGCTCCAGCCCGAGGACCTCGAGCGGTTCGCCACCGCCGGGTACCTGACCGGTCACGACATCGAGAGCGCCGACGCGTGGACGCAGGCCCATCACGCCTGGGGTGAGCGCGGCAACGAACCGCGTGCGGCGCACTGTGCGTTCTGGCTGGGATTCGGACTGGTGCAGCGCGGCGAGATGGCCCGGGGCGGTGGCTGGCTGACGCGGGCCCGGCGGATGGTCGAGGAACACGAACTGGACACGGTGGAGCGCGGCTACCTCCTGGTCCCCGAAGGTCTGATGGCGCTGGGAGCCGGCGAGCCGGACACCGCATTCGAGCGGTTCACCCGCGCCGATGCGCTCGGGCGACGGTTCGCCGACAGCGATCTCGTTGCGCTGGGCACACTCGGCAAGGGCCAAGCTCTTCTGTCGATGGGTCTGCGTGCCGAGGGGCTACGCCTGTTCGACGAAGCCATGGTGGCGGTGACGTCGAACGAGACGTCGCCGACGATCTCGGGGCTCGTGTACTGCGCCGTCATCGTCAGTTGCCAGGAGGTGTTCGATCTACGGCGCGCCCGCGAGTGGACCGCTGCCCTCGATCGGTGGTGCGCCGAGCAGCCCGGGCTGGTGCCGTACCGGGGGCAGTGTCTGGTGCACCGGTCACAGCTGCTGCAGGCGCGTGGTGACTGGACAGCGGCGATCGACGAGGTCGAGCAGGCCCGCGAGTGGCTGACCGACCCGCCGCATCCCGCCGTGGGAATGGCGCACTATCAGCTCGGCGAGCTCCATCGCCTGTGCGGCGAGCTGCCCGAGGCCGAGGAGTCGTACCGCCGGGCGCATGCGGCAGGGCGCGAACCACAGCCCGGCCTGGCCCTGCTCCGCCTCGCCGAAGGACGCGCCGACGCCGCTGCGGCCGCCATCGGCTCGGCGCTCGATGCCGCACCCGACCAGCTCGCGCGCGCCCAGCTGCTGCCGGCATTCTGCGAGGTCATGATCGCCGTCGACCGGCGAGAGGACGTACGGACGGCACTCGACGAACTCGACGACCTGGTCGAAGGCGGCGATGCCACGGTGCTGAGCGCAGTCGCCGATCAGATCCGAGGCGCACTGACGCTCGCCGAGGGGGACCCCGTCGGCGCGCTCGGCGTGTTGCGGACGGCACTCGACGCCTGGCAGGAAGTGGACGCACCCTACGAAGCGGCGAAGGTGCGCCTGCTGATCGCCCGAGCGTGTTGGCAACTCGACGACCCTGAGCGAGCGGAGTTGGAATGCGACGCTGCACGTGACGTCTTCCAGCGGCTGGGCGCGTCGCCGGCGATCGCGCAGCTCGACCGGTTGCTCGGCAGTTCGGGGCCCGATGCGTCGGACGCACATGTACAGGACCGGCTGGTCACCGACCGGGAGTGGCAGGTACTGCGCCTGGTGGCTGCCGGAAGGACCAATCGCGAGATCGCCGACGAGTTGGCGATCAGCGAGAAGACCGTCGAACGCCACCTCGGCAACATCTTCGTCAAGTCGGATGCGTCGAACCGGGCGGCAGCGACGGCCTGGGCCTACGACCGCGGCCTGCTCTGATCGGCGTCACCGCTCGGCATCGCGGGTATGAGGGATTCCCCTCATGTCGATGCCGCAAGATCGGCGGATCCTCCCGAAGTCGGCTGAACGGTCACGTGCGAACGTTGCTCGTGTAGCGAACCGAACTCCGGACTCACCGAGGAGGAACCGATGACCAACCCACTGACCACATCGCTCCGCGACACACACGCGACCGGCGGCGCCGGGAACTACGAGCGCCACTTCGTGCCGGCGATCGGCGAACCGATCGCCCGGCGCCTCGTCGCCGTCGCTCGCCCGACTCCGGGTGAGCGGGTGCTCGACGTCGCCTGCGGCACGGGGATCGTTGCGCGTCTCGCACGCCAAGCGGTCGGGCCCGACGGCACGGTCGCAGGCCTCGACGCCAACCCCGGCATGCTCCAGACCGCGGGCACCGCGAGCCCCGGCACGATCGACTGGTACGAAGCGCCCGCCGAACAGATGCCACTGCCCGACGGGGCGTTCGACCTGGCGCTGTGCTCCATGGGGGTGCAGTTCTTCGCCGACAAGGATCGGGCACTGAGCGAAATGCGCCGCGTGCTCGCGCCGACCGGCCGGGCGGTCTGGTGCACCCCCGGGCCCACGCCACCGCTGTTCGAGGCGATCGACCGTGCCCTCGCCAACCACCTGGGGCCAGGCGCATCGATGTTCGTGCACACCGTGTTCGCGCTGCACGACCCGGACGAAGCACGAACGCTGATGGCGACCGCCGGTTTCGACCGCATCGAGATCGAGACCACGGCGGTACCGCTGCGTGTTGCCCCGCCGGCCGAGTTCCTCTGGCAGTACGTCTGGAGCACGCCGCTGGCCGTGATGGCAGCCGAACTCGACGAGCGCTCCCGGGCGGCGCTCGAAACGGAGGTCGTCGAGCGGTGCGCGCCGTTCGTCGACGGCGATGCCTCGGTGATGGAGCCCGGCCTGCTGATCGTCGCCGGTCACCGGGAGGTGCGGTGATGGCCACGACCACCTCCACCACACCGCAGCAGCTCCGCGAGCGGCTGCTGCGCGGCGTTCCCGTCGTCGAGCGGCGCCTCGATGCCGCCGGTGTCCCGACCGTCGTCCTCGAAGGTGGCGCCGGAGCGCCGGTGGTGCTCCTGCACGGCCCTGGCGAGTCCGCGGTGAACTGGCGCTGGACGATCCCCGATCTGATCACGACCCACCGGGTGATCGCCCCCGACCTGCCGGCCCACGGTTCGTCCGGAACGGGCGACCGACCGCTGGACGCCGAACGCGCCATCGACTGGCTGGCTGCCCTCATCGAGGCGACCTGCGACGAACCACCGACGGTCGTCGGCCACGTGCTCGGTGGAGCACTGGCGGCCAGGTTCGCCGTGCGATCGCCGGGTCGTCTGCGACGGCTCGTGCTGGTCGACTCGCTCGGATTGGCCCGATTCCGGCCACGGGCCGGCTTCGCGCTCGGCCTCCTGCGATTCCAGGCCCGTCCCCGGAAGCGGAGTTATGAGCGCTTCATGGACCAGTGCGCCTACGACCTCGACGCGTTGCGCCACGACCTGAGCGAGGACTGGGCCACGTTCGTCACCTACAACGTGGAGCTCGCCACGTCCCCCTCCGCCGGCGCCGCACGAAGCGTGTTCCGAACGACCGGCCTACCTCGCATCCCGGCGGAGCAGCTCGACCACATCGAGGTACCGACCACGCTGATCTGGGGCAGTGACGACCGTGCCAACCCCGTTGCGATCGCCGAAAAGGTCAGTGCCCGCCATGGTTGGCCGCTGCATGTCATCGAACGAGCGGCCGACGACCCGGCTCGCGACCGACCCGCCGCATTCCTGGAGGCGTTGCGGTCAGCGCTCAGCGATCACCGGGCGGACTCCGGCTCGGAATTCCCGGAGATCGACGTGTGTCGGCGGTGACATGATGCAGCGATGACCGTCGCAGCACTCACGCTCCGACCCGTCCGCTCACCGGACGAGGCAGCGGTGCTCGACGCTCACCGGGTGCTCGCCGCCGAGCGGTTCGAGTTCGCGCTCGGCCACCGACACGGGATGCGCTGGAGCGACTATCTCGAGCTGCTCGACGAGCAGCGCCACGCCCGGCACCTGCCGGCGCCATGGGTGCCCGCCACGTTCCTGTTGGCGGACGTGGGTGGGGTGGTCGTCGGACGAACCTCGATCCGCCACCGGCTGAACGATCACCTCCTGGCGACGGGTGGCCACATCGGCTATGCCGTGCTTCCCGAGCACCGTCGACGGGGGCATGCCACCGAGATCCTCCGTCAGAGCCTCGTCATCGCCCGTTCGTACGACGCGACTTGCGTCCTCGTCACCTGCGATGAGGACAACCTGGCGTCGGCGCGCACGATCGAGCGATGTGGCGGTGTCCTCGAGAACATCGTCGGCGACGTCGGCGGTGGTGTGCGCAAGAGGCGCTACTGGATCGGGTGAGAGGCTCCGCCATCATCGTGACCCCGTGCGGGGCTCGTGCAGCGCGGTGCCGGTCGAGCATGCTGATGGATGGAGGAGCGATGGCGGACACAACAGAGCTGGAACTGGAGGCGTTGAAGAGCGACGTCCGCGCGCTCCGAACTGCCCTCGAGACCGCCCGCGCCGAAGCGGCGAACGCAGAACAGCGAGCCGGCGCAGAGCACCAGAGCGTGATCGTCGACCTCCGCGCAACGATCACGGCCCTGCGCGATCAGATGACGCAGCAGCGCGAGGAGCTGCTCGCTGCCGTCCAGGCCGTCGAGCGCGACGGTGCGGCGGAGGCCGAGCAACTCCGCCGTGCCGTCATCGCCGCCCGACGCCATGCCGACGAAACCCAACAGCAGCACGACGGCGCACTTGCCCGCCAGTCGCAACAGTTCGACACCGAGCGCCGCGAGCTGCACGACACCATTACCGAGCTGCGCCTCCGTCTCGAGACCACAGAATCGAGCACTCCGAGATGACCGTGGAGCCGACAACGATCCGAGCCACGAGCACCGACGCCGATGCGCTGCTCGATCAGGCCAAGCGACTGCATTTCGCCGAGACGCTGGTCGACGTGTCGCGTACCGTCGCCGCGCTCGACACGCTCGACGAGGTCCTCGCCAGCCTGGTAGCGATGACTGCGGCAGCCCTACGGGGAGAGCGGGCGACCCTGTTCCTCAACGATGAGAACACCAACGAGCTCTACTCGCGCTCGATGACCGATCAGGGGCCGCGCGAGATCCGGATGCTCAACGACCGAGGCATCGCCGGCAAGGTGTTCCAGACCGGTCAGGGCATGGTGGTGAACGACGCCTACATCCACCCGGACTTCAATCCGGAGGTCGACGAGACGACCGGCTTCGGAACCCGGCAGATCGTCTGTGCGCCGATCCGCAGCGGACGCGGTGATCTGATCGGGGTGGCCCAGGTGCTCAACCGTCGCGACGGGGAGTTCGACGACAACGACCTCCAGCTGCTCGAGGCGATGACCACCCAGGCGGCGCTGGCGTTGACCAGTGGCCAGCGCGAGGAGCGCAGTCGAGCGCAGGCTGTGAAGGAGATGGAGTTCGTCGACCTCGTCGCCGACATCACCGCCGAGATCGACCTCGATGCGCTGCTGCTGCGCGTCATGGCCGAGGCCACGGCGATGCTCGACGCCGAGCGATCGACCCTCTTCCTGCACGACACCCGTGCGTCCGAGCTCGTCGCTCGCGTCGCCGAGGGCAACGACGGCGTCGTCGAGATCCGGTTCCCCGACTCCGTCGGGATCGCCGGCACGGTGTTCACGAGCGGTGAGACGATCAACATCCCGCATGCGTACGCCGACCTGCGGTTCAACCCCTCGTTCGACACGCAGACCGGCTTCTTCACCCGTTCGATCCTGTGCGTCCCACTGGTCAACAAGGCGGGCTTCACCATCGGTGCCACCCAGGCCCTCAACAAACGGGGCGGACCGTTCAGCGCCGAGGACGAGCAGCGACTGCGTGCCTTCACCGCCCAGGTCGCGATCGCCCTCGAGAACGCCAAGCTGTTCGACGACGTCCAACGGGTCAAGAACTACAACGACGCCGTTCTCGAGTCGATGACGAACGGCGTCATCACCCTCGACCACGAGGGCTCGATCGTGACGTGCAACGCCGCCGGCGCGTCGATCCTCGGGTCGCAGGAGGAATGGATCGTCGGCCGTTCGGTCCACGAACTGTTCGAGCGGAACCCTCGGATCCTGGCACTCGTCGAGGACGTGATGGCCACGGACGAGTCGGGGTCGCTGATGGATGTCGACCTGCAGCTCGGTGTCGGCGATGGTGGCGACACCGTGTCCGTCAACGTGACCGGCGTGCCGCTGCGCCTCGAGGCGGATGACGACGGGACCATCCTCCTGCTGGAGAACATCTCGAACGAGAAGCGTGTCCGCTCCACCATGGCGCGCTACATGGATCCGGCGCTGGCCGACCGGCTCGTGCGCGGCGACGAGGACATCCTCGGTGGGACCAGTGCGGTCGCCACGCTGTTGTTCACCGACATCCGTGGGTTCACCACGCTGACCGAGCAGCTCGGACCGCAGGCCACGGTGAGCATGCTCAACGAATACTTCACGCTGATGGTCGACTGCATCCAGCACGAGGGCGGCATGCTCGACAAGTTCATCGGCGATGCCATCATGGCTGCGTTCGGTCTGCCCCAGCCAGAGCCCGACGACGCAGACCGCGCCGTCCGTACCGCGATCGCGATGATCCGGTCGCTCAACGGGTGGAACGTGAACCGGGCGGCAGACGGCAAACCGCCGATCGGTATGGGCGTCGGCATCAACACCGACACCGTCGTCGTCGGCAACATCGGCTCGCCGAAGCGGATGGATTTCACGATGATCGGCGATGGGGTCAACCTTGCGGCGAGACTCGAGAGCGCCTGCAAGGAATACAGCGCCCGTATCCTGATCAGCGACTTCACCCATCAGGAGCTCAAGGGCGTATACCGGACCCGTGAGGTCGATCGCGTGGTGGTGAAGGGCAAGACCGAACCGGTCGGTGTGCACGAGGTGCTCGACTACCACACCGACGAGACGTTCCCGCATCTGATGGACGTGGTGAACGACTTCCGCGACGGCATCAGCAGCTATCGCAGCGGCGCGTGGGATGCGGCGATCGGGTCATTCCAGCGGTGCCTGCGTGCCCATCCGGGCGATGCGCTCTCGGCGCTGTACGTCGCTCGTTGCGAACAGCTCCGATCCGACGCCCCGAAGAGCTGGGACGGGATCTGGGTCATGACCTCGAAGTGAGGATCTCGACATGAACTCGCCGCGTGAGCCGCAGCCGGACGGCCGCACGCCGACCGTCACCGAGGCCGCCGGCCGATGGGCCGAGCAACTCGAGCAGTGGGCGATCCCCGACGAGATCCTGGCCAGCGCGCCGGTGTCGCCCTGGCAGCACGACACGTCGATGTTCGTCGTTGACGACACGCTCGATCGCCGTGCCCGCGCCGCAGACGTTGCACGAGAGGTGCTTCCCGTCGCCGGCGGGTCGGTGCTCGACGTCGGGTGTGGTGGTGGACGTGCAGCGATCGCGCTCGTCCCGCCCGCCGAGCGGGTGATCGGCGTCGATCAGAGCCCGGCGATGCTCGCCGAGTTCACGCGAGCCGCAGCAACGGCCGGCGCACGGTCGATGACCGTGGAGGGCGTCTGGCCCGACATCGCCGACATCACTCCGATCGTCGACGTCGTCGTGTGCCACCACGTGGCCTACAACGCCGCCGACATCGAGGCGTTCCTGTTGGCGCTGACCGCACACGCACGCCTGGCCGTCGTGCTGGTGCTCCCGCCGCGCCACCCACTGTCGGCATGGAACGATGCGTGGCGCCACTTCTGGGCACTGGAACGTCCCACCGGGCCGACCGCCGACGACCTGGCCGAGATCCTCGCCGGACTCGGCCTCGACGCTGAACGGTGGGACGTGCCACGTCCACCGCTCGCCAGGGCGACCGCCGACCCCGCGGTCCGCATCTCGTCGGCGCGTCGGCGGCTGTGCCTCGCGGAGGATCGCGACGCCGAACTCGCCGAGTATCTCGACGCCCACGAGCCGCGATGGTCCGACACCGACGTGGTGTTCCGCTGGCCCGGCTCCGTCGGCGACGACCAACGCTGACTGGCGGGACCCTCGAATGGCAGCAGTCCGTCGGCTAGCTTGCGGCGATGGACGGCATCCACGACATGGGCGGCTTGGCCGGCTTCGGGCCCGTCGACGTGTCGGCAGTGGCGTCGGGACACGAATGGTGGGAGGCACGTCTGCAGGCGACCGCGCTGCTGTCCGGCGGCATGAGTCGTCCGGGTATCGAGGCGATCCCACCGGCGCAGTACCTTGCGTCGGGCTATGCGGAGAAGTGGCTCGTGTGTTCCGAACAGCGCCTGCTCGGCGACGGCATCGTCGACCGAGACGACCTCGACCGTTGGCGTGCTGCGCTGGCGGACGATCCGACCCTCACGCCACCACGCAACGACGCGCCCGAGGCGGTTCCCGGTCTCGTCCAGATGCTCACGACCACGCCACGGTTGTCCGAGGCGAACTCGCCACGGTTCGCAGTCGGTGACCGGGTCCGGGTGTGTCGCATGCGACCTGACGGACACCACCGTTGCCCTCGCTACGTGCGCGGCGCGGTCGGAGTGGTCGAACGTGTCCCGGGCGCCGAGCATCAGCCACCGACCGAGCCCGGTGGCCACGTCGGACAGTTCGAGGCCGTCTACACCGTCCAGTTCGACTCCCGAGCACTCTGGGGCGACCAGCGCGGCGAAGGCGAACCCTCCTTCGATCTCCTCATCGATCTGTGGGAGAGCTACCTGGAGGCTCCATGAGCGACCACGACCACGATCACCACCAGGCCGACGACTCCGCGCACGCGCACGAGCATGGCGACGAGCACGGCCATCGGCACTACGACACGCCCGGCTCACGGCGGGCTCGGTCGGCGCTCGAGGTGCGCGCGATGGCATTGGAGGCCGCTCTCGTCGAGAAGGGCGTGGTGAAGACCGACGCCATCGACGCATTCACCGACGCGCTCGAGCACCGGTTCGGTCCTCACCACGGGGCTCGGGTCGTGGCGCACGCCTGGACCGACCCCGAGTTCAAGCAGCGGCTGCTCGACGACGGCAACGCCGCGTGCGCCGAACTCGGCGTGGGCGGAGTCGAGGGCAACATCCGGGTGGTGGAGAACACCGCCGACGTGCACAACCTCGTGGTGTGCACGCTGTGTTCCTGCTACCCGTGGCCGCTGCTGGGTCTTCCTCCGATCTGGTACAAGAGCTTTGCGTACCGGGCGCGGGCGGTCGCCGAGCCGCGCGCGGTCCTGCACGAGTTCGGGGTCGACCTCGACGACGACGTGCGTGTCCGCGTGTGGGACTCGAGCTCCGAGGTGCGGTACTTCGTGTTGCCGGTGCGCCCGGACGGCACCGAGGCGATGACGGAGGACGAATTGGTGACCCTCATCGACCGCAACTCGATGATCGGCACTGGTGTCGTAACCGCCCCCTGAGTGTGATCGGTCGGGTCCGTGCGGGCCCTCAGGCGTGGGTGAAGCGGCTTGCGCTGCGGTCGACCGGATCCGCAGGGAGATCGAGGAAGCGGGCGCGCAGCGTGTCCCACAGGGCGAGTCGCGACCAGTCCGGTTCGTCGAGGATGCGATCGTCGTCATCGAGAAACGGGTTCGGGAGGAGCACGGTCATCATCTGGTCGCCGTCACCGTTGAACATCCGGAACATCCACGAGCCTGGGGCGCCCTCGGTCCACTGGCGCTGGAGTTCGGCGTGCGCGCAACGGCGTCGGCGGGCCACGTGCTGATCGACCGGCCTGCCGGGCGCGCCCCGATGTTCTCCGATGCAGAGGTGCAGGCCGGAATGTCCGAGGTCGATCGTGAGGTGACCGTCGAGCACGGTGAGACGCGGCGGCTCCGTCGCGGTCAGCTCGTAGACGGCTCCCGGCAGCAGGATGCCGAAGCGGATCGAGCGCCAGTGCTCTGCGAACACGACGGTGAGCAGTTCGTGCAACGTGTCCTCGTCTGCGGGCACGGGAAAGACCTCGAGGTCGTCGATGCGGTCCTCGGTCGTGCGGTAGGCCGCTGCGACCATCCGATGCCGGTCGATCTCCTCGCGCGAAGCGAGGTGGTGATCGGCGACGAGATCGTCGAGCGCAACGAGCCACGACTCGTAGTAGTCGCGGTGCGGGTCGGCGCCGATCGCTGCGATGAGACGGCTGCGGAAGTCCTCCCACGACACGCCGAGCGCCGCCACGGTCTCGATCGCAAGGGCGACGGCGCGCCCCTGCCACGGTTGGTCGAAGACCGGTTCGCCGTCCTCGTGGCGAGGCAGTGCCGACGGGCCGTCCATCGACTCCGCCTGCTGCCGCAGGTCGGCGAGCAGGTGATCGTCGGTCGAAGCCATGGGCCGACTCTACGTTGCCGCCCTCGGTCCACGTCCGGCCCACCAGCCACGAGTCCGAACCCCAGAGCGGACGTTGGGCCTCGGGCGTGAGGGCACGGGAAGCGTTCTGACCTCGGGTGCGACAGCACCTTGACAGTCGGGGGGCCGATGTTCACACTCGTGTCGGGGGACGACACAGAAGGAGAGAGACATGTTGGTGTGCACCACATGGAAGAATCGGCCACTGACGCCGGAGGCCTCCCAGCGGATGATGAACATCTGGGGGAAGATCGAGGCCGACGAAGCGGCGAACGCCGACAGCGAGCGTCTCTGCTGGTACATGTACAGCGACGGCTCGGGTGGATTCACGGTCAGCCGGGTGAAGGACGGCACCGATGCCCAGACAATGGGGCTCGAGGCGGCGCTGGCACTCGGCGAGTTCCTCGAACTCGACACCCGGATCATCTTCGACCTCGACACGGCGATGCCGGCGATCACCGCAGCCATGGAGCGCATCAACGGATAGGTCCGGGGTTGACCACCGACGGCGAGATGCCGCGGTCGGACGTTGCACACCTCCGGTCTCACCTCCCGTCGTGGTGACTGACCGACGGAACTCGGGGGTAGCCCGGTGTCAGAGGTGATCCGAAATGATCGAAATCCTGTCCCAATCACGCCCCGACACTCTCGCCGTCGTCATCTCAGGTGAACTGACCAGCGACGACTACGACAAGCTGCGTCCCGAACTCGAGCTCCGCGCAGACAACCAGCGCCACTTCGACCTGATCGTCGAACTGGACGACGTCTCGGGGCTCGAACCCGCTGCGATCCAGGACGACCTGATGTTCACGAAGGACTTCAAGGACTCCATCGACAAGATGGCGGTCGTCACCGACGACGGCTTGCTCAGCAAGGTCTCCGACTTCGTCGGGACACCCCTGGGCACGCTGCTGGGCGTCGAGGTCAAGCGCTTCGACGACCGGGAAGTCGCCTGGGCATGGATCGACGGTGCAGAATCCTCCTGAGGGGAGCCGGGCGCAACAGGTTGTCCGTTGAGCTACGCCGCGCCGCCTATCGTGGGCGGCGATGGAGCAGCTGAGCGGGAAGGTGGCGGTGGTCACCGGTGGCGGCTCCGGCATCGGTGCAGCGATCGCTCGTCGATTCGCTGCGCAGGGCGCACAGGTGGTCGTCACTGGTCGTCGCCGCGAACCGCTGGAGGACATCGCCACCGAGATCGGTGGCCTGGCGGTTCCCGGCGACGCGGCTGATCCCGCCCACGCCGTCGAGGCGGTCGAGTCGACCGTCGCCGCCTTCGGGGGAATCGACGTGGTCGTGGCCAATGCGGGCATCGACCGACCGGGCTCGGTGGTCGAGGTGACCGACGCCGACTGGCACCGCACGATCGACGTCAACCTGACCGGCCCGCTGATGCTGCTTCGTTCGGCGATCCCCGTCATGCTCGATCGCGGACGTGGGTCGGTCGTGCTCGTCTCGAGCGTCAACGGGCTCGCCAATGCGCCTCGTGCCGTCGCCTACGACGCATCGAAAGCGGGGCTGATCAGCCTCGCTCGATCGATCGCTGTCGACTTCGGTCCGCGTGGCATCAGGGCGAATGCGGTGTGCCCCGGCTGGGTCGTGACACCGATGGCGGACGACGACATGGACGCCATGGCTGCGGCTCGCGGGATCAGCCGGGACGACGCCTACCGCCTGGCGTCGGCCTCGGTTCCGTTGCGCCGTCCGGCGTCACCCGAGGAGATCGCCGCATGCTGCCTCTTCCTCGCATCCGACCAGTCGTCGTTCGTCACGGGCACCGCGCTGATCGCGGACGGCGGGGGCGGCGCCGTGGAACTCGCCAGCACGGCGTTCGCTCGCTACTGAGGGCGTGGCGCTCGGCTCGCGTCTGGCGCCCGTTCGACGTCGTGCGTCGTACCGGTGGGAGGCATCATGGGTCCGAACCAGGGGCAGGTGGAAGCGTGGAACGGTGGCGAGTCGGTGCACTACGTCGAACACGCCGATCGAGTTCTCGGGCCTGGACATCTCCCAGCCGCTGATCGAGGTGGCGTCGAACCGAGCAGTCGGGGAAGGGATCGACAACGTCGCGTTCCTGGTCGCGGATGCTCAGACACATGGTTTCGCCGACGGCGAGTTCTCGCTGATCGTCAGTCAGTTCGGCCTGATGTTCTTCGATGATCCCGAGGGAGCGTTCTCGAACCTTCGTCGTGCCCTCGTCCCTGGCGGGCGCCTGTCGTTCGTCTGCTGGCAGGACCTCGTTGCCAACGAATGGCTGATGGTCGTGGGCCGCGCAGTCGCCGAGCACGGCGATCTCCCTGGATGCGGCGGCCGCTGCGCCGGGCCCGGGATGTTTGCGCTGAAGCGACCTGACGAGACGGTTGCGCTGCTCGAGGCCGCTGGATTCACCGAGGTCGAGGTCGAACCGACGGTGACCACGGTGCTGTTGGCCGGCGGTGCCGACGTCGATGCGTCCCTCGAATTCCCGTTCGGGATGGGGATGGTCCGCGGGCTACTCGGGCGGCTGTCCGCAGATGACCGGCCCCGGGCCCTCGACGGCGTCAGGGCCGACCTCGTCGAACGATACGAGCCGGACGTGGGCGTCAGCCTCGGTGCCGCCGGCTGGCTGGTCTCCGCAGGAAACCGATGACGATGCGCCGCCCGTTCGGCGGCGGTGGAGCGGTCGTCAGAAGCGGCCGCCGTCGACGAGGAACTGCTGGGCCGTGCACGCCGCACCGTCATCGGCAGCCAGGAACAGCACCATCTGGACGAACTCGACCGGTGTGATGCGGCGTTTCAGCGCCTGGTCGCGCAGCGTTCCTGCTTCGCCTTCGGGCGTCCACCACTTGGTGAGCTGGCGTTCGGTGGCGACCCATCCCGGCATGACCGTGTTGACCCGGATGTTGTCGGGTCCGAACGTCCTGGCCATCGTGCGGGTGATGCCCTCGACGCCCGACTTGGCGATCGCATAGCCGGGGAAGAAGTCCTCCTGCATCATGTAGCTGCTGGACCCGATGTTGATGATCGAGCCGTGCTGGTCGGCGATCATCGCCGGGGCGACGGCCTGGATCGCGAAGAAGTAGTGGCGCAGGTTCGTGTTCAGCCGATCGTTCCAGTACGCGACCGTCATGTCCTCCCAGCCGTGGCGGTCGTCGCTGGCAGCGTTGTTGACCAGCACGGTGATCCCGCCGAGGTCGGCCTGGGCCTGGCTGACCGCCGCGCGCAGCGCGTCGATGTCGACCAGGTCGACCTCGTAGAAGCGGGGAAGGTGACGTGGTTCGTCACGACCGCACCGCTCGATCGTCTCGGCCGCCTTCGTTGCGTTGACATCGATGAAGGCCACCTTGGACCCCTGAGCGGCGAACTGCTCGACCATTGCGGCGCCGATGCCGTCGGCGCCGCCGGTGATCAGCACGGTCCGGTCGACCAGCGACGGGTACGACGCATAGGCGACGGGGGGAGATGCGGCTGAATCGGTCATGTCAGGGCCTTTCGTGGTCAGAAGTCGTAGATCGCGGCGGGGTTGTCCACGAGCACTCGTTTCCGAAGTTCGTCCGTCGGTAACCAACGATCGCGCAGTGCGACGAGCTCAGCCGCAGTCGGTGGGCTCGTCTGACCGGGATGGGGCCAGTTGCTGGCCCACAGCAGGCGGTCCGGTGCGTATGACACCAGTGCGTCGACGAGACGGGTGACGTCGTCGAAGGCCGGCGGACCGGTGCCCGATGATTCGTACGGGGCCGACAACTTCACGGTCGCACCATGGTCGATCAGGGTCTGCAGGGCGGCGAATTCGTCCGAGTCGGTCTCGACCACCGGCATGAACCGACCGACGTGGTCGACCACGAGGTCGACGGCCAGCCGTAGCAGCCGATCGACCAGACGAGGCAGCTGGCGGCCGTTCAGCTGGAGCTGGACGTGCCACCCGAACGCCTGGATTCGGGCGGCAACCGCCTCGAGCATCTCCCAGGCGACGGCACCGCCGGGAAGCATGTGGAAGCGGGCTCCACGCACGCCCAGGTCCGTGAGGCGAGCGAGCTCCTCGGATGCGGTGTTCGCGTCGACCACCATCACGCCGCGCGCCGCGTGGTCGAAGGCTGCCATCGCCTGGAGCTGACATGTGTTGTCGAGGCCGTAGGTGGTCGGTTGCACGACGACGATGCGCTCCGTGCCCAATGTGGTCTGCACGGCTCGGTAGTCGTCGGGTGTCGCATCCGGCGGGCGGATCGTCGCCGCGGGTGCCACCGGGTGGCGGTGGTCGTAGAAGTGGATGTGGGTGTCGCAGGCGTACTGCATCAGGGCTCGGTGCGATCCCACAGCGCCCGCAGGCGTGTGGCATGTTCGGCGTTCAACGAGCGCGGAGGAATCTCGCCAGAGTTCATCGCGGCGACCTGCTCGACGCTGCTGGCCGCCTGGGCGTCGGCGTTCTCCGGGGTCAGGCCCCCGAGGTGCGGCGTCGCGACAACGCCCGGGAGCGCCGCCAGTTCGGGCGAGGGCCGTTGATCGGCGGCGCGGCCGACGTCGAGGCCGAGGCCGCCGAGGCGGCCCGAGCGCAGGGCGTCGGCGACCGCCGCCTCGTCGAGGAGCTCGCCGCGGCTCACGTTGACGAGCAGCGCCCCAGGTCGCATCGAGGAGAGTTCGGGCGCGCCGATCAGGTTCTCCGTCTCGGGCGATCCCGGCGCGAGGGGGAAGACGACGTCGGCCGAACGCAGCAGTTCCTCGAGCCCGACGAAGGTGACCGCCTCGAGGCGCGGGTCGACGACGAAGGGGTCGTGGACGAGTACGTCCATGCCAACCGCAACCAGCAGATCAGCGAGGTGCGACCCGATCGATCCGTAGCCGATGATGCCGGCCGAACGACCCCGCAACTGTCGTCCCGGACGCTGGGCAGGTGTGCGGCCCTCGGCGTACTCGGCCGCCGAGACGCTGATGTTTCGAGCAACGTCGATCAGCAGCCCCAGCGCCAATTCAGCGGTGGAGGCCACGAAGCTCTTGTCGGCACGAGCGACCAGCACGCCGTTCGCCGAGGCGGCGTCGACGTCGATCGTGGACGTGTCGACGGCACACCGCAGGAAGGCGACCAGACCCCGCAACTGCTCGAAGGCGGCCGCTTCGCCCGGCGTCGACCGGTGGGCGACGATGACGTCACAACCCTGTGCCGCCTCGATCAGCTCGGCCGTCGACAGGTCGCGGTCGAGCGGATTCTGCACCACGTCGGCCGTCTGTGCGAGCAACGGCAGCGCCCGCCCGTAGTAGGCCTCGCGGTCTTCGGGGTTGTGGGTGAGGAACACTCGCACTGTCGACGACGCTACCGCGGCACCGGTCGGCGATGTGCGGGGGCGATTGGGGTTGCCGATCCCCGGGTAGTCGAGTTCGGATCGGTCCAGCGGCCGGCTCCGATGTGGCAGCATGTCGGTGCCCTGTCGATGACACATGTGGGGAGAATCGAATGACGACACTGATGCACTCGACCCGAACGGGAGACCGCCGGACGGACGACCGACCGGTCGCCGACACGCTCGAGCCGTTGTTGAGCCGAGTGTTCGGCCACGGTCTCGGGGTGGAGATGCGATTCTGGGACGGGTCCGCGTACGGACGTCCCGACGTCGGCACCGTCCACATGAAGCGCCCCGAAGCGCTGCGCCGCATCGTGTGGTCGCCCGACGAGCTCGGACCGGCGCGCGCCTTCATCGTCGGCGACATCGACGTCGACGGGAACATGGTCGACGTCTTGCGAGCGCTGCAGGTGGGAGCGGACGGGGACACGACCGCGCTGCTGCGTGCCGCTCCCGAACTGGTCCGGGCGACGAGGAGTGTCGGCGGCCTCGGAGCCCGCCCGAAGCCCCCCGCCGAAGAGTTGGTCCCGCACGGCATCCGCCACTCCGTGCGGCGTGACCGCACCGCCGTCGGACACCACTACGACGTCGGCAACGAGTTCTACGAACTCGTGCTGGGACCGTCGATGACCTACTCGTGCGCCCGGTTTCGCACACCGGACGCAACGCTCGAAGAGGCGCAGGCGGCCAAACACGAGCTGATCTGCCGCAAACTCGGGCTGGATGGACCGGATCATGGCGGCGAGGGCAATGGTGCGGGTCGGCGGCGGCTGCTCGACGTCGGCTGCGGTTGGGGCTCGATGGCGATGCACGCCGCGGCGCACCACGACGTCGACGTCGTCGGCGTCACGATCAGCAGCGAACAGGCCGCCGACGCCCGCCGACGGGTCGAGGAGTCGGGATTGGCCGACCGTATCGAGATCCGCCTCCAGGACTACCGCGAGGTTGACGACGGTCCCTACGACGCGATCTCCTCGATCGGGATGGCCGAGCACGTCGGCCACAAACGGATGCCGCTCTACTTCCAGCGTCTCCACGACCTGCTGGTGCCGGGAGGTCGGCTGCTGAACCACGCGATCGCATCGGTGGGCGGCTCACGTCTCGGCCGTCGCAGCTTCGTCAACCGCTACGTGTTCCCCGACGGAGAGCTGCTCGACATTGCCGACACCGTGCGATCGATGGAGGCGGCCGGCTTCGAGGTGCGCGACGTGGAGAACCTCCGCGAGCACTACGAGCGCACGTTGCGGCACTGGGTCGACAATCTGGAACGCCACTGGGATGCCGCGGTCGACCTGGTCGGTGAACGGCGCAGCCGAGTGTGGTTGATGTACATGGCGGGCTCGGTCAACGGCTTCGAGGACGCCGGCATCCAGATCTATCAGACGCTCGGCGTCCGACTCCACGACAACGGAGCCAGCGAGATGCCGCCGACACGCGACGGCTGGTGACCCGACAGCGGGCACCGCTCGGATCGCAGCGGCTGCTCCGTCACCACGATGTCCGGTGCGGCGAGCGTTCGGAGCGACGCACCGCGACCCGTGTGGCGGCCACCGTTGCCCCCAGCGCAGCCACGACGGCACCGATCCACCAGACGGCGAACGCAGGCACGTCACCGGAGATCTCCGCGACCAGCAGCCCGATGAGGACGGCCCACATCGCAGTCCAGAAGGCGGCTGCCGCCCAGACGAGCTGTCGACTCCACGACGGGGTCTTCGTCACGATCAGGATCGCCACCGCCGGGACGGGTCCGCCGATCCACCCGAGGATCCACGCCGCAGCCGCGAGCTGACGGTCACGGTCCTCGGCGGGCGACACCGGCTGGTCCGGATCGAACGGCTCCGTCGATCGATCTGCGTGCCTCATCGAACCTCCCAGCGCTCGGTGCGTTGCCGTCGAGCGTGCCCGACGCGTCGAGATCCGACACGCTCCGTTCGCTCGATCCCGTCGATCCCGATGAAATGCACGTGCACACGATGTCGCTCGTGATCGAATCGGGTGCGGGCCTCGTCAGCCGAGGCGGCGCAGCTCGGTGTTCCGGATGTAGGTCGTCATCACGACCGCGAAGCCGATCGCCGCCGCTGCACTGATGGCGTTGCCGGTACCGATCCACGAGGCGAGGACGCCGATGGCCAGCGCACCGAACGGCATCAACCCGACGTTGACGAGCGTGTAGAGCCCCATCACCCGACCCATGAGCGACTGCGGGGTGTTGGCCTGGACCAGGCCCTGGTTCATGTTGATGAAGAACCCCCCCGCCAGTCCCATCACGAAGGCCAACACCAGCACCTGGGCGAACGTCGTCGTACGTCCGATGAGGAACGTGATCACGGTGCCGCAGATCATCGCCCGCTGGAAGACCGCACCCTTGTTCTTCATTTCGCCCTTGCGCATCACCACGAACGACGTGATCGCGATGCCGAGGCCCATCAACGCCAACGGGATGGCCGCCTTGCCGGAGTCCTGGCCGAGTTCGCTCTTCACGTGCGCCTGGACGGTCACCAGGATCGCCGGGTTGATCGTCAAGCTCGCCGTCAGCAGCAGGCCGAAGAGGGTCTTCAGATGCGGATCGTCGAGCACGTGGCGCACCGACGTTCTGGTCTCGTCGAGGACGGAACGACGTTCACGGATCTCGTCGTGGGACGGCACCTCCAGGCGCAGCAGGAACAGCACCCCGACGAACATCAGAATTGCCTGGAACCAGAACGCCCCTTCGAAACCGAACCGGTCGCCCGCCAGCTTCGCGAGCACCGGACCGAGGATCATCGACAGCGTGATCGCGATCGCGTTCAGTGCGATGGCACCGAAGAGCTGTTCCCTGGCGACGACCGCCGGAATCAGCGCCGAACGCACCGGGGAGCCGATCGCCGCGGCCGATCCGGCGAGCAACGTGGCCAGGATGACCCAGGCCAGGTTGACCGCCCCCGAGCCGACCACGACGGCGGTCGCCGCCATCACGGCACCTCCGGCGAGTTGGGTGGCGATCAACATCCGGCGACGATCCCAACGATCGGCCCAAGCGCCCGCCTGCAGGACGAGGAACGCCGCCGGCAGGCCGAGTGTGAACACGACCAGCCCCTGGACGCTCTCGTCGCGCTGCAGCCCGTCGAGCACCAGCCAGCCGAACACGAACCGCTGTGCGTTCGCGACGAGGAAGAACGCGACGTTGTTGAACCACAGGTTCCGGAACGCTGCCCCCGACAGCGGATTCACCGGGCGCGCCGCCGGTCCAGCTGCACGCTCGGCGGTCGTCATCGAGCGAGCATTGCACCGCGCCGGCGTCGCCATCGGACCGGAGCCGCCGGCTGCGACGGCCTGGGAGGAGGCGATGATCAGACGGCGACCGCGTGCTCCGTCTCCGCTGCGGCCGCGGCGGTTCGACGTCCGCTTGAGCTTCGCCCCCGCAGGTCACGAAGGTGATGCGCCTCACCTCGGGGTCGTGATGTCGACGACGACAGCGGCGTGATCGCTCGGCCACACCGCTTCGCCGTCGACGTCGAGCGGGCCGACACCGGCGAGCTCCGCGGCGATCGGGTTGCCGACCGGTTTCGGTCGGGGCCACGACACGAGGACATAATCGATCCGACGGTTCGGCCATGCGCTGTCGGCCGTGTAGGGGTTCGTCCGACTCCACGTGACGCCCGGACCCTCACCAGCCTGCTCCCAGGCGTCGGAGAACACGATGCCGGCGGTGCCCGGGTCACGTCCCGTCAGCATGCGCACCTCCGCGCTGTCGGGCACCGCGTTGAGGTCGGCCCCGACGAGCGCAGGGAGATCCGTGGTTGCATCGCCCCGCCAGTCGGCGGCGAGCTCGAGCAGGCGGCCGCACTGGCGTCGACGGGCTGCGGAGTCGTCGAACCGGTGGTCGAGGTGTGTCGACGCGATCGGCCACGACCCCCACGGCGTGGACACCGACGCTGCGACGACCCGGCGGTGTCCGGGCGATCCGTCGACACCCGGCAGCGCTTCGTCGGCGAGCAGGGTGCTCGGCCACCGTGACAGCACGGCGTTCGTGAATCCGACGTCCGAGCGTCCGATCGAGGCGCTGCTCACGGCGTGGTAGCCCAACTCGGCCGCGAGGATGTCCGCCATCGAACCGTCGGCTCCGGACCACACCTCCTGCAGGCACAACACGTCCGGGTCGGCCGATCGGATGGTGTCGACGATGGCGTGTCGACGCAGCTCCCACGGACCGAACCGCCACCACAGGTTCCACGTCATCATCCGCAAGCTCATGGCGACATCCTGGCCATGACGGAACGTTCTGCGCAGCGCGGGGTCGTCAGCGCCGACTCCTCAGTCGGTGTGGACGATCAGGACCGACCGGTTCGCGTGGTGTGCGCACCGGCTCGACACACTGCCGAGCAGGAACCGCCGGGCGCCCTGCATGCCGCGGCTGCCGATCACCAGGAGGTCGGCATCGATGTCGTCGCACAACGACAACAGCGCGTCGGCCGGTTCGCCCGAGAGCTGATGCGTGGTCACCGCCGAGCCGGCGCCGGCGGCGGCCGCTGCATCGGCGGCGCCCTGGAGGGCGACCTGCGTGGCCTGGTCGCTGGCGCTCGTCCACTCGGCCGTGGCGATCATCATGTCGGGCGCGACCAGCGCCGGGATCGACGGTCGGGCCATCGCGATGTGCAACTGGGCGCCGGTGGCGGCCGCCAGCGATGCGGCATGTTCCACCGCTTTGGTCGCGCTCGCGGAACCATCGGTTCCCACCACGATCTTTTCGTACATTTCGCCCCCGGTTCCGCTCGTCCACTCGTTGGCGGGAACCGTAGCCGGAGGTGACTGCCATGGATGACGTTCGGCGTCGATGCCCGTTCCGCGCTCAGCCGACCAGCAGGTCGCGCAGGGTCTGGGCCACGAGTGCAGCGCCGCCGGCGCTGTTGAGCACCGTGTAGTGGTTGAGTCCCGCAGCGTTGATCCAGTGGTGCTGGGGGTAGCGGGCGCGGACGTCGTCGCTGATGAACGGCGGAGGTCCACCGAGTGGCCCGAACTCGGCCCGGATGATCGTGGTCGGCTGCCGGCGGCGGTCGAGCAAGGTCCGCACGTCACCGTCGGCGAGCATGTCATGCCCGTCGTCGCGTACGGCGGTCTCGTCGACGGCGGTGCGGAACCCGTCGTCGACCTCGATCAGGTCGGCGAGCAGATTGCGTTCGAGGTCGGGACTGATGTCGTCACCGAATGCCGGATGACCCGCCCACATCGCCTGGTAGGACACGCGGTCCGGCCAGACGGTACGGATGCGCTCGAGCCCGGGGCCGAGCATCCGCTCGAGCGCGGCGTCGATGTCCCCGTCGGCCGGGACGGCGAGCGGCGTGCCCCCATCGACGAGCAGGATGTCGCGCACGAGGTCGGGCCGGCGCTCGGCGACCATCTCGACGACGAAGGCACCCATCGAATGACCGACCAGCAGCACACGGCCACCGAGCTGCTCGACGATCGACGCGATGTCGTCGGCGTGCTGAGCGATGCCGTATGGCATCGGTGCTCGGTGACTACGTCCCCGGCCACGGAGATCGACGGCGACGAGATGTGCGGCGCCGGCGAGATGATGTGCCAGTGGGTCCCACGCCCATGCGTTCGAGGTGATGCCGTGGACGGCGACGACCGCGGGAACCCCCAGCAGCCCCGTCCAGCTGAGTGCACCGAGCCGTGCCCCGTCGACGTCGAATTCGAGGAACTCGGCCCGGTCGGACATCAGCGCGGCTCGCGGGGGAGTCCGAGGACCCGCTCTCCCAGGATGTTGCGCATGATGTTCGACGTGCCTCCCATGATGGTGTAGCCGGGGGCGTAGACCAGGCCACGCGTGATCTCGTCCCACAGCATCGCTTCGGCGCCGAACGCTGCGGCGACGAACTCGGCGACCCTCACCTCGTGTTCGGTGCAGAAGCACTTCGTCGCCGCCGAGAAGCCGGCGGGCGCCTGGCGGAGCACCTCGCGTGTCACGAGAATGCGCCCGATGCGATAGCCGGTCTCGATGGCGGCGATCTCTTGACGGACACGGGGATCGCTGCGATCGGCCCGTTCGAGCGCGAGCGCATAGAGAGCCTGGTTCGACACCAGGCGGTCGATGCCGCCACGTTCGTGTTCGAGCTGGGCCATCGTCTGCTTGAACGCATTGCCCTCGACGCCGACGAGGTTGGCGACCGGCACGCGGACGTCGGTGAACCACACCTCGCAGAAGTGGCGGTTCGTCGTCATGTCCGTGATCGGCCGGACCTCGATGCCGGGGGTGTCCATCGGGACGATCACCTCGCTGATGCCCTTGTGGGGAGGCCCGTCGGCGTCGGTGCGACAGATCAGGTAGCAGTAGTCGGCCAGTTCGCCGAAGCTCGTCCAGATCTTCTGGCCGTTGATCACGAAGTCGTCACCGTCACGCACGGCGCTGGTCGTCAGCGAGGCGAGATCGGATCCCGAGTCGGGTTCGGACATGCCGATGCACCACGTGGTCTCGCCCGACAGGATCCCGGGGAGGAACTCGGCCTGCTGATCCGGCGTGCCGTAGTGGATCAGCGTGGGGCCCATCTGTCGGTCGGCGAACCACATCGCCGCGATCGGTGCGCCGGCGGCGATGAGTTCCTCCCCGACGATCAGGCGGTTGATCGCCGGTTGTCCGCCGCCGCCGAACTCGGTCGGCCACGTCATCCCGATCCACCCGTGCGCCGCCATCTCCCTGGCGAATTCCTTGGAGAACCCGTTGATCCACGAGTCGTTGTGCCGTCCGTGACGCTCGACCGCTTCGGCTGCGACCTTGCGTGCGTGCTCTCGGAGTGCGGTCTGTTCGGGCGTCCAGTCGAAGTCCATCGCCGTCGAGGTTAGAGGGTGCGGCCGCGCGGCTGCCTGTGGAGCAGCGACTGCGGCGTTGCTACAGTGCAGACAAGTTGTAGACAAGTCGATCCCAGCGAGCAGGTAGCACCCATGACCGAGAAGCCGTCCACCATCATCTACACGTTCACCGACGAGGCGCCGGCGCTCGCCACGTACTCGTTGCTGCCGGTCATCCAGGCCTTCGCCGGTGTCGCAGGTGTCGACGTGGAGACCCGCGACATCTCGCTGGCCGGACGCATCCTTGCCACCTTCCCCGACCGACTCACCGACGACCAGCGCATCGGCGACGCACTCGCTGAACTCGGCGAGCTGGCCCTGACCCCGGAGGCCAACATCATCAAGTTGCCCAACATCTCGGCGTCGGTCCCGCAGATGAAGGCAGCGATCGCCGAACTGCAGGCGAAGGGCTACGACGTTCCCGAGTACCCCGACGAGCCGTCGACGCCCGAAGAGGTCGAGGTGCGCACCCGTTACGGCACGGTGATGGGTTCCGCGGTCAATCCCGTGCTCCGCCAGGGCAACTCGGACCGTCGTGCACCCAAGGCGGTCAAGGACTACGCGAAGTCGCATCCGCACTCCATGGGGGCCTGGTCGCCGGACTCCAAGACGCACGTCGCGACCATGGGGGCGCACGACTTCTACTCGAACGAGAAGTCGATGACCGTCGCCGCCGATGGCGCAGTGCGTCTCGAACATGTCGGCGCCGACGGCACCACGACGGTGCTCAGGGAGTCGGTGCCCGTGCTCGCCGGCGAAGTGATCGACTCGACCGCGATGGACGTGGCCGCGCTGCGCTCGTTCCTCGCCGACGAGATGCGGGCGGCGAAGGAACAGGGCGTCCTGTTCTCGATCCACCTCAAGGCCACGATGATGAAGGTCTCCGATCCGATCATGTTCGGCCACGCCGTCGAGGTGTTCTTCGCCGACGTGTTCGCCGAGCACGGCGACGTGATCGCAGCGGCCGGTGGCGACCCGCGCAACGGCTGGGCCGGCGTGCTCAGCGCCATCGACACGCTGCCCGCCGACCAGCGCGCAGCGATCGAGGCGGACATCGCCTCGGCGTACGAGCACGGTCCCGATCTCGCCATGGTCGACTCCGACAAGGGCATCACCAACCTCCACGTGCCGAGCGACATCATCGTCGACGCATCGATGCCGGCGATGATCCGGACCTCGGGTCAGATGTGGAACGCCGCCGGCGAGCAGCAGGACGCAAAGGCGGTGATTCCCGACAGCAGCTACGCCGGCGTCTACCAGACCGTGATCGAGGACTGCATCGAAAACGGGGCGTTCGACCCGTCGACGATGGGCAGTGTCCCCAACGTCGGGCTCATGGCGCAGAAGGCCGAGGAGTATGGCAGCCACGACAAGACGTTCGAGGCGCCGGGGGCGGGGACGATCAGGGTGGTCGACGCCGGCACCGGCGACACGCTGATGGAGCAGACCGTGCAGACCGGCGACATCTTCCGGATGTGCCAGGTCAAGGACGAGCCCATCCGTGACTGGGTGCGTCTCGCCGTCGAACGGTCCCGTGCGACGGGCGCGCCCGCCGTGTTCTGGCTCGACTCGAACCGCGCCCACGACGCCCAGCTGATCACCAAGGTCAACGAGTACCTGCGCGACCATGATCTGTCCGGCGTCGAGATCGAGATCCTCGCCCCGGCGGTCGCAACGCAATTCTCCATCGACCGGGCGAGGGAGGGTCTCGACACGATCTCGGTCACCGGCAACGTGCTGCGTGACTACCTGACCGACCTGTTCCCCATCCTCGAGCTGGGCACGAGCGCCAAGATGCTCTCGATCGTGCCGCTGCTCAACGGCGGTGGATTGTTCGAGACCGGAGCCGGCGGTTCGGCGCCCAAGCACGTGCAGCAGCTCGTCAAGGAGAACTACCTGCGTTGGGACTCGCTCGGCGAATTCCTCGCGCTCGCCGTCTCGTTCGAGCACCTGGCCAATGTGGCGGGCAACGCCCGCGCGCAGATCCTGGCCGACACCCTCGACGCGGCGACCGGCCAGCTGCTGGAGAACGGCAAGTCGCCAGCGCGGCGCCTCGGCCAGATCGACAACCGAGGCAGTCACTTCTACCTCGCGCTCTACTGGTCGCAGGCGCTCGCAGCGCAGACCGACGACGCCGAGCTGGCGGCACGGTTCGCGCCGATCGCCGCCGAGCTGTCGGCGAACGAGGAGACCATCGTGGAGGAACTGCTCGGCGTGCAGGGCCAGCCGGCGGACATCGGTGGCTATTACGTCCCCGACGCCGCCCAGGCCACCGCGGTGATGCGTCCGAGCCCGACGTTCAACGCCGCCATCGACTCGGTCAGCGCCGATTGACCCGGCCCGTGACAAGCGTTACGCCAGGGGTCAGACCCCCGGCGTAACGCCAGTCGCGCAAGGCGGGAATTGCACCGATCGGTGGTGACTGTTACGCCGGGGGTCTGACCCCTGGCGTAACGGTCAGCGGTTGACGATGGGGACGTAGTCGCGTTCGCCGGGGCCGTCGTACCACTGGCGGGGCCGGGAGATCTTCTGGGCGGGATCATTGAGGAGTTCCTGCCAGTGTGCGAGCCAGCCCGACATGCGGGGGATCGCGAAGAGCACCGTGAACATCTCCACCGGGAAGTTCATCGCCTGGTAGATCAGACCCGAGTAGAAGTCGACGTTCGGGTAGAGCTTGCGGTCGATGAAGTACGAGTCGGACAGTGCGACGTCCTCGAGCTTCAGTGCGATGTCGAGCAGCGGGTTCTTGCCGGTCACCTCGAACACGTCGTAGGCAGCCTGCTTGATGATGCGGGCACGCGGGTCGTAGTTCTTGTAGACGCGGTGTCCGAAGCCCATCAGTCGAGCGTCGCCCGCCTTGACCGACTCGACGAACGCCGGAACGTTGTCGGTCGAGCCGATCTCGCCCAGCATGCGCACGACGGCCTCGTTCGCTCCGCCGTGCAACGGTCCGTAGAGCGCGGCCGCTGCGCCCGCCGCCGACGAGTAGGGGTCGGCGTGGCTCGAACCGATCACTCTCATCGCGGTGGTGCCGCAGTTCTGCTCGTGGTCGGCGTGGAGGATGAACAGCACCTCCATCGCCCGCTCGAGCACGGGATCGACCTGGTAGTCACCGATCTTCCACATCATGTTGAGGAAGTTCGCCGGGTACGACAGGTCGTTGCTCGGCTGGTTGAACGGCAGACCCACCGAGAAGCGATAACACATCGCGGCGATCGTCGGTGATTTCGCGATCAGGCGCAGGATCTGGCGGTCGCGCTGGGCGGGGTCGTGGATGTCCTTCGCTCCCTCGTAGAACGTGCCGAGCGCAGCGACGGCCGAGGTGAACATGCCCATCGGATGGGCGTCGTAGTGGAATCCGTCGACGAACCGCTTGCGCATGTTCTCGTGGATGAACGTGTGATGGGTGACATCGTGCACCCACGCGTCGAGCTGCTCTTTGGTGGGCAGCTCGCCGTTCAGCAGCAGATAGGCGACCTCGAGGTAGCTCGAGTGCTCCGCCAGTTGCTCGATCGGGTAGCCGCCGTATCGCAGGATGCCGGCTTCGCCGTCGAGGTAGGTGATCCCTGACTTGCACGATGCGGTCGAGAGGAAGGCGGGGTCGTAGCAGTACAGCGTCGGATCGAGTTCACGTAGCGCCGCGGAGGAGAAGGTCCCACCTTCGATTGGAACGGTGACGGTCTTACCGGTGCGATCGTCGGTGATGGTGATGGTGTCGGGCACGTGGCTTCCTCTCGTGGCGCGAACTGTGGGGAGATGTGGTCGGAGGTTCCTCCCCGGCCGCGACGTCACGTTAGTGCCGAACGGTCGCTCAGCCAGCAACCGGCTCGAGGTGACGGCGTCGCGCGACAGCTCGCGCAGCGCGCGCTCAGAGCGGGCTGTTGCCGTGCTTGCGTCCGCCGAGTGCTTCGCGCTTGTCCTGCAGCAACTCGAGCGCGGCGGCGATCTCGACGCGGGTGTCCGCCGGGTCGATCACCGCGTCGACCAGCCCGCGCTCGGCGGCCACGTAGGGATTGAGCAGGCGTTCGGCGTACTCCGCCTCGAACTTCGCGCGCTCGTCGGGCGTGGCGCGTCGCTGCAGGATGGCGGCCGCCTGGCCGGCACCCATCACCGCGAGCTCCGCCCACGGCCATGCCAGGCACAGATCGTTGCCCATCGTCTTGGAGTCCATCACGATGTATGCGCCGCCGTAGCTCTTGCGCAGGATGACGCAGATGCGCGGCACCGTCGCTCGGGCGTACGCGTAGACCAGCTGGGCGCCGTGGCGGATCATGCCGCGCCACTCGAGGTCCTTGCCGGGGTAGAAGCCGGGCGTGTCGACGAGGGTGATGATCGGAAGATTGAACGCATCGCAGAGTGCGACGAAGCGCGCCGCCTTCTGCGACGCCGGGATGTCCAAGGTTCCGGCGAGGATGATCGGCTGATTGGCGACGATCCCCACCGGGCGCCCGTCGATCGTGGCGAAGGCGGTGACGACGTTGGCCGCCCACCGGTCGCGCAACTCGAGCATCGAGCCCTCGTCGACGATGGCTGCCGCCACTTGGCGCACGTCGTAGCTGCCGGTCGACGTGGCAGGGATCAGATCTCCGGCTTCGGGGCAGCGACGATCGGCGGGATCGTCGCTGAACGATCGTGGAGGCTCGGCGTCGACGTGGTCGGGAAGGTAGGCGAGCAGGTCGCCGACCAGCTCGACGGCGGCGGCCCGATCGGCGACGACGGCGGTCGCGACACCGGTGTACCGGGCGTGGTGGCCGGCGCCGCCCAGTTCCTCGACGCCGATGCGGACGCCGGTGAACTCCTCGACCATCGTCGGGCCGTTCACGAACGCATAGCTGGTCTCGGTCATCACGGTGAGATCGGCGATACCGAGCAGCAGGGCGGGGCCCGAGACCGCTGGGCCCGCCACGATGACCGCCGTCGGGACCACGCCCGAGCATGCCGTCAGCGCCGCAGCGACGCGCCCCCAGGCGTGCAGGGACGGCACGCCTTCGTTGATGTCGGCGCCGGACGTCGCCAGGACGTACACCAACGGGATGTGACGCTGGCGGGCGGCGTCGGCGGCGGCGACGAACTGTTCGGAGCTCGTGCTCGTCAGTCGGGTCGGCAGATCGTCCTCGTCGAACTCCGCCCACACGACATGACGCCCGTCGAGCTCGCGGATCGTCACGCGGACGTCGCTCGGTGTGAGCCTGGTGAGTGCGTAGTGGCCCGAGGCGACGCCGTTCATCGGTGCGGACAGTACCGCGGCATCGTGGTGATCATCGGCTGAGAGGGATCGCGGCCGTGTCGACGTGGATGCCGTGCTGGGCGGCGCCGTCGGTGCTGGTCACCGATCGCAGCGTTTCGAGCACGGCCATCGTGGGCGCACTGGCGGTCGGACGCCGACGACGGGCGAAGGCGACGACCCGGCGGGGGAGTTCGGGCACGGTGATGCGGTGAAAGGTCCCCTCCAACCAGTCGGGCACGGCGGTGGCCGGCACGATCGCCGCACCGAAGCCGGCGAACGCCAACGATGCCAGCAGCCGCACACCGTCGACCTCGGCCTGGGCGCGCAGGGTGATGTCGGCGTTGGCGGCGGCGCGCTCGAGCACCCGGCGCAGCGCTGCGCCCGGTGGTGGCAGCAGCAGCGGAACCTCGTCGAGGTCGGCCAGAGGGATGAGGTCGCGGTCGGCGAGCGGATGGCCGTCGGCGGCGAGCAACAACAGATCCTCGGCGAACAGGGGCTCGATGACCAGCTCCGGTTCGTCGACGGGGAGGTGCACGATCGCTCCGTTGAGCTGACCGGTCAACACGTTGGGGACCAACGACGACGTGGCGCCTTCCTGCACGATCGCCCGCACGTGCGGGTGCCGTTCGCTGAGTTCGCCGAGGAATCGAGGGATCAGCCAGCGGGCGGTGGTGCCGATCACGCCGATGCGGGTCTGGCCGCTCACGTCGGCGTGGCGGCTCGACATGTCGGCGGCGATGTCGTCGAGTTCGTTGAGGATGCGTCGGGCCCGCTCGACCACCCGGGCGCCGTCGTCGGTCAGGCCGCCCTGCGCCCGATCGACCAGCGTGACGCCCAGCTCTTTCTCGAGGCGGGCGATGTGGCTCGAGACGTTCGACTGGACCGTGAACAGCGCACGCGCCGCGGCTGAGAAGGTGCCGTGATCGGCGATCGCCACGAGCGTGGAGAGCTGGCGCACATCCATCTGCGCAAACGATAGCAAGTATCTGTTTGTTCTACTTGCACGATCGCTAGTTCACGTGCATACTTTCACAAGCAGATCGCAGTGCGAACACCCCCCATGTTCCACTCGAAGGGAAGTCCACCAACCGGTTCCCCCAACCGGAGGACATTCCCAGGTTGAGAGACCCGGATCCCCCATCCGGGTCTTTCCCGTTTTTCCGACCACCTCCGGTGCCATGAGCGAAAAGCCCGTATCCAGGCGATTGGCTCATCGGCCGCCGATGCAGTACGTGGGGGTCGGCGTCTAGTCTCCGCTCGTGACCTCCTCCGGCGCAGCCTTCTTCGACCTCGACCGCACGCTGCTGTCAGGGGCGTCGGGCGAAGTGTTCGCCGGCGCCATGAGAATGGCGGGGCTCACGGGAACGAAGGCCCTGCCGGGGGAGCGGTTGCTGTTCGGCCTGTTCAACACGATCGGCGAAACCCTGCCGGCGATGGTGCTGGCACGTCAGGCCGTGACGTTCGCCGCCGGCCGGTCCCGGGCCGCCGTCGCGGAGGCGGCAGAGACCGTTGCCGACGAACTGTGCTCGATGGTGCAACCCTTCGCCGAGACGGCCTTCGCAGCCCATCGCGAAGCCGGGCGCCCGATCGTCCTCGCCACCACGACGCCCTACGACCTGGTGAAGCCGTTCGCCGATCGCCTCGGGCTCGACGACGTCGTCGCGACGCGCTACGGCGTGAGCGCAGACGGCACCTACGACGGCACGCTCGACGGCCCGTTCGTGTGGTCGGCGGGCAAGCTGGCGGCGATCACCGAGTGGGCCGAGCGCCACGACGTCGACCTCGCCGAGAGCTATGCCTACTCCGACAGCGTGTACGACACCCCGATGCTGGCTGCGGTCGGCCATCCCATCGTCGTGAATCCGGATCCCCGGATGGTCCTCGTCGCTGCGGCGCGCCGCTGGCCGACGCTCAACCTCGACGTGTCGCCCGGCGTCCTCAAGATCCCGGTGATCGGACTCGAACTGCAACAGGTCGCCCTGCGGCTCGTCCGCCCGTCGGCATACCCGTACGCGCGGTTCGACATCGCCGGCATCGAACACATTCCGTCGCGGGGCGCGGCGATCCTGGTCGGCAATCATCGCAGCTACTTCGACGTGGCAGCGATGTCCCTGGCGATCGCCGAGGCCGGTCGTCCGGCGCGCTTTCTCGGCAAGAAGGAGGTGTTCGACGCCCCGATCGTCGGGCCGATCGCTGCGGCGATGGGTGGGATCCGTGTCGATCGGGGGACCGGATCCGATGAGCCGCTCGCTGCGGCGGCAGCGGCGCTCGAGGGCGGTGAGATGGTGACGATGATGCCCGAGGGCACCATTCCGCGTGGGCCGGCGTTCTACCGCAAACCGAAGGGCCGGTGGGGCGCCGCGCGATTGGCGCAGATGACCGGCGCACCGGTGATTCCCGTCGGGCTGTGGGGAACCGAACGCGTCTGGCCGCGTTCGAGCCGAATCCCGAACGTACTCAACGTGACGGATCCGCCGACCGTGCGGATCCGCGTCGGTGAGCCGGTCCGACTCGTCGGACGGTCGCTCGAGGCCGACACGAAACGGATCATGGCGGCGATCATCGATCTGCTGCCCGACGACGCCTACCGGCGACGCACGCCGACGGCCGAGGAACTCGTAGCGACGTATCCGCCCGGCTACGCCGGCGATCCCGGCCGGGAATCGACGCGCCGGCCCGGCACCGACTGACTCCCCCTGACTCGGCGACCGGTTCCGCCGATCGCCACCGCAGCGGCGATCCGCCCGTCGAGGAGTTTTCCTGCTCAATTCTCATCCGGATCCTGATCGGCGTCGTACACCTGGTACTCCGCTTCGTTGCGGCGTGAACAGAACACCCCCAATCAAGAACCAGGAAAAGGATCTCCACCATGCGCAAGTCCCACACCCGTCTCGCCGCCGCCGCTGCCGTCACCGGCCTCGTCGTGCTGTCCGCCTGCGGAAGCGATTCGAACGACGCCGACGTCGCCGACACGACCGCGGCCCCCGCAGCAACCGAGGCTCCGGCCGCCACCGAGGCGCCCGCCGACGACATGGAAGAAGCCGGCACGATCGTCGACGTCGCCGTGGCCAACGGTTCGTTCGAGACGCTGGTCGCTGCGGTCACCGCGGCAGGCCTCGCCGAGACGCTGTCGAGCGAGGGTCCGTTCACGGTCTTCGCTCCCACCGACGACGCCTTCGCGGCGCTGCCGGACGGTCTCGTCGACTGCCTCCTCCTCGAGGAGAACATCGACCCGCTGACCGCCATCCTCACGTACCACGTCGTTGACGGTGCCGTCATGTCGACCGACCTGACCGACGGCCCGGTGCCGACGCTCCAGGGCGAAGAGATCACCGTCGACCTCTCTGACGGCGTCACCCTCAACGACAGCGTCACCGTGGTCGCGGCCGACGTCGAGGCCAGCAATGGCGTCATCCACGTGATCGACGGCGTGCTCGTCCCGCCGAGCATCGACGTCGCAGCGTTCCTCGAGACCTGCCCCGCCTGATCTCCTGATCACCAGCCGAGGCAACTCGGCACACAGTCCCCCTTCGGACGAGGGGCCGGTCCACGAGACCGGCCCCTCGTTCGCGTACGGTGCCAGACGTGGATGGCGACACGGCGTGCGAACTCTGCGAGGCAACGCCGTTCACGGAGTGGTTCCGCGACGACGTGTTGTGCTGGATCGCCGAATGCGATTCCTGCGGCGTGCCGATGGTGGTGTGGCGCCGCCACGATCCGGCCCCGCCCGCCGACATCCGTCAGGAGTTGCACGACCGTCTCGCCTCGGTGATGGAGGAACGGTCCCTCGGCCCGTTCTGGATCGACGACACGCTGCGCTCGATCCCCGATCACTACCACGCCCATGCACGCCGACGACCGGACTGGACCCACTGATGCCGACTTCCGAGCCCCCTGCCCTGCCGCGACCCGAGGAACTGCTGCCGCACCGACCGCCGTTCCTGCTGGTCGACGAGCTCACGTCGATCGTGCCGGGCGTTTCGGCATCGGGTCGCTGGGCGCTCACCGGAGACGAGTACTTCTTCGCCGGGCACTTCCCGGGCCGACCCACGCTCCCCGGCGTGTTGATGTGCGAGGCAATCGCCCAGGTTGGCGCGGCTGCGGTCCTGTCCGATCCGACGTTTGCCGGCAAGCTGCCCCTCTTCGGCGGCCTGGACTCCGCCCGGTTCCGCCGCCAGGTGGTGCCGGGCGACGAACTCACTCTCGAGGTCGAACTCGGCCGGATGTCGGCTCGCGCCGGCAAGGGCACGGGTCGAGCCCTGGTGCGTGGCGAGGTCGCCTGCAAGTGCGATCTGCTCTTCGTCCTCGTCGACGCGTGACCGTTACGCCGGGGGTCTGACCCCTGGCGTAACGGTCAGGTCGGCGGGCCGATGACGACGCTGCCGTTGTGGCCGCCGAAGCCGAAGTTGTTCGAGATCACCGGTCCAGGTGTCCACGGACGTGGCGCTCCGATCACGAGGTCGATCGTCATCTCCGGATCGACCGTGGTCGTGTTCGCCGTCGGCGGGATCAGCTCGTGGTGGATCGAGAGCAACGACGCCGCTGCCTCCAACGCTCCGGCGGCGCCGAGTGCGTGTCCCGTGACCCCCTTGGTCGACACGACCGGCACGGTTCCGGGTCCGAACACCGCGGTGATCGCCGCGGCTTCGGCAGCGTCGTTGAGCGGCGTGGAGGTGCCGTGGGCGTTGACCTGGCGGACATCGCCGGGGGAGAGGCCCGCCTCGTCGAGCGCCAGGCGCATGCACGCGATCGCACCGGTACCGCCCGGTGACGGTGCGGTGATGTGGTGCGCGTCGGCGTTGCTGGCGCCGCCGAGGATCTCACCGAGCACGGTGGCGCCGCGCCCGATGGCGTGGTCCCATTCCTCGAGGATCAGGACGGCGGCACCCTCGCCGAGC
This sequence comes from Ilumatobacteraceae bacterium, assembly GCA_963728355.1. Taxonomy (GTDB): domain Bacteria; phylum Actinomycetota; class Acidimicrobiia; order Acidimicrobiales; family Ilumatobacteraceae; genus Sva-07. The sequence continues at coordinate 571,844 of CAVSJQ010000022.1, read as the reverse complement.
ACGAACCCGTCTCGTTCCGTATCGAACGGGCGGCTGATGCCGGAGCTGGTGAGCGCCGTCATGTTGCCGAAACCGGCCAGTGCCGTCAGCGTGGCCGCTGCCTCGCTGCCGCCCGTGGCGACCGCGTCGACGATGCCCCAGCGGATCAATCTCGCCGCGTAGGCGATCGCGTGGGAACCCGCCGCGCATGCCGTGCAGATGGTCTCGTTCGGACCCTGCAGTCCGTAGCGCATCGAGATCGACGCGCCGGAGGCGTTGGCCATCATCATCGGCACGAGGAACGGCGACACTCGCCGGTCGCCGCGCTCGAGGCGTATCTGCACCTGCTCCTCGATCGTGTGCAGGCCCCCGACACCGGTGGCGAAGATCGTGCCGAACCGGCTCGGTTCGACCCCGATCGCGTCGACGCCACCTGCGTGCTCGAACGCCTCGGCCGCCGCAGCGACGGCGAACTGCTCGACCCGGTCGGTGCGACGCGCCTGTTTGGGATTGTCGAAGTAGGGGGCGGGGTCCCAGTCGTCGATCGTGATCGACTGACCGTCCGTGATACCCGGTCCGAGCAGCCCGTTCCAGAAGGCGTCGCGGCCGATGCCCGTCGGAGCGACGACGCCCAGCCCCGTGACCGCGACCCGACGGCCGCCGCTCGTCACAGCTTCGCGGCGACGATGTCGTACGCCTGCTGTACCGTCTCGACACCCTCGAGCTCTTCCTCGGGCACCGACACGTCGAATTCCTCTTCGAGTGCCATCACGAGCTCCACGAGGTCGAGGCTGTCAGCATCGAGGTCATCGCCGAAGTTGGCCTCGGGAACGACGGCGCTCTCCTCGACGGACAGCACTTCGACAGCGCACTTGCGGAAGCGGGCAAACAGTTCTGGGTCCACGGTGTTCTCCTTGTCGGTGGATGTTGCAGTGTGGCACACCCGGTGCGGTGAGCGGATGATCTGGAAGCGGTGTCAGTGTCCCATGCCGAGTCCACCATCGACGGGGATGACGGCCCCGGTGATGTACGCAGCGTCGTCGGACGCGAGGAATGCGACGACCCCGGCGATCTCGGCCGGTTCGGCGACGCGTTGCAGCGGCACCATCGCGGTCAGCTCGCCCAGGCGCTCGTCACCGAGCGCAGCGGTCATGTCGGTGGCGACCGGCCCGGGAGCGACCACGTTGACCGTGATCGAACGAGATCCGAGTTCGCGTGCGATCGACCTGGCGAAACCGACGAGGCCGGCCTTGGATGCAGCGTAGTTCGACTGCCCGGCCGAGCCGAGCAACCCGACCACCGACGACACCAGCACGATGCGGCCCCGCCGCGCTTTCAACATCGCCCTGCTGGCCCGCTTGACCACCCGATATGCCGCAGTGAGGTTGGCGTCGACCACGGCGGTGAAGTCGTCCTCCGACATGCGCAGCAGCAGACCGTCTCGGGTGATGCCGGCGTTCGACACCAGCACCTCGACCGGGTCGCCGAAATGTTCCTCGACGGAGGAGAAGGCAGCATCGACGTCGTCGACCGAGGTGACGTCACAGCGAACGGCGAAGAACCCCTCGGGCGGCGGTGAGGAGTTGTAGGTCACCGCGACACGGTCGCCCTGGGCGGCGAACCGCTCGGCACACGCCAGGCCGATCCCGCGCGCGCCTCCGGTGATCAACACGACGCGGCTCACGACGGCGCACCGTGGGGATCCGGCACCGCAGCGCTCCACCGCACGACGGCACTGGCCGCAGTCATTCCTGCACCGAACCCGACGAACAACACCAGCTCACCTTGGCACACACGCCCGCGATCCAATGCGTCCGCGAGGGCCAGGGGAATCGACGCGGCGGACGTGTTGCCGGTCCGGTCGAGCACGATCGAGGCGCGATCGAGGCCGATCCCGAGCCGTTCGCACGACGCCGAGATGATCCGGATGTTGGCCTGGTGCGGCACGACGAGCGCCAGGTCGTCGGCGGTGACACCGGCGGCTTCCATCGACCTGGTGGCGGAGTCGACCATGATCCGAACGGCGCGCCGGAACACCTCGCGGCCCTCCATCTGGAGCGTGCCGCCGACCTCGGCGTACAGCGCCTCTTCGGCGCTGCCGTCGGCGGCGAGATCCCAGCCGAGCAGCTGACCGTGGCCGTCGACGGCTTCGAGCACGGCCGCGCCGGCACCGTCGGCGAAAAGGATGGCGGTGTTGCGGTCGGTCCAGTCGGTGATCCGCGCCAGGGTGTCGGTACCGATGACCAGGATCTTCTCGGCGCCCAGTGCGATCAAGCCGTGGGCGTTGACGAGCCCGTACACCCACCCCGAACAGGCGGCGTTGAGGTCGTAGGCGCCGCACGACAGTCCCAGCGCGTGCTGGACCGTGGCCGACGTGCCCGGTACGGCACGGTCGGGTGTGGTCGTCGCCAGCACGAGGGCATCGATGTCGCCCGGATGCAGCCCGGCGCGTTCGAGCGCTCGGCGGCCGGCTTCGACCGACAGGCCGGCGGTGGTTCCGCCGACGTGACGTTCGCGGATGCCGGTCCGCTCGGTGATCCATGCATCGTTGGTGTCGAGGGTCGTTTCGAGGTCCTGATTGGTCACGACCCGGTCGGGCAGCGCGGTGCCCCACCCGGTGATCGCAGCGCCCCGGACGCCTGCGGGAACGCTCGGCATGGTCAGATCCTGCCCATCACTGCTCGGTACGAAGCCAGGCGATCGGCTGCCGGCTGGTGATGCGCTCGGTGTCGAGCGCGATGAAGCTCTGCAGCACGCCGGCAAACGGCGAGCGAACCTCGATGTCGCCCACGTGGCCGACGACTGTGCCGACGGAGATCTCCGACCCCTCGATCAGCTCGGCGACCGGTGTGAAGATGCCCGCGGCAGGGCTGACCACCAGGCGTTCCACGGCGAAGAGGTGCTCGCCCTCCTGATGCGGGGGGCCGGACGGTGTTCCTGCCCCAACCCATTCGAGCAGCTTGTCGAGATCCTCCGGCGTCGCCACCGAGATCGTGCGGCTCCCCGAGACGGTGCGCTTGGCCATGCCGGTCAGCACGGCACCAGGTCCCAGTTCGGCGAAGTCGGTGACGCCGGCGTCGGCCAACGTGAGCAGGCAGTGCTTCCAGCGGACCGGGCTCGACAGTTGCGCCGACAGCAGACTCGACCAGTCGGCCGCCTGGTCGTGGGCGAGCGCGTCGACGTTCGACACGACCGGCACGTCGCTGTCGCGGGGATCGGCGTCGGCGAGCGCGGCACGCAGACGGTCGCGTGCGGCGGTCATGTACGGCGTGTGGAAGGCGCCTGCGACCTGCAGCGGCATGACCTTCTTGGCCCCGAGATCCTTCGCATGCGTCGTGGCCGCAGCGACGCCGTCGGGTGACCCGGCGATGACGACCTGGCCCGGTGCGTTGAAGTTGGCGACCCACACGTCGGCGTCGGCACGGCGGCAGGCCACGTCGACCTGGTCGTCGTCGAGGCCCAGGACGGCCGCCATCGTGCCGGGGCGGGCGAGGCCGGCGTCGTGCATCGCGGCGCTGCGTTCGCAGACGAGCCGCAGCCCGTCGTCGAACCCCAGGGCGCCAGTGGCCGTCAGCGCGGTGTACTCGCCCAGGCTGTGGCCGGCGCAGTAGCTGGGGGCGATGCCGACACGCTCGACGGCGTCGAGCACCATGAGGCTCGACACGAACGTGGTCAGCTGAGCGTTGCGGGTGTCCTTGAGTTCTTCGGCGTCGGCAGCGCAGAGCAGGGCGCCGACATCTCGGCCGGCGATGTCGCTGGCCTCGTCGACCAGCTCCCAACTCTCGTGTTCGCGCCAGGGAAGTCCCATGCCAGGTCGTTGCGACCCCTGGCCCGGGAAGGTGAAAGCGAGCATTGTCGGCAGGCTAGACCGCTCGCGGCGAACCGGGGAGCTACCGACGGGTAAGCCCGCTAGTCTCGCCGTCGCACGCGGCCCCGGTAGCCCAATTGGCAGAGGCAACGGTCTCAAACACCGTCAAGTGTCGGTTCGAGTCCGACCCGGGGCACCGTTCTGCGTGGTCTCGTTCGTCGGCCCGGCGGTGCTCCTCGCCCGACTGCGGGTCGTCGCCGGACGATTCGTGTTGTTGGTCGGTGGGCTCCCTCGCGGCCATGTCGCCGGGACGTAGCATGTGCGTCGTGGGCAACTGGCTCGTCGAACGTCGGCTGTCGCAAGTGGCGACACGGTTGAAGTCCCTCCGCGCGGAGCTGGCCGTGATCGACGAGCAGATGATCTACCTCGGCGACGACGCCGACGACCAGGAGATCCGTGCGCTGGTCGCCGAGACCGCCGGCGCCTCGTTCGAAGCCCGCGATGCGCGCCGTCACGTCGACGCTCACGCGAAGCACCGCGCCAAGGTGGTCGAGGAGATCGCATCGCTCGAACTCCGCCAGGACGAGCTGCTCGACCGCATGTGACCCGATCGCAGGCGGCGAACGTCGCCCTGCGACACTCGCACGATGGACCCGATCACCGCTCGCAAGACATGGCGCACGCTCGAGCCGATCCACGGTGCGATCTATTTCGCCGCCGAAGCGCGCGACGAGTATCGAGCGATCGGCCTCGACGACCACATGGCCGGCTACTTCGCCTCACGGTCGGCACCGATGGGCGCAGTGAGCGCCGACGTCGTGATCGCAACGTTCTTCAACTTCGATCCCGACCTCGTGCGGCGCAGCATGCGCGACGTCTGGGACCGGGTGTCGCCGAGCGAGGTCACCGCTGCCCGACTGCGAGGCGCGGACCGCATGATCCGAGCCCACGCCGGCGCCTTCGTCGACACGCCGGAGACATCGGAGGCGGCCGAACTCGCACGGGCAGCGGCGGTCGCCGCATGCGTCCGCCCGGCGGGCCGTCCGTTGTTCGCCGGGCATGCCGGGCTCGCATGGCCGGAGGAGCCGCACCTCGTGCTGTGGCATGCGCAGACGCTGTTGCGCGAGTTCCGCGGTGACGGACACATCGTGGCGCTCGCCGTCGAAGGCCTCGACGGCTGCGAGGCACTGGTCACCCACGCTGCAGCCGGCGACGTGTCGGCGGACGTCTTGAGGGCGACACGCCAGCGGACCGGCGACGACTGGCTGGGCGCCGAGGAACGGCTCCGCGAGCGGGGGTGGCTCGACTCGGACCTCGCGTTCACCGATCTCGGTCGCAAGCGGCGCGACTGGATCGAAACGCGCACCGACGAACTCGCCGCCGGTCCGTACGACGCCATCGGTGTCGACGGCTGCGCCCGGCTGCGAGAACTCTGCCGCCCGATCAGCAGAGCGATGATGGGAGCGTTCGGTTGACCGAGCACACGGTCCGGCCCATCGGTCACGTCTCGTCGGAGCGACCAGTGCGGTCCGACGACGACTGGGGATCGGTGGAGAGCGTCATCGGCGTGGACGGTGACCGGTTCGGTCCCGACGCTCTGGCCGGGCTCGATGCGTTCTCGCACGTCGACGTGATCTTCCTGTTCGACCGGTTCGACGAGTCCGACGTCACACTCGGAGCGCGCCACCCACGAGGCAACGAGGCGTGGCCACGCGTCGGCATCTTCGCCCAACGAGCGAGCTCGCGGCCGAATCGACTGGGGCTGACGACGTGCGAGGTGCTGGGTGTCGACGGGCTCGAGCTGCGCGTGCGCGGACTCGATGCCATCCACGGCACGCCGGTCCTCGACATCAAGCCGCACATGCGCGAGTTCCAGCCTCGCACTGCGGTGATCCAGCCGCCGTGGGTGTCGGAGTTGATGGCGCACTACTGGTGACGTCGGCGGGCGCAGGAGTCGAACTCCGGCGCCACCTGCTAGATAAGGGGCATGCCATTGCGTGTCGTGATCGCCGAAGACGAGGCCATCATCCGCATGGATCTGCGCGAAACGCTCGAAGAGGAGGGCTACGAGGTCATCGGCGAGACCGGCCGAGGTGACCAGGCCATCGAACTCGTGCGGGGCCTGCAGCCCGACCTCGCGATCCTCGACATCAAGATGCCGGGCATGGACGGCCTGGAGGCCGCCCGCATCATCAACGGCGAGAAGATCTGTGGCGTGTTGATGCTGACGGCGTTCAGTCAGCGTGAGGTCGTCGAACAGGCCCGCGACGCCGGTGCGCTCGCATTCCTGGTCAAGCCGTTCCAGAAGAGCGACCTGATCCCGGCGATCGAGGTCGCCATGGGCAGATTCCGCGAGCTGCGTTCGCTCACCGGCGAGATCGACGCACTCGGTGAGCAGCTCGAGTCACGCAAGGTCGTCGATCGGGCCAAGGGCGTGTTGATGGACGAACTGAGCATGAGCGAAGCCGATGCCTTCGGATTCATCCAGCGCACGGCGATGAGCGAGCGCACGCGGATGCGTGACGTGGCTGACCGGATCCTCGACGGCTCGCTGCGGCCCGGCGTCGTCTGAGGACCGCGATGGGCACGTACCTCGTCGTCGACGGCAACTCGCTCACCTACCGGGCCTTCTTCGCGCTCCCGACCGACATGGCGACCGCCAGCGGGCAGGTCACCAACGCAGTTTTCGGGTTCACCTCGATGTTGATCAACGTCTTGAAGGACCACACCCCCGACGGGGTCCTCGTCGCATTCGATCGGCCGGAACCGACGTTCCGTCACGAGGCCGAGCCCATGTACAAGGCGCAACGCGAAGCTGCGCCCGACATCCTGCGCCAGCAGATGGGACTCGTGCGCGAGGTGCTCGACGCCGTCGGCATCGTCGCCGTCGACCTCGCCGGCTGGGAGGCCGACGACATCATCGCCACGGCCACCGACCGCCTGGTCGATGCGGGCCACCAGGTGATCATCGTCACCGGCGACCGAGACAGCTACCAGCTGGTCCGCGATCCCGACGTGAAGGTGCTCTACAACAAGCGCGGGGTCAGCGACTACGCGTTCTACGACGAGGCCGGCATCGAGGAACGCACCGGCGTGTCGCCCGCCCTGTATCCGCAGTACGCCGCGCTCCGCGGCGACAACAGCGACAACCTGCCCGGCGTTCCCGGCGTGGGGGAGAAAACGGCTGCCAAGCTGATCAACAGCTACGGCGGGCTCGACGGCATCTTCGAACACGTCGACGAGCAGACCCCGAAGCTGCGAGCGAACCTCGGCGAGCACGAGGAACGGGCGCGCAAGAACTTCGAGCTGATGCTGCTGCGCCACGACGCTCCGCTCGACGACCTCGACCTCGACGAACTCGGCGTCACGCCCGATGCCGACGAACTCAAGCGGCTGTTCGACTTCCTCGAGTTCCGCACGCTCGCCGCTCGTCTCGACGAGGCGTTGTCGGCGATGGGGGCGTCGGTGGATCTGGGCCCGGTCGAGGATCGAGCGGAGATCGTGGCCGAGGTGAGGCCGGCCGACTCACCGGACGAAGCGGCCGCCGCCATCGCGTCGGCCGCCGCACTCGACATCGCTGCCACCTGGGTGGGCGAGCCGGGTCGTAGTCCGCTCGCCGGCGTCGCCGTTGTCGTCGACGCATCGGTGGCCGAGGTGCTGTGGATCCCCGCCGACGTCCTCGCCGACGACTCGGTGCGCTCGGCGCTCGGCGCGCACACCAACCTGCGTGGGCACAACGTCAAGCCGCTCATGCGGTCGCTGCTCGAGTTCGACGTCGAGGTGCGTGGGCTCGCGCTCGACACGGCGATCGCGGCGTATCTCATCGACCCGGCGGAGGCCCGCTACACGCTTCCGGACCTGATCGAGAAATACACCAAGTTCGCCCGCCCGTCCGACGACACCGCCGGCAGCGGCCAACTCGACCTCGACGGGACCTCGCTCGGCGACGCCGAACTGGCGTCGCGCGACGCCTTGGCCGTCAACGCGCTGGCGGAACCGATCGTGGCCAGCATGCAAGCCCAGGGGATGGCCGAGCTGTATCGCACGATCGAGAACCCGCTCGTGCTGGTGCTCGCCAAGATGGAACACGTCGGCATCGGCGTCGACGTCGACGAACTGCGTGCCCTCGGCAAGCGACTGTCCGACGAGGTCCTGACGCTGCAGGCACGGCTGCGCGAGGTCGCCGGTCGCGACGATCTCAACCTCAACTCGCCCAAGCAACTGCGTGAGATCCTCTACGACGGGCGCGGCCTGTCGCCCGGCAAGAAGACCAAGACTGGCTATTCGACCGACGCGGCCACGCTCGAGAAGATCAAGGACCAGTGGCCGGAGTTTCTCGAGCCACTGCTGCGCTACCGCGAGGTGGAGAAGCTTCGTTCGACGTACGGCGAGGGGCTGCTCGCCGAGGTGGGCGACGACGGTCGCATTCACGCCACGTTCAACCAGACCGTCGCCCGTACCGGGCGCCTCTCGTCGGACCAGCCGAACCTCCACAACATCCCGGTGCGCACCGACGAGGGCCGGCAGTTCCGGCGGGCGTTCGTGCCGGCGCCCGGTACCACCCTGCTCGTCGCCGACTACAACCAGATCGAACTGCGCTGCATCGCCCACCTCGCCAAGGACCCGGGGCTGATCGAAGCGTTCACCGGCGGCCAGGACATCCACAACGCCACGGCGGCGCGGGTGTTCGCGGTCGACCCGGAGAGCGTCACCCTCGAGCAGCGCTCCAAGGCGAAGATGGTGTCGTACGGCCTGGCCTACGGTATGGAGGCCTACGGGCTCGGCCAGCGGCTCAACATCCCGACGGAGGAGGCCGCGGTCATCCTCGACGCCTACTTCGTCGCCTTTCCGAACGTGAAGGCGTACATGGACCGCACGGTGATCGAAGCGCGCGAGCGTGGCTACACCGAAACCCTGTTCGGTCGCCGCCGGCCGATCCCCGAGCTGATGAACTCGAACTTCCGGGTCCGTCAGGCCGGCGAGCGTCAGGCGATGAACGCCGGGATCCAGGGCCTCGCCGCAGACATCTTCAAGGTGGCGTTGGTGCACATCGACGAGGCGCTCGTGACCGGTGGCTACGACAGCCGTGTCGTGCTACAGGTGCACGACGAGGTCATCGTCGAGGTGCCCGACGACGAACACGACGTCGTCGGCGACCTGATCGTGGGGCTGATGCGCAACGCCGCCGACCTGGACGTGCCGCTCGAAGTGAACGTCTCGTGGGGTGACACGTGGGCGTCGGCGAAGGGTTGACCGGGCGCGATCACTGGTTCGAGGACCTCGCCGATCATCTCGGGTCGGCGTACGACCGCTACGCCCACACCAAGGGCACGGTCCAGGAGGCCGATCATGTCGTTGCCGCGCTCGGGCTGCGGCCGGGTGAACGGGTGCTCGACGTCGGCTGCGGCACCGGCCGCCACGCCCACGAACTCGCGCGACGCGGCATCCAGGTCCACGGCATCGACATCAGCCAGCGCTTCATCGACCTCGCGACGGCCGCGACCGCGCCGAGCGATGAGCGAAAAGCCCGTAACGGGGCGGTTCGCTCATCGCTGGTCACGTTCGAGCGTGTCGATGCCCGGTCGATGACGTTCGACGACGAGTTCGACGCGGTGATCTGTCTCTGTCAGGGCGCGTTCGGGATGATGACCGCCGATGGGGACGACGCGGCCGTGGTCGCCGGCATGGCGCGGGCGCTGCGCACGGGCGGGCGGCTCGCGCTGAGCGCCTTCAACGCCTACTTCGCGGTCAAGTACCACGACGATGCCGAGTTCGACGCGTCGAGCGGTGTCTCGCACGAGGTCACCGAGATCCGCTCCGAGACCGGAGCGGTGCGCTCCGCCGACCTCTGGACCGGCTGCTACACGCCGCGCGAGCTCCGGCTCCTGCTCGGCGCCCACGGTTTCTCGGTCGACTCGATCTCGAGCGTCGAGCCGGGCCGGTACGGCTCCCACGCAGCCACCACCGAGTCCCCCGAATTCCTCGTCATCGCCCGGCAGCCCTGACCCTCTCGCGCTCGCGCGGTGCGCCTTCGGGCCCGAAACCGGTCGAGGAACCCCCGAAATGTGTACGGAATCGTGCGCTCAGCGCACGATTCGGCACATTTTTCGGGGATGTGAAGCCGATTGGCGGTGATACCCTTGTCGGCTGCGTCGCACCGTGGCGCGCCTGTCCATCTACTCACGTCCGTTTCGAAAGCAGTTCGTCCCTTGTCCGACACCGCAACCACCTCCGAGTCTCCCACCAACCAGATGGGAACCTTCGACGACGAGGGTACGTACACCCCCCGCGAGATCGTCTCCGACGACCTCGGCATGTCGTTCGCCGATGCGATCGACGGCACGATGGTCACCGTCGAGGACGGTCAACTCGTCCACGGCACCGTGGTCAAGATCGACAAGGACGAAGTGCTCCTCGACATCGGCTACAAGTCCGAGGGCGTGATCCTCTCGCGTGAGCTGAGCATCCGCAACGACGTCGACCCGTCCGAGGTCGTGTCGCTCGGCGAGCAGGTCGAAGCCCTCGTCCTCACCAAGGAGGACAAGGAAGGCCGCCTGCTGCTGTCGAAGAAGCGGGCGCAGTACGAGCGGGCGTGGGGCGACATCGAGGCCAAGAAGGAAGCCGACGAAGTCGTATCCGGGCCGGTCATCGAGGTCGTCAAGGGCGGCCTCATCGTCGACATCGGCCTGCGCGGCTTCCTGCCCGCATCGCTCGTCGAGCTCCGCCGTGTCCGCGACCTCGCGCCGTACATCGGCGAGACCGTGCACTGCAAGATCATCGAACTCGACAAGAACCGCAACAACGTCGTCCTGTCCCGTCGCGCCTACCTGGAAGAGAACCAGAAGGAGACCCGCGACCAGTTCCTCAACAACCTCAAGGTCGGCGAGGTCCGCGAGGGCACGATCTCCTCGGTCGTCAGCTTCGGTGCGTTCGTCGACCTCGGCGGCATGGATGGACTCATCCACGTCAGCGAGCTGTCGTGGAAACACGTCGACCACCCGGGTTCGGTCGTCGCCGTCGGTGATCCGGTCAAGGTCCAGGTCCTCGACGTCGATTTCAGCCGGGAGCGCATCAGCCTGTCGCTCAAGGCGACCCAGCAGGATCCGTGGCAGGAGTTCGCCGAGAGCCACCAGGTCGACCAGCTCGTCTACGGCCGTGTCACCAAGCTCGTACAGTTCGGCGCATTCGTCCAGGTCGGCGAAGGCATCGAGGGGCTCGTGCACATCTCGGAGATGTCGGCGCACCACGTCGACAGCCCCGAGCAGGTCGTCACGCCCGGCGAGGAGCTGTGGGTGAAGATCATCGATCTCGACCTCGCCCGCCGCCGGATCAGCCTGTCGATCAAGCAGGCCGCCGAGGGTGGCGAGCTCGCCGCCGAGTACCGCGAGCACTTCGAGGTCGACTCCGCCGGCAACTGGGTCCAGGGCGAGACCTCCGCCGAGGCCGAAGCCGCATGGTCGGAGTACTACGGCGAAGGCGGCGAAGGCGCAGCCGAGGCCGAGACGGCTGCACCGGCCGAGACCGCCGAGACGGCTGCACCGGCCGAGACCGCCGAGACTGCTGCACCGGCCGAGACCGCCGAAACTGCTGCACCGGCCGAGGCTACCGACACCGCCGAGACGCCTGTTGAGACTCCCGCCCTGGAGGAAGACACCGCGGGGTGATCCTGGTCGGATTGACCGGGGGCATCGGCGCCGGAAAGTCCACCGTGTCGGCCATGTTGGCCGAGCGCGGCGCGGTGATCGTCGATGCGGACCGGATCGCCCGCGACCTCCAGTCGTCGGGCAGTCCGGTACTCGACGCGATGGCCGAACGGTTCGGTTCGCACATCCTGCTCGACGACGGCGCCCTCGACCGTGGCGCCGTCGCCAAGATCGTCTTCAACGACGAGCAGGCACTGGCCGATCTCAACGCCATCGTTCATCCGGCGATGCAGTCGGAGATCCAACGCCAGATCGACGACCAACGCGAGACCGACCGGGTGGTCGTGCTCGACTTCCCGCTGCTCGGCGAGAACCCGCGTGCAGGTCTCGCCGCCACGATCGTCGTCGACGTCCCCGTCGACGTCGCCGTGCAGCGGCTGGTCGAGCAGCGCGGAATGGACGAAGACGACGCCCGCGCCAGGATCAACAGCCAGTTGAGCCGGGACGAACGGTTGGCCAACGCCACGCACGTGATCGACAACGGAGGCGACCGCGACGCACTGGTCGCCCAGGTCGACGAGCTGTGGGAGCAGCTCCTCCAACTCCCGCCCACCACCGACCCGGCCGATTGAGTCAGTTCCGGAGCACCGCCGGGTCAGGCGAGCATCGACAGGGCCATGTCGACGATGGGGACATCGGGGGAGGGCGTCGCCTGGTACCGGTCGAGGTGGTCACCGCCGAGTTCGCCGAAGGCGGCACGGACGAGCTGCGAGTACGACCGGCGGACACCGGCCTGGCCGCGGTCTCGTGCGGCTTCGTACCGCTCGGTCGCGCTCGGCCGGGGGACGTAGGTCATCACCCGTCCGGCGGGGAGGTCGTCGTCGCGTCGGATGAGGTCGGTCACGTCGGTGCGTTCATAGTCGCGTTCGCGCCAGTCGAGCTGCGCCAACTCGTCGGCGGTGACACGCACCACCACCCCGTTGCAGGTCTCGTCGCCGGCCACGACCAACCCGAGTGACACGACGAGCCCCTGCGTCACGGTGACACCGTCGTGCTGCCAGTCGCCGCGCAGGTGCATCGAGCCGTAGTTCCAGCGTCTGCCGTACCCGTCGAGGTGGGCGACCGCCACGTCATGCGCTCCCACGACCCGACCGATCGTCGTCGCCATCGATGCCGGTGACACGAGCGAGCCGTAGCCGAAGATCCAGGTGTCGCCGTTCACGACTCGGTCGGCAGCGGGGCGCGGTCGGCGAAATACCGCTCGACGGTGGCGATCAACAGCCGGATGCCGACGTCGATCGCTCGCTCGTCGACGTCGAAGTGGCCGGCGTGCAGATCGAGCGTCGGGCCGCCCGGCGTGCGGACACCGAGGCGAACGTAGGTGCCGGGGACTTCCCGTGTGAACCAGGCGAAGTCGTCGCCTCCCCAGCTCTGTTGCACGGCTTCCACCGACCCGTCGCCGAACGCGGTCGCTGCCGCCTCGCCGACGATGTCGGTGATCGCAGCGTCGTTGACGACCGGGGGGACGCCATGGGTGTAGTCGATGTCGAGTTCGGCCCCGGAGCCCGCGACGAGCGAGCGCAGTTCCTGCTCGAACGCGTCGGGAAGCTCGTCCCAGACCGGCAGCGACGGCGTGCGGATCGAAGCCTTGAGGACACAGTGCGTCGGGATCACGTTGGCGGCGTCGCCGGCGCGGATCGAACCGAAGACCACCTTGACGAGGGTGTCCTCGTCGTGATCGAGATGGTCGATGCGAGCGGCCACGCGCCCGGGCAGTTCGGCGACCACCCGTGCAGCGAGCGTGACGATGTCGACGGTCATCTCCGGGCGAGCCGTGTGGCCGCCCGGACCCGACAGGGTGATCACCGCCATGTCGGCCGCCGACGAGATCGCCCCGGTCTTGAGTCCGATCGTGCCGACGTCGAGTTTCGGTTCGCAGTGCAGGCCCACGATGGCCTCGATGCCACCGAGTCCGTCGTCGGTGAGCACGTCGAGGGCGCCGCCGGGCACGCGTTCCTCCGCTGGCTGGAAAATGAACCGCACCGGACCGGGAAGCTGGTGGCGATGATGCGCGAAGTAGAGCGCCGTGCCGAGGACGATGGTGGTGTGCACGTCGTGGCCGCAGGCGTGCGTGACGCCGTCGACCTGGCTGCGGTAGGCGACGTCCTTCTCGTCGACCATGGCCAACGCGTCGAGATCGGCGCGCAGAGCGAGGCCGCCGCCGAACGTGCCCGCCGACGAGCCACCGTCGCCGTCGGGGACGATGTCGCACACCAGTCCGGTACCGGCCGAGAGCCGGCGGGGGTCGAGGCCGGCCAGTTCCAGGCGCTCGTGGACGACGTCGGTGGTCGCTCGCTCCTGCCCGCTCAGCTCGGGGTGGGCGTGCAGGTTCCGTCGCAGGGCGACGAGTCCTTCGCCGTGTTCGTGCAGCCAGCGGTCGGTTGCGTGAGGTCGGGCCCCGCCCGGTGCGGTCGCCGGTCCCGTCATCGTGACGGGCGTGCGCTGGAGATCGTGTCGTCGGCCAGTTCGGCTGCGAGGTGGTGGACCACGTCGGCGAGCGTACCGCCGGCCGCGACGATGCGCCGTTGGCGTTCCGCTCCGGAGCCGTTCTCGAGCACCAGCGCGAGGTCGTCGAAGTGGTCGAGGTTGCCGAGGTCGTCGGCGACCGGTCGCAGCTCGTCGAGGAGATCGCTGACGAGCATCCGCACGGGTCGCCGCTCCGGGTGGCCGGTGTCGGGATGTTCGACGATCAGGTCGGCGTCGAGGCCGTAGCGCGCCGCGAGCCAGCGATTCTCCCTGATGGTCCACTCGCGAGGAGGCGGTGGGAGCGAGCTGTCATCGATGCTCCGGTTCGCCCACTCGACCAGGGTCTGGGCCAGTGCGGCCAGCGCGATCGTCTCGCGCACGGTCGGGGTGGCGTCGCACATCCGGAACTCGACGGTGCCGAAGTCGGGATGGGGTCGAATGTCCCACCAGACCTCCCGGATCGACGAGATGCAGCCGGACTCCAGGAGCGTGGACATGAACGCCTCGAAATCGGACCAGTCCTCCAGCAACGGCGGGAGGCCGGCGGTGGGCAGCCCTTCGAAGATCTTGGTGCGAGCCGACGCCAGACCGGAATCCTCGCTCTCGAAGTACGGACTCGACGACGACAGCGCGAGGAACAGCGGGTGATGGCGAAGCAGCTCCGCGATGATGCGGATCGCTCTGCTGCCGTCGGGGACGCCGACGTGCACGTGCATCCCGCAGATCAGCATGCGCCGAACGGGCCACTGGAGCGCTTCGACGAGATCGAGGTAGCGCTGTTGGGGGCTGACCAACTGCTCGCGTGCGACGCCGAACGGATGGGTGCCGGCGCTGACGACCGTCAATCCGCGCCGCTCGGCAGCGGCGCGCAGCTCGGCCAACGTGGCGCGCAGGTCGGCGCCGGCCTCGGCCGGGTTCTCACAGACGCCGGTGATGATCTCGACGGTGCTCTGGAACAGCTCGTGCTTGGCCTTCGGATGCTCTCCGTCGGGGTGCGCAGCTCCGATCTCACGAAGGATCTCGTTGGACGCCGACGCCAGCTCGCCCGTGGCGGCGTCGACGAGATGGAGCTCCATCTCGACGCCGATCGTCGTTCGGGCGTTCGGCGTGAACCGGATCGTCACGTCACCACGCTGTCGCGCCGCCGTCCCGCTGTTTCAGCGGTACGTGTCCAGGACCTCGGCCACCTGTTCGGGCGTCGTGGTCGGCGGGAACCGCGCCACGACGTTGCCTGCAGCATCGACGAGGAACTTCTCGAAATTCCAGGTGATCTCGGCGCTGTCGCCGTCGCCGGGCTGCTGCTCCTTGAGCCACTTGTAGAGCGGCGCCGCACCGTCGCCGTTGACCTCGATCTTGTGGAACATCGGGAACGTGACGTCGTACTTGGACGTCGCGAACTCGAGGATCTCGGCGTCGGAGCCGGGCTCCTGCGCACCGAACTGGTTGCACGGAAATGCGAGCACGGTGACGTCGTCGTGGTCGTCATGGAGCGCACGCAGACCTGCGTACTGAGGCGTGAGGCCTCAAGCGCTCGCAACGTTGACGACCAGACAGATCTGGCCCTCGAACCGATCGAACGACACCTGTTCGCCGGTGATCGAGGTCATCTCGAACTGGTGGAAGGTTGACATCCGGCGCACCCTAGCGGCCACGGGCACCCGGCTGCCACGGTCGGACCGTCACGACGCATCGTCACCGGGGTCCTCGCGGCGGTGGACTGCCGCAACCGCCAGCGCCGAACGATGGCTCGACGTCGAACGGCGGATCGCGTCCAGGAACGGGGCTCGGCCGATCACCCCGAGTCGGCAGTCGGTCGCCGCCGTCACCGTCGCCGCTCGGGGCTCGTCGTGGAGGAGGGCGATCTCACCGAACGACGCCGGCGCCGTCAGCTGTCCAGCAGGTGCGCCGTCGACGATCACCGATGCCGTCCCGTCGAGCAGGACGAAGAACTCGTTGCCGGCGTCGCCCTGACGGATGATCGTCGTCCCGGCGGTCGTCGAACGCCGCCCCAGTCCACGCGCGAGCCGCTCGAGGGTCGGCACTGGCAGCGGAGCCAGGAATGCAACGGCGGTGAGAGCGTCGACGAGTGCCGGGTCGACGCCGCCTGTCGACCGTTCCAGCCGTCGCAACGACGCCGCCGCCGCCGTGAGCGCGACCGCGGAGACGAGCCCGAGCGGCACGAGCACGACGGTCAGATCGGTGTCGGCGTCCGAGAGCAGCATCCCGATCCCAGCGGCGCCGACCGACGATGTGACGAGGATGGTCGAGTCGAGCACGCCGAACACCCGGCTGGTGAACGTCTCGGCGCCGGCACGTTGCAGCAGGGTGCGGGTGCCGATCTCCACCAATGCATAGCCCGCCCCGATCACGGCGATCAGTGCCATGACGAGGGCGATCTGCGATGGCTGGCCGACGAGGACCGTCGGTGCGGTGAACAGCACCGCGCCGACCACGGTCGTCGTGGTCAGCGTCCAGGAGAACCGGCGGCTGGTGAGGGCCGACCCGACGAGCGCTCCCACGAAGAACGTCGCCGTGAGGATCGCCGTTCCGCTTCCTCCCTCACCCCACAGATCGAAGGCGAGCGCGACGAGGATGACGTCGTATGCGCCGACCATGACACCGGCGAGCGCCGTGAATCCGAGGATCGCGGCCGTCGCGCGGGTGGTCACGGCGTAGCGCAGCCCGTCGAGCGAGTCTGCGGCGACCTGTCGCAGCCTCAGATCGCTCGGTGGCCGGTCGTCGCGTGGCAGCCGGCGTACGACGGCCGCCGCGGTCGCTGCGCACGTCGCCGCGACCGTCGCTGCGGCCACCCACGGGGCGGTGACGGCGAGGACGAGCCCCGTCGCCAGCGGACCGAGGAGGCTTCCCGTCGCCGCGCCGATCGTCATGCCGACGTTCCAGTGGATCAGTTGTTTCGGCGATCGGGCGTGGTGGACCAGCAGACTCGCAATGCTGCCGGGAGTCGCCGACAGCGCCACGGTGAAGGCCGCAGCGGCGACGTACACCACGGCGAGTGGCAGGTCGGCGGCGAGCGCCACGGCCAACGCAGCAGCCATGGTGGCGAGGACGGCGAAGCCGGTCGCCAGGACGATGTGGCGGGGGAATCGATCACCTGCTGCCGTGACGATCGGCGCCAGTGCGGCCGCCGGAACGAGCTGGGCCGCGACCGCGAGTCCGGTCGCGGAGGCGCCGCCGCGCTCGTAGGCGACGACCAACACGGTGACCCACACGGCGAACTCGACGGCGGACTGCACCCCGACCAGTACGTACAGGCTCCGTCCGCCGGGAAGTGCGCCAGCATCGACCGATGGAATTCCGGTCGTCTCGTTGATCGACATCGCCTCCCGACACCTCGCCCCTCGACCCGCCGGGAGTCGAGACTAGACCGGAAAGGGCCCCGGGAGCGTGGCTCCATCGCACGGACCGGAGCTGGCAGATAACATCCGGTCACCCATGTCTGCCGACCGAAGACGAAGTTGACGCCGTGCTGACTGCTCTGGGCCTGCTCGGTGTCGTTGCGTTGATCGCGGCCAACGGCTACTTCGTCGCCGTTGAATTCGCGTTCGTCGCTGCCCGGCGGAGCCGGTTCCTCGAGCACGCCGACGACGGCGACCGCCGATCGAGACGGGCGATCGACGTCCACAAGCGGCTGAGTTTCATGCTGTCGGGCGCGCAACTCGGCATCACGGTCACCACGTTGCTCCTCGGTTTCATCGCCGAGCCGGCCATCGCGTCGGTGATCGAACCGGCGCTCGTCGCCGTGGGCGTGCCGGAGTCGGCCACGTTCGGGATTTCGATCACGCTGGCGCTGATCCTGGCGACGATGGCGCAGATGGTCTTCGGCGAATTGGCGCCGAAGAACCTGGCCATCGCGAAGCCGGAGCCGGTCGCTCGTGCGCTGGCGCCGTCGACGTGGGTGTTCCTGCGGATCGCCGGTCCGGTGATCCGGCTCTTCGACGGGGCCGCCAACCGGCTGCTGAAACTCGTGGGCGTCGAGCCGGTCGAGGAGCTGCGTGGTGCGGTGTCGACCGAGGAACTCGACCTGATCGTCGACTCGTCGGCCGAGAGCGGACATCTGACCCAGAGCCAGGCGGCGCTGCTCGAGCGGGCGATCGACTTCGGTGAGCTGGAGGCCTCCGACGCGATGGTGCCGTGGAACCGCGTCGTCACGATCGACGTCGATGCCACGGCGGCCGACCTCCGCGATCTGATGGCATCGACCCACTCGAGGTTCCCGGTCGTCGACGTCGACGGCCAGGTGCACGGCGTCGTCCACGCGAAGGATCTGCTGGGCGTGGGCCGTTCCGACTACGACACCACCCTGGTCTCCGAACTGCTGCACGAGATCTTGGCGGTGCCAGAGGCTGCTGGTCTCAACGTGGTGCTCGCCGAGCTGCGGTCGCGGGCGACCGAGATGGCGATCGTGATCGACGAGTACGGCGGTCCGGCCGGTGTCGTGACGCTGGAGGACGTCGTCGAGGAGCTGGTCGGTGACATCGAGGACGAGTACGACCCCAGCGCACCGGGCGACCATCTCGAGACGGCTCCCGGCGTCTGGTCGGTCGCCGCGTCGTCGCGTCCCGACGAGATCGAGCGCATCACGGGGTTCGACCTGCCCGACGGGGAGTACGACACCGTGGCGGGTCTGGTCCTCGACCGTCTCGAGCGGATTCCCGAATCGGGCGACCACTTCACCGTCGACGGCATCCGCGTGGAGGTCCTCGACGTCGACGGGTTCGCGATCGAACGCGTCGAGCTGCGGGTCGATCCCGAGACGCTCCAGGCGGCGACCGGGGACGATGACGACGATGACGACGAACGTCGGTCCGACGAGCGGCGAGGTGACCGGTGATGTTCGCGGCCACGGACGGCATCGAGGTGAACTGGGCCGGCATCGGTGTGGCGTTCGTGCTGCTCGCGCTCAACGGGTTCTTCGTGGCCGCCGAGTTCGCCCTGCTCGCCGCGCGGCGTTCGCGCATCGAGCAGCTCGCCGCGGACGGCAACCGTCGGGCCGGACATGCGTTGGCCGGCCTGCGCGAGCTGACGCTGATGCTGGCGGGAGCGCAGTTGGGCATCACGATGTGTTCGCTCGGCCTCGGCGCGGTCGCCGAGCCGGCCGTCGCAGCGGTGATCGAGGGCGCTCTCGGTGAGTTCTTCACGTTGTCCGACACGACGAGGCACATCATTGCCTTCTCGATCGCACTGTCGATCGTCGTGTTCCTGCACATGGTGGTGGCCGAGATGGCCCCGAAGTCGTGGGCGATCTCCCATCCGGAACGCTCCGCCCTCCTGCTGGCGCGCCCGTTCCGGATGTTCGTCAGCCTGTTCCGACCGGTGATCCGGCTGCTCAACTGGTTGGCGAACACCACGGTCAAGGCCGTCGGCGTGGAGCCGCAGGACGAACGGGCGATGGCGCACTCTCCCAGCGACCTGCTGCTGCTCATCGAGGAGTCGGCGGGCCACGGCGGCATCGCCGCCGAGGAGCACGAACTCCTCGCCCGGTCGCTCGAGCTGTCGGGCCTCACCGCCGCCGACGCGATGACCGTCCGCCGCGACATCGTCGCCGTGGGTGCTGACGCGACCGCCGACGTCGTCGCTGCCGAGGCCCATCGGACCGGCCGCACGCGGGTCGTCGTCCACGAGGGCGACCTCGACCACGTGCGGGGATTCGTTCATGCCAAGGACGTGCTGCGCCTGGCCAACGGCACCTGGACGACCACGAGGGCCGGCGCCCTGACGCGGCCGATCATGGTGACCCCCGAACACCATGGGCTCGAGGACCTGTTGCTGGAGATGCGCACGAGGCGTCAACACATCGCCCTCGTCGTCGACGAACACGGCATGGTGCTCGGACTGGTCACCCTCGAGGACGTGATCGAGGAACTGATCGGTGACTTCGACGATGAATCCGACCGTCCGCTCGGCGACGCGGAACAGCTTCCCGACGGGGGGTGGAGGATCCCGGGGACCATGCGCGTCGACCTGTTCGAGGAGTGCACCGGTGTGGCGCTCCCCGAAGGTGACTGGCAGACAGTGGCGGGTTACGTGATCGACGTGCTCGACGAGATCCCCGCGGAGGGTGAGCGCGTCGAGACCGAACTCGGCGAGTTCGAGGTGGTCGAGATGGACGGCTACGCCATCGAGACGCTCCACGTCCGCCTCGCTCAGGTGCCGGCCACCGAGGCGGAGTGAGCGGTGGCGTATCCCAGCCGACTGTTGAACGACAACGAGACGGTGAGCGTCGATCTGCATCCGCACTGGTGGTTCCTGGCCGGGCCGACGCTGGCGATCGGCGGTGCGATCGCCGCCGGCATCGTCACGCTGGTCGCCACGGAGGTCGACTCGACGATGCGCACCGTCGCGGGCTGGGCGACGCTGGTGGCGCTCGCGGTCAGCGGGCTCTGGCTCCTCGTGCGGTACGGGCGCTGGTTGACCACCCACTTCGTCATCACGAACCGGCGGGTGATCTTCCGGACGGGTCTGCTGACCAAACGGGGCATCGAGATCCCGATCGACCGGGTCAACACCGTGCACTTCAGCCAAGGCGTCTGGGAGCGCATCGTCGGTGTCGGCGATCTCCTCATCGAGTCCGGCGGTGAGATGGGCCAGCAGCGGTTCACCGACATCCGCCAACCCGACCGGGTCCAGCGGGTGATCCATGCCGAGATGGAAGCCCGCGAGGCCCGTGGGCGCGGAGCCGACGCTGTCGTCGACGTGGCGGGCCAGCTCGAGAAGCTGGAGTCGATGCTGGTGCGCGGCACCCTCACTCCGGAGGAGTTCGAGCGTCAGAAGCGACGGTTGCTCGGCCGGTGAGCGCACGCACCGCCCGCATCGTCAGCCTCGTGCCGTCGAGCACCGAGACGCTGCTCGCCCTCGGTGCCGACGTGGTCGCCTGCACCCGCTTCTGCGAGCAGCCCGGCCTGCGCCACGTGGGCGGCACGAAGAACCCCGACATCGAGGCGATCGTGGCGCTCGCCCCGGATCTCGTCGTGATGGATCGGGAGGAGAACCGGGTCGAGGACCACGACGCCCTGCTCGCCGCCGGCCTGGCGCTGTTCGTCAGCGACGTGCGCTCCGTCGACGACGCCCTCGCACTGGTCTCGGAACTGACCGCCGTGGTGGGCGCGCCATCCGGGGTGGACGACAGGTGCCGTGCTGCGCTGCCTGCACCGGTTGCACCCGGCGACCGGCGGACCGCATTCGTGCCGATCTGGCGGCGGCCCTGGATGTCGATCGGCGCCGCGACGTATGCGGCATCGCTGCTCGATCGGCTCGGCATCGACCTGGTGACCGCCGGTGCTCACGACGACTACCCGACGGTCGAACTCGACGACGTCGCACGGCACCATCCCGACCTGGTGCTCGTACCGAGCGAACCGTACGCGTTCGGCGACGATCACCTCGACGAACTGCGTGCCATGTTCGCCGGATCGCACATCATCCGGGTCGACGGTCAGGACCTGTTCTGGTGGGGCGTGCGGACGCCCGGCGCACTTCGTCGACTGTCGGCGGTGAGGTGACCCCACTCGAGCGTCAGATCGGCCGGGCGCCGTCGCTCGCCCTGACCACCCAGCCGTCGGCGATGGCGCCCGGCTCGCAGATCGCCACCACGCACCCACCGAAGCCGCCACCGGTCATCCGTGCACCGAAGACACCCGGAGAACGCACGAGCTCGTCGACGGCACGGTTCATCGCCGGCGTCGACGTCTCGAAGTCGTCGGCGAGGCTGCGGTGGCTCTCGACCATCGCTGCGCCGGCGGCGTCGTAAGCGCCGCGGCGCAGCGCATCGGCGAACGTGACGACGCGCAGGTTCTCCGAGACGACGTGACGTGCCCGCCGGCGCACGGCTCCTCCCAGCGACGACCGCTCGACGTCGTCGGGGCTGCAGGTGCGCAGCGCCCCGAGCACCGCCTCGGCCGCCTGGCACTCCGCCACCCGGTCGCTGTAGGCGGAGCCGACCAGTGTTCGGTGGGCGACGAATCGCACCACGATGTCGAGGTCGTCGGGCACGGCGACGTGGGACACGGCGAGTGTGTGGCAGTCGATCATGGTCGCCGTACCGCGCGCGGCGGCGGCGATGCACAGCTGGTCCATGATCCCGGTGGGGACTCCGGTCGCTGCGTGCTCCGCGCGCTGTGCAGCCAGGGCGAGCTCGACCGGTGGTCCCTCGAAGCCCAGTGCCAGCCCGACGGCGCACTCCAGTGCAGCGCTCGACGACAGCCCCGCACCGGCGGGGATCGTCGAGGTCACGTGCCCCTCGATACCGGTCGTCGCTCCCAGCTCGGCCGCCATTGCGGCGACGTACGAGCCCCACCGCGGCGTCACGCCCGCCGGGTCACCGTCGACGGGCACCTCGACGACGACCGGCTCGTCGTCGGCATCCGAGCGCAACGCGATCGTCGTCGCGTTCGGGACGAACTCGATCGTGGTGCCCCGATCGATCGCCATCGGGAACACCAGCCCGCCGGTGTAGTCGGTGTGATCGCCGATCAGGTTCACGCGGCCCGGTGCATGTACGCGTCGTGTCGTCGTCACGCCGCTGACCGTAGCCAGAGCGCTCCGTTTGTCGTTGGGTCGAATCGCTCTGCAACACTCGGGCCGATGCCACGCGCTGCACTCGCCACCGGGATCGAACTCGAGTACGTCACCGCCGGAAATCCGCAGCACCCGCCGCTGCTGGTGGTCAACGGCTACACGAGCCAGCTGATCTCCTGGCAGCAGGGCTATGTCGACCAACTGGTCGCACAGGGGCTGTTCGTCATCCGGTTCGACAACCGCGACGTCGGGCTGTCGACCAAGCTCGACGGTCAGACCGTGTCGCCGGGCGAGGTGCTGTCGGCCTCGTTGCGCAACGAACCACTGCCGCCGGTGCCGTACACGTTGTCGGACATGGCGGCCGACGGCATCGGTTTGCTCGACCATCTCGGCATCGATCGGGCGCACATCGTCGGCAACTCGATGGGCGGGATGATCGTGCAGACCATGGCGATCGAGTATCCCGAACGGATCGCCAGCGTCACGTCGGTGATGAGCAGCACCGGCGATCCCCGGGTGGGGCGTCCGACGCCGGAGGCGCGCGACGCCCTCCTCGCGCCGTCTCCGCCGGACCGCGACGAGTACATCGCCGCGGCGCTGAACTCGCGGATCTGGGCGTCGAAGAAGTACGTCGATCCCGGCTGGCTGCAGGAGGTGGCTGCCGCCCAGTACGACCGGTGCTTCTACCCCGAGGGCTCCACCCGCCAGCTGGCGGCGATCTATGCCTCGGGCGATCGCAGCGACGCGCTGAGGGCTCTCGAGGTCCCGATGCTGGTCATCCACGGTCGCGACGACACCCTGATCACGCCCGAAGGCGGCGAACGCACTGCGGCGCTCGTGCCGGGGTCGCGCTACCTGCTGCTGTCCGACATGGGCCACGACCATCCGGCACCGCTGTGGCCCGTGCTCGCCGAGGCCATCGGTGGCCACGTCCGTGCCACGATGATCGGCCACTCGACCTCTTCGCCCGCCCAACCGAGTACGAACCGGAGTTGACCACCATGGCTGGACCCCTCAGCGGCTACAAGATCATCGAGATCGCGGGCATCGGCCCCGGTCCGTTCGCGGCGATGCTGCTCGCCGACATGGGGGCGGAGGTCGTGCGCGTCGAGCGCTTCGGGGCGGTCCGCGGACCGGCGCCGGACACACCGCACTTCGACGTCCTGCTCCGCGGGCGCAAGAACGTCGCGATCGATCTGAAGCATCCCGACGGCGTGGAGGCATTGTTCACCCTCGTCGAATCGGCCGATGCGCTCATCGAGGGTTTCCGCCCCGGTGTGATGGAGCGTCTGGGCGTCGGACCCGACGACTGCCTGGCGCGCAATCCGAAGCTGGTGTTCGGACGGATGACCGGCTGGGGTCAGGAAGGGCCGTACGCCCAGGCCGCCGGCCACGACATCAACTACATCTCGCTGGCCGGTGCACTGGCCCACTTCGGGCGCGCCGGGCAGGCGCCGGTCCCGCCGCTCAACATGGTCGGCGACTTCGGCGGTGGCGGCATGTTCCTGGCGTACGGCGTCGTGTGCGCCCTCCTCGAAGCACAACGCAGCGGCACCGGCCAGGTCGTCGACACCGCCATGGTCGACGGCGCGGCGGTGCTGATGTCGATGTTCTGGGCCTTCAGGTCGATCGGCATGCACGACGAGAACGCCCGGGGCACGAATCTGCTCGACACGGGAGCACACTTCTACGACGTGTACCGCTGCAGCGACGGCGAGTACATCTCGATCGGCTCGATCGAACCGCAGTTCTACGCCGAACTGCTGCGCCTCACCGGCCTCGAGGGCGACGAACAGTTCTCCAAGCAGATGGACAAGGCCGAGTGGCCGGCGTTGAAGAACCGGCTGACCGAGATCTTCGCGGAGAAGACGCGAGCCGAGTGGTGCGAGCTGATGGAGGCGACCGACGTGTGCTTCGCTCCGGTGCTGACCATGTCGGAGGCGGCCGAACATCCCCACAACGTCGAGCGCCGGACGTTCATCGACATCGCCGGCACGGTGCAGCCGGCGCCTGCGCCGAGGTTCAGCCGGACGCACGCCGAGGTCGCCGGCCCGCCGGCACACGCCGGCGCCCACACCCGCGAGGTGTTCGAGGCCTGGGGCGTCGACGCTGCCACGGTCGACGCCTGGTCCGACGCCGGCGCGATCCGCCAAGCCGGCTGACGGGACCCGAGCATGGCGACGCTCGTCTGTTTTCACGCGCACCCCGACGACGAGGTGATCACCACCGGTGGCACGATCGCCCGTGCCGCCGCCGAGGGGCATCGTGTGGTGCTCGTCGTCGCCACGAACGGCGATCACGGCGAGGTGCCCGACGACCTCGGTCCGGACGAGACCCTCGCCGACCGTCGACGCGTCGAGACCGAGGCGTCGGCTCGGGTGCTGGGCATCGCCCGCCTCGTCTGGCTGGGGTACACCGACTCGGGCATGACCGGCTGGGACCAGAACGACGATCCCGAGAGCTTCCATCGAGCCGACCCCGACGAGGCCGGGGCCCGGCTTGCCGAGGTCTTGCGGGCGGAGTCCGCCGACGTGCTCACCATCTACGACTGGCACGGCAACTACGGCCATCCCGACCACATCGCCGTGCATCGTGTCGGTCTCGCTGCCGCCCGGTCGGTCCCGAGCGTGCGGGTGCTCGAGGCGACGACGAACCGCGATGCGTTCGTGCGACTGATCGAGACGGCACGATCGGCCGGCGTCTCGATGGGCGATGCGGACGGCGAGCAGGACGCCCTCGACGTCGACTTCGACCCGATGGCGCCGGCCGACGACGGCAACCCGATGGGCATGCCCGAAGCCGAGCTGACGCTGTCGGTCGACGTCTCGGGGTATCTCGAGCGCAAGCGCGAGGCGATGCGGTGCCATCGCAGCCAGATCGAGGACACCTCGTTCTTCCTGCAGATGCCCGACGACGTGTTCGCCCAGTCGTTCGGCACCGAGTGGTACATCGAGCACGGCACCCGACCGCCGGTTCGAGCCGGCTGGATCTTCCCCGCTCCATGATCCTCGCGGCGCCCGCTCGAAGGCGATGAGCCAACCGCCCTGATACGGGCTTTTCGCTCATCGCTCGGCGGGTGTCGGCGGAGGCGGTGACGGTGAGATCCGCCGATCATCGGCCAGACTCCGACATGATGTCGGTCATGATTCGGCCCTTCTTCGCTCTCCTCGTCGCCGGAGGGCTCGTTCTCGCCTCGTGTGGCGGTTCCGACGACAGCACCTCGTCGACCACCGAGTTCACGCTGCTACCCCCGACGTCGTCGACCTCGACCACGAGCACCACGACCACCACGAGCACCACGACCACGACCACGACGAGCACGACCACCACGACCACGGTGGCGACGAGCACCACGATCGCGGACCCTGCGGTGTCCGAGCTGCTGCTGAGCGGTGACGGCATCGGCACGGCTGGATTCGGGGCCGATCCGGAGGGCGTGATCGAGTACATGAACTCCTACCTGGGACCGCCGACCAACGACACCGGATGGATCGACCCGCTCACGATCGGTCTGTGTTCGGGAGACGAACTGCGCCAGGTCTCGTGGGGCGTGCTCACCCTGCTGTTCGGCGACGTGTCCGAGGTGGTCCAGGGGCGGCGTCACTTCTTCGGCTACACCTACGGAGAACTCGACCAGATCGGCAGTGCGCCGGTCGGCTTGCAGACCACGCGGGGCGTGATGATCGGCTCCCGCGTCGTCGACGTCCGCGCCGCCTACCCGGCGGCCACGATCAATCCCGAGGACGACTTCACGCCGCCGTTCTTCTTCGTCAACGACAGTCTGCGGGGCTTCCTGACCGGCGTGTCCGACGATGCGACGGTCACCGCCATCCTCGGTGGCGGCGACTGCGGCATCTGATCGTCGATCCCGGGGCTGTTCCGTGGCGCTCTACGACGTCCATCGCTGGCTGGCCTGGTTCCTGGTGCTGTCGAACGCAGCCGTGGGGGTCTGGGCGCTGATCGCTCACGCCGTCCCGGCGTTGCGGGTGCGCTCGCTGTGGTGGGCGGTGGTCGTGGCACAGCTGTCGGCGTTCGCCATCGCGATCGTCGGCGTGATCATGCTCGACCGGTACGACCTGGAACTCGACCAGTTCCACGCGCTCTACGGGTTCAGCTGCATCGTTGCGGTCGGGATCCTCTACAGCTACCGCGGCAGCCCGTTCGTCAAGGACAAGGTGTACCTGCTCTACGGCTTCGGCAGCCTGTTCATCATGGGACTCGGTCTCCGCGCGATGTATCTCGGGACCCATTCGCCATTCGCACGCTGAGCGCTCAGACGGCGACTCGTCGGCGGACCGGAGCGGTCAGAGTCCGGCGACGCCGATGCCGCGGGGCAGCTTCGCAGGGTCCCACGCCAACTGCGCCAGGCCCTGCTGGCAGGCGAATCGGTCGGTCATGCCGGCCACGTAGGCAACGGCCGCCCGGAGTGCCTCCGGGCCACCGGCGTCGACGTGGTCGGCTCGGTCCCCGAGGGCAGCGTCGACGGTCTGGCGGGGGATCGCGTGGGGTCGATCGGCGTAGTGCTCGACGAGCGCCCGCAACAACGACACCACGGCGGCCGCCTGCTGTTGGCTCGCAGGACGCAGATAGACGTACTCGTAGTTGAAGCGTCGGAACTCGGCGAGCGCTTCGGCGATGTCGGGTGTCATGCCGATCCGTCCGGTTGCGGTGGTCGCCGACACCATGGCGCGCACGAACGTGCCGAGTTGCCCTGACCGGTCGCGACCGCACCGGTCGGCGACGACCTGGGGGAGCATGTCGGCGGTGACGATGCCCGCCGCTACGGCGTCCTCGAAGTCGTGACACACGTAGGCGATCCGGTCGGCCCACGAGACGACCTCGCCTTCCGGCGTCTGCGGGGCGGGAAGGCTCCAGGAGTGGTTCCGGATGCCGTCGAGGGTCTCGGCGCAGAGGTTCAGCGGTTGCAGGGTGACATCGGCGCCCCACGGGGCGTGATCGAATCCGCCGTCGAGGTAGGGCGACAGCGCGTCCTCGCTGGCGTGTCCGCCGGGTCCGTGGCCGCAGTCGTGGCCGATCGCCATCGCCTCGACGAGCGGAACGTTGAGGCTCAACGACTCGGCGACCGAGCGGGCCACCTGGGCGACCTCGAGTGCGTGGGTCATCCTGGTGCGCTGATGGTCGTCGGGGAACACGAACACCTGGGTCTTGCCTGCCAGGCGGCGGAAGGCGGAATCGTGCAGAATCCGGTCGCGGTCGCGCTCGAAGCACGTGCGGAAGGGATCCGGCGCTTCCTCGATCGCCCGGTTGCCCGCACCGTGGGCCCGAGTGGCGCTGGTCGCCAGCGTGGCCTCCTCGTGCTGCTCTCTCGCTTCACGGGTTCGCACGACCGCATCGCCGACGTTCGCGGTGGAATCGGCGTGTGCGACGACGACGTCGTCGCTGCCGTGGCCGGTCATCGTGGCGGCCCAACGTTCGGCACGCTCCTCGGCCGAGTCCGGGTACGGAAGGTCGGCCATGCGAAAACGATACGAGATGGCGTCGAGTCGGGGGCGTTAGCCTTGAAGAAATGTCGCAGTTCGTCGACGAGTGCCAACTGAACGTACGCGGTGGTGACGGCGGCGCGGGCTGCATCAGCTTCCGCCGTGAGGGCCCCGAGGCGATGGGCGGGCCCAACGGTGGTGACGGCGGCAACGGCGGTGACGTCTGGCTGGTCGCCGATCACAACGTGTCGTCGCTGCTCGCCTTCCGCGACCATCCCCACCGTCGGGCCCAGGACGGCGTCCACGGTAAGGGCAAGGACATGCACGGCCGGCGCGGCGAGTCGCTCGACATCGCCGTGCCGATGGGCACGGTCGTGTTCGACATGTACTCCGACGACATGCTCGCCGAGTTGGTCAACCACGGCGACCGCTGGCTCGCCGCCGCCGGCGGGCGCGGCGGGCGCGGCAACGCCAAGTTCCTGTCGAACAAGCGGCGGGCGCCGAGCTTCGCCGAACAGGGTGAGCACGGCGAGCAGCGATGGCTGCGACTCGAACTCCGGTTGATGGCCGACGTGGCACTCGTCGGGTTCCCCAATGTCGGCAAGTCCACGTTCATCAGCGTGATCTCCGCTGCGAAACCCAAGATCGCCGACTATCCGTTCACGACGCTCGAGCCGAATCTCGGCGTCGTGCGGATCGACGACTCCACCGAGTTCGTCGTCGCCGACATTCCCGGCCTGATCGAAGGTGCCAGCGAGGGCAAGGGGCTCGGCCACCGGTTCCTGCGTCACATCGAACGGGCGCGTGTGTTGTGCCTGCTGCTCGACCTGGCCTCGATGGACGGCGTCAGCCCGCAGGAACAGGAACGGATCCTGCTGCACGAGCTGGGCGCCTACCGTCCCGAACTCCTCGAACGGCCGCGTGTGGTCGTCGGCACCAAGGCCGACGTCGTGCAGCGCGACGAGCTCGCGGCGATGGGATGGGATGGTCCGATCATGTCGGCGGTCACCGGCCAGGGCGTGTCCGACGTGGTCGGTCAGCTCGCCCGAGAGGTGCACGACGTCCGCCAGAGCATCGAGTGGGAGGAGGGCGTGGTCGTGCTGCGCCCCGAGGCCAGCGGCGCAGCCGTCGAGCGGGTCGCCGACGGCGAGTTCCGGCTGCTCGGGCGTGACGTCGAACGGGTCGTGGCACTCAACGACGTGACGACTCCCGAAGCGCTGTCGTACATCGACTACCGACTCGAGCGTCTGGGTGTGCCGAAGATGCTGGCCAAGGCGGGCGCCCGCGAGGGCGACGTCATCTGGATCGGCGAGTTCAGCTTCGAGTACTCCCCGGATCTCTGAGGCCGTCGTGCGCGTGGTGGCGAAGATCGGGACGGCGTCGATCACCGACGACCGTGGGGTGATCGACGACGGGGCGGTCGCCAAGCTCTCCGATGAGGTCGCCGCGCTGCGACGAGACGGCCACGAGGTCATCGTGGTCTCGTCCGGGGCGGTGGCGGCCGGCGTCGCGGCGCTCGGCCTGCCGGCGCGACCCACCGACATGCAGACGCTGCAGGCGATCTCGGCGGCGGGGCAGAGTCGGCTGGTGGAGGCCTACAACCGTGAGCTCGCACGCCACGAACTGGTCGGGGCGCAGGTGTTGCTCGACCCACACGACTTCGTCGACCGCACGCAGTACCTGCATGCCCGAAGCACGATCGAACGGCTGCTCGAGCTCGGCTGCATCCCGGTGGTCAACGAGAACGACGCCATCGCCAACGACGAGCTGCGCTACGGCGACAACGACCGGCTGGCTGCGCTGCTGGCCAACAGCGTCGGTGCCGACGTGCTGGTGCTGCTCACCGACATGGACGGGGTGTACACGGCGGACCCGCGACGCGATCCGTCGGCAACACTCATCCCGCTGGTGCGTGTCGGCGATCCGCTCCTGGCCGTGCGCGCCGAGGCCGGCGGCAGCGGCCGGGGCAGTGGCGGGATGGCGTCGAAGCTCACGGCTGCACGGATGGCGTCGTGGTCCGGGTTGCGCAGCGTGATCGCCCATGCCTCCCGTCCCGACGTGCTGGCGGGCGCCGTGTCGGCCGAACTGGTCGGCACCACCTTCGAAGCGCATGCGCGCTCGTTGTCGGCGCGCAAGCTGTGGATCGCGTTCGCCTCCGAGGTGGCCGGGACGGTCGAGGTCGACGCCGGAGCACAGCGGGCACTGACCGAACGTCCGAACAGCCTGTTGCCCGCAGGTGTCGTGTCGGTGCGCGGGTCCTTCGTCGAGGGTGACACGGTCGACATCGAGGGACCCGAGGGACGGGCCTTCGCCCGCGGCCTCGCCGCCGTCGACGCCGACGTGGTGCGCCGAGTGGCCGGACTGCGCACCGGCGACCTGCCCGCCGGCGTGAACGACGAGGTGGTCC
The DNA here is from genome assembly GCA_963728355.1 of Ilumatobacteraceae bacterium. GTDB lineage: Bacteria > Actinomycetota > Acidimicrobiia > Acidimicrobiales > Ilumatobacteraceae > Sva-07. Next base: position 541,505 of record CAVSJQ010000022.1, on the reverse strand, counting down.
ACCGCGACGACCTCGTCGTCCTCCCGACCTGAGCCGACACGGGGCCATTCCTCCACGTTTGTGTGCAGATCTGGGTGGTGCGGCCCACCCGGAACGCAACACAAACGTGACGGCGACACGAACGTACGGGATCAGCGGGGGAGCGCGAGGCGTCGGCGCACGGCATTGAGCTCGGGAGCGCTCAGCAGCATCAGCACGCCGAGATACACCACCGCACCCACCGCCGTGCCGACGACCAGTTTGACGACGGCATCGACGCCGGTGTTGCCGCCGAGCTGTTGGGTGACCAACCACACCGCCTCGGCCATCAGCGTGGCGGCGAGGATCATGCGGACGAGGCTGATCAGCACCGGGCGCACGGCGAAACCGGGCACCTTGAAGCTGAGGATCTGCATGGCCCACAACGACGAGATCACGTACGCCAGTGCGAAGGCGAGGCCGAGACCGAGGACGCCGTAGCGGTCGACCAGGACGAATGCCAGCACGATGTTGATCGCGTTCTCGACGACGTTGATCTTGAACGGCGTCTTGGTGTCCTTGTGGGCGTAGAAACCGCGCAGCACGAACATGTAGATCGAGAACGCGCCGAGGCCGAGCGCGAATCCGGCGAGCGCCCGCTGGGCGGCATCGGCGTCTTCGGGGCCGAACTGCCCCCGCTCGAGCAGCGCCCCGACGATCGGCTGGCGCAGCACGAAGATCCCGACGCCGGCCGGCAACGTGAGCAGTGCGGTCATCCGAACCCCGAGCGAGGCCTGGTCGACGAAGCCCGAGCGATCCCGTCGGGCAACCGAGCGGGACATCTCGGGTTGGAAGGTCGTCGCGATCGAGACCGCGAGCAAGCCGTGCGGCAGCACGAAGAACGTGAAGGCGGTGATGTACGCACTGGCGTCGCTCGATCCCGGCTCGGCCAGGTTGCGCACGACGAGCAGGGCGACCTGGTTGGCGATGACGAAGCCGATCGTCCAGAACGAGAGCGACAGCAGTTTGCGGACTGCCGGGTGCCGCACGTCGAAGACGGGGCGGAACCGGAAGCCGGTGGCGAACATCGCCGGGACGAGCACGGCGGCCATCGAGGCGATGCCGACGGTGGCGCCGAGTCCCAGCGTCCATCGCAACCGGTCGTTCGACAACACCTGGTCGAGCTGCCAGTCGGCCGATCCAGGGTTCGGGAGCGACAGGAGGAAGGCGATGATGATCACGTTGGGCAGGATCGGCGCCCATGCAGCGGCGAAGAAGCGCCGGCGGCTGTTGAGGAACGCATTCGCCAGACCGACGAGCCCGTAGAAGAAGATCTGGACCAAGAAGATCCGGGCGAGCGTGGTACCCACCGACCGGAACACGTCGGGATCGACGTCGTCGGCGATGTTGAACGAGTACAGACCGAAGATCAGCGGGGCGGCGGCGACCGCGAGCAGGGTCAACGCTCCCATGGCGGCGACCGCCACGGTGATCACGACGTTCGTCGACTCGTCGTCGTCGGTTTCGACGAAGGTGGAGAACAGCGGCACCAGCGTTGCCGACAACAACCCGCCGAGGAGCAGGTCGTAGACGATGTTCGGCGTTTCGTTGGCGATCAGGTAGGCGTCGGACAGTGCGCTCTGGCCGATGACGTAGAGCAGCACCGTCAGCCGCAGGAATCCGGTGACACGGGAGAGGGCCGTACCACTGGCAACGACGACGTTGCTCCGCAGCAGCCCACTCATTCGGGCTGACGCTAGTGGTGAGGGCCCACCTCCGAGCGGCACCGACGCCCCCACACGACCGGCCGCACCGCGAGCGCGCGTGACGACGGGGTCAGATTCCCGGCACCACGTCCCACACGACGAGAGGGTGGCGGATGCGGCGCAGCCGGGGACGGTCGGGTTCGGGGAGCGTCCGCAGCTGCTCGAGGACCGGCGCCACCACCCGATCCCACGAGGCGTCGTCGACGTCGAACATCGAGGAGTAGATCCGGTTCTCGATGCCGTGGATCTGTTCGGTCACCGTGCTGGGCACCTCGTCCCACCCCGTGTCGCCGTCGTGGCGGAGCGAGAGCCCCGGAACGCTGGCGGCGATCACGTCGGCGCGACTCCACCGTTGCGGACGCAGCGCGGTCAGGCCGTCGACGATCGGCGCAATCTCGTCGTCGTCGTACTCTCCGGCGGAGAGGATCGTGACGATACGGCCGCCTGGGCGCACCACTCGCGCCGCCTCGGCGAGCGTGGCGGGTGGATCGGGAACCAGCTGCAGCACCCAGACCAGGTACGCCGTGTCGACGCTGTCGTCGGCGAGGGGCAGTTCGTCCACATCGGCCGCCGCTACTCGTTCGCCGACACGCCCGATCGCGCGTCGCATCATCGGCTCGCTGAGATCGACGCCGACGACGTCGATCCCGTGGCGCTGCAGCCCGTGCGCGATCAGGCCCGTGCCGATGCCGAGTTCGACCACGGTCGGTCCGGCGATCCAGGGAGCGAGCGCCGCGGCGAAGTTGGCGCCGCGACGTTCGCCGCCGCGTGTCGCGTCGTAGATGTCGGCGACACGGTCGAACGAGATGCCGGGCACGGGCCTCACCGTAGGGCATCCCGATTGACCCGTGGGTCAAGGGGGCGGGTAGCGTCGATGTCATGACGACGACGGATGCCGGGGCACCCGGTAGCACCACCAACCGGTTCGAGAGCGTGCAGTCGGTGCGCGATGCCCTGCGCGACGTGAACTACCTGGCAGACGAGGGCATCGCCGGAGTGGCCTACCTCGCCGACCGGCTGGGCAAGCCGGTGCTCGTCGAGGGACCCGCCGGAACCGGCAAGACCCAGCTCGCCAAGTCGATCGCCGAGATCACCGACGCCCGGTTGATCCGCCTGCAGTGCTACGAGGGGCTCGACGAGTCCAAGGCGCTCTACGAGTGGAACTACAAGAAGCAGTTGCTGCGCATCCAGACCGAACGTGGCGAACAGGGCGAGGACTGGACCGAGATCAAAGAGGACATCTTCTCCGACGAGTTCCTGCTCACCCGTCCGCTGCTCGAGGCGATCACCGCCACCGATCCCGTCGTGTTGCTGATCGACGAGGTGGACCGCGTCGAGGTCGAGACCGAGGCGCTACTGCTCGAGATCCTGTCCGACTACCAGGTCTCGATTCCCGAACTCGGCACGATCGTCGCCACCCAGATCCCGCTCGTGTTCCTCACGTCGAACAACACCCGCGAGCTGTCCGAGGCGCTCAAGCGTCGCTGTCTCTACCTGCACGTCGACTACCCGCAGCTCGAACGCGAGAAGGAGATCGTGCTCGCGAAGGTGCCCGACATCACCGAGCACCTCGCCGACCAGATCGCGCGCATCGTCCGATCGATCCGCCAGCTCGACCTCAAGAAGTCGCCGAGCGTTTCCGAGACGCTCGACTGGGCACGGACCCTGATGCTGCTCAACATCGACAACATCGACGAGCAGACGGCGAAGGACACGCTCAACGTGCTCCTCAAGTACCAGACCGACATCGCGAAGGCGGCCAAAGAGCTGTCCGTCGACGAGTGATTGGCTGAGATGCTCGATCTGCTCAACGGCTTCGTCGTCGAACTCCGCAACGCCGGGCTGCCCGTCAGCCTGACGGAGAACCTCGACGCCATGGAGGCGGTGCAGCACATTCCCATCGAGGATCGTGAGGCGTTCAAGTACGCGCTCGGCGCCACGCTGATCAAGAACCACGCCCACTGGCGCAGCTTCGAGACCGTGTTCGAGGTGTACTTCAGCCTGCGCGGGCCCGAGTACAAGCTCGTCGAGGGCGGCGACGACGAGACGGACATCGACGAACTCTGGCGAGAACTGCAGGAGCAGCAGCAGGAGGGCCAGGGCGGCGCGGGCGGGCTCGACAGTCTGACGCCCGAAGAGATCGCCCAGATGCTGATGTCGGCGCTGATGAACGGCGACCAGGGCGTGATGCGCGCGCTGGCCAAGCAGTCGGTCCAGCGGTTCGCCGGTATGGAGCCGGGACGCCCGGTCGGCGGCACCTACTACCTGTACCGCACGCTGCGGAACCTCGACCTCGACGGCATGCTCGACAAGATGATGGAACAAGCCCGTCAGGATGCCGACGGCGACCTGACGTCGCTGGAGGAGCGCCTCGAGAAGGAGGAGTTCGAGGACCGCATCGACAAGTTCAAGGGCGAGATCGAAGCCGAGATCCGCCGGCGCCTGGTCGCCGATCGCGGCGCCGAGGCGATGGCCAAGACCCTGCGTAAACCGCTGCCCGAGGACGTCGAGTTCATGCATGCATCGCGCGACGAGATGCAGGCGCTGAAGAAGTCGCTGTACCCGCTCACCCGCAAGCTCGCGGCGCGACTGGCGCGCAAGCGGCGCCACGGCCGCAAGGGTCCGCTCGACTTCCGCAACACCGTGCGCCACTCGCTCAGCTACGGCGGGGTCCCGGCCGAACCGAAGTTCCGGTACCCGCGCCCGGCGAAGCCCGAACTGATCGTCGTCGCCGACATCTCCGGCTCCGTCGCAGCGTTCGCCCGGTTCACCCTGATGCTGGTGTACGCGATCCAGAACCAGTTCTCCAAGGTCCGTTCGTTCGTGTTCATCGACGGCATCGACGAGGTGACCGACTACTTCAAGGCCACCGAGGACATCACCGAGGCGATCCATCGCGTCAACACCGAGGCCGACGTGGTGTGGGTCGACGGGCACTCCGACTACGGCCATGCCTTCGAGGTGTTCTGGGAGCGTTACGGCAAGGACGTGGGTCCGAAGTCGACCGTGCTGCTACTCGGCGACGCCCGCAACAACTATCACGCCAGCCAGGCGTGGGTGGTCAAGGAAATCGCCCAGAAGGCACGCCATGTCTACTGGTTGAACCCGGAGCCCCGCAGCTACTGGAACACCGGCGATTCGATCGTCGGCGAGTACGGGACGCACACCGATGGCGTGTACGAGTGTCGCAACCTGCGTCAGCTCGAGGCGTTCGTCGAGAAGCTCGCCTGATCCCGTAGGACCGTCGCACTTCGTAGGCTCGACTCCGGTGACACCGCTCGACGCCCTGTGCGACCAGCTCTCGTTGCATCGCGTCGCCCTCGCGCTCGGCGGTCGGCACTCGGTCGTTGCATCCGGACTCCGCGCCCGGGGGACGCTCGTGAGGTGGTCAGTGGGGACTGGCCGAGCATCCAGCTGCCGCATCGCCATCCGCTCGTGATCGTCGAGCCCGATCCCGGTGGGGATGTGCTGCTGAGGTCCGGCGGGGCGGCGGCGAGTCTGCTCGACGTGGGATTCACCGATGTCGGTGATCTGGTGGGGGGCGTACGTGCCTGGATCGACGCCGGGCTCTCGGTGCTCGACCCCGACCACTCCCACCTCGACATCTGAGCGCCGTCAGCGACGGCGTCGCACGAGCCGACGCATCCGGCCGTTGGCCATCGCCCACCATTCACGCGGGAGGTTCGCCAACGTGGCGAGCGTGAAATCGTCGGCGGCCTGGCGGATGATCTCCGCGTGCGACGGATACGGATGGACAGTGCCGAACAGTTTCCGCAGGCCGATGCCGTTGTCGATGGCGATCGTGAACATGCCGATGAGATCGACGGCGCCCGGCCCGACGATCGCGGCGCGCAGGATTCGTCCGGTGAACCGTTCCACATCGACGACGAGACGACCGTCGGCGATGTCGTCGGTGTACCCGCGGTCGACGTCCGCGTGGTCGACGACGATCCGTCGCCGTGACGATGCAGCGATGGCGCCGACGTCGGCCGGAGACATCCCGACCGAGGCGACCTCGGGTTCGCCGTACGTGACCTCCGGAATCGCTCCGACGTTGCCGACCTTGGGGATCCGGGGCAGTGCGATCGCCCGAACGGTCCGGCGGCCGATCGCCCCGGCGCCGTGCGAGGTGCGGGTCGTCCCGGTGATGTCGCCGACGGCCCAGATGCCATCGACCGACGTGCGTCCCCAGTCGTCGGCCACGATTCCGCTCGCCGTGGTGGCGACGCCGGCGACGTCCAACGACAGACCGTCGAATCGGGGGACGCGACCGACCGCCATCAGCACCCGATCGGCGCCATCGACGGTGGCACCGGTCGACAGCTGCGCCGTGGTGCCGTCGAATCGCTCGACCGTGGTGCCCAGGTGCAGTCTCACGCCCTGCGATCGCAGCGAGCGTTCCACGATCTCGGTGATCAGCGGATCCTGCGAGGCGAGCAGACGGTCCTCGAGTTCGACGATGTCGACCTGCGTCCCGATCGCCGTGAACGCCGTCGCCATCTCGACGGCGGTTGCTCCGCCACCGACGATCAGCAGACCGGAGGGGGCGGAGTCGAGTTCGAACAACGTCTCGTTGGTCACCATCCGATCGGCGTCGAGTCCGGCGATGTCGATGGTGGTGGGGCGCGAGCCGCCGGCGATCACGACGTTGTCGGCGCGCACACGGTGGGTGGTGTCGTCGTCGTCGTCGACACGGACGACGTGGGGGTCGCACGCGTCGGTGAGTGACGCCCAGCCCCGGACCAGATGGATGTGTTCGTGTCGTTCCACCTCGTCGTACTCTCGACGGGCGAGGTCGCTCCGCTTCGCTCGCGCCTGCGCCAGCGGGTCGTGAAGCCCGCATCGGGCTGCGTGCAACAACGTCTTCGACGGGATGCAACCCACGTTGGTGCAGTCGCCGCCGATCGGGCCTGCTTCGATCAGTACGACGTCGTGGCCGAACCCGGCGAGACCGATGGCGACGGTGAGCCCGCCCGATCCGGCACCGATCACCGCCGCTCGATACGTGCTGCTCGCATCGTGGCCGATCATGACGGGACCATACCTGCGACCGCAGTGCGGCGAGCGGCGGCTGCGTCAGTACTCGATGCGGAACGACCGCTCCGCGGCGGGCACTTCGTCGGTCACGTCGATCCCGGTGACCGATGCGCGAGGCGGTCCCTGCCCACACCACGAGAGGAACTGGTCGACGCGATCGCGCGGTCCCTCGGCCACGACTTCGACCGTTCCGTCGGGGCGATTGCGCACCCATCCGCGCACACCGAGCCGTTGCGCCTCGGTGCGACAACGGTCCCGGTAGAACACGCCCTGAACCCGGCCGTGCACGACGGCACGGGCCCTGACGTCACTCATCGAACGGCCTGCAGGTCGCGCAGGGCGAGACGGGTCCGCTCGACGGTGGAGCCGACGGGAAGGAGCGCACCCGTCTCCCGGCAGGCCGCGCTGTGGTCGGCGCCGAGCTGGTTCTCGATCGAGTCACGCGTGTCGAGCACGAGGTCACGCAGCGTCACCATCAACGGTGGTGCCCCGACGGCGCTGTGCGCCTCGATCGAGCCGAGTACTTCGGCTGCCACCTCCGGCCGTCCGATCCGGTCGAGCGCGATGACACACCGCATCAGCGTGTGCCACTGCTGTGCCCACTCACCCGTCCGGTACCAGATGTCGACCTGGTCGGCCAGCTCCTCGCAGCCTGCCGCGAGGTCGCCGTGCGACACCTTCAGTGCTCCGATCTCGGTCCGGGCGAACGCACTCATCCAACGGTTGCCGACCGAGCGGGCCAGACGGTCGCCGTGCGCGAATGCGCTGAGCGCCAGCGCGTCGTCGCCGTGGATCGAGAATCCCTCGGCCACCCACGAACTCGCGAGGTCGGTGACGCCGCCGGAGCGTTCTGCGGCCCGACGCGCCAGCTGGCTCAACCGGTGGCCCTCGTCGTAGTCGCCGCACGAGCTCGCCGCGACCGACGCCATGTAGTGCGCATGCGCTCGCCGGGAGTCGTTCCCCCAGGTGTCGGTGAGTTCGATCAGCCGAGCGTTCTCGGCGACGCCTCGGTCGAGCTCGTCGATCGCGTAGTACACGTTTGCCCGCACGCGCTCGGCGAGGCCCGACGGTGCCACCGCCAGCGCCCGTTCGGCCGCCGTGGCACCGTCGGCCAGGCCCAGCGCCGAGTCGAACTCCCCGCGGCAGAACGCGCCGTAGGCCCGCACGCTCAGGACCACCGGATAGTCCGGGTGAGCAGCTCCGCCCGGCATGTCCGACATCGCATCGGCCCACGTGAACACCTCGTAGTGGAGCGTTCGCATGCCGTACTCGCGCATCGCGCAAGCGAGTCCGAAGGCCGTGTCGACGTCGCCGACCTCCACCGCGAACCGTTGGGCGGCACGAAGATCGGGGAACGAGGTGTCGGCCCGATCGACCGCGGCCGCCTCGTCGGCCGAGTCGAGCCCGGCACTGATCGCCGCAGCGGTCCCGGCGAACTGGCGTGCGTGGGTCGCATACAGCGTGACGCTCCTCGCATCGTCGAGCCGGTTGCGTCCGTACTCGCGCAATGTCTCGAGCATCTCGTACCGGGTGCCGCCTGCCGGCGAACGTCGGACGGCGAGCATCGAGCGCTCGGTGAGACGCATCAGCACGTCGAGCACGTCATCCTCGTCACCGCTGATCGACTCGGCGGCGACGAGATCGAACGGTCCGGCGAACACGGACAGCGAGGCGAACATGCGCTGCTCGTCGTCGTCGAGGAGTTCGTAGGACCACCCGATCGCGTCCTGCAGCGTGCGGTGACGGGGATCCGCGCCCCGCCGGATCCCCTTGAGCAGACGGAAGCGTTCATCGAGACGGCTGGCGATCTCGATGACGTCGATGGCCCTCGCCCTCGACGCCGCGAGTTCGAGGGCGAGGGGAATGCCGTCGAGTCGCTGACAGATCTCCACCACCGCGGGCGCATTCCGGGTCGTCAGTTTGAAGCCGGGATCGGCGGCCTGCGCCCGTTCCATGAACAGCGCCACGGCCGGAACGAGGGGCAGGGCGTCGAAGGCGATCGTGTGGAGATCGTCGACGGCGAGCGGGGCGACGGGCCTGACGTGTTCGCCCATCACCGCCAGCGGTTCCCGGCTCGTCGCGACGATCGAGACGCTCGGTGCAGAGCGCAGGATCCGCTCCGCGATGGCGGCGATCGGCTCCACGAGGTGTTCGCAGTTGTCGAGCAGCAGGAGCGCACTTCGACCACGGAGCATGTCCACGATCGCATCATCGATCGACATCCCCAGACCGGTGTTGACGCCGAGGGCTGCTGCCAGTGACGCGAACGCCGCGCCGCGGTCGCCGACGGTGACCAGTTCGACGAGGAAGACGCCATCGGCATACTGCGAGGCGGCCGCCCTTGCCAGTTCGAGCCCGAGCGATGTCTTGCCCACCCCGGCGCTCCCCACGAGCGTGATCAGCCGGTGTTCCCTCAGCTCGTCGATCAGGGTGGCGAGCAGGTCGTCGCGGCCGATGAGGCGCTGCAGCGCGGCCGGAAGATCGTGCGGGGTGTGGTCGAGACGATCGCCGGTGTCGCTGCGCCCGTCGACGACCCGGACGTCGGCCACGAATTCGTACCCCTTGCCGTGCACGGTGCGAATCACGCACTGGCGGGTTCCGTCGTCCCCCACCGCCCGCCGAGCTGACTTCAACCGTGACGTCAGTGCCGACTCCCCGACGAAACGGTCACCCCAGATCCCGTCGAGGAGCTCGACTTTCGACACGACCTCGCCGCGTCGCTCCACCAGGAACAGCAGGACGTCGAACACCTGTGGTTCGACCGGAACGTCGATGCCGCCACGCCGCAGCACGACGCGGTCCCGGTCGAGTTCGCAGTCGGTGAATTGGAAGATCATCGTGACGCCCCCCGTCGGCAACGGACGCACGCTCACCGACGTTCCGCGAGCTTGCCACGTTCGGTGGGGGGTGAGTCGTCGAACTCCGTCAAACGGTCCGGCTGACGGCGTCGAGCCGGCCAACGAGATGTGTGGTGAGCTCGAGTGCGTCCGGTCCGACACCGTCGAGGAAACTCGACTTGCGGCGGCGCAGGAAGGGCAGGCCGAGCACGTACATCCCTGGTGCAGGGAGTACGCCGCCGTCGTGGACGAGACCGCCCTTTCGGTCGAGCAGCCGCTGGTCGAGCCACGGGTACGTCGGCCGGAACCCGGTCGCCCACACGACCGTGCCGATCGGGCGGAGGTCGATGTCGAGCGGGGCCGATCCCACCTCGGTCGGAGCGGGGCGCGAGCGTTCGCCGAGCTCCCGGTCGAGGCCGTGCTCGGTTGCGTAGGTGTCGCACAGGTCGAGCAGGCGTGCCTGCTTCAGATCGGCGGACGCGCAGACGTTGGCGAACGACCCGGAGAACTGCGCCCGGTGTCCGACGCAGCCGACGAGCCGACCGGCGAGGCGTACACCGTTGGCGGCGACGGCGTTCAGGTCGAGGTCGCGTCGCTCGGGCGTTCCGATCAGTTGTAGCGACGGCAGACGCCGAGCCCGACCGATGTCGGGCATCTCGTCCCAACGCTCGTCGAGCTGGCCGACGGCGTCCATCCACCAGTGGATGTCCCGTCGGCGATACGTACGGGGCAGGCGGACGTGTTCGCCGGCCGCCAGGGTGACCTCGCGACCCGCTCGGCTGAGTTCGTCGGCGATCTGCAGCCCGGACGCCGAGGCGCCGACGACGAGCACGCCTCCGTCCGTGAGCCGGCCGGGATTGCGGTAGTGGATCGGCGAGATGTGGTCGAGGTGCGCGGGCATCTGCTCGGACACCGACGGGATGTACGGGTCGCTGCACGCTCCGGTGGCCAGCACCACGGCGCGTGCCTGCCAGTCGCCGTCGTCGGTGGTGACGAGGTGCCCCGAGTCGGACGTTCCGATGGCGGTCACCTGCGTGGCGTGGCGGACCGGTGCGTCGAACGACCGGCGGTAGCCGTCGAGATGGGCAGCAACGTCGCCGGCGGTCATGTAGCCGTCGGGATCGGCACCGCGATACGTCCAGCCGGGCAGGCGGCTCAACCAGTTCGGCGTCAGCAGTCGCAGCGAATCCCAGCGCTGTGTCCTCCACGAGTGCGCGGTCTCGCCGCGTTCGAGCACGACGTGATCGACGCTGCGCCGCGTCAGGCAGTGGCTCATCGCCAGGCCCGCCTGCCCGCCGCCGATCACGACGACGTCGGTGATTCGTCGCGTGCTCACGGCGTTCAGGAGAACTCCTGCCGGCGGGCGGTCCGGTGGCTCAGACCACCTCGACGACGATCGACGTCGGGTTGGCGATCACGTCGAACACCGCCGACCGCTTCTGCGACTGGGCGACGATTCCCTCGATCTCCGCCTTGGTCGCGTCGGCGTCGATCTCGTAGCGGACCCGCATGCCCGAGAATCCGTTGCGGACGTCGCTGTCGATGCCGAGGATCCCGGCGAGGTCCATGTCGGCCTCGACGGTCGCCTTGACCGAGCGAAGCTGCACCCCGCGGTTGGTGGCCACCGAGGCCACGCCGGCGGTCAGACAGCCCGCCAGCCCGATCAGCAGCATCTCGGGCGGGGTCGCGCCGTTGTCCGACGCGGCGAACAGCTCGGGATGGTCGGTGTCGACCGAGTACGGCTGGCGGTGCGACTGGTCGCCGCCGGCGCCGCTGAACTTCTCGACCGTCGTGCGGCTGTGGGCACCATTGACCCATTCGCAGTCGGCCCGCCAGTTGAATTGTGCGAGTTCCGGCGTCTCGATCATGTGCTCTCGGGCGCCGAGGAGTGCCTCGACGTTGACGCCGTTGTCGACTGCCGGGGTGTCGGTGGTGGTCATCTGGATGGCTCCTCTGTGGTTCTTGCGAATGGGATGTTGATGTCCCTCACCGTGGCCGAACGGGATGCTCGATGCTTGGAGGCCACAGGGAGATCACCTGGAGTTCCGCATCTCCATACGCTCTCCAAGACCTGACACCCGCCGGCGATCACCATCGAGACCATGACGGAGGCCATGACCACGCACCAGACCGACGACGAGATGCCGGCCACAACGATCGATCGGCGTCCGACGGAGGCACCGCCGGGACACGACTGGGAGGAAGCCGGCACCGCATGGGGTCGGCGGGCACGGGACTGGGCGTGTCTCTTCGAGCACTACGCCGTCGATGTGATCCAGGCGATCTTCCGCCGAGTCGGCGTCGACGAGGGGACGTCGTTACTCGATGTCGCCTGCGGGTCGGGGCTTGCCATCCGGTACGCCGACGCGATGGGCGCGGCGAGCGCTGGGATCGACGCTGCGGCGCCCCTCGTCGAGATCGCACGCGAGCGCACGCCGGGCGCCGACGTGCGGGTCGGCGACATGTTCGAACTGCCCTGGGGAGACGACTCCTTCGACGCGGTCACCTCGATCAACGGGGTGTGGGGCGGCTGCGAGGGTGCACTCGCCGAGGCACGCCGGGTCCTGAAACCGGGTGGTGCCATCGGGATCAGCTTCTGGGGCACCGGCCATCTCGATCTGCGCGCCTGCTTCCTGGCGTTCGCCCAGAATGCTCCGCCCGCCCACCTGGACGGGATGCGCCGTACCAACAACATCGCCCGGCCGGGCATCGCCGAGGCGATGTTGGAGTCCGTCGGGTTCGAGGTCGTCGAACGTGGTGGTCGTGTTTCGACCGTCGAGTGGCCCGATGCCGACACCGCCTGGAGAGCGATCTCCAGTGTCGGCCCGGCGGTGCCCGCTCTGGAACATGTCGGTGCTGACGTGCTGCGTCCGCAGGTGATGGCAGCGATCGAGGATCTACGCGATGCGCACGGCATCTACCGGTTCTGCAACGACCACCAGTTCGCGATCGCTCGCAAGCCCGGCTGACGCGCTGCTCAATCGGCGGACTCGAGGCGGGGGAGTGCCGACACGGCGAGGCGGAAACGGCCGCGGCCGGTCTTCTCGATACGGATCGGCGTCTCACGCTCGTCGAGGCGACGTTTCAGCAGGATCAACCGGCTCTCCAGGTTGTCCTTGAACCCGGGCAGGTCGAGGGTCGGGTCGAGTCGCAGTTCCCGGTTGGTGAAGTCGACTCGGCCGTCGGCGACGTGCTGCTGCAGCAGTGACCACAGGATCCGGCCCGCCACGCCTTTGATCAGATAGTCGCCGTCGACGAAGACGCTGCCGTCGACCGGGAAGAACCGCACCGCGAGCGTTCCCTCCGGACGGGTCGTCACCGATGTCGTCGGCGTCAGCGGACGATCCGTTGCTTCCTCGGGACCCTCGCGCTCGACGGCGCGGAGGTGTTCGATTGCTCCCGCCAGCAATGCCGCCACCACGCCCAGGACGTGTTCGTCGGCGGCGCCGAAGGCGACCGGTCGGCGGCTCTCGGCGACCAGCACACCGATCAGCTCGCCGCGCGCCATCGCCGGTACGACGATCCGGCTCTGCACGCCCTCGACTTCGACGACGGCGACCTCGTGTCCGGGTCCTGCGCCGGTCTGCTCGTACCCCCGGCGGATCGACCGGGCGTACTTCTTCATCTGGTGGAGCCCGCCGATGCGCATCGGTTCGCAGCGCTCGGCCGCGAGCCCGATCTGGCCCACTCCGAGCGGCACTTCTGCTCCCACTCCTTGTGTGTCGAACCCGTGACTGCCGATGATGTACAAGCGGGTGCCGCTCTCGTCGAGCAGCAGCAGCACGCTGTGGCGGTATCCCAACAGCCCGTCGAGTGCGCTCAGCGTCAACTCGACGAGCAGGTCCATGTCACCCGCTCGACCGGCGCACGTCGCCAGCTCGGCGAGGCCCGCCAGCTCAGGCGATCCACGGTGCGCCGGTGGGAGGTCGCTGGGAAGTCCACCGGAGGGATTCGGCGGGTTCTGCTCGATCGACGTCACGCGGAACACGTCGGCGGCCCGGAGGTGGTACACGTCCTGCATGTTCTCGAGGACGGCCAGCGCCTCGATGTCGGCCCGCAGCCGGTCGAACACGGGTCCGCGGCGCTCGGTGCGCTCGTAGACGAGCGACAGGCGGTACTCGTCGTGCGTGAGCGGATCCACCAACAAGAGGCTGGCCCTCGGGTTGCCGGCCAGATTGCGCGACGTTTTCGACATGAACTGGTTGGACAGGGCCACGCGCTCGTGGTCCACCTGGTGCGCGCGAGAGATGTAGGTGACGTTGACGACGCCCTCTGCCGACGCAGTGGCGAGCACCGCTGGGATCGCCCCGCCGAAACAGCGTTCGATGTCGACGAGGCCCAGGTCACCCATCGGTCGCTCCGGTCAGCGCGGCCCCCGCCGAGGGTCCCGGGGTCTGATCGAACGTCTCCTCGACGATCATCTCGACGGCCACCATCTCGAGTGGCAGCATGCGACGAAGCGCCTCGATCGGGTTGCCGTCGGTGAGGTGGACGGCCTCGAAGAACCGTGCGCTCTGATCGCGGGCCAGCTCGACGTCCGCAGGGGACGGCGCTTCGACCACCACCGGGCGGCCCTTCAGCTGGACGGACTGGTAGGTGCGGACATCCGCACCGTTCAACGATGCGCGCCCAGACTGCAGGTTGTCGACGACGGCGGCATCGTCGGCGCTCATCACGAAGCGGATCCGACGGCTCTCGGCGTCGACGACCGTCGCCGCCCAGGCCCGATCAGCGCGCGGCATCCCGTCGGCCGAGACCGTTCCGACGACGAGCCCGGCACCGGATTCCAAGATGGTCATCAACTCCGTCGCAAACGACACACAGCCTCCTGAGCGATCACTGAGGATACGTGAGCGAACTCTTCAGATCGACGTACGGAGAATTCAGGAACGTGGACGGCGCCGACTGTTCACGATGGTGTGTGTCGGCTCGAAGGTCGAGTTGACGGAAAGGACACCATGACCACTATCAGCCAGATGGCACCACTCGTCGAGCCGGACTACGAGATTCCGGCCGTCGACCTCTACCGAGACATCCACAAGGGCATCCGCGCCGAGCTGTTCGCCATCACATCGACGGCCGGGAGCATCGACCCGTCGAACCGGTGCGACCGTGCTGCACTCGCCGACCACGTCGCTTCGGTCGCCGCGATCCTCGAGTCACACGCCCACCACGAGGACGCCGTGATCGACCCCGTGCTCGAATGCCACCTTCCCGACCTCGCAGGAGAGATCACCGACGACCACGACCGCCTGGAGCGGATGTTCTCGTCGATCAGCGATCTCGCCAACGCTGTCGTCGACGTGGCGTCGAGCGAACAGCGGAGACTGCTGCAGGTTCTGCATCTCGACCTCGCCCGCTTCACCGGCTCCTACCTCGGCCACATCGATCTCGAGGAACGGGTGGTGATGCAGCGGCTTCCGGAGTTCCTCGGCGTCGACGAGATCGCTGCGATGCACGGTGCGATCGTCGGTTCGATCCCTCCCGAGGAGATGGCCCGCAGTCTGGCGTTCATGCTGCCGGCGATGAACGTCGACGATCGCACCGAACTGCTCGGAGGAGTGCGGCTGGCAGCACCACCGGAAGCATTCGAGGCAACGATCGGGCTTGCCCGGTCGGTACTGCGCCCAGCGGACTTCTCGGCCCTGACGGACCGGCTGGAGGCGGCACGATGAGAGCGACGGTGATCGCACTGTGCGTGTGCGCGCCGCTGGCGTTCGCGGCATGCGGCGACGAACCGGACGCCACTGCGGCCGACGGCGTCGTCGACGTGACGCTCAGCGACTATGCGTTCGACGACGTGCCCGATGAGGTTGCGGCCGGGACCCGCCGCAGGTCGACGGCGGCCCACCGCACTTCGTCAACGGCATGGTCGACGACCTGGTCGTGACCGCAGGGTGACGGCCGGGAGACGACGCACAGCGGCTGCGGCCGGGTCGAATGCTCGTTCGGCCCCGCCATGGCCGCCTTCCGGAGACGAACCTCGCGGACCCTCCGGACGTCCGGAACGTCAGGAACGTCAGGAACGCTGGTAGTTCGGAGCTTCCTTGGTGATCGTGACGTCGTGGGGGTGCGACTCGTCGCGGCCGGCAGCCGTGACCCGCATCAATCGGGCGCCACGCAGCGCGTCGAGCGTGGCCGCCCCGGCGTAGCCCATACCCGAGCGGAGGCCACCGACGAGCTGGTAGGCGACGTCGCCGAGCGCACCGGCGTACGGCACGCGACCCTCGATGCCTTCGGGCACCAGCTTGTTCGATCCGGCGCCGACATCGGTCCTCCCCGACGACTGACCGGTGGCGTAACGGTCCTGACTGTCGCCGGTCATCGCCCCCATCGATCCCATGCCGCGATAGCTCTTGTAGCGGCGACCCTCGAACAGCTCCATCTCGCCGGGGCTCTCCTCGGTGCCGGCCAGCAGCGAGCCGAGCATCACGGTCGACGCACCTGCCACGATCGCCTTGACGATGTCGCCGGAGAACGTGATGCCACCGTCGGCGATCACGGGCACGCCCAGCTCGCGGGCCCGCTTGGACGCGAACCAGATCGCCGACAGCTGCGGCATGCCCGCTCCCGACACGACGCGTGTGGTGCAGATCGATCCGGCACCGACGCCGACCTTCACGGCATCGGCGCCAGCCCTGGCGAGCGTCTCGACGCCCTCCTCGGTGACGACGTTGCCGGCGGTGACCGCGAGCTCCGGCCAGGATCCCTTGATCCGCTCGATCGCCTTGACGACGTTGGCCGAATGGCCGTGGGCGGTGTCGATGGAGACGGCATCCACGCCCATCGCCACGAGTGCCTCCACCCGCTCCTCGAGGTCGGCGCCGACGCCCACCGCTGCCGCGCAGCGAAGACGTCCCCGGGTGTCGCGTGAGGCGTTGGGGAAGTCGAGCCGCTTCTGGATGTCCTTGACGGTGATCAGTCCGGCCAGGCGGCCTTCGGCGTCGACGAGCGGCAACTTCTCGATGCGGTGCTGTTGGAGAACGGCCTTGGCCTGGTCGAGCGATGTGCCCACCTCTGCGGTGACGAGCCCGTCGGCGGTCATGAACTCGGTGACCGGCCGGGTGAAGTCGGAACCCTCGCAGAACCGGATGTCGCGGTTGGTGAGGATGCCGACGAGGCGGCCGTCGGGGTCGGTGATCGGGACTCCGGAGAACTTGAACTTGTGCATCAGGTCTTCGGCATCCTGCAGCAGCGCGGTGGGCGGGAGGGTGACCGGGTCGGTGATCATGCCGGACTGCGACCGCTTGACCTTCTGGACCTCGGCGGCCTGATCGGCGATCGACATGTTGCGATGGATCACGCCGATACCGCCGTGGCGTGCCATGGCGACGGCCATTCGGCCCTCGGTGACCTTGTCCATCGCGGCCGACACGAGCGGTACTGCGAGTTCGATGTCGCGCGCGAACTGCGCGCTGGTGTCGACGGCGTCGGGCAACGTCTCGGAGTAGCCGGGGACGACGACGACGTCGTCGAACGTCAGGGCCTCGAAACGATCGAACAGGTCGTCGTTGGGGTTCGTGCGAGTCATGCGGAGACCTCCGTGCGGTCGGGTGCTGTGCACAGTTCGGTGAGCGTGTCGACGAGCAGTCGGTGCTCGGTGTGGTGGACGAGTGCGGCGAATGCGTCGAAACCGGTCTCGACGTCGATCGGAATGGTGGCCGTGCCGAGCACGGGACCGTCGTCGACGCCTTCGTCCGGAACGAGGTGGATCATCACGCCGGTCCGGGTGCGGGTGCCGTCGACGGCTTCCTGCCAAGCTCGCTCGATCGCGCCCGTTCCGGGCAGTTCGCCGGGCAACGCCGGATGCAGGTTGAGGACCCGGTCGGGGAACCAGCCGAGAAAGCTGATGGTGAGGATGCGCATCCAGCCGGCCAGGACCACGAGGTCGGGGTCGAATCCGGCGACCACGTCGGCGAGGCGGGCGTCGTAGTCGGCGCGTTCTTCGCCGGGGTGCACTCCGACGTGGACGGCGGGTACTCCGGCAGCGTCCGCGCGCTGCAGGGCGAACACGTCGGGCTTGTTGGAGACGACGGCGACGACCTCGGCGCGGAGCGTCCCGGCGGTGCAGGCATCGATGATCGCCTGCAGATTCGAGCCGGAACCGGACACGAGCACCACCAGTCGCTTGGGGCGGGCGGGGCTGCTTCCCATGCGTCGAACCTATCCAGCCGGTCGTCCCCGCTCCGGCCGAGTGAACGAAAAATCCATCGGACTCCCGAAATGTGCGCAGATCGTCCCCCTCAGCGCGCCGATCTGCGCATTTTTCGGGAAGATCAGGTGAGGTGGACCTTGCCGGAGCCGGGGACGAGGGTGCCGATCGTCCAGGTCGGCTCGTCGATTGCCGCCTGGACCGCCGCGACGTCGTCGGGTGAGCACGCGATCACCATGCCGATACCCATGTTGAGGGTGCGGTACAACTCGTCGGTCGACATCTGCGGGGTCAGCTCGCGCACCAGTCGGAACAGCGGCGACACCGGCCACGAGCCGAGCTCGATCCGGGCGTCGACGTCGTCGGGTAGGACCCGTGGCAGATTCTCGGGCAGGCCGCCCCCGGTGATGTGGGCCAGCGCCTTGACCCGACCGGAGTCGAGCGCCGCCCGGAGCACGTCGAGGTACGAACGATGCGGTTCGAGCAGCGTCTCGCCGAGCGGACGGTCGAAACCGTCCGGCACGGCATCCATGGGGATCCAGTCGAACACCTTGCGCAGCAACGAGTAGCCGTTGGTGTGCGGACCGCTCGATCCGACGCCGACCAGCACGTCGCCCGCCGCCACGTCGGTGCGGGGGAGCAGCTCGGATCGTTCGGCGACACCCACCAGCGTGCCGGCGATGTCGAACGCGCCCGGCAGATACACCCCGGGCATCTCCGCCGTCTCGCCGCCGAGCAGCGCGCAACCCGCAGCCCCACAGGCGTCGGCCATGCCGCGCACGACCTCGGCGACCATGTCGGCATCGAGCACCGATGCAGCGATGTAGTCGAGGAAGAACAGCGGCCGTGCCGACTGCACGAGCACGTCGTCGATGCAGTGGTTGACGATGTCGGTGCCGACGCCCCTGACCATTCCGAGCCGGGCGGCGAGTTCGACCTTGGTGCCGACGCCGTCGGTCGATGCGACGAGCACCGGGTCGGTCAGTGCGGTGATCGCAGCGGCCGAGAACACCCCACCGAACGACCCGACGCCCTTGAGCACCCCGTGGTCGTGGGTGGCCTCGACGGCGGCCTTCATCTCACTGACCGCCCGGCTTCCTTCGTCGATGTCGACGCCGGCCGCCGCATACGAGGCCAGCTCGGCGCCGAGTGCGCGCCAGCCGATGTCGCGGCGGACCTGCATCCCGTCGAAGTGGACCCGCTCGATGTGGTCGTACGCGGCGGCGCGGGCCTCGGCGAGATCGAAGCCGACCCCCGTGATCGCCAGCACCCGTCCGCCGGCGACCCGGCCCTGGGAATCGACGCCGGCGTCGAAGCGCAGCGTGGTCGTGCCGTCGGGGCCGATCGCGCCACTGACCACGTCGTCGATGATCGGGGCACCTGACACCGGGGCGGCCGGATAGCCGGGGGCAGCGGCGACGACCGTGAGCGCCGCCTGCGAACGCACGACGACGGGGAGCTGGTCCAACCCGCCACGGGTGGCGAGCAGCGCCAGCTCGGCGATGTCGGTCTCGACCAGCGGCAGCACGGTCTGGGCTTCGGGATCGCCCAGGCGGACGTTGTACTCGATCAGACGCGGTCCGTCGGCGGTGAGCATCAGCCCGGCGAAGATCACGCCCACGTAAGGAGTGCCGGCGGCTGCGAAGTGGTCGAGCACGGGTTGCACGAACTGGGCGACGAGTTCGTCGGCGTCGTAGGGGACCGGCGCGGGTGCGTAGGCGCCCATGCCACCGGTGTTCGGGCCGGTGTCGCCTTCACCGAGACGCTTGTGGTCCTGCGCCAGTGGGAGGGCGACGGCGCGCACGCCGTCGCACAGCGCCAGCAACGAGCACTCGGGTCCACTCAGACGTTCCTCGAGCAGGAACCGCCCGGTCGTCGACCGGATCGCCTCGATCGTCGCTGCCTCGCCATCGGGCACGGTGACACCCTTGCCGGCAGCGAGACCGTCGAGCTTGACGACGACGGAACGGTCGAGGTCGCGCCACCAACCGATCGCGGCCTCGTGGTCGTCGAACGAGCCGAATCGGGGGCCGGGAATTCCCAGCGAGGTCGCCAGTTCCCTCGCCCAGGTCTTCGACGACTCCAGCCGGGCCAGATCTGCCGTCGGTCCGAAACAGGCGACACCGCGGCGTGCGCACTCGTCCGCGACGCCCTCCACCAGTGCTGCCTCCGGGCCGGGAAACACCAGGTCGGTGTCGTCGGGCGA
Organism: Ilumatobacteraceae bacterium; assembly: GCA_963728355.1. GTDB lineage: Bacteria > Actinomycetota > Acidimicrobiia > Acidimicrobiales > Ilumatobacteraceae > Sva-07. The sequence continues at coordinate 521,549 of CAVSJQ010000022.1, read as the reverse complement.
TGCATCGCCGAGATCCGGAGCGAGCCGAACGTCGTGGCCGTGGTGGCGGCACGCCCATGCGATCGCCTGTTCGCGTCCACCCCCGCCGATCACCAGCACCCGCATCAGCGGCTCACCGCCGGTCCCACCTGCGCACTGCGTGAACAATTGGTCACCTCAGCGTCCCATTCGTTCACGCATTCGGTCGGGGTGGTCATGCGAGGACGCCCTCGAAGGCGAGCTTGGCCTGGGCGTCTCCCACGTGGATCGGGTACTTGCCCGTGAAACAGCCGTTGCAGTAGCCGTCGTCGTCGCCGCTCTCGCGTTCGGCCACGGCGAGCATCATGCCGTCGAGCGACAGGAAAGCGAGGCTGTCGGCGCCGATGTGCTCACGCATCTCCTCGACCGTCATGCGGGCGGCGATCAAGTCGCCGTCGTGCCCCATGTCGACACCGAAGTGGCAGGCGTGCGTGATCGGCGGGCAGGTGATGCGCACGTGCACCTCGCTGGCACCGGCATCGCGGACCAGCTTGACCAGCGGGCCGGCCGTGGTGCCGCGAACGAGCGAGTCGTCGATCATCACGACTCGCTTGCCCTCGAGGTTCTCGCTCAGGGCGTTGAACTTCAGGGCGACGCCTCGCTCACGGATGTCCTGGGTCGGTTCGATGAAGGTGCGTCCGATGTAGCGGTTCTTGATCAGGCCGTCGTTGAACGGGATGCCGCTCTCGTTCGAGTATCCGATCGCAGCGGGGATCGACGAGTCGGGCACCGGGATGACCACGTCGGCGTCGGCCGGCGCCTGGCGGGCCAGTTCGATGCCGAGCCGCTGACGCACGTGGTGGACGTTGTGGCCGTCCCACACCGAGTCGGGCCGGGAGAAGTACACGAACTCGAACGTGCACCGGGCACTTCGGGGTTGCGGCGCCAGCACCTGCGACCGATGGAGTTCGGCGCCGCGCAGCGTGACCATCTCGCCGGGCCGGACCTCGTCGATGTCGACGCAGCCGAGCGTCGACAGCGCGCAGGTCTCCGAGGCGACGGCGTGGCCGCCGTGCGGCAGCCGGCCGACCGACAGCGGGCGGAACCCCCACGGATCGCGAACGGCGATGACGTGGTCGGCAGCGAGCAGGACCAGCGAGAACGCGCCCTTCCATGCCGGCAGCGTGCGCTCGATGCGTTCCTCCCACGTCTGGCCGCCGGCAGCCGCCAGCATCAGGGTCATCACCTCGGAGTCGCTGGTGGCGGTGAGGCCGAATCCCCGGTGCAGGAGCTCGTCGCGCAGCGCCGGTGCGTTCACCAGGTTCCCGTTGTGGGCGAGTGCGAGCGGGCCGTGCATGGTCTCGACGAGGAAGGGCTGGATGTTGCGTTCGGCGTTCGAGCCCGTGGTCGAGTAGCGGGTGTGGCCGATGGCGTGATAGCCGGTGAGTGGAGCGAGTGCCTCGGGTGTGAAGACGTTGGCGACGAGGCCGGCCTCCTTGTGTACCCGGGCCCGCTTGCCGTCGCTGACGGCGATTCCGGCAGCTTCCTGGCCTCGGTGCTGGAGGGCGAACAGGCCGAAGAACGCCAGCTGTGCGATCCCTTCGCCGTGCGGCGTGGACACGCCGAGGACTCCGCACTCGTCCTTGGGTGTGTCGTCGACGGTGCCGGCGTCGTGGGGAATCGGGGTGCAAGCGATCGGGGTGCCCATGTCAGTCGATGTCCAGTCCCGCCAGTGCGGCGTTGATCCGTGCCCCAACAGGGTAGGCGCCCGGTACGAAGGTGACGCCGGTGAGTCGTTCGAAGGCGTCGATGTAGCGCCGTGATGTCGCCTCCCACACGTCGTGAGCGAGTTCGGGGACCGGACCATCGCCCGTGTAGCCCGCCGCCGCCAGCGCCCGCCGGACCACCTCCTTGTCGAGGCTCTCGGGCTCGGCGCCTGCGGCGAGGCGCTCGTCGTAGCTCTCCTCGACCCACCACCGCGACGAGTCGGGCGTGAGGACTTCGTCGATCAGGAGCAATTCGCCCTCGCCGTCGACGCCGAACTCGAACTTGGTGTCGGCGAGGATCAGCCCGGCGGGCCGGCCCCGCTCGGTCCCACGCCGGTACAGCTCGACCGCAGCAGCTTCGACCCTGCTCCAGAGGTCGGCGGGGACGTGTCCGTCGGCGACGACGTCGGCCGACGACAGGGGCACATCGTGCGCGCCGTCGGTGCCCTTCGTGGTGGGGGTCACGATCGGTTCGGGGAGTGGGGTGTTCTTGCGCAACCCGTCGGGGAATCGGTACCCGTAGATCGTGCGTTCGCCCGCTGCGTACCGGGTCCACAATGCGGTATCGGTCACCCCGGTGATGTAGCCACGCACGATCACCTCGACCGTCAACGGCTCCGCCTCGGTGGCGATCAGCACGTTGGGGTCCGGCGTCGACAGTGCGTGATTGGCGACGATGTCGCGTGTGTGTTCGAACCACCACCACGACAGCTGGTTCAGCACCTGGCCCTTGTAGGGGACGCCGGCGATGATCCGGTCGAACGCCGACAGCCGGTCGGTGGTGACGAACAGCCGGCGGCGGTCGGGCAGCGCATAGGACACCCGCACCTTGCCGACCCGGCGGCCGGTGAGTGGCAGTTCGACGTCGAGCAACGGTCCGGGAAGTGGTCCGGGGAGGTCCGCCGGCATCGCCGTCAGAGCCCCTTCGTGTGGCGGATGCCGTTGTCGAACAGCCGTAGGCCGAGGTGGGCTGCTCCGCCGCCGCCGCGGGAGTGCCGTGGATGCTGGCGCCGCACGATGTGGTTCTCAGGGTGAGGCATCAGACCGAGGACGACGCCCGAGGAGTCGCAGACGCCGGCGATGTCGGCGACCGACCCGTTCGGGTTCGTGCTCCGGTAGCGCAGTGCCACCTGTCCGGCCGCAGCGAGTGCGTCCGGGTCGGGATGGACGTACCGGCCCTCGCCGTGGGCGATCGGGCAGTGGATGGGATCGTCGAGATCGCGGGTCCAGATCGAGACGCTGGTGGGGACGGGATCGAGGACCACCCACCGGCAGTCGAAGCGTCCCTGGGCGTTGTGGCCGAGTGCGCCGGGCAGCAGACCGGCGGCGGTGAGCACCTGGAAACCGTTGCAGATGCCGATCAGAGGCCGTCCGTGGGCCACGAAGCTCCGCAGGGCGTCGCCGACGCCGAGGGCCAGGTCGAGCGCCAGCATGCGTCCGGCGCCCAGCGAGTCGGCGTAGCTGAATCCTCCTGCGACGACGGCGAGTCCGGCGTCGTCGAGCAGCGCCGGTCGGGCGACGAGCTCCGACGCGAGCACGATCCGAGTGTCGGCACCAGCGAGTTCGAGCGCGTGTTCCACGTCGCGGTCGCGGTTGGTGCCGGGCCCGGCGATCACGAGGGCGCGGACCCGACTCATCGGGCACCCGAGCTGTTGAAGGCGTCGGCCAGGTGGACGACGGGGATCGGATCGACGCCGCTGATCGTCAGCAGCGAGTCGTCGGTGACGACGCCGATCTGCAGTGCCGCACGGCCCATGATCTTCATGAACGCAGACACGCTGCGCGGCCTGACCTCCACGACGAGGCGTCCCGTCGACTCGCTGAACAGCGCCGTCACGAGATCATCGTGGGGCAGCGTGTCGACGTGGGCGCCGAGCCGGCCGGCGATGCACATCTCGGCGAGGGCGACGGCGAGTCCGCCTTCGCTGACGTCGTGGCAGGCGACCACCAGGCCGGCTCGCATCGCTGCATGGAGGTGCCGGTAGGCCTCCGGGGCGTCCGGGTCGGGGGCCGGTGCGACGCCGGCGTTGACCGGTGCGTGCTGGACGAGATCGAGGTGCGAGCCGGCGAACTCCGTCTCGGTCTGGCCGATCAGGATCAACACGTTGCCGGGCTCGGCGAGATCCGGGGTCACACAGTGGTCGGCATCGGGGACGTGGGCGACGGCCGTGATCACCAGCGTCGGCGGTACCGCGTGGCGCTGGCCGTCGGCGCCGATGTATTCGTTGTTGAGCGAGTCCTTGCCGGACACGAACGGGGCGTGGTACATCCGGGCGGCGGCGCAGCACCCGTCGACGGCCGCGACCAGCTCGCCCAGCGTGGAGGGCCGGCGCGGGTCACCCCAGGAGAAGTTGTCGAGCAGCGCCACGCGGTCCGGATCGGCGCCGACCGCGACGACGTTGCGGATCGCCTCGTCGATCACGGCGAACGCCATGGCCTCGGGATCGTGGAGGCCGTACCAGGGGTTGACGCCGATCCCGATCGCAATGCCCTCGGTGGCGCCGGGGTCGGCGAGTACGACGCCGTCGGCGGGTCCGTCGGCGGCTGCGCCCACGAGCGGTCGGACCACGGTGGCGCCGAGGATCTCGTGGTCGTAGCGGTGGATCGTGTCGGCCTTGGACGCGATGTTGGGGTGGGCGAGCAGGGTCAGGATCGTGGCGGCCGGATCGGTGACGCTGCGGCCGGTGTGGTCGTTGCGGTTCGGTGTCGGCAGCTCGGCCGGCATGCGCCGCTGTGGTCGTCCGTCGTGCAGGAACGCCGTGTCGAGATCCACGACGACGTGGCCCTGGTGGCGCACGACGAGGCGGCCGTCGCCGGTGAACGTGCCGACCTCGGCGAGGCGGACGCCGACGCGGTCGCATCGCGCCTGCACGGCGTCGAGGTGCTCGGGTGGCACCGCGATCACCATGCGCTCCTGCGCCTCCGACAACCACACCTCCCACGGGTCGAGACCGGGGTACTTGCGGGGGACGAGGTCGAGGTCGACGTCGGCGCCGACGCCCTCGGCCATCTCGCCGATCGCCGACGAGAGCCCGCCGGCGCCGCAGTCGGTGATCGCCGAGTACAGATCCTCGGCGCCGATCAGTGCATCGATCAGGAGCTTCTCGACGATCGGGTCGCCGATCTGCACGCTGGCGCCGGCGACTTCCCCGGTCGTGGCATCCATCGTCGCGGACGAGAACGTGGCGCCACGGATGCCGTCGCGCCCGGTGGCCCCGCCGAGCACGACGACGCGGTCGCCGGGGAACGGACCGTCGTGCAGCGGGCGGCTTGGTGCGATGCCGATGCACCCGGCGAACACGAGCGGATTGGTGGTGTAGGCCGGGTCGTACAGCACGGCGCCGGCGACCGTCGGGAGACCGATCTTGTTGCCGTAGTCGGCCACTCCGTCGATCACGCCGTCGCGGATGCGTCTCGGATGCAGCGCTCCGTCGGGGAGGGCGTGCAGGGGCAGGTCGTCGGGGCCGAAGCACAAGATGTCGGTGACGGCGATCGGACGGTGGGCGATGCCGAGCACGTCGCGGATCACCCCACCGACACCGGTGTTGGCGCCACCGAACGGCTCAACGGCCGACGGATGGTTGTGGGTCTCGGCCTTGAGCGCGATCGTCGTGCCGTCGGTGAACTCGACGACCCCGGCGTTGCCGACGAAGGCCGAACGGACGAAGGGTGCGTCGATCGAGTCCGTACAGGCACGGAGCTGGGCCAGCAGCGGCGAGACCTCGGCGGGACCGTCGGTTCCGCCGGTGGTGTCGATCATCGCCCGGAAGGTCTTGTGGGCGCAGTGCTCGCTCCACGTCTGAGCGAGCGTCTCGATCTCGACGTCGGTGATGTCCCGCCCGAGACGCTCGTACTCGTCGCGGATGACGCGGAGCTCCTCGAGGTCGAGGTACAGCGAGCGTTCGACGTTGAGCGCCAGCAGTCCGTCGTCGTCGAGGCCCCGCACGACGATGAGCTCGGCGTCGGCGTGTCCCGGTGCATCGTCGAGCATCGGCGGGTCGACCAGCCCGTGGCCCCATCGCTCGATGACCGCGTTGGCGACCACTCGGCGCACCACCTCGTCGGCGAGCTCGGCGTCGACGTCGGCGCCGAACTCGATCCGGCGCGCCGTGGCGGCTACCGCCAGTTCGATGCCGAGCTGGCCCGCCGCGTGCAGCACCGCGTCGGCGGCGGTGTCGGTGACGCCGGGCAGCAGGGTGACCTCGATGCCGTCGCAGACCGGTGGATCCCAGGTGGCGTGCTGCAGGAGCGGATCGGTGAGGGCGGTGGCGAGGCGTGTCCGTTGACCCTCGTCGAGGCTGCCCGAGACGTGGATGACGTCGGCCACGTCGACACGGTCCGGCAGGTCGATGCCCAGGTGCGATGCCGCCGTGGAGATCGAGGTCCCGCGAGGGTCCGGATCGATGGAGCGGATGGTCAGTCGATGCCGGTCGGCCACTGCGCCGACCCTACGGATCGCGCGGACGGCGCCACCGGCGATTGTACAAAATGTCTCGTCACAGCCCGAGACGGAAGAGCACCTGGGCGGTGAGGGGTGCGACCACGTCGGGCGTGGGGAACAGCGGCTCGAAGCCGTCGGGCGACACCGCTGTGATGGTGATCGTCTCGCCGCCGAGTTCGACCGGCATCACGGACTTGCGCACGATGCCGCTTCCGTCGACCCAGATCTCCATCGTGAGCGACTCGGCGCCGGCGATGCCTGGCTGCACCGCGATTCCCGGAGGCAGCGCAGCGACCGGCTCGGGAACGACGACAGCCGGGGCGAGCGCACCGTCAGTGGGCTGCGACCCGTCAGGGGCCGGCGCAGGGTCGGCCGGCGGTGCGGCAGGCGCCGCGGTGCCGGCGGCCGGGAGGGCCAACAGGGCGGCCGGAGGGGCGGACACGACGATGCGGCGGGTGGATTCCGCGCCGACGGTCGATTCGTTCGCCTCGTCGATGGTGGTGCCGGGGCGAAATGCCGGCGGCAGGAGTTCGTCGAGCGTGCGGACCCAGCGGGTACGGCCCATCGAGAAGTCGATCGGGAAATCGCCGCGCGGCAGCGTGTACCAGGTGGGTTCGTCGATGCGCCTGATGAAGGACTGATCCCACAGGGTCAGGATCTCGAGGTCGGGGGTGTCGGTCCGGGGGACGACAATGCGGGCCACGCCGGACTCGAAGTCGGCGGTCACCTCGTAGTTCTGCGTGCCGCCGAACGCATCGGACTCGCTGACCGTGAAGGTCGCGGTTCGCACGGCCACCGGTGTGGCAGTCGCCACCGGATACTCCAGTGGGGCGGCCGGTCCGTCAGCGGCGTCGGGGTCGGTGAACCGTGCGACCACGTCGGGGCCGTACGTGAAGCCGGCGTACGCGAGGCCGCCGATCACGGTGAGCACCAACAACCAGGTCACTCCACGCCGGAAACCACCGGTGCGCTTGGAACCCCGTGCCGGCTGTGGCGCGGGCGTCTCGAACATCGCCATGCTGAACGGACTCGTATCGGCCGCGGCCGCGGCCGGGCGAGGGTGCGGAGGCGGCACGGTGGGCAGCAGTGGTGCAGCCTGGCTGACCTGTCCCGGCCACGGTGCCGCCTGCGCCGGGGACGGCGGTCGTGGCGGCGGAGGTGGCGGGAGCGGGCCCGGTCTCGTCAAGGTGTCCGTCGTGTCATCCATGCCGATGTGGGTATCGGCGTCCGCAGGCCGACTCTTGAGCGATCGGTCGTACGATCGCACCGTGGCGTCACCCGCTCGAGTCCATCCGCCGGGCTGGATCGTGGTCGGCGCGGGATCGGCCGGCTGCGTGCTGGCCGGCCGGCTGTCGACCGACCCCGACCGCCCGGTCGTCCTCGTGGAGGCCGGCCCCGACCTGGCCCGCGACGACCTGGAAGGCCCCATCGGCGGCCTCGACTTCTTGGCAGCGCTCGAGGTGGCCGAGCGCACCCACTCCGCGCTCATGGCCACGCGCGTCACGAATGGACCGACGGGCCCGTATCGCCGGGGTCGGGGAGTGGGCGGCTCGTCTGCGGTCAACGCCATGGTGGCGTTGCACGGCGACCCCGATCTGTATCGATCGTGGGGATGGCACGACGCCGAGGCGGCGTGGTCCGCCGTTGCGTTGCCGGAGGAAGAGGTTGCCGATTCGGAGTTGGGCGTGATCGACCGGGCACTGCTCAGTGCTGCCACTGACGCCGAACGGGCCCGGCTGACACGCCGGGATGGGCGGCGCGTCACGTCCGCCGAGGCGTCGCTGTGGCCGGCGCTTGCTCGTGACAATCTCGAGTTGCGAGCGGGATCGACGGTCGACCGCGTCGTGTTCGACGGACGTCGAGCTGTCGGCGTCCGCCTCATCGGCGGCGAGGTCATCGCCGCGAGCCGGGTCGTGCTCGCCGCGGGAGCGATCCACTCGCCGGCGATCCTGCTGCGATCGGACGTCGACACGCCCGGCGTCGGCACGGGACTGCAGGACCACCCATCGGCCCCGTTGACCCTCCGACTGCGCGACGGCTGCGCCGATGCGCCAGGCGATCTCGTGATCGGGTCGCTGCTCCGGCGCGATCCGTGGCAGTTCCTGCCGATGAACCACCTCGGCGTGGCAGCCCCTGGATTCGGGCTGCTGATGACGGCGTTGATGCGTCCACGTGGGAGGGCCGGCACGGTTCGGCTGACGTCCGACGACCCGACGGTCGACCCGCAGGTCGACTTCGCGTTGCTCGACGACCCCCGCGACGTCACCTCGCTGGTCGCCGGCACCCGCGTCGCTCTCGAACTCCTCGAGACGCCTGCGTTCCGCGCGGTGGTCGAGGAGGTGTTCATCGACGCCTTCGGCACGACCGCTGCCGCACTGCACGACGACCGCTCGATCGAGCGGTGGGTGCGTGGAGCGGTCGGGGACTACGTGCATGCGTCGAGTACGTGTGCGATGGGCACGGTGGTCGACGACGACGGCCGCGTCATCGGCTACGACGGGCTCTACGTGTGCGACGCCTCGGTGTTCCCGTCGATCCCCGACGTGAACACCCACCTCCCGACGACGATGCTCGCCGAACGGCTCAGCGCCCGCTGGCTCGCCGCCACCTCGGCCGCCCCCTCCACGCCCACACGCCTCGAGCGATGAGCCAACCGCCCTGATCCGGGCTTTTCGCTCATCGCTGTGCTGGAACGGGCGTGGTCCGGTCGTGTCAAGATGAGCCGATGGCGACCACGGCCGACTACACGCACGGGCTCCACCAACTCGACGACGGATGCTTTGCGTATCTGCAACCCGACGGGGGATGGGGCTGGAGCAACGCCGGCCTGGTCGTCGGTGACGGCCAGTCACTGCTGATCGACACACTGTTCGACCTCGACCTGACGGCGGCGATGCTCGATTCGATGGGCGCCGCCACGTCGTCGGCCCCACTCGACACCGTGGTCAACACCCACGCGAACGGCGATCACTGCTACGGCAACGCCGAGGTCACCCGCAGGCGACCCGACGTCGACATCGTGGCATCGTCGGCCACCGCCCACGAGATGACCGAGGTCCCCCCGGCGATGCTCGCCGCGCTCAACCAGGCACCCGGCGACGTCGGGGATCTGTTCCGCTCGTTCTTCGGCGACTTCCACTTCGACGGCATCGAACTCGTCACACCGACGCGCACGTTCGACGGGAGACTCGACCTCGATGTCGGAGGCCGACGAGTCGAACTCTTCGAGGTGGGGCCCGCCCACACCGCCGGGGACACGATCGTGCACGTGCCCGACGCCCGCACCGTCTACACCGGCGACATCCTGTTCATCGGCGGCACACCGATCGTGTGGGCAGGTCCGTTGTCGAACTGGATCGCCGCCTGCGATCTGATGCTCGGCCTCGACCTCGAGACCGTCGTGCCCGGTCACGGCCCGCTCACCGACGCCGCCGGCATCGTCGCGGTGCGCGACTACCTCACCTTCGTCGACGCCGAAGCGACAGCGCGCCACTCGGCCGGGATGGACGCCTTCGACGCCGCCCGCGACATCGGCCGTGAGCTCGGCCTCGACGAGCGATTCGGCGAGTGGGGCGAGTTCGGTCGCATCGCGGTCAACGTCGAGACCGTGTACCGCACCCTCGATCCGGGGCACGTCACGCCGGATGTCGTCGAACAGTTCCGCCGCATGGCCGAACTCGAACGTCAGTGACACCGACCGACGTCAGCGCCGACCGCGCCGGGCACGTCCGCGTCGACGTCGTCGTCATCGGCGACGGGCCGGCGGGCAGCGCGCTGGCACAGAGCTGTCATCGGGCGGGTATCGACACGTTGCTGGTCGGCGACGATGCGGCGTGGGCGTCGACGTACAGCACGTGGATCGACGATCTCGCCGATCCGACGGCCGGCCTGGTCGACGCGGATGCGGTGATCGCCACGTCGAGCACCGAGGTGTGGGCCCACGGGGTGCGGTCGCACCGGCTCGACCGGGCCTACGGCACATTCGACAACGGCCGGCTGCGCGCCGCGTTGCGCAGCGGCGTTCGCCATCGGCTCGCCCGGGTGACCGACGTAGCGCCCGCCCGCCCCGGACGCGGCGAACTGCACCGGGTCGTCCTCGACAGCGGCGACCACCTCCGAGCCCGAGTCGTCGTCGATGCCACCGGATGGCCCGCACGCTTCGCCCGCCAGGCGCATGCGCAGGCGCCCGCCTGGCAGACCGCGCTCGGCGTGGTCCTGAAGGAGCCGCCCGCCGGCGACCTGGGCCGACCGACGTTCATGGACTTCCGGCGGGTGGTCGGACCGGACGGTGCCCCGTCGAGCGTGGGCCCGCACGGTGTCACGACCTTCTGCTATTCGCTGCCGATGCGTGACGGCTGGCTCGTCGAGGAGACGGTGCTGGCAGCGAGGCCTGCCATCGAGCCGATCGCGCTGCTGCCGCGGCTGGCCGCACGCCTCGGCCGTCACCCCGACAGCATGCTGGCTGACGCGGTCCGCACCGAGTACGTACGCATCCCGCTGGGCGGGTCCCGCCCCGGGCCCGACCAACCGGTCGTGGCGTTCGGCGCCGCTGCCGGCTACGTGCACGCGGCGACCGGGTTCTCCGTGGCGGCGTCCATCCGCGCCGCCCCACGAGTCTCGGCGGCGATCGCAGCGGCGTTGGCGGCATCCGGCGATGCCGCCCTCGGCGTTGCCGATCCCGGCACGATCGCCGACGCCGTCTGGCCGACGTCGATGCGCCGCACGCGGGTGCTGCACGACTTCGGGCTCGAGGTCCTCCTCGATCTCGACGACGACGACGTGCGGGCGTTCTTCGACGCCTTCTTCGAACTGCCGGCGCAGGACTGGTCCGCCTACCTCCGGATCGACACGCCACCACGCGAGATCAGTGCGGTGATGCTGCGTCTCTTCCGGTCGTCGAGCTGGCAGGTACGACGTCGTCTGGCGGCGCGGAATCCGGTGGCGTTGGCTCGGCTGCTGCGGCCCTGAGCGCATCGCGTCGACGGGTACCGATGGACCGTCGCACGGCCAGCACCCAGCCGACCAGCACGGCCAGCGCGAAGATGAACCACTGGGCCGCATAGGACAGGTGCGGACCCTCATCGAGCGTCGGGGCGGGCACCGGCACCGGGTCGGCGGGTCCGACGGCGGGGATCGCCTCGATCAGGTCGAGGTACACAGGGGCCAACTCGCCGGGGAACTGCGCGGAGAGCTGGCCGAGGTCGATGCGTCGGACCTCGACGACCGGCAACTCGGTGTCGGACGCATCGGTCAACTCGCCACGCTGTCGATCCTGTGGAACGCGTGCACGAGCGAGGATCTCCATTTCGCCCGTCGGCGCAGGCGGATCGTCGAACGCGAGCGGCACGAACCCCCGGTTGACGAGCACCGTGGTGTCGTCGTCGGTGACCAGTGCCGTGAGCACGTTGTCGCCGGCGAGGCCGTCCTGGGACCGGTTGAACCAGATCACCTGGTCGGGGAGGTACCGGCCGGACACGAAGACCTGGCGCCACTCCACGGCCTGGGGGTCGTCGCCGGCCTCTGCGAGCAGCGCCTCGAGCGGCACCGGCGGCCGGTCGATCTGTTCGGAGACCCGGTCGTTGAAGGCTCGGCGTTGGTCCAGACGATCGAGCTGCCAGAAGGCCAACCAGATCATCAGGGCGATCGCGCCGAGCACGAGCAGGTGGAACGCGAGCCACTTCGGACGCAAGAGGAAGGAGAAGTGCGACCCGGACATCTCGGGCACGACGGTAGCGGTCGCCGAGCACTACCGTGCCGCGCCATGCGTGCAGAAGACGTCACCTCCGAATGGCTCTCGTCGGTGCTCGGTGGGGACGCAGGACCGGTGACCGCTCAGCGCATCGGCGACGGACACATCGGCGTCAACGTGCGCATCGCCATGCCCGACGCCGAGGCGAATCTGCCCCGGTCGGTCGTCGTCAAGCTTCCCGCCACCGACCAGACCAGCCTGGCCACCGCAGCGATGCTCCGCCACTACGAACGCGAGACCCGCTTCTACACCGACCTCGCCTCGACCGTCGACATGCGGGTGCCCGCCTGCCTCCACGGCGAATGGACGGCGGCCACGAACACCTTCGTGCTGGTGCTCGAGGACATGGCCCCGGCCACACAGGGCGACCAGCTCGCCGGATGCACCCTCGAGCAGGCCCGCGACGCCGGGCGCGAGCTCGCCAAGCTGCACGGGCCGCGCTGGGACGATCCCACGCTGTGCGAGATCGACTGGATCGAACACGACACGGGCGACACCGGCGGCGAGGCCGGCAGCGGTCTCGCCGCGATGTGGCAGATGTTCTTCCCCGGGTTCGCCGCCACGTACCGCTCGCATCTCAGTGCCGACGAGTTCGAACTGGCCGAGCGCTTCGGATCGGTGATCGGCGCCTGGCGTGGCGGACGTTCGGGACCGAAGGCGATCACCCACGGCGACTACCGCCTCGACAACATGCTGTTCGCCACATCCGACGGTGGCCCGCCCGTCACGGTCGTCGACTGGCAGACACCGTCCCACGGCAGCCCGATCACCGATCTGTCGTACTTCGTCGGCGCCGGGTTGCTCCCGCCCGACCGTCGAGCGCACGAACGCGAGCTGGTCGACGTGTACCTCGAAGCGCTCGCTGCCTACGGCGTCACCCTCGACGACGCGTGGGTGTGGGAGCAGTACCGCCGCGATGCGTTCGCCGGTCTGACGGTGGCGGCGATGGCATCACAGATCGTCACGCTCAACGACCGCAGCGAAGCGATGTTCGGCGCCATGGCCCAACGCCATCTCCGCCAGGCCCTCGACCTCGACTCCTTCAGCCTGATCTGACCGGTGACGCCGGTGCCAGGCACCGCGCAACCGTGCGACACTGGCCCGATGAGCATGCAACCAGCAGGAACCTGGCCGTCACCGATCACGGCGCGCTCACTGGTCGCCGGCTCGGTGTCGATCGGCGAGGCGATCCCCGACGGAGACGATGTCTGGTGGGCCGAGTCGCGGCCGGACAACGGCGGCCGCACCACGATCGTGCGCTGGAGCGACGGCTCGACGCAGGACGTCACGGCGCCGGGCACCAACGTGCGCACGAGTGTGCACGAGTACGGCGGCGGTGCGTGGTGGGCCGCCGACGGCGCTCTCTTCTACGTCGAGTTCGCGGACCAGCGCGTGCGCCGGGTCGAACCGGGTGGCGACCCCGTCGTGCTGACCGCAGAGCCCGACACGCCTCGCGGCCTGCGGTACGCCGATGGGCGTCCGACACCCGACGGTGACTGGTTCGTCTGCGTCCACGAGCGCCACGGCGAGGGTGAGCCGGTCAACGAGATCATCGCGGTGGCCACCGACGGCTCGATGCGCACGGAGGTGATCGCCTCGGGCGCCGACTTCTACGCGTCGCCACGCGTGTCACCCGACGGACGCTCGATCGTGTGGATCCAGTGGATGCACCCGAACATGCCGTGGGATGCGACCGAACTGTGGATCGCCGACCTCGACGGGGCGTCGGTGACCAACGCCCGCGAGCTCGTCGGCAACGGTGACGAGGCGCTGCAGGAACCGCTCTGGTGGAACGACGGCACGCTGGTCGTGGTCACCGACCGCAACGAATGGTGGAACCTGTACCGCGTCGACACCACGACGGGAGACCTGGCCCCCGAGGCCGTCGGACCGTTCGAGATCGTCGAGCCGCACTGGGTGTTCGGTGGCGCACGCCACGCCGAGGGAGCCTACGTGCTCGGCGACGCCGGCGGAGATCGGCTGAGCCTCGACGTCGAGCTCCCGTACACGGCGATCGGCTCGCTGCGACGGGCGGACGACGCCGTCACGTTCGTCGGCAGTTCGTACACCTTCAGCAACGAGGTGGTCCGGATCCGCGGCGACCGTGTGGAGATCCTCCGGGCCCGCCACGATCTCGGGCTCGACGCCGGGTTCCTGCCCGAACCCGAACTCGTCACGTTCCCCACGAGCCGCAACGACGTCGCCCACGGGCTGTACTACGCCCCCGCCCATCCCGACGTCGAGCTCCCGCGCGGTGAACGTCCACCGTTGATGGTGTTCGTACACGGCGGCCCGACCGGATCGGCACAACGACGCCTGGTGCCCGGCCGTGGCCACCGGTTCTGGACCAGTCGCGGCGTCGCCGTGGTCGACGTCGACTACCGCGGAAGCACCAGGTACGGGCGCACCTACCGACGCAAGCTGCTCGGGAACTGGTGCGTGCTCGACGTCGACGACGCGGTGGCAGCCGCGCGCTTCCTGGCCGAGCGTGGTGACGTCGATGCCGACCGGCTCGTCATCGAGGGCGGGAGCTCGGGCGGCACACTCGTGCTCCTGGCGATCGCCAACCACGACGTGTTCGCTGCCGGGACCAACCTGTTCGGCGTCACCGACATGTCCGCGCTGGTCACCGACGACCACAAGTTCGAGTCGCAGTACACGTTCGGCCTGATCGGGCCGTGGCCCGAAGCGGCCGACGAGTACGCCCGGCGCTCGCCGATCAACCTCCCCGAGCGACTGTCCGCTCCGCTGCTCGTCTTGCAGGGCACCGACGACACCGTGGTGCCGCCGGCGCATTCCGAGCGGATCGTCGAGGCAGTGCGATCCAAGGGCCTGCCCGTGGCGTACCTGACGTTCGACGGCGAGGGCCACGGGTTCCGCGCCGCCGACTCGATCGTGCGCTGGTTCGAGGCCGACCTGTACTTCCACGGCCGGGTCCTGGGATTCGAGCCCGCCGACGAGCTCGCGCCGATCGACATCGAGAACCTCGACTGACAGCTGACCTCGCGGCCGGCCGAACGGCCGAGGCGCTACGGTCGAACGGCGTGAAGGACCATCCAGACGATCATCTGGCCGAGCGCTTCGAGGCGATGAGCGATCTGGACAAGATCGCGTTCATGATCGAGACCAACGGCTGGGCGCTCGAAGCGGTCGCTCCTGACGCCGAGAGTGTGCCGCCGACGCCCGCGTACGCGTACACGATCGGGTTGACGGCCGATGTCGGCTTCGCCGAGGTCGCGGTGTTCGGGCTCTCCCCGGCCGCGGCGAAAGGGCTGCTGCAACTCGTCGCCGACGCCTGCCGAGGCGGTACCGAGATCCCCGTCGGTGTCGAACTCGTCGGGCTGCTCGACAACGATCTGCGCTGCATGTTCGCCCCGATCGACCTCGAGCCGTGGGGCCCGCACTTCGCGACGGCCGTCGAGTGGTACCGCGGTGAGCCCTTCGAGATGGTGCAACTGCTGTATCCCGACCGCAACGGGTTCATGCCGTACGAGGTCGGCTACGAACAACGCATGGCGTACGCGCAGCCGGTGATCGGTACCGTGTGACGCCACTATGGCCGTGCCCGACGTGCTTCCGGTGACCGGTGCCTGGCAGCCGGGCGACGAGCCTGGCCATCGCCAGTTCTTCACCTTCGCCACCGACCGGCGCTTCGCACTCGACTCCGGCGTGGCCCTGTCGGACGTGGTGGTCGCCTACGAGACGTGGGGTCGACTCGACGCCGACGGCTCCAACGCCGTCCTGCTCTGCCATGCCTGGACGGGTGACAGCCACGCCGCAGGCCCCGCCGGTCGGGGGCACCATGCGCCGGGTTGGTGGGACGACACCGTCGGGCCGGGCAAGCCGATCGACACCGACAAGTACTTCGTCGTGTGCGCCAACGTGCTCGGTGGGTGTCAGGGCTCGACCGGGCCGGCCTCGCCGCATCCCGTCGACGGCCGGCCGTACGGATCGCGATTCCCGGTGATCACGATTCGTGACATGGTGCGCGCTCAGGCGCAGCTCTCCCAGCATCTCGGCGTCGCCCGCTGGCTCTCGGTGATCGGCGGCTCGATGGGCGGGATGCAGGCGCTGGAGTGGGCGGTGATGTACCCGCGTCGCGTGGGCTCACTGGTCGCGGTGGCCACGTGCATGCAGGCGACGGCGCAACAGATCGCCTGGGGTGCGATCGGTCGCCGCGCGATCCGGCTCGACCCGAAGTGGCGCGGTGGCGACTACTACGACGCCGAACCCGGCGACGGCCCGGTCGAGGGACTGGAGATCGCCCGCATGGTCGCGCAGGTCACGTTCCGCAGCGACAACGTGTTCACCGACCGTTTCGGGCGGGAACTGGCCGACAAGGCGGTCGTCGGTGACACGCTCGGCATGTGGCAGCGCTTCGAGGTCGAGCGCTACCTCGAGTACCACGGCATCAAGCTGGCGCGCCGGTTCGACACGAACAGCTATCTCGCCATCGGCAAGGCGATGGACCTGCACGACGTGGCTCGCGGCCGCGGATCGCTCGAGCGTGCGATGCTGCGTGTCACCGCGCCGACGATGGCGGTGGGGATCTGGAGCGACATGCTCTATCCCGCCTACCAGCAGCAGCAGATCCACGACGCGGTGTCCGCCAACGGTGTGGCCAGCGAGTACGTCGAGATCGACTCGCCGCACGGACACGACGCCTTCCTGATCGACGGCGACCAGCTGGCCGAACCGTTGGAACGGTTCCTCGGCAACGCGTCGAAGTCGGTTTCTCGCCACGCCTGACCGTGCCGGAGGGACTGGAAGCCGAGATCTGGCGACGAGCCTGCGAGCCCCTGGTCGGGCGCAGCGTCGTGGAGGTCCACGCCGACGAGCGAGCGGTCGACGACGGTGTCGCCGCAGCGATGACGGGAGCGATGTTCGAGGGCGTACGGCGGCATGGCAAGGTCGTACTGCTCGACACCGATCGCGCCACGATCGGGCTGCACTTCGGGATGACCGGACGGCTCGTCGTCGATGGCGACGCCGCGATCGACCGCCTCGCGTACGCATCGGGTCGCGATGATCCGGCGTGGGACCGGTTGGTCGTGTTCGCGTCACCGGGCGGCCGGTTCGCCCCGCCCGCCGTGCGGTTCAACGACCCGCGACGCCTCGGGCACGTCTCGCTCGATCCGGACCTCGATCGTCTGGGCGTCGACTTCGCCGACGTGACGCCGCGACGCCTTGCTCGGGCCCTGGCCGGACGACGCGGGGTGCTCAAGTCGGTGCTGCTCGATCAGCACGTGGTCGCCGGACTGGGCAACCTCTGCGTCGACGAGGTGCTGTGGTGGGCGGCGCTCGACCCCCGTCGTACCGCCGACTCGCTCTCGCCGGCGGAGGTGGAACGGCTCGCCACGGTGATCCGACGGCGTCTGGCGATCATGCTGGCTCGCGGCGGGAGCACGACGGGCGTGCTGAGTCCCGCTGTTCGGGCGTGCTGTCCGCCGTGCGAGCGCGACGGCGCACCACTCGAGCGTCTCACCATCGGCGGCCGCACCACCGTCCGGTGCCCGCTGCACCAGCGTTGATTCGCGTTGAATCGCCGCTGAGCTGGCACAATCGCGGGTCCGTGTCCCATTCTGCCCTCCGCCTCGCTGCCGCATCGCCTCCCGTGGCCCTCGTCGCGGCGGGCGACCCCGGGTCGAGTCGGCTGGTCTATGCGATGGTGGCCGGCCTCGCGGTGATCGGCGTTGCACTCGTCGTGCTCGGGGCGTGGCTCGTTCGCCAGACACGTCCGGACCTCGAGGTGCTGGCACCCCTCGAACGGATGGGCGACGCCGATTGGAAGAAGCGCGATCCGTCGACCCAGCGGCGCATGCTCGACCAGGTGCGTCCGGAGGGTGCAGAACCGCTGACACCGGAACCCGAACCGCCGCCGATCGACGCCGAGTTCGACTCCGAGCACCCGCTGGCGTCCTTCAGTGATCTCGGACCCGGCCTGGCCGCCGATCACCGCGACCCGACCCCCGTTCACGCCGAGTTCGACACCGACCTGGATGACCAGGTCGACGACGAGGTCGACGTCGAGGTGGACGAGGCAGCCGACGTCGAGGTGGTCGTCGAGGTGGACGACGCGGTCGACGACGCGGTCGGCAGCGGGGACGTCGTCCAGGTCGATGCGGGGGAGGCCCAAGGCGACGCCACGCCGGTGGAGAACGAGGTCCAGCATGCTGCCGACCACGTCGACGATGCGGACGACGAAGCGTTGTCCGATCGGCGCGGGTGACTGCTAGATTGTCGCTCCACACGCGGACGTGGCTCAGTTGGTAGAGCGCAACCTTGCCAAGGTTGAGGTCGCCGGTTCGATCCCGGTCGTCCGCTCCACGAATCCCCCGGTCGGCTCGTCTGACCGGGGGATCGTTCGTTTCCGTACCATCGGGTGATGCCCGCCACCTCTCGTCCCGAGCCCGCCTCCGCCGAATGGCTCCAGTCGGTGTTCGAAGACGTCGTCGACCCGGATGCGCCGATCATCGACCCGCATCACCACCTGTGGCCGGCAGGCGGGGCGATGCCCTACGGCCTCGCCGAGCTCGAGGAGGATCTGGCCAGTGGGCACCATGTCGTCGACACGGTCTTCGTCGAGTGCGGGGCGGCCTACGACCGCCGTGGGGACGACGTCTTCGCTCCGGTGGGAGAGACGACGTTCGTCACCGGCGAGGCCGAGCGGTCCGGACGACAGGTGATGGGCGGCATCGTCGCTCACGCCAACCTGTGTGACGCCATCCACCTCGACGCGGTGCTCGACGCCCACGAGGCAGCAGCCAACGGCCGGTTCCGCGGGATCCGTCACGCCGGTTCGCATGCGCTGCATCCCGACGTCCTGACGATCCCGGGTCGGGCGCCGGCGGGCCTGTATGCCGATCCCAACTTCCGCTCCGGTGTCGCCCGGCTGGGGGAGCGGGGCCTCACCTTCGACACATGGCACTACCACTACCAGAACCGTGATTTCCTCGAGCTGGCTCGCGCCGTGCCGGGCACCACGATGGTCCTCGACCACTTCGGCACGCCGCTCGGGGTCGGACCCTACGAGTCGCAGCGCGAGCACATCTTCGAACAGTGGACGGCCGACATCGCCGACATCGCGCCCTGTGAGAACGTCGTGGCCAAGATCGGTGGGCTGGCGATGCCCGACAACGGCTTCGGCTGGCACACCGCCGAGCGGCCCCCGACCTCCGACGAGTTCATCGAGGCCCAGGGGCGCTACTACGTCCACACCATCGAGCAGTTCGGCCCCGAACGGTGCATGTTCGAGTCGAACTTCCCCGTCGATCGCCTCTCGCTGTCGTACCGCACGGTCTGGAACGCCTTCAAGAAGCTCGTCGTCGACTTCTCGGCGGACGAGCGCGACACCATGCTGCGCGGCACCGCCGCCCGCGTCTACCGCCTCGGCTGAACCCGCAACCCACGTTTGCGTGCGGATTCGGGTGGGCCGGTCCACCCGGAATGCGGCACAAACGTGGGTTCAGCGTGCGTCAGCCAGCGTCGGCTTGTTCGGCCAGCATCGCAGCCATGACCTCGGCGAGCATCTGCGAGCGTGGCGGCATTCCCGGGAACTCCTCCGGTGGCGAGGGGTTCGTCCCCTCGCCGATCGAGTGGAACCGCTCCATCGCGATTTCGAGCCAGTCCGGATGCGGGAACACCCAGAACCGGTCGTCGCCGATCGCCTCCATCACGAGATCGGCGACGGCCGCCGGCGGCATGCCTTCGTCGATCGCACGGCGCAGGTAGTTCAACGAGACCTGCTGGGCCGCGGTGCGCTCGGGCGCTTCACCGAATTCGGCGGGCCAGTTCCGGTCGGATTCGGCGATACCGGTGCGCACCCATCCCGGACACAGGCAGCTGACGCCGACGGGCATCTGGGCGGACTGAACCGTGTTGTACAGGCCCTCGGTGAGTGCGACGACGGCGTGCTTGGTGGCGTCGTACGGTGCGGCGAAACCCGGGTAGAGCCCGGCCATCGAGGCGGTGTTCACGATGTGGCCACCGCCCGACATCACGATGTGCGGCAGGAACGCCCGTACGCCGTGGACGACGCCCCAGAGGTTGACGCCGATCACCCATTCCCACGACTCGATCGGGCCCAACCACGGGTCGCCGGCACCGGCGACACCCGCGTTGTTGCACACCACGTGCACGGCATCGAAGCGCTCGAGCGTCGCCGTGGCGAGCGCCTCGACCGCCTCGGCCTTGCTGACATCGGTCACGACGGTCAGCGTCTCGACGCCGTGGGCACCGACCTCGACGGCGGCGGCGTCGAGGGCGGCCTGGTCGATGTCGGCGAGCACGACCGAGCACCCGCGGGCGCCGAATCCGTTGGCCAACGCCAGCCCGATCCCGCTCGCCGCTCCCGTGACAACGGCCACCTTGCCGGGTTCGAGTTCCATTCATTCCCCCTCGTGATCGACTGCATCGACAACACCATTGACAACCACTGCGACCGTAACTCTTCGTACAGACGCGAGACCGACCGAACGGGTGCCGAAATGATGGCGTAGGCTGCGGCGCACCCATGGGAAAGGACCGCCGATGACCGAGAATTCCGTACTGACACACCGCAACGTCGGGGTCCTGGCGGTCGAAGCGGTCGATGCTCCCGAGGTCGTTACCTCGGCGTGGATCGACGAGCAGCTGGCAGCGACCTACGAACGCACCGGTCTCAAGCCCGGGACGCTGTCGGATCTCGCCGGCATCGAGGAGCGCCGCTGGTGGCCCGAGGACGTCACCTTCGACCAGGCGGCGGCGATGGCCGGTCGGGCGGCGCTCGACACCGCCGGCATCGATCCCCACCGCGTCGGCATGCTGATCTCGACGTCGGTGTGCAAGCACCACCTCGAGCCGTCGGTGGCGTGCGCGGTCCATCACCAGTTGCAGCTCGCGCCGAGCTGTCTCAACTTCGACGTCGGCAACGCCTGCCTCGGGTTCATCAACGGGATGCAGATCGCCGCGGCGGCGATCGACGCCGGCTCGATCGACTATGCGCTGATCGTCGACGGCGAAGGCAGTCGATACACCCAGGAGACCACGATCGCCCGGCTCCAGCAGCCGACGACGGAGGCCGCCGACGTCTTCGCCGAGTTCGCCTCGCTCACGCTGGGCTCCGGGGCCGCTGCAGCTGTGCTCTGCCGGCTCGACGAGCATCCTGAAGCGCACCGACTCGTCGGAGGTGTGGCCCGGTCGGGCACGCAGCACCACGAACTCTGCGTCGGCGACCTCGACCGCATGACCACCGACACCCACGGTCTGCTCGTCGCCGGTCTCGATCTCGCCGAGGCTGCGTGGAAGCATTCCGGCCACGACTTCGACTGGGAAGTCGGCATGGACTGGTACATCGTGCACCAGGTCAGCCAGGTCCACACCCGCCTCATCACCGAACGCCTCGGCATCGATCCCGACCGGGCGCCCCTGACCTTCCCGAAGTTCGGCAACGTCGGGCCCGCCGCGATTCCGCTGACGCTGGCCAAGTCGGCCGACCGGATCGAGGTGGGCGATCGGGTGCTGTGCATGGGCATCGGATCGGGGCTCAACACGAGCTTCACCGAAATCGTCTGGTGACGCTTCCGCCTCCTGCGGTGGGCGAACGAGCGGTCACCGACGCCACGCCGCCAGTCCCCGACGCCGACACGTGGCGCCGGTGGGGCCTGGATCCGGCATGGTCGCGCCGTCTCGAGGTCGCCAGTCACGAGGGCGGTATCCACCACTGGCACCTGCTCGACACCGGCATCCCCGAACATGATTCGGATGCACCCGTCGTCCTGTGCGTCCACGGCAATCCCACGTGGGGATACGCCTGGGCGAACTTCCTGCGACGCCTGCATCCGACCTATCGCGTCGTCGCTGTCGACCAGCTCGGGATGGGCTACAGCGAACGGACGCCCCCGCGTCGCTACGCCGACCGGGTCCGCGACCTCGACGACGTGCTCGTGGCGCTGAACCTCGGTCGTCATTCGCCGCTCGTCGTCGCCGCGCACGACTGGGGTGGCGCGATCGCGATGGGCTGGGCGGTCCAGGATCCCCGCCAGGTGGCGGGCATGATCCTGTGCAACACCGGCATCGCCGTACCCGAGGGACGATCGGCGCCGGGGATCATCCGTCTCGCGGCATCGCCGTGGCTGCTCGATGCCGCGTGTCGGGCCACCCCGCTGTTCGTCGAGGGCACGGTGCGGCTGTCGGGGCGCCGGATCACGAAGATCGATCGCGAGGCGTTCCGTGCGCCGTATCGTTCGGCGCCTGCTCGTTCGGCGATCGCCGACTTCGTCGGTGACATCCCGCTGTACCAGGGGCATCCGTCCGAATCAGCGATTGCCGAGGTGGCCGACCGCTTGGCGTCGATCAAGGCGCCGGTGCTGCTGGCATGGGGCGCCCGCGACCCGGTCTTCGACGACGACTTCGCCGCCGATCTCGCCGGACGATTCCCCAACTCGACGACTCACCGGTTCGCCGGCGCCAACCACCTCGTGATGGCGGAGGCTGACGTGGCCGACGTGGCAACGACGTGGTTGTCCGAGCTGTTCGAGGGCCGGCTCGCTCGTCCCTCCGCTGGCGCCTCCACCGACGACACGGATGAACCGGCCGCCGCATCGTCGGTCGCCGGCGACCTGCGACCGCTGTGGGCGTCGATCGACGAACGTCGAGACGATCCGACGGAGGCGTTCGTCGACGAGGCCACCGGCGACGCCGTGAGTTTCGCCGAACTGGCACGCCGGGTCGACGCCGTCGCCGGCGAACTCCGGCGCCGCGGCCTGCAGCCGGGTGACCACGTCGCCATGCTCACCCCGCCCGGTGTCGACCTGGTGTCCGCCGTGTACGGGGTTTGGCGTGCCGGCGGTGTGACCATCATCGCCGACCGCGGCCTCGGGCTGCGTGGTCTCGGTCGAGCGGTGCGTTCTGCGCGACCCCGGTACGTGATCGGACCGCGCCAGTCCCGTCTGGCCGCCGCCGTCCTGCGGTGGGCGCCGCATGCGACGCGCATCGACATCGACGAACTCGTCGCGGCCGACGCCGGGCCGCTCCCGGCCCAGCCTGCCGGCGACGATCTGGCAGCCGTGCTGTTCACGTCCGGTGCCACCGGTCCCGCGAAGGGCGTTCGATACCTCCACGCACAGCTGGCCGCGCAGCGCGATGCACTGGCCTCCACGTATGCGATCACCGCCGATGACCGTCTCGTGGCGGCGTTCGCTCCGTTCGCGCTCTACGGGCCTGCGCTCGGCATCCCGACGGCGTTGCCTGACGTCGACGTCACCAAGCCCGGCGAACTGACCGCCGATGCGCTCGACGCCGCATGCGAACGGATCGGGGCAACGCTCGCGTTCGCCTCGCCGGCCGCGCTGGCGAACGTCACGTCGACCGCCCGCCCCGCAGTGTTGCATCGCGGGCTCGCTCGTCTCCGAGTCGTGTTCTCGGCAGGTGCGCCGGTGCCGTCCGAAACGCTGCGCGTCATGGCCGAACTCGCGCCCGGGGCGTCGCTGCACACCCCGTACGGGATGACCGAGGTCCTCCCGGTGGCCGACATCGCCCTCGACGGGATCGAGCAGGCCGAAGCAGACGACCCACGAGGCGGGGTGTGTGTCGGCCGGCCGGTCGCCGGCGCCGAGGTCCGCATCGCCCCGCTGGGCTTCGACCCCGAGGCGATGCCGGACGAACTCGATCCGGGCCGCACCGGTGAGATCCTGGTGCGGGCACCTTGGGTGTCCGACGGCTATCTCGGGTTGTGGGCGACCCAACGGGCGGCCCGTCCCGGACCGGTGGGGGACTGGCACCGCTCGGGCGACGTCGGCCATCTCGACGCCGACGGTCGACTGTGGGTGGAGGGCCGCGCCGTGCACGTGATCCACGCGGCCGACGGCCCGATCACGTCGGTCCCGGTCGAGCGGATCGTGGAGCGCACGCTGGGGCTGACCCGGGTGGCTGCGGTCGGCGTCGGGCCGGCCGGAGGCCAACAGTTGGTCGTCGTCGTCGAGGACGCCGCGGCCACGGAGGGACCCGCTGACGCCGAACTGACCGCGTTGGTTCGGCAAGCGGTGAGCGAGCCGGTGGCGTCGGTGTTGACGGTGCCGAGGCTGCCTGTCGACATCCGCCACAACGCCAAGATCGATCGCACGGCGGTGGCATCGTGGGCGGCCGATCTGCTCGCCGGCCGGCGCACACGCCCTCTGTCCCGACGACGGTGACGCCGTGAAGGTCCTGGTCACCGGTGGTTCCAGCCTGATCGGCGCAGGAGTCGTCGCCGCACTGGTCCGCCGCGGCGACGAGGTCGTGGTGCAACAACGCAGCCGTTCCGCCGCCGTCAGCGCGCTCGACGTCCGGCAGGCCCTCGGCGACATCCGGGATCCCGATGCGGTGCGGTCGGCCGCCGACGGCTGCGACGCGATCGTGCACCTCGCCGCCAGGGTCGGCGTCGTCGGGCCGTGGGAGGAGTACCGGTCGATCAACGTGGACGGGACACGCAACGTTCTCGACGCTGCTCGGGGCCTGGATGTCGGGCGGATCGTCCACGTGTCGTCGCCGTCGGTCGCCCACGGCGGCGAGCCGATCGTCGGTGGAGGAGCCGACGAACCGGTGCTCGGCAGGCGGCGGGCGTTCTATCCCGAGTCGAAGGCGATGGCCGAACTCGATGCGCTCGGGGCGGCCGACGACGACCTGGGCGTCGTCGCGATCCGCCCACATCTCGTCTGGGGTCCCGAAGACACCCAACTCGTCGGTCGGATCGTCGAGCGGGCAGCGACCGGTCGTCTGGCGTTGGTCGGCGGCGGGCGCGCCCTGGTCGACACGACCTACATCGACAACGCAGCCGATGCGCTCGTCGCCGCACTCGATGCTGTCGCGCCGGGCGCGCGGTGTTCCGGACGGGCATACGTGGTGTCGAACGGCGAGCCGCGGACGATCCGGGAACTGGTCGAGGGTATCTGCCGGGCGGCCGGAGTCCCGTTCGCTCCCAAGACCGTGCCTCTCAGCGTGGGCCGATCGCTGGGATCGGTCGTCGAACGGGCCTGGCCGCTGCTGCATCGTGGCGGCGAGCCGCCGCTCACCCGGTTCCTCGCTGAACAGCTCGGCACTGCGCACTGGTTCGATCCCCGTCCTGCCCGTGATGATCTCGGCTGGACACCGAGCGTCACGATCGACGATGGTCTCGCCCGGTTGGCTGCCTGGTACGCATCCGATCGCTCGGACCCTGCACCGTGAGCACGAGGCGGCGCTATCCTCGGCCACTCAACTGGCGACGTGGCCGAGTGGTTTAGGCAACGGCCTGCAAAGCCGTGTACATGAGTTCGATTCTCATCGTCGCCTCCAACCCCTGAGTGGGCAGAGCCTGCTCAGGGGTTCTTCGCGCTCGGGGACAGCGGCGGCAACGTCCGCGGTGCGGTTTCGTGACGCCGGAGGCGGGTATAGGGCCGTGCATGGCAGACGAAACGCTCGAGCACGACTCCCCCCACGCGGCACCCGCTGCGGCGCCCGTCGCGGTGCCGGCGCCGGCCCAGTTCAGCGACAGCGAGGTGGCCGAACTGCGACGGCGTCTCCACGAACCGCAGGACCACGGCGGCAACCGCTTCGCCTGGTTCCTGATCGGTTTCGTCGCCGCCCTGCTGTCGATCACCGTGGCTGCGGTGGTCTTCCTGGCTGTCTCCGACGAGGACGACGACGGCAACATCAACCTCGACGTCCCCTCGGTCGACGTCGAAGGCTGACGGCGCGCCACGACTCGAGCGATGAGCGAACCGCCCTGATACGGGCTTTTCACTCATCGGTCTCGCAGCGACGGCCTCAGCGATGAGCCACCCGCCCTGATACGGGCTGTTCGCTCATCGCTCGGGGGGTGTGTTGCGGCGCCGTCGGGCGAGCACGATGACCGCTCCCACGACGCAGACGGCGGCGGCCGCTCCGACGAGCAGCGCGACGAACACCCCGTCATCGTCGCCGGTGTCGTCCGCACGCTCCACGTCGGCCACAACCGTCGGGGTCGACTCCACCAGCGTCGTCCCCGGCTGCGCCGTCGCCTCGGGAGTTCCTCGCTCACGCAGGACGTCGGCCAGCGCGTCGAACGCCGGCTTCGGTTCGCCGTTGTCGTCGAACCACAGTGCGCCGCCGAACGCGCCGCCGGTCTCGCCGGCGATGGGGGAGAAGCGGTCGCTGATGCCCCACGTGACGAAGGTGTCGCAGTTCACCGCGTCGGCGCACGCCGACAACGCATCGGCGTACACGTCCGCCTGGAACTGGAGGCTCTCTGGGCTGGTCACCTCGGTGATCGGCAACGGCACGTCGAACTCGGTCACCGCCCAGACGAGGTCGAGGTCGCCCACCCAGGCGCTGAGCTGGGCGAAGTCGGCGGGATCGGGGGAGAACAGATGCGACTGGAAGCCGACGCCGTCGATCGGCGCGCCGGCGTCGACCAACGCCGCGATGCGGTCGCGGACACCGGCGCACTTGAGGACGGCGTCGCACGTCGTGCGTTGGGCGTTGGCGCCCGGCACGATCGGCACCCCGGAGGCGACGGCGTCCTGCGTCACAGCCAGGTCGTCGTAGAAGTCGTCGTAGAAGAGCAGGGCGTCGGGATCGGCGGCGCGGGCCGCCTCGAACGCGATGCGCAGATGGTCGTCGCCGATCACCTGCTGCCAGATCGTCGGGCGAGGAGTGCCGTCGGGGAGGAACGCATCGCCGACGACGTCCCACTGGGTGATCACGCCGGGGTTGCGCTCGCGGAAGTGCCCGATGACGGTGGCCACGTGGTCACGCAACACCTGGCCGAGGCTCTCGGCCGTCCAGTCGCCGGCGCTCACCCAGTCCGGCACCGCGCCGCCGATCAACTCGTGGCCGCGCACCGGCAGGTCGTCCTCCACGGCGAAGTCGACGATCGCCTCGGCGCGTGTGAAGTCGAACACCCCCGGCTCGGGTTGCACGACGGCCATCGACAGGTCACTGCGGGTCGAGAGGAGGTTCACGTGCTCGGTGAGCAGCTCGCGGTACACGTCGTCGCCGATGGCCTCGGCATCAGCGGCGGCGCCGAAGAACAGCCCGGCGTCGTCGGCGAGCGATCGGAGCGATGTCGACTCGGCCCGGCCGACCGACGGAGCGACGGCGGTGAGCATCGCCGCGGCCAGCACGGCAGCTCGCCGTGGCAAGGTCGAACGTTGGTGGGTGGAGACCGGACGGAGACGCTTCATGGAACGCCCCGACGGTAGTGCTCCCGTCGTGGGCCGGTGCGGCACGCTCACGTCGTCGAACGCGTGCCAGAGGACCAGCGCTGCCAGGTAGTCTTCCCGCAGGATCCACGCACCGTATGGCAACGAGCACCTCCACAACGACCGTCGTCGTCCCCGGCACCCACGTGATGACTGCTCTGGTCGGCCCGCGTGACCAGAACCTCCGACAGATCGAACAGCGCTTCCCGTCGGCACGCATCAGCGTGCGTGGCAACGAGGTGCGGATTTCTGGCGAGGATGCGGCCGACGTCATCGTGGTGTCCAATCTCTTCGAGGAACTCTCGACGTTGCTGCAGGCAGGACAACAGCTCGACGATGTCACCCTCGAGCGTGTGATGACGATGGTCGGCGCCAGCGAACGGCCGAGCGAGATCCTCGGCCACCAGGTCCTCCGCGGTGCGAAGGGCCGCCAGGTGAAGCCGAAGACGGCTGGCCAGAAGCGGTACATCGACACGATCGCCGAGAACGTGATCACGTTCGGGCTCGGGCCGGCCGGTACGGGCAAGTCGTGGCTCGCCGTGGCGATGGCGGTGCGGGCGCTGCAGGCCAAGGAGGTCCAGCGGATCATCCTGACCCGTCCGGCCGTCGAGGCGGGCGAACGGCTCGGCTTCCTGCCGGGGGACCTGATGGCGAAGATCGATCCGTACCTTCGCCCGCTCTACGACGCGCTCTACGACATGCTCGATCCGGACGCGGTGCAACGTCTGCTCGAACGTCAGGTGGTCGAGGTCGCGCCGCTGGCCTTCATGCGGGGACGAACGCTCAACAACAGCTTCATCATCCTCGACGAGGCTCAGAACGCCACGCCGGAACAGATGAAGATGTTCCTCACCCGCATCGGCTTCGGTTCGCGCGTCGTCGTCACGGGTGACACGACGCAGGTCGACGTGCCCACCGGCAAGAGCGGTCTGGCCGGGCTCGAGAAGACGCTCACCGGCATCGACGGACTGGCGTTCGTGCGGCTCACCGGGTCTGACGTGGTCCGACACCGGATCGTCGCCGACATCGTCGCTGCGTACGAGCAGTACGACGCTCGCCCCGCCGAGGGCTGAGACCCTGATCGATGAGCCGCTGGCCATGACCGCCTCGCAGTCAACCCCACCGCCGACGTCGCAGCCGACCGTCGTGGTCGCCGACGAACGCAGCGGCGGCGACTCACCCGACGTCGTCGTCGATGTCGATCGGTGGCGCCGTCTAGCGCTCGACGTACTCGTCGACTGCGGCGCCACCGGCGAACTCACGCTCAGCTTCGTCGACCTCGACGACATCGCCGAGCTGAACGCCGAGCACATGGACGTGTCGGGGCCGACCGATGTGCTGTCGTTCCCGATGGACGACGAGCCGGTCGAGGGAGTGCCGACCCTGCTGGGCGACGTCGTGATCAGCCCGTCGGTCGCCGCTGGACAATTCGCCGACCACGCCGGCACGATCGACGACGAGCTCGCTCTGCTGGTGGTCCACGGCATCCTCCACGTGCTCGGCCACGACCACGCCGAACCGGACGAGACGGCGGTGATGCGTTCCCGCGAGCTCGACATTCTCGAGCAGTTCCACTGGCACGGCGACGCGCCTGCCGGGTTCCGCCAGACCCACTGAGATCGTGCAGCGCTAGGTTGCCGACGTGAGCTGGCCGACCGGTCCACCCCCGATGCCGACGTCCGGTTGGTACGACGATCCCGAGCAGCCGTGGACGTGGCGGTACTGGGACGGGGCGCGCTGGACCGACCACCGGGCACCGATGTGGGTGCCGCCCCACAGTGACCCGACGTCGTTGTCGAGCTGGTTCGAGCGCTCGGTGGAGGCCGGCAAGGTGGCGGTCCGGCGAGTCGGAGTCGTGCTCGTCGCGCTCTGGCTGCTGATCGGCGCCTCGGGCTGGTGGCTGGTCGTCGCCTCGTTCGACAGCGCCCGCGGACGCGAGCTTCGCGAACTGTTCGAGGCCGACGGGAACCCGGTCGGTCCGCCGGGATCGGCCGCACTGACGGACGCCGAGGCCGAGCGCGCGTGGGAGCTGCTGCAGGACATGTTCTGGTCGGCGGCGCCGTGGCTCGTCCTCCTCGTGCTCGTCGCCTTCGTCGCGTGGGCATGGTCCGTGGCATTCGTGGTGCTGGCGGTGCAGTCGGCGCCGGTGCAATCGACGGATCGTTCCGCCGCGCCGGAGCGCCACCTCGGCCTGGCGGGTGAGATGGGGGCTGCGATCCGCCGCACGCCGGTGGTGGTCGGGTCCGTCATCGTGGTGGTGGCCACGCAGGTCACCGGCTGGGTGGTGGGGGCGTTTCCGGTGATCTTCGTGGCCCTGGCCGGCGGCGGAGCAACAGCGGTCGCTCTCACCTTGATCTTCGTCGGCCCGCTGCTGCTCGGCGTCACGGTCTGGCTCTGGGGACGCCTGACGCTGGCGACGGTGATCGCTGCCACGGGAGGTCACGGAATCGGTGTGCGGCGCAGCTGGCACCTCACGCAGGGCCGGTACTGGTCGGCCGCCGCACGCCTGATGGTGACGGCGTTGGTCGCCGGCGTTGCCGGCGGGGTGGCGAATGCCGTTTCCGGCTTCGGCCCGCTTCTGGGTTGGGCCGTCTTCCTGGCGATCCTGACCGTGCTGCAGGCCCTCGCCTTCGGGGTGTCGATCGTCATCACGACGTGCGGCCATCTCGCCGCCGTCGAGCAGCTCGCCGTCGGCCGACCGCAGTAGCCGGCGCACCGCGCCCGACAGGCCGCCGGCGACGAGGGTACGGTGTCGCCGTGGGAGACGCGCCGAGACTCCGCCTGGGACGCATCGACCACGTGCACCTCCGTGTACCCGACCAGGCGGCCGCTGCGGCCTGGTACGCCGCCAACTTCGGCTTCGAGCCGGTGGAGGACTACCGGTTCTGGGCCGACGGCGTCGAGGGTGGACCAGTACAGCTCTCGGCCGACGACGGTACGACGTCGATCGCACTCTTCCAGGCGAGCGATGCACAGCCGATCGTGCCGCAGAGCGTGGCGTTCAGCGTCGACGCGGAGAGCTTCGTCGCCTTCGCTCGTTCGCTGCCCGGCCCGATCTGCGGTCCCGACGGCGCCACCCTGCGAGCCGACGACGTGCGTGACTTCGACCTCTGCTTTGCGTTCGACCTCGCGGATCCCTGGGGTCACCAGTTCGAGCTGAACTGCTTCGACCACGAGACGGTCCGTACCGAACTGGTGGACGTCGATGGCGTCGTCCCGGTGCGCTATTGGCCCGCCGACCTCCATGCCCGCTATCGCAGCCAGATCTGAGCCTGTTCGCTGCCGAGCCGGCACCACCGGTTCGTCGCACGGCGACGAGCCCGCGTAGCTTCGGCGGCCATGGAGATCTCACTGGACGGCAAGGTCGCGCTCGTCACCGGCGCATCGAAGGGCATCGGCAAGGCGATCGCCGCCTCGCTCGCGGCATCGGGAGCGAAGGTGATGATCAACAGCCGCAAACAGGACCAGCTCGAGGCGGCGCGCGCGGAGATGACCGGCAACGTGGAGATCTTCGCAGCGAACGCGGGCGATGCCGGCGCCGGTGAGCGCGCCGTCGCCGCCACGATCGAGCGCTTCGGTGGGCTCGACATCCTGGTGAACAACGCCGCGACCAACCCCTATTACGGCCGCACGCTCGATGTCGACAAGGGCCGCTACGACAAGACGTTCCAGGTCAACCTCGAAGCGCCGCTGCTGTGGTGCCGTGCGGCGTGGGAGCAGTCGTTCAAGGATCGTCCGGGCACGATCGTGAACATCGCGTCCGTTGGGGGGTTGCGTACCGACGGTGGCGGGTTGGGCATCTACAACCTGACCAAGGCGGCACTCATCCACATGACGCGCCAGCTGGCGTCGGAGCTGGGGCCCACCCGGGTCGTCGGCATCGCTCCGGGGCTCGTCGTCACCGACTTCGCTGCGGTGCT
Organism: Ilumatobacteraceae bacterium; assembly: GCA_963728355.1. Taxonomy (GTDB): domain Bacteria; phylum Actinomycetota; class Acidimicrobiia; order Acidimicrobiales; family Ilumatobacteraceae; genus Sva-07. The sequence continues at coordinate 490,539 of CAVSJQ010000022.1, read as the reverse complement.
CGTGGACAACTTCGGTGAGCAGCTCGCCGCCCGGCTCCCATTGAAGCGACTCGGCGATCCGCAGGACATCGCCAACCTCGCCACGTTCCTCGCCAGCGACCTCGCGAGCTGGATCACCGGCGAGACCTACGTGATCGACGGCGGCGCCGGCGTCGCCGCCGGCTGACCGGCCGCCACCCCCGCTCCTCGATCTCACCACCAACACCCGTCGATCCGCCGCCGCCGCCACCACCACCACCACCGGAAATTTGTGCGGATCTGCCCGCGGTGGAGCACGATCCGCGCATTTTTCGGCCGGGCGCGCCGACACACTCCGAAACGTGCGCAGATCTGCCCGCCACGGGCGAACGTGTGCGCAAATTTCGGGTTGTCCCCGGTCGCGAGGTCGGGTCTGGTCAGGGGTGACGGCGGAGTTTGCCGATCGACGTGCGGGGGAGCGCGTCGACGAGGGTGAGGCGCTTGGGGGCCATGAACGCCGGATGATGCCGCTTGACGTGCTGGCGGATGGACTCGAGCGTTGGCGGGTCTCCGGCCGGCACGATCACCGCCTCGACGAGTTGGCCCCATTCCGGATCCTCGACACCGCGCACCATCACCTCGGCGACGGCGGGATGGTCGGCGAGGGCCGCTTCCACCGCCTCCGGCCACACGTTCTCCCCGCCGGTGATGATCAGGTCGCCGCGCCGACCGGCCACGCGCAGGCGCCCACCCGCCAGCCACTCGCCGAGATCGCCCGTGGCGAGCCATCCACCGGCATCGAGGGGAGAGGTGCCGTCGCGGTAACACCGCAGCAGCATCGGCGCCCGCAGCCGGATCTCGCCGTCGGGAGCGACGTCGACCTCGACGCCGTCGAGTGGCACCCCGTCGTACACGACGCCGCTGCCGGTCTCGGTCATGCCGTAGGTGGTCACACAGTTGGCGGGCCGGTCGTCGGGTGGGCGGCTGCCGCCGAGCACGATGATCCGGAACGTCGCCGGGTCGATGCGCGCGAGGGCGGTCGCGACGAGTGAGACGAGCGTGGCACCGACCCGTTCGACCGTCGTGGCGTCGAAACCCGGCAGCACGGTCAGCCTCGTGCCGGTGTGCAGTGCACGAGTCACCACCGACAGTCCACCCACGTGCGAGAGCGGCAGGCACGCCAGCCAGTGGTCGTCGTCGAGTACGCCCAGCCGCTCGCTGGTCGCCTGCGCCGAGGCGTCGACCGCGTCGTGGGTCAGCACGACGCCCTTCGGTGCGCCGGTCGAGCCGCTGGTGGCCACGACCAGCGCATCGCCGGGCTGCACCTCCTCGCCGACGCGCATCGCTGCACACAGGTCCCGTTTCGCCGGCGCGGGAAGCCGTTGGTCGACGGGGAACACGGCGTCGCCGGCGTCCCAGGCGCGCTGCAGCTCGTCGACGAAACCGGGACCGCCCGGCAGGTCGATCGCGACCAGGCGGTTCACGCAGTGATCGGGTCGATCGGGGTGATCGTCCCCACCAGCGACTCGATCTCGGCGGCGACGGTGAGGCACCGCAGGTCGGCGAAGCGGTCGCTCATGATCTGTACGCCCACCGGGAGCCCGTCGACGACGCCGGCCGGGGTGACCACCGCCGGCGTGCCGAGCAGGTTCGCCGGCACGACGGGACGGATGGTGTCGGTCATCATCTCGACCGCCGTGTCGGGGTCGAGGTCGGCCCCGGGAGCGAAGGCGCGGTGCGCCCAGGTCGGCGACAGCAGGATCGGATACTCCTGGTGGAAGGCAGACCACTGCCGCATGAGGGCGTAGCGCTCGGCATGCATGAGGTGGGTGTCGGGCAGGCGCGTGGGCTCCGCCGACTCGTCGAACATCTCGAGCAGGGACAGTGCATCGGCTCCGAGGACCAGCGGGAGTAGCTCCTTCTGTGCGCGGATGTCGTCGATCATCAGCATGCGCCAGAGGTCGGTGGTGCGTTCGTAGCTGGGTGGGGTGGCCTCGACGACGTCGTGGCCGGCGTCGGCGAGCCGGTCGGCCACCGACCGGATGGCGCCGGCGATCCCCGGATCGGTCGTGCCGCCGGGAGGATCGGACATCACGGCGATTCGCATCCGCTCGCCCTCGGCGCTGTCGGTGAGCACTGCGGTCACGCTGCGCGGATCGCGCCAGTGCTGGCCGGCGAGGATCTGCAGCGCGGCGCGGACGTCGGCGACCCGTCGGGCCATCGGGCCCTCGACCACCATCAGCTGTGCGGACAGCAGCATGTCCTCGGGCGGCACGACGGTGGCCATCGGGATGACGCCGACCGTCGGCTTGATCGAGACGATGCCGCAGCAGTGCGCCGGGTTGCGCAGCGACCCGCCGATGTCGTTGCCGAGTCCGATGGGACTCATCCCCGACGAGATCGCAGCGCCTTCACCGCCGCTCGACCCGCCGGCGGTCACGTCCGGGTTCCAGGGGTTACTGGTGATGCCGTGGAGTTCAGAGTCGGTGTGCACGCGCAGGCCGAAGTCGGGGAGGTTCGTACGGGCGAACGGGATCGCACCGGCGGCGCGCATGCGCTCGACCGTGGGAGCGTCGATCGTGGCGATGGCGTCGGCCAGCGCCTTGACGCCCTGGGTGGTGGGCGTGCCGGCGACGTCGATGTTCTCCTTCACGGTGCACGGCACGCCGTGGAACGGACCGACGGCGTTGCCGGCCGCCAGTGCGGCGTCGGCGGCGTCGGCGGCTGCCCTCGCTTCGTCCGTCAGCAGGCGGACGATGGCGTTCAGTGCGCCGTTGCAGGCCTCGACGCGGGCGAGATGCGCCTCGAGCACCTCGCGGCTCGACGTCTCCTTGCTGCGGATCCGATCCGCGAGTTCCAGTGCACCGAGTTGCCACAGCTCTGTCATGGCCCCATCATGGCGCACACATGAATCGTTGGATCACCGGAGCGCGGCCCCGGACCTTGCCTGCTGCGGTGGTTCCCGTGGCTGTCGGCGCAGCCGCTGCCGTCGGTGAACCGTCCGACATCGTCTGGTGGCGGGTGGCCGCGGCACTCGTCGTCAGCCTCTCGTTGCAGATCGGCGTCAACTACGCCAATGACTACAGCGACGGCGTGCGGGGCACCGACGACGTGCGCGTCGGCCCCACGCGGCTGGTCGCGGGCGGCCTCGCCGACCCGTCGGCAGTGAAGCGGGCGGCCCTGCTGTCGTTCGCGGTCGCCGCGGTGGCGGGGCTCGCGGTCGCGCTGTCGACATCGCTCGTCCTGCTGCTGGTGGGCGCGGCGGCGATCGCTGCTGGCTGGTTCTACACCGGCGGACCAAGGCCGTACGGCTACCTCGGTCTCGGCGAGGTGTTCGTGTTCGTGTTCTTCGGACTGGTTGCGACGGCGGGCACCACGTTCGCGGCCATCGAGTCCGTCACCGCACTGTCGTTGGTGATGGGATGCGCGGTCGGCTCATGGGCATGCGCGTTGCTCGTCGTCAACAACCTGCGCGACATCCCCACCGATCGGGAGGTCGGCAAGCGAACGCTGGCGGTGCGCATCGGCGATCGACGCACACGCTGGTTCTACGTTGCGTTGATCTTCGGTGCCTTCGTGCTGTCGGCCGTGGGAGCGTTCTGGCGGGTGCCCGTGTTGCTCGGGCTGGTGGCGATTCCGCTGGCGATCCGGCCGGTGCGGGCGGTGCTCGGCGGTGCCACCGGTGGCGCGCTGATCCCGGTACTCGGCGAGACCGGCAAGCTGCAACTGGCCTGGGGCCTGCTCGTCACCGTCGGCCTCGCCCTGTGACGCCGCCACACCGATGAGCGAACCGCCCTGATACGGGCTTTTCGCTCATCGCTCGGTGTGGGTGATCCAGGTGGTCAGGGCGGCGGCGGTGGCCTCGGGCTGCTCGAGGTGGACGCTGTGGCCGGCGTCGGGCACCACAACCAGTTCACCGTCGGGCAGCGCATCGACCAGGCGACGACCGAGTTCGGTGAACTTCGAGTCGTGTTCGCCGACGAGGACCAGCACGGGGCAGTCGATGGCGCCGACACGGTCCCACAGGGGCATCTGTGTGCCCGTCCCGGTCGACCGGAGGCTGGCACCCAGCCCTGCGGCGGTGTTGCGCAGCCGATCGGCTCGCAGCGCGGTGGCATCCGTGAGTCCTGCGAACAGCGGATTGGTCAACCACTCGTCGATGAAGCTCGCCACACCGATCGCTTCGACGCGATCAGCCAATCGTTCGTCGGCGTCGCGGCGCGCCCGCCGCTCGTCGGCATCCTCGATGCCAGCCGTGGCTCCGATCAGCACGAGTCGCCGCACTGCGTCGGGGACGGCGAGCGCCGCATGGAGCGCCACACGTCCCCCCATCGAGTAGCCGACATACGTGCCGGTCCCGCCGACGGTCACCAGCCGCTCGGCGCTCGCCCACAGGTCCGCATCGGCCGGGGGAGGGGCGTCGCCGTGCCCGGGGAGGTCGACCGCCACCGTCTCCACATCGTGCAGACGTTGGTGCAGCAGCCGTTCGAACGTCGCCCACGACCGAGCGGTCTGCGTGAAGCCGTGCGCGAGCACGAAACGGCGCGCGCCGCCGGCGTCGGCGTGCTCCATCAGACCTGCTCGGCGACGGCCTGGTCGGCCATCTTGCGCAGCACCTGGGCGAACGTCTCGGGTTCCTGCGCGCCGGGAATCGCCCAGCGGCCGTTGACCACGTAGGTCGGCACGGCGGTGATCCCGTGGTCGTGCGCCACACCGAGCTCGGCCTGCACCTCGTCGGTGCCGCGTCCGGATTCCAGGAACTCGCGCGCCTCGTCGCGGTCGAAGCCGACCTCGGCGGCGCAGTCGGCGAGCACGTCGGGGTCGCCGACGTCCAATCCGTCGTGGAAGTAGGCCTGCAGGAGCCGTTCCTTGATCGCATCCTGAGCGACGGGCGAATCGGGCTGGCCGGCCAACCAGATCAGCCGGTGGGCGAGCAGCGTGTTGGCACGGAGGGCGCGGTCCATCCGGAAGTCGAGCCCGACCTCGGCCGCGCGCTCGGACACGTTGGCGATGATCGCCGCCGCACGCTCGGGGCCGCCGAACTTCTCGGCGTAGGCGTCGATCACGGGACCGGAGGTTCCGGGAGCGGCCGTGGGGTCGAGCTGAAAGGGGTGATACGACACCTCGAAGTCGACGTCGACACCCTGCTCGGCCAGCTCCGCCTCGGCCTGGGCCAGTCCGGAGGCGAACTTGCGCTTGCCGATGTAGCACCACGGGCACACCACGTCGGACCACACCTCGACGGTCACGGTCGGCCGGGTCGTGTCCTCGTTGGAGATCGCAGACATGTTCCCCACGGTATGCGCCTATCGTCTGTGCGCAATGGTCGGCGCCTCAGATCCAGCCCCGCAGGACGTCCAGGCGACGTTCTGCGCAACGCTCGTCGACGAATGGCTCGAACTCGGTGTTCGCCATGCCGTGGTGGCCCCGGGATCGCGGTCGACGCCGATGGCGTTGGCGCTCAGCGACCGCGACGAGATGCGGGTGCACGTCGTGCACGACGAGCGGTCGGCGGCGTTCGTGGCGCTCGGCGTCGCGCTCGACGGCGTCCCCGCACTCCTGCTGTGCACGAGCGGGACGGCAGCGGCGAACTTCTACCCGGCAGTGGTCGAAGCGCGGCTGTCGGACATCCCGATGATCGTGTTGACCGCCGATCGTCCGGAGGAACTTCGCGGCGTCGGAGCCCCCCAGACGATCGACCAGATCGATCTCTATGGCCGCCACGTCGTGTGGTCGCGTGACCCTGGCGTCCCCGACCCGGCGGAACGGTCGCTCTGGCGCGAGCTGGCGCACGACGCCTGGTCGCACGCGCAGCACGGCCCGATCCAGCTCAACCTGGCGTTCCGTGAGCCACTGCTCGGCGCCGCCGGCGAGCTCCCGCCCCGATCGCCGACCGCCGCGCGTCCCGGCGATGCAACCACGCCCGCCAGTCGTCGGCGCGACTCCCTGGCGCCGGTGGACGGCAGCCGCGGTGTCATCCTCGTCGGCGGTCGCAGTGGCGTGAGCGACCGACAGGTGTCGGCGCTGTCGGAACGCACAGGATGGCCGATCGTCGCCGATCCGGTTTCCCAGATGCGACCGCTCCCTGGAGTGGTGTCGACCGCCGATGCGCTGCTGCGCAACGAGCGGTTCGCCACCGACCACCTGCCCGAGATCATCGTTCGGATCGGTCGACCCGCCGCCTCGAAGGTGCTCGCACAGTGGACCGCCAGGGCGACGGGCGCCGGCGCCGTGCTCGTCCAGGTCGGCGGCCCCGGAGTGATCGATCCCGAGCACAACGTCGCCGCCTTCGTGTCGATCGACGATCTTCTCGCTGCCGTACCGATGGCACCGCCCGAAGGCACCGAACGCGCCGAGCGCTGGGCGGAGTCGTGGGCGTCCGCCGACCGGGTCGCCGATCAGGCGATCGTCGACGTCCTGCGCGGATTCGACGAGCTCACCGAACCGGGTGTGGCGCGGACCGTCGCCGAGACCGTTCCCACATCCGCCGATGTCGTCGTGGCGTCCTCGATGCCGGTGCGCGATCTGGAGTGGTTCGGCGGGAGGCACGCCCGGGCCCACGCCAATCGAGGGGCGAACGGCATCGACGGCGTGCTCGGTACGGCACTCGGGCGCGCCGTCGCCGGGCGCCCGACCGTGGTGCTGCTCGGCGACCTCGCGTTCGTCCACGACAGCAACGCGCTCGTTGCGCTCGACGGACGTGACGTCGATCTGCGCATCGTCGTGGTCGACAACGACGGTGGCGGAATCTTCTCGTTCCTGCCACAGGCGTCGGCGTTGTCCCACGATCGGTTCGAGCAGCTGTTCGGCACACCGCTGGGCGTCGATGTCGTGGCCCTCGCCACGTCGTTCGGGCTGGAGGCTCGGACGGTGCAGGCGGTCGACGAGCTCGTCGACCAGCTCGGCCGCCCCGGTCCCTGGGTGTGTTGCGTGCCGACCGATCGGCGCCACAACGTCGAGGTCCACGCCGAACTGCATGCCGCCGTCAGCGCCGCCCTCGACGCTCGCTGAGTGCGAGCAGCGCTCAGGGGCGCACGATGGCGCTGAGCATGGCCTGGAACTTGGCCTGGGTCTCGGCGAGTTCGGCATGGGGATCGCTGTCGGCGACGATGCCGCCACCGGCGACCAGCCGCGCCGAACGGCGGTCGTCGGAGAGTTCTGCGCACCGGATGGCGACGGCCCACGTGCCGTTGCCTGCCGCGTCGACCCAGCCGACGGCTCCGCCGTAGCGTCCACGTTCGAACCCCTCGACGCGCCGGATCAGCTCGATCGCTGCATCGCGTGGGTGGCCGCCGAGCGCCGGGGTCGGCGAGAGCGCTCGGACCAGTTCGACGACCGATGGCCCGGGCTGCGACAGCCTGCCCTCCATGCGCGTGCCGAGGTGCTGCACGTTGGCGACCGTCACGATCGACGGCTCCGGCTCCCAGTCGAGGTAGCTCGCCCAGGGCAGCAGCGTGTCGTGGACGACGTCGATCACCACCCGGTGCTCGACCTGGTTCTTCGTGCTGGCGACGAGGTCGGCGGCGATTCGTGCGTCGTTGTCGACGTCGCCGGTGCGCGGCGCGGTGCCGGCGAGCGGATGCGACCGCACCATCGGTCCGTCGACTTCGACGAGCAGCTCCGGCGAGGCCCCGATCAAGCCCTCGATCGAGTACCGGTAACTCGAACCGAACGACGCCCGCAGACGGCGCAGCACGGCGTGGACGTCGATCGGCTCGCTCGAACGCACCACGATGGGCCGCGCGATCACGGCCTTGGTGAGTTCACCCGCTCGCACCGCGTCGCGCGCCGTGGTCACCGCCGCCAGGTAGGCGTCGGTCTCGACACCGGGTTCGATCGAAAAACTCGCCGCACTGGCCGGTGCCGGTGACCTCGCCACCAGCGCCCCCCGAACGAGTTCGCCGATGTCGCCCAGGTCGTCGACGCTGCCGACCACCGTGACACTGGTGTCGCCCGTCGCATCCTTGCGGAACTGCACCCTCGGCACCACCAGGTCGGCGGCCGAGCCCGGCAGGAACGGCACGCACCCCAGCGCCACCGGTCCCACGTCGGAGACGGTGGAGTCGTGGTCGAGCGCGGCGAGGAGCTGCGACGCCTCGTCGGCGGCGACGGTTGCAGCGACACCCCGCCCGGCGATGCCGACGGCATTGCGCACGAACAGCACGCCGTCGCCGCCGGCGATGTCGTTGAGATCGACCGGTGTGTCGACGTAGGCCGACAGCGGCCGGGTGACGGCTCTCATCGATCCCGCGTGGCGACCAGCAACTGTGTCAGACCGCCGGAGAGCTGGGCGTGAGACGCGTCGGCGAAACCGGCCGATCGCAACGACGCCAACATCTGGGCGGGCGTCGGCAGGTAGGCGACGCTCTTGGGCAGGTACCGGTACGCGGCGCCGTCGGAGAGCAGCGCCCCGATGCGGGGCACGACCTTGCCGAAGTAGATGTCGTTGCCCCACCGCACCACGCGGTTGCTCGGGACGCTCACGTCGAGCAGGGCGATCCGTCCGCCCGGTCGTACGACCCGACCCAGCTCGTCGAAGAACGTGGGGAGGTCGAGCAGGTTGCGCAGGGCGAACCCGCAGGTGACGCCGTCGACCGACGCGTCGGGGACGGGGAGTCGCAGGATGTCGGTCTGGACGCGCGGGGCACCCGAACGGTCCGCCGACAGCATGCCGAAGCTGAGGTCCATCGAGATGGGTCGCACCCCACCCGCGGCGAGGTCGATGCAGAGGTCGCCGGTGCCGCTCGCCAGGTCGAGCACGACGCTGCCCGCCGGCAGGGACAGATCGCGAACCGCCCGCTTGCGCCATCGGACGTCGAGGCGGAACGAGATGATCCGGTTCAGGCGGTCGTACTTCGGTGCGATCGCATCGAACATGCCCTGGACCGCCGCCACCTTCTCGTCGCCCTGGGGAAGATCGTCGGTGTCCCAGGATGGGCGAGTCGCTGCGGGGTCGGTCACCCGGCTCAGGCTAGGGGTTGGGCGGCGACCTGCTTGGCCCACCGGTAGTCGGCCTTGCCGCTCGGCGACCGCACGATCTCGTCGACGTAGCGGATCTCCTTGGGGAGCTTGTAGCGCGCGATGTGCTGGGCGGCAGCGGCCCGTAGTGCCTGGTCGTCGACGTCGTGCCCATCGCGGATGCGGACGATCGCCACCACCTCGTTGCCCCAGCGTTCGCTGGGCCGACCGGCGACGATGCAGTCGTACACCCCGGGGTGCGACTTGATCGCTGCTTCGACCTCCTCGGCGAAGATCTTCTCGCCACCGGAGTTGATCGTGACCGAGTCGCGTCCGTGCAGCTCGACGATGCCGCCCTCGAGCAGCCGGGCACGGTCGCCGGGGATCGCGTACCGAACGCCGTCGACCACGGGATAGGTGCGCGCCGTCTTCTGTGGGTCGCCGAGGTAGCCGAGCGCCAGGCGACCGGTCTTGGCGAGCCAGCCGATCTCGGGATCGCCCGGCTCCAACACGCGGTCGAGGTCGGCGGAGAGCACGACGTTGCCGGGCGTGATCTCGAACGTGCCGGTGGTGGCACCGCCGCCCGTGGAGACCTGTGAGACCTGGCCGCCGGCCTCGGACGAGCCCAGCCCGTCGACGATCATCAGCGTCGGGAGGTGGGCGAGGAACTCGTCCTTCAACGGCGCCGAGAGCGGTGCCCCACCCGACAGCACGACCGTCAACGACGACAGGTCGTAACCGTGCCCGTTCGTCGGTCGGTCGAGCTCGTCGAGCAGAGGACGGGCGAACGCATCGCCGACGATCAGCAGGAAGTTGATCTTCTCGCGTTCGACCGTCGACCAGATGTCGACCGGGTCGAGCCGTTCGGGTACGGACTGCACGAACACCGTGCCGCCGCCCAGCCATGTGCGGAAACTCATCCAGTGGCCCGCACCGTGCATGAACGGGGGAGCGAGCAACGCCTGCAGCCCGGTGTTGGCCTCGGCGACGAACTCCTCGAGCGACGTGGCGGTCTTCGAGCCGCCGAAGCACTCGACCATGGCGTCGCCGTTGCGCCACATGACGCCCTTCGGCATGCCGGTGGTGCCGCCGGTGTACAACATGTAGAGATCGTCGGCGCTCCAGTCGACGTTCGGACGATCCGGTGAGGCCGCGGCGAGGGCATCTTCGTACCAGACCGCACCTGGCAGCAGCGGATGGCCCGACTCGTCGGCAACCTGCAGGATCACGCGCAGCCTCGGAAGGCGATCCATGACCTCCGCGAGTGTCGGGGTGAACGCCGAGTGCACGACCACGGCGCTCGCCTGCGAATCGGTCAGCAGGTACAGGAGCTCCTCGGCGACGTAGCGGTAGTTGACGTTCAGTGACGCCACCCGGGCCTTCAACGCGCCGAGCATCGACTCGAGGTATTCGTTGCCGTTGTGGAGGTAGATCGCGAGATGGTCCTGGCCGCTCTCGTGGCCGGCGAGATCGGCGCGTTCGGTGTGCACCCCCAGGCCCGCGCCGATCAGGTGGTTCGCCAGACGACGTGTGCGTTCGGTCATCTCAGCCCACGTGTAGCGCCGGTCGCGGAACACCAGGCAGTCCGCCTCCAGCCGCGTCGCGGCGATGGCCTCGTGGACCTCGGCGAGGCTGAACTGCGCTGGCGGCGGAGGGCTGGTGTCGCCGGTGGTGGTCACATGTTCCCCTGTGTCGATTCGTGAACCGGTACCGCGCTGAGCGGATCGGAGGTCACCATAACGATCGCCGCGGTGACGGTCCGAACTGCGATCAGTCCGCGAGGACGTCGCGCATCGTGGCGACGACCTGTTCGGCGCTGGCGCCGGGCGTGATCACCGCAGCAATGCCGGCCGCCATCAGTGGCTCGACGTCCTGGTTGGGCACGATGCCGCCGACCACGACGGGGATCTCGCTGCCGAGCTTGCGAACCTCCTCGACGACGAGTGGAGCCAGCGTCATGTGCGCACCGGACAGCATCGACAGTCCGATCGCATCGACATCCTCGTCGACAGCGGCGGCCGCGACGGTCTGGGGCGTCTGGAACAGGCCGGTGTAGATGACCTCGTAGCCGGCGTCACGCAGGATCCGGGCGACGACCTTGATGCCGCGGTCGTGGCCGTCGAGGCCGACCTTGGCGACGAGAATGCGTTCACTCATGGGGCCTCGATACTCAGATGACGGGGACTTCGGTGTGGCGGCCGAAGACGTCGGCCATGGCGGCCATCATCTCGCCGAGTGTGGCGTAGGCCTGGGAGGCGTCGATGAGGGTGGGCATCAGGTTGATGTCGGGGTCGGCGGCCTCGGCGCGCAGCCTGGCGAGCGCGGCGTCGACGGCGCTCTGGTCGCGGTCTCGGCGGACGGCGTCGAGGCGTTTGCGTTGTCGGGTTTCGTCCTCGTTGGAGATGCGCAGGATGTCGAGGCCGTCGTCGTCGTTGCCGTCGGTGAAGCCAGACACGCCGACGATGATCCGTTCGCCGCTGTTGAAGGCGCGTTCGAGTTCGTAGGCGGAGTCGGCGATGCGGCCCTGGAACCAGTTCTCCTCGATGCCGGCGATCACGCCGTCGAGCATCGATCCGTCGCCGAAGGCGTCGAGGGTGGCGAAGATCTCCTCGGCTCGGCGTTCCATCTCATCGGTGAGTTCCTCGACGAAGTACGAGCCGCCGAGCGGGTCGGCGACGTGGGCGACGTTGGTCTCGTGGGCGATGACCTGCTGGGTGCGCAGCGCGATGCGTGCGGCCTTCTCGGTGGGCAGGGCGAGCGCTTCGTCCATCGAGTTGGTGTGCAACGACTGGGTGCCGCCGAGCACGCCGGCGAGCGCTTCGATCGCGGTGCGCACGATGTTGACCTCGGGCTGCTGGGCGGTCAGCGACACCCCGGCGGTCTGGGTGTGGAAGCGCAGCTGCATCGAGCGTTCGAGCTGGGCACCGTAGCGTTCCTTCATCCAGCGCGCCCAGATCCGGCGCGCGGCTCGCAGCTTGGCGATCTCCTCGAAGAAGTCGATGTGCGCGTTGAAGAAGAACGACAATCGCGGTGCGAACGAATCGATCGGCAGCCCGGCCTGGAGCGCGAGTTCGACGTACGCGAAACCGTTCGCCAACGTGAACGCCAGCTCTTCGGCGGCGGTCGAGCCGGCTTCACGGATGTGGTAGCCCGAGATCGAGATCGAGTGCCAGCGTGGCATCTCCGCGGCGGTGAACGAGATCGTGTCGCGCACCAGCCGCATCGACTGGCGCGGCGGGAACACGAACTCCTTCTGGGCCTGGTACTCCTTCAAGATGTCGTTCTGCAGCGTCCCGCCGAGCCGTGAGCGGTGCACACCGGCCTGCTCGGCCTGGGCGACGAACATCGCGAAGATCGGCGCCGCTGGGCTGTTGATCGTCATCGACGTCGTGATCTCACCGAGGTCGATCCCGGCGTAGAGGTCCTCCATGTCGGCCAGCGAGTCGATCGCCACCCCGCACCGGCCGACCTCGCCGAGCGACATCGGATCGTCGGAATCCAACCCGAGCAGCGTCGGCATGTCGAACGCCGTCGACAACCCGTCACCACCCGAGCGGATGATCTCCTTGAACCGCCAGTTCGTGTCCTCCGCGGTGCCGAAGCCGGCGAACATGCGCATCGTCCACAGCCGCGAGCGGTACATCGAGGCATACGGCCCACGCGTGTAGGGATACACGCCGGGGAACCCGCCGTCATCGGGGCCGTACACCGGCTCGAGCGGAATCCCCGACATCGTGCTGAACCGAGCCGACCGCAGGGTCGAGTCGTCGAACGCATCCCGCCAGATCTTGCGGTTGTCGGTCACTCGACGATCGTACCGACCGGGTGCCCCCGGCTACGAGCCGACCGCCGCGCCGACCGCCCATTGCGCTCGATCGCGCTCGATCGGGGGGCCGAATGCATACCCGAGGCGGTGTCGGCGTGCGATGTGTCATAGGTTTGTGGTGTGGAACGACCTGCGCCGGCAATCACGGAGTTGTTGGCCATCCCGGAGTTCGGCGCCTTCGTGCTGTCGACTCCCTGGCTCGCATCCGCATCGCGCGGCATCGGACGCCGGGTCCTCGTCCTGCCCGGGTTCACCGCTGGCGACGTGTCGACCGCCCCGTTGCGATTCGCGCTGCGGGCACTCGGCCACCGGCCGGCACCGTGGGGTCTCGGGCTCAATGTCGGGCCCGACGACGAGACGGTCCGCCAATTGCTGCGACGGCTCGACGAGCTCGTCAAACAGAACGGTGGTCCGATCGACATCGTGGGGTGGAGCCTCGGCGGCATCATGGCGCGGCTGCTGGCACTGCATCACCCCGATCGCGTCCGACAGGTCGTGTCGCTCGGTAGTCCCATCCGCGTCGAGGATCCGGAGGCCAACCTGAGCGAGAGCGTCCGACGGTTGTCGCAACTGGCCGGACTCCAACGGGGTCGCCGAGGCCACGATCTGACCGTCATCCCCGTGCCGTCCACGGTCATCTACTCCCGACAGGACGGGGTGGTGGCTCCGGCGTCGTGCCTGCAGCCGACCGGACCCACGTCGGAGAACATCGAAGTACGCGGCGCCCACATCGGTCTCGGTCACAACCCGGCGGTGGTCTGGGCGGTCGCCGACCGGCTCGCCCAGCGCGACGGCGAGTGGGCGCCGTTCGTGCCGCCCCGGTCGATGGCGTGGGCCTACCCCGATCCCGACCGTGATGCGACGGGGGCTGCGAGCCCAGCCGGGCTCTGAACGCAATGCCGACCTCACAGCTCGACCGCCGGCATTCGAGGCTCCTGGCGATCGAGACCCCGACGGCGCTCGGTCACACGTCGACGCTGACGATCGTCGACGCGGCCAACGCACCCCACCGGCTGAACGCGGCGTTGTTGCGCCAGGAGGTCGCCGCCCGCCTCGACGACCATCCGATGCTGCGTCAGTCGCTCGCCGAGGTGCCGTTGAACCTCGACCGACCGTGGTGGCGCGATCACCCCGGGTTCGATCTCAACTACCACCTTCGCCACATCGCCGTCCCCGACCCCGACGACCCCGACTCGCTCGCCGAACTCGTCGCTCGGATCCACAGCCGTCCCCTCGACCGGGAACGACCGCTGTGGGAGCTCTACCTGATCTCCGGCCTCGCCGACGGACGGGCTGCGCTGCTGTTCAAGATGCATCTCGCTGCGCTGGCGGCCTCCACGGGGAACTCGCTGTGCGCGGGGCTGATCGGCGACTCGCCCGACCTGTTGGGAGAGCCCGTCGACGAGTTGCGCAACTGGATGCCGCAGCCGGGACCGTCGCTGCACGACCTCGGCACCCGCGCGTGGCTGAACGCCGTGGTCGACCCGATGCGCACGCTGACCACCGTGCCGCGCACGCTCAACTCCGTCCCGGGTATCCGCAGCGTGCTCAACCCGGCGCTGGCGCTCATGAACCAGCGATCACAACGCTCGATCGTCATCGCCGAACACTCCGGGATCACGCCACGTACCTCGTTCAACACCAGGATCGGGCCGCACCGTCGCTGGGCCAGCGCAGAGCTGGATCTCCGTCGGATCGCCAAGGTCCGATCGAGGTTCTCGGTCAGCACCGTCGACGTGCTCACTGCCGTGTGCGGCGGTGCGCTGCGTTGGTGGCTGTTGCAGCACGACGAGTTGCCGCGCGAGACGCTCAAGGCACTGGTGCCGCTCTCGGTCACCGATCCGGAGGCCATCGAGGGGATCGCCGGCGTCGTGGTCTCCCTGGGGACGAATCTACACCGGGTGCCCGAACGGCTTGCGATCATCCACGATCAGATCGGCGAGGCGGTGACCCGCCACGGTGCGCTGACCGCTGCGGAGATCCGTGGCATCGGAGGCGGCACGCCGCTGCTCGGCATCGTCGCCTCGCGCCTCCTCGAGCGCAGCCCGCTCGCCGAGCGGTTGATGCCGCCGTTCAACATGACGGTCACCTCCGTGCCCGGCACGCAGCATCCGCAGTACGCACTGGGCGCCGAGGTCACGGCGATCCATCCGATTCTCGGCGTGGTCGACGGGATGGGTCTCCACGTGGGTGCGATCTCGGTCGGCGACCGGCTGTGTCTCAGCCTGGTGTCCGACCGCGAGCAGATCCCGGATCTCTCCGCGCTCGCAGCACGGATGGTCGAGGAATTCGAGATCCTCGAGAGGGCCAAGCCGTGACGGCGAGGCCTACACGTAGTAGCGGAAGATGACTTCGGCGACGCAGGACGGCTTGGCGGCGCCCTCCACCTCGAACACGAACTCCTGGGTGACCTGGGCGCCACCGGCGATGTCCTCGACCGACGCGAGGGTCACGCCGAGGCGCAGTTTGGAGCCCACCGGAACCGGCGACGGGAAGCGGATCTTGCCGGCGCCGTAGTTGACGCCCATCGCCACGCCGGACACCGCGAAGATCTGCGGCGCCAGCATCGGCCCCAGCGACAACGTCAGGTAGCCGTGGGCGATCGGCCCACCGAAGGGGCCGGCCTTGGCGCGCTCGGGGTCGACGTGGATCCACTGGTGGTCGCCGGTCGCATCGGCGAACGTGTTCACCTGCTCCTGGGTGATCTCGACGTAGGGGGAGTAGCCGAGGTGTTCGCCGACGAGGGTCTTGAGTTCATCGATGCCATTGATCATGCGGGTCATGGGCTTGAGCTTGGCAAACTGAGACGATGAGCGACGAAACCGACCGCGAGTCCCCTTCGCTGCATGACGGCGAGGCGGCCGATCGGTCCGGCTTCGTCACCTTCGTCGGGCGGCCGAACGTCGGCAAGTCGTCGCTGGTCAACGCGATCTGCGGACGCAAGATCAGCATCGTGTCGGACAAGCCCCAGACCACCCGGCACCGGATCATGGGGGTGTTGACCCGTCCCGGTTCGCAGTTGGTGTTCGTCGACACGCCGGGTCTGCACAAGCCGGTGACGGCGCTGGGTGAGCGGGTGAACGCCACCGCGCTCGACAGCGTCGGCGATGTCGACGTCGCCTGCCTCGTGCTCGACGCCACCCATGCCTTCGGCAAGGGCGATCGCTGGGTCGCCGACCGCATCGACGTCGCCAACTCGGTGGTGATCGTCAACAAGATCGACGTCGCCAGCCGTGAACAGGTGCTGAAGATGCTCGGCGCGGCCAGCGACCTCGGGGCATCCGCCTACTTCCCGGTCTCGGCGGTCACCGGCGAAGGCGTCGGTGCGCTCGTCGCCGACCTGACCGATCGCATGCCCGTCGGCCCCCGGTACTTCCCCGACGACGAGGTGTCCGACCTGCCCGAGGAGCGCTGGGTGGCCGAGCTCGTGCGTGAGCAGTTGCTCGCCGTCACCCGCGACGAGCTGCCGTATTCGATCGCCACGCAGGTGGTCGAGTGGGAGTGGCCCCGGATTCGCGTCGACATCATCGTCGAGCGCGACAGCCAGAAGGGGATGGTGATCGGCAAGGGTGGCCAGATCCTCAAACAGGTCGGCGAGCGGGCCCGGGCGCAGCTCCCCGAGGGCGTGTACCTCGAGCTGCGGGTGAAGGTCGACAAGGACTGGCAGCGCCGCCCGGAGCGCGTCGAACGACTCGGTTACTGATCGGTGTCCGTCGGCGGCTCAATCGGCGGCGGAATCGGTGCCGTCGACCGCTGACTCCGGTGGTTGCGTCGTCGAAGCGACCGCCGGCGGAGGCGTCGCCAACAAGACGGTGTAGTCGTCGTACGCCAGCGGCTCGCCGACGTCGGACAACAGGCTGTTGCCCTTCTTGACCGAGATCGGCTCGCCGCCGATGGTGAAGTTGACGAATCCCACTCGTCGAAGGCTGCTGATCATCGTCATCACGATCTGTCCGATCGCTTCTGTCTGCTGTGTACTGGGGATGCGGGCGAACGTGCTCGCATCGAGATCGACGGTGAGCACCCCACGGCTCTCGGTGGAACTGACGATCAATCCCTCCTCGATCAGTGATTCGAGCGGCAGGTCCGACCGTGGTCCTGCTTCGAGGACGGCGACGACCTGCTCGGCAGCGAGCGGCGGTGGAAGTTCGTTGAGTTCCGGCTGGAGCCGGCCGCGCCTCGTCAGGAAGTAGATCTCTGCGGTCTCGGTGCGGATGGGAGTCGTGGTGGAGGGCGCCGTGTCGGGGGTGATCGGCAACGTCGTCGTGGTGGTGGTCGTGGTGGTCGTGGTGGTCGACGTCGCATCGAGGTCGAAGGGGTCCTCCTCGGGCGGGATCACCGCGAAGCTGTCGTCGCCGGTCGAGACGCCGCACGACACGACGATCGATGCCATTGCGGCCAATGCGGCGGCTGCCCGCCACCCGCGCCTCGTCGGCTCGGTCATGTCTCCGCCCCGGTCGCGACGACCAGCTGCGGGAGTTCGACGACGAAACGTGCTCCTCCGCCGACCCGGTCCTGCACCCACGCGGTGCCGCCCATCGCTGCGGTGTGTTCCGCGACGAGCGCCAGGCCGAGTCCGGTGCCGATGCGGTGCCGAGCTGCGCTGCCGCGGGCGAACCGCTCGAAGATACGTTCGCGTTCGCCCTGCGCGACGCCGGGGCCGCCGTCCTCGACGGCGAGGCGGAACCGCCCGGGTGCGGCGGCCGTCAGCTCGATCCGGACGGGGCCGCCGCCGTGGTTGCGTGCGTTCTCCAGCAAGTTGCCGAGAATACGTTCGAACCGCACCTTGTCGAGCGCGACCTCGCTCGGCAGTCCGCTCACGGCGACGATGGGCGCATCGGGCTCTCCGTACCTCGACGCCACCCGTCGGGTGAGGTCGACCAGTGAGACCTCCTCGATGTTGAGGTCGGTGGCGCCGGCGTCGAGCCGGGCGAGTTCCAACAGGTCGATGACCATGCTGTCGAATCGCCGGACCTGATCGACGACGACGTCGAGCGCCTGCTGCGTCCGTTCGGGGATGTCATCGCGGCGACCGTCGAGGACCTCGACGGCAGCGGTGAGCGCCGTGATCGGCGATCGCAGCTCGTGGCTGACGTCGGACGCGAAGCGCGCTTCTCGCTCGATTCGCGCCTGGACGGCATCGGCCATGTCGTTGAACGACCCGGCGAGGCGATCGAGGTCCGGGTCCGATTCGGTGGCGAGCCGGGTGTCGAGCCCGCCCGAGGCGATGTCGGCCGCGGCGTCGGCGACCTGGCTGAGCGGTCGGAGCAGGCGGCGACTCGTGGCGAGTCCGAACAAGGTGGCCAGCACCACCGTGCCGAGTGCTCCCAACAGCAACGCCGTGAGGATCGCGGTCAGCGTCGATTCGGTGTCGGCCAGCGGGAAGGCCTCGAAGTACCCCGAGTCGTACTCGGCGATGTAGACACCCACCGTGACGTAGCCGGACCCGTCGATGCTCGCATTCTCCAGAGCGCTCGTCCCGCTGCGGACGCTGTCGACGAGTCGTTCCGGGAAGTCGGTGATCGGGTGGAGCACGCTCGTGCTGGCACGCCGGGTCGGGTCGGTGGAGTCCAGCACGGCGAACCCGTCCGGGTCGGTGCGCAGCTCGTCGTCGAAGAACACGCCGATGCCGGCGGGATCGACGGTGACCTGCTCGCGAACGAGGTCGGCGTTGGCGAGCGCCTGCTGGCGGGCGGCGTTCTGGTCCTCGTCGAGCAGGTTGTTGCGGGTCAGTCCGTAGGTGACGCCGATCAGCACGACGCCGGCGAGCAGCGCGATGAAGGCGAAGAACAGTGTGACCCGCGTGCGCAGACGGAGCGTTCGACGGCGAGGCACCGGCTCAGTGTTGCAGGTGGGCGATCCGTCGTGCATGTGCGGTGCCAGAACGCCGGACCTCGGGGTTCACCCGCTGCCGGTGGAATGCCAGGGGGAGGAAGGCATCCCACCGGGGCAGCGTGAACAGCCATCATGATGGGGCTCCTGTGTGACGGACTCTTGCGGGAAGTGTGCGATTTCCGTAACAAAGCGCACGATTCGTCGGCACGACGCGCAACACTGGCGACCGTTCATGGAATCGCTGCTGTTCATCGAAGACGACGACGGGATCCGCTTGGCGCTGTCGATGGCGCTCGAGGACGAGGGCTACGACGTCCGTGAGGCGCCCAACGGCGCCGAGGGACTCGCCGAGTTCCGCCGGACGCCACCCGATCTCGTGCTCCTCGACCTCCGCCTGCCCGACATGTCCGGCTTCGACGTGTGTCGCGCCCTGCGCACCGAGAGCATCGTGCCGATCATCATGATCACGGCGCAGACCGACACCCACGACATGGTGGCCGGGCTCGAGGCCGGCGCAGATGACTACGTCACCAAGCCGGTCGTGCCGAAGGAACTCGCCGCTCGCATCCGTGCGCTCCTGCGGCGAGTCCAGCTGCAGGGACGCGCCAGCACGCCGCTCACCACCCGCTTCGGCGACATCGAGATCCGACGCGAACAGGGCATCGTCCTCAAGGGCGGAACCGAACTCAATCTCACCAAGACCGAATTCCGGCTGTTGTGCGAGTTCGCGGACCACGCCGGTGCCGTGTTGTCGCGCGATCAGCTGCTCGAACGGGTCTGGGGCTATGAGTATCTCGGCGATTCTCGCCTCGTCGACGCCCACGTTCGTCGCCTCCGACTGAAGGTGGAGGACCATCCCGACGACCCGAAGCTGATCGTCACGGCGCGAGGGATCGGCTACCGCCTCATGACGTCCTGACGGCCATCCGGTCGGGGTTACTTGGCGTAGATCTCCTCGATCTCCTCGCCGAACTTGGCGAGGATGCCGCGACGCTTGAGCTTGGACGTGGGCGTGAGCAGGTCGGAGTCGGGGAGCCACTCGTCGCCCAGCACCTTGACCTTCTTGACCGCCTCGGCGTTGTTGAAGCCCTTCATCACCTCGACGAGGCCCTCGTTGATCTCGGCGACGACGTCCGGATTCTCGGCGAGCGCCGCCATCGTCGCGTCGTCCCCGGTCAGGCCGTGTGCCGCCGCCCACGCAGCGGCCGCATCGGGATCGAGGACGACCAGCGCCGACATGAACGGACGCTGCTCGCCGATCGCGCAGGCCTGGCCGACCAGCGGGATCATCTTGAGTTCGGCCTCGAGGTTCGCCGGGCTGACGTTCTTGCCGCCGGCGGTGATGATCAGCTCCTTCTTGCGGTCGACGATCTTCAGGTATCCGTCGTCGTCGAGCTCGCCGATGTCACCGGTGTGCAGCCAGCCGTCGGCGTCGATCGTCTCGGCCGTCTGCTCCGGCTTGCCGAGATAGCCCACGAAGTTGTTGCCACCGCGGCACAGGACCTCGCCGTCGTCGGCGATCCTCAGTTCGACGCCTGTCGCTGCCCGCCCGACACAGCCCGGCTTGGGATCGTTCGCCCAGGTGAGCACCGCAGTGGTCTCCGACATGCCGTAGCCCTCCGTGAGCGGCACACCGATCGCTCGGAACCACGCCAGGATCTCCGCCGGCAGGGGAGCGGCACCGGTGATGCAGATCTCGGTCTCGTCGAGGCCGATCAGACCGCGGACGGTCTGGAACGCGACCTGGTCGAGGAAGTTCCAGGTGTCGATCTCCTCCTGCGTCGCGGTGCCACGGGTCATCTTCTCCACGATCGGCAGGGCCGCGTCGACGGCGTCGTTGAACGCCTTGGACTTCTCGGGATCGCCGGAGAGCGCGGCGTTGACACCGGCGTACAGCTTCTCCCACACCCGGGGAACGCCGATGAAGACGTTGGGCCGCACCTCGCCGGTGTAGGTCGTGAGCTGCGACGTGTCCGGGCAGCAGGTGACCTGCGCCGCGAAGTCGAGCAGGTAGTAGTGCCCGAGCAGCCGCTCGAAGATGTGCGCCATCGGGAGATACGACAGATGCTTCTTGCCGGCGAAGTCGTCGATGTCGGTCTGCTCACGCATCGACTGGCCGACCGATTCGAGCGTCCAGGCGATGTTGCTGTGCGAGAGCATGACGCCCTTGGGAGGACCGGTGGTGCCCGAGGTGTAGATGATCGTGGCGATGTCGTCGAGCGTGGCGATCTCGGCGAGTTCACGAAGGTCGGCGGGATCGGATGCGCCCAGCTCGGCGTACGGGACGACGGCGTCGCCGGCGGTCTCCGACGGCTCGAGAAGCACGATCGTCTCCAGCGTGACCAGCGACTCGCGGACCTTCAGGAACCGTTCGAGGAACCCGTCGTCCTCGACCACGGCGACCTTCGCCTTGCAGTCGTTCACGAGATAGTCGATCTGCTCGGGCGCCGAGGAGTTGTAGATCGACACGGGCGTGGCGCCGAGGAACAGCACAGCGAGGTCGAGGGCATGGAACTCGGGGCGGTTGCGCAGCATCAGCACGACGGTGTCGCCCTTGCCGACGCCGAGACCGGCGAGCCCGGCAGCCAAGCGGGCCGTGACATCGGCGAGCTCGGTCATGGTCCAGCCGTGCCAGCCGCCGTCGGCGTCCGTCCAGCGCACCACTTCGACAT
This sequence comes from Ilumatobacteraceae bacterium, assembly GCA_963728355.1. Classification (GTDB taxonomy): domain Bacteria; phylum Actinomycetota; class Acidimicrobiia; order Acidimicrobiales; family Ilumatobacteraceae; genus Sva-07. Next base: position 469,290 of record CAVSJQ010000022.1, on the reverse strand, counting down.
CGGCGTTGGTGTCGAGATTGGTGAGGAATCGCTTGGCGAGGTTCTGTCCGACAATGCGATCGTGCAGTTCTTGGCTCGTGGTCATGCGACCATTCTCGCGCGTCCGAACGCGAAGTGACACCTGGCACGCCGAGGGATCCGACCGGAGTTTCCGTCGCGGTGACGTCAGTGCCCGTCGAGGAACTGCACGACCGCGTCGGTGAAGACGTCGTTCTTGTCGCCCGCGATCATGTGGGCGGCGCCGGCGACGTCGACGTACTCGGCATGCGGCACCATCTGCCGGAAGTCGGCGACCTCGGCGTCGGTGACCAGGTCGGAGAGCCTGCCGCGGACCAGGAGTACCGGCAGGGTGAGACGTCGTGCGATCACCTCCAGTTCTCCGTGGTGGGCGTCTCGTGCGTGTTCGCTGGTACCGCCGGTGCGCATGTTGATGAATGCCGGGTCCCAGTGCCATCGCCAGCGACCGTCCTCGCCGAGCCGGAGATTCTTCGAGAGCCCCGAGAGATCGGTCGGTCGCGGCCGATGCGGCTGGTAGGCGGCGATCGCGTCGGCGGCGTCGTCGAGCGTGGCGAAGCCGTCGATGGCGTCCTTGCCCATGAACTCGAGGATGCGGCTGACGCCGGCCGCCGCCGGTCGAGGCGTGATGTCGACGAGCACGAGGGCGCAGAACCGCTCGGGCGCGGCGTCGACGGCATGCAGACCGGTCATCCCGCCCAGCGAGGCCCCCACCCAGGCGACGGGCTCGCCGATCCAGTCGGCAACGGCCAGCGCATCGTCGCGGTAGGCGCTCATCGAGTAGTCGCCGACGGGATCCCAGGCCGAATCCCCGTGGCCGCGCAGGTCGATCGAAACGACACGGTGGCCGTGTGACGACAGCACCGCCGCGGTACCGCCCCACGAGTGCCGGGTCTGTCCGCCGCCGTGCGCGAGCACGACGCCTGGTCCGTCGCCCGGCCATTCGTCGGCGGCGATGCGCATGCCGCTCGGCGTGGTGATCGCCACGGTGTGCTTGGTGGCCTTCACCGGTCGGTCCTCGCCCAGTTCGGCAGCCGCTTCTCGGCGAACGCCGCCATGCCCTCGGCGGCGTCGGGGCCGTTGAACATCTCGTTCGACAGCGACGCCATCGCCGCGAACGCCGCATCTCGTTCCATGGTGGGAACCTCACGGAGGACCCGTTTGGTGGCGGCGACCGCCGCCGGTGCACCCCGCAGGATGCCGTCGCAGAGATCGTCGACGGTCGACACGACGTCGCTGCTGACGTGGGTGACCAGCCCCATCTGCCGCGCCGACTCGGCGTCGAAGGCCTCGCCGGTGAGCATGGCGGCGGCGATACGGCTTGACGGAACACGCCGGAGGATCGGCACCGCGATGATCGCCGGTACGACGCCGATGCGGACCTCGGTGAGGGCGAAGGTGGTCGAGTCGTGAACGACCACGAGGTCACACGCCGCCATCAGGCCGATGCCACCGGCGCGCACCGCACCGTTGACCACGGCGATCGTGGGGCAGGCGGTGTCCATGAGCCGCTCGAGCGCCCCGACGAACGGCGAGGAGTCCGCAGCGGCGCTGCCCGCGGCGGCACGTTCCTTGAGGTCGGCGCCGGCGCAGAACGCCGGACCGCGATGGGTGAGCACGATGGCGCGGGCCGAATCGGCTTCGGCGGCGTCGAGCGCATGGTGCAGATCTGCCAGCAGTTGGCGCGACAGTGCGTTGCGGTTGTGTTGGGAATCGAGCGTGATCGTCGAGATCCCGTCGACGATGTCGTGGTGGACCACTCGCTCAGGCTCGATCGACTCGGCACCGGTCATGCACGCCGACCGTAGCGATCGTCGGGACGTTGGTCACCAGCGCGGCACAACCGACGATTGGTCCGAGCTCCACTGGCTACAGTCGTCACCGTGAACGACGACATGCTCAACAAGGTCCGTACCGGTCAGGGATTCATCGCAGCGCTCGACCAGAGCGGCGGCAGCACCCCCAAGGCGCTCGCGCAGTACGGGGTCAGCGAGGACGCCTGGTCGACCGACGAGGAGATGTTCGACCTGATGCACGGCATGCGCACGCGCATCATGACCTCGCCCGCGTTCACCGGCGATCGGGTGCTGGGCGCGATCCTGTTCGAGCAGACCATGGATCGACAGGTCGAGGGCCGCGGCACTTCCGACTACCTGTGGTCGGTCAAGCACGTCGTGCCGTTCGTCAAGGTCGACAAGGGCCTCGCCGACGCCGACAACGGCGTGCAACTCATGAAGCCGATTCCCGGGCTGCGCGAGCTGTGTGACCGTGCCGTCGGCCTCGGCGTGTTCGGCACCAAGATGCGCTCGGTCGTGCAGCTCGCCGACGAGGCCGGTGTGGCCGCCATCGTCGATCAGCAGTTCGAGATCGCCGGCGAGATCATCGACGCCGGTCTGGTGCCGATCATCGAGCCCGAGGTCGACATCCACAGCCCCGAGAAGCAGCAGGCCGAGGAGTTGTTGCGCGACCGCATCGCCGAGCACCTCGACGCACTTTCCGCCGACCGCACGGTGATGCTCAAGCTGTCGATCCCGACCGTCGACGACTTCTACGCCGACCTCATCGCACATCCCCGAGTGCTACGCGTCGTCGCCCTCTCCGGCGGCTACCCGCGCGACGAGGCCAACGAGCGGCTGTCGCGTCAGCACGGGATGATCGCCAGCTTCAGTCGTGCGCTCATCGAAGGCCTCAGCGCCGATCAGAGCGACGACGAGTTCGACGCCACCCTGGCGTCCACGATCGACGGGATCTACACCGCCTCGATCACCTGAGCGTTACGCCAGGGGTCAGACCCCCGGCGTAACACTCACTTCTCGCCGTTCTGGGCAGGAGCCCGTGACGCCGGGGGTCTGACCCCTGGCGTCACGATGTCACGGAGGAAGGCCTCGACGTCGGTGCGGACCTTGGTGCGCTGCATCGGGGGCAGCGCCTTGATGATGTCCCAGCGGTACCGGGCGGTGCCGAGGCGCGGATCCATCACCGCCACCACGCCGCGATCGGTGGCCGAGCGGATCAGGCGACCGCAGGCCTGGGCCAGCATCATCGACGCACGAGGGATGTCGATCTCGGAGAACGCGGTCGGGCCGAGCTGCTCACGTCGCGCGCTCAGCAGGGGATCGTCCGGGCGGGGGAACGGGATCCGGTCGATCACGACGAGCGACAGGGTCTGGCCGGGAACGTCGACACCCTGGAACAACCCGGCGGTTGCGAACAGGCAGGTCTCGTCGCTGTCGGCGAACGCCTTGATGAGCGCCGGCTTCGGCAGGTCTCGTTGGGTCAGGATCGGCAGATCGATGCGCGCTCGCAGGGCTTCGGCCGCCTCGTCCATCGAGCGCCAACTGGTGAACAGCGCCAGCGTCCGGCCGCCGGCGGCAGTGATCAGCGCTTCCAGTTCGTCGTGCACGGCCGCCCGGAACCCCTCGGAGTTCGGATTCGGCAGGTGCATCGCGCAGTACAGCATCGAGTGGTGCTCGTAGTCGAACGGGCTGCCGACGTCGGCAACGTCGACGCTGTCTGCCGCGATCCCCACCCGAGCGGCGAGCGACGACGGGATCGTGGCGCTGGTGAGCACCGCAGTGCGTTGTGACCACACGCCCTCCGTCATCGCTGGGCCGACGTCGAGCGGTGCGACCTCCAGGCGCGGAGCGTCGCGGGATCCCGACACGAATGCCACGTAGCCGTCACGCCCCTCGATGGCGATGTCGAGCTGCTCGATCGCTCGGCCGGTCATCGTCTGGGCGCGCAGCCGGCGCTGCTTGGCGTCCTCGTTCTGCGTCTCGATCGCCACGAGTACCTCGTTGGCCCGACCGAGGCGGAGGCGGGCGTCGTTGAGCACCTCCTGGACCGAGTCGGGGAGCGGAGTCGAGAGCCGGTTGCCGACGTGCGGCGTGAGCGCGTCACGCAGACCCTCGGCGATCTCCGCGATCGAGCCGATCAGCTTCGGATCGTCGAGGATGCGTCGCACGATGCCCGACAGCGTGATGAACCTGCCCGGGGCGATCTCCACGCCGACGGTGTCGCTCATGATGTCCTCGAGCACGTGCGCTTCGTCGAACACCACGACGTCGTGCTCCGGGAGGATCGCACCGCCACTCGCCACGTTGAGCCCGTACAGGTGGGTGTTGACCACGATCACGTCGGCGGCAGCGGCTCGCCGCCGCGCCTGCTCGGCGAAGCACGGGTCGCCCATCGGGCACCGGTCGGCGCCGGGGCATTCGTCGCTGCCGACACTCACCGCCCGCCACGCGTGGTCCGACGGCGTCCAGTCGAGCTCCGCCATGTCACCGGTCGTCGTGGTCCCGGACCATTCGGCCAGCCGCTTGATCTCGACCTTGGTGGTCAACGCCATCGTCTCGAGTTCGAGCTGACCCTGGTCGCCGGCACTCATCTCCCGCAGGCGTTGCAGGCACACGTAGTTCGATCGGCCCTTGAGCACCGCCCAGTCGAAGTCGCGCCCGACGTGGTCGGCGAGGAACGGCAAATCCTTGGTCGCGAGTTGGTCCTGGAGCGCCTTGGTGGCGGTGGCAACGACGATGCGTGCGTCGGCTTCGATCGCCGGGACGAGGTAGGCCAGCGTCTTTCCGGTGCCGGTGCCCGCTTGGACGACGAGGTGACGCTGGTTCGAGATCGCGTCAGCGACCAGGTCGGCCATCTGCTGCTGGCCGACACGGTCCTCGGCGTTGGCCAGTGCGGCGGTGACCCGAGCGAGCGATTCGCTCATCGAGCGAGCGCCAGGGCTGCGTCGAGTTCGTGTTCGTCGAAGTCGGGCCAGGGGGCCTCGGTGAAGTAGATCGCCGCACCGGCCGCCTGCCACAGCAGGAAGTTGGACACGCGCAGCTCGCCGCTCGTGCGAACCAGGACGTCAACCGGGGGAAGTTCCGGAAGGTACAGATGCTCGCCGATCGTGTCGACGGTGACCGCTTCGGGTGTCCGACGGGCCGCTTCGACGGCGGCGACGAGCTCCGAACGGCCGCCGTAGTCGAACGCGATCGTGAGGACCATGCCCGTGTTGTCGGCGGTGTCGGCGATCGCCTTGCGGATCGCCCGCTGGACGTATCGGGGCGTCCGGGCCATCGGCGAATCGAACGGTCGCCCGATCCACTGGACGCGCACGTTGAGTTCGTTGAGTTCGGCGACGCGTCCGAACAGCTTTTCGTGCAAGCCGAGGATGTGGCGCACCTCCGGCCGCGGGCGCTGCCAGTTCTCGGTCGAGAACCCGAACACGGTCAGCCAGCCGATGTTGCGCCGCACCGCCACGCGCACCAGCCGGGCGAGGTTCTCCTCACCTTCGGTGTGGCCCTCGGTGCGGGGGAGCCCCCGTCGAGCCGCCCAGCGTCCGTTGCCGTCCATGATGCAGGCGACGTGGAGCGGCGCCGCACTCGGCGGGTGTGGCTCGAAGGATTCGGACGGCACGGCGTTCCACGTTAGCCAGCCAACCCCGACGGGCCGCGGCGTGGAAGAATGCAGACGTGACACCGTCGTTCGCAAGCATCCGACGTGGGACACCGACGTCGTCGGGGCCGGCGTCGGCCACGGTGGCGTCACGCTCCGGCGACCCGACCCGCCAGCTGCTGCGCCACATCATGGTGGTCGGTGGCACGCTGCGTGACTGGGACGAACTCGACGACGAACGCTGGGACGCGCGCGTCGAAGGGCTCGGTGTGATCGCCGACCGGGCCGGCGCGTCGTTCCTCACGTTGCGGGCCTATGAACCGGGCGCCGACCCGGTCGATCTCGAGTGGTGGCACCGGATGGTCGGGTCGTGTCATGTGATCGTCGATCCTTGCGGCGACGGTCGCCAGCGGTTCGCCGAGGCGATGCAGCGGCTCCATCCGGACGAACCGGTGAACGAAGCGACCGTCGCTGAAGCGTTGTATGCGCCGGCCGACTGCGAGCCCGATCTCATCGTGGTGCTCGGCGAGTCGACGCGCCTGCCTCCGTCGCTGGTGTGGGAGCTGGCCTACGGGGAGCTCGTCTTCCACCCGATGGCGTGGAACGAGCTGTCGCCCGACCATCTGCTGGAGGCCATCGCCGATTTCGCCCGCCGTCAGCGGCGCTTCGGCGGTCTCGACGACGACTCGTGAGCGAGCTCTACCGCGACACCGGTGTCGTCCTGCGCACCTACAAGCTGCGCGAGTCCGATCGCATCGTCGTGTTCCACACCGCCGAGAACGGCAAGGTCCGCGCCGTCGCGAAGGGCGTGCGCAAGACCAAGTCGAAGTTCGGTGCCCGCCTCGAACCGATGAGCCACGTCCGGCTGCTGCTGTATCGGGGCCGCGAACTCGACATCGTCAGCCAGGCCGAGGCGGTCGAGCCCCTGTCGCCGATGCTGTCGTCGCTCGATCGGGCGTCACAGGGGCTCGCCGTGATCGAAGCGGTCGATCAACTGTCGCTGGAACGCGAACCGAACCCGCAGCTCTACCGGATGCTCGTCGGGGTGTTGCGCACGATCGCGTCGACGCCTTCGCCGCTCAACGTCGCAGGGTTCTACTGGAAACTGCTGGCCAACGAGGGCGTGCGGCCCGAACTCGACCGGTGCGTGCGCTGCGGTGGGACCGAACCCGAGACGCAGTTCGTCGCCTTCGACCTGCACGAAGGCGGAGTGCTGTGCCGGTCGTGTCGGTCCGGGCAGGCGATCAGCGCCGGTGCGCTGACGATCCTGCGCGAGATCCTCGGGGGACAGCTCGTGCAGGCGCTCGCGAGAGACGAGTCGCCGATCACCCACGAGGTGTCGTCGCTGGCCACCCGCGCCCTGGAGTTCCACATCGAGCGGCGTCTCAAGGCCGTCGCCATGTTCGAAGCCCACTGACGCTGCTCCTTCTTCGTTTGTGTGCGACTTCCGGTGGGGCGGCCCACCGGAAATGCAGCGCAAACGGAAAAGGGCGCTCGGTAGCCTCGTCGGCCTATGCCTGCCACCGACCTCGAACAGATCGTCAGCCTCTGCAAGCGCCGAGGCTTCGTCTACCAGTCGGCCGAGATCTACGGCGGGTTCCGCTCCACCTACGACTACGGGCCGCTCGGTTCGTTGCTGCTGCGCAACGTCAAGGAGGCGTGGATCCGCTCGATGGTGCAGCAGCGCGACGACGTCGTGCTGATCGACGCCGCCATCTTGAGCCCTCCCCAGGTCTGGCAGGCCTCGGGCCACCTGGCGAACTTCAGCGACCCGCTCGTCGACTGCACCGAGTGCAAGCAGCGGTTCCGCCTCGACAAGCTCGACGATCCCGACGTGTGTCCCAACTGCGACGCCAAGCACAGCTTCACCGAGGCCCGCGAGTTCAACCTGATGTTCAAGACCCAGGCCGGCCCGGTCGAGGGCACCGGCGCCGACGCGTACCTCCGGCCGGAGACCGCACAGGGCATGTTCACCAACTTCTCCCAGGTGCTGCAGACCTCGCGCAAGAAGCCGCCGTTCGGCATCGCCCAGGTCGGCAAGAGCTTCCGCAACGAGATCACGCCGCAGAACTGGATCTTCCGGACCCGCGAGTTCGAGCAGATGGAACTCGAGTTCTTCGTCCCTCCCGAGACCAGTTCCGAGTGGTACGAGTACTGGTGCAAGGAGCGCCTCGACTGGTACGTCGAACTCGGCATCCCGCCCGAGATGCTGCGGTTGCGTGCCCACGACGACGACGAGCTGTCGCACTACTCGACCGGCACGTCGGACGTGGAGTTCGCGTTCCCGTGGGGCTTCGACGAGCTCGAGGGCATCGCCCAACGCTCGGACTACGACCTCAAGCAGCATTCGGAACACTCCGGCGAGAGGCTCGACTACTTCGATCCGCAAACCAACGAGCGCTACGTGCCCTACGTGATCGAACCCGCCGCCGGCGCGACGCGCACGATGGCGGCGTTCCTGCTCGCGGCCTACGACGAGGACGTCGTGAACAACGAGACCCGCACCGTGCTGCGCCTGCATCCGCGTCTGGCGCCCTACAAGGTGGCGGTGCTGCCGTTGTCCAAGAAGGACACGCTGACGCCGCTCGCCCACGAGGTGCGGCTCCTGCTCGCCGACCGGTACATGGTCGACTACGACGAGACGCAGAACATCGGCAAGCGCTATCGACGCCAGGACGAGATCGGCACGCCGCTCGCCGTCACCATCGACTTCGATTCGCTGGAGGACGGCGCGGTGACCGTCCGCGACCGCGACACCACCGAACAGGTACGCCTCCCGATCGACGAGTTGCTGGCGACCGTCTCCGACCGATTGGGATTTTGAGTCAACACACCCACTACGGTCGGCCGACATGAGCCAAGTAGCGATGATCGCCAAGTTCACCTGTATCGACGGAAAGCGCGACGACCTGTATGCGGGTCTCGCACCGATGATGGACCATGTCGGCTCGGAGGAGGGCACGTTACTGTACCAACTCCTCGAAGACCCCAATGACGCCAACGTCGCCTACATGTACGAGCTGTACGCCGACGGCGACGCCCTCCAAGCGCACAGCACGAGCGACGTCATGAAGCAGATCATGAACGCGTTCGGCGGAATCCTCGCGGGCCGGCCGGAACTCACGATGCTCACACCGGTCCGCGGCAAGGGTCTCTGACCAGCGATCCGCTGATGGCGGCCACGTACCTCGATCGGATCCTCGCACAGCACCGAGAAACGGCGGCCGCCGACACCCGGTCCGTCGAGCGCCTGCTCGACCAGGCCCGTTCGGCTCCTGCGGTCCGCGGATTCCGGGCCGCACTCGCCGCCCGACGGAGCCTCGGGGTCATCGCCGAGATCAAGCGGCGCTCGCCGTCCAAGGGCGACCTCAATGCCGGCCTCGACCCGGCCGAGATGGCGTCGACGTACGAACGAGGGGGCGCAGCCTGCCTCTCGGTGCTCACCGACGAGGCGCACTTCGGCGGCTCGGTGGCCGATCTGCAGTCGGCGCGCGCCGCGTGCGCCCTTCCGGTCATCCGCAAGGACTTCACCGTCAGCGAGCGCGACGTGCTCGACGCCCGCATCATGGGCGCCGACGCCGTGCTCCTGATCGTGGCCGCGCTCGAACCCGGCGAGCTGGCCGCGTTTCATGCGCTCGCCGTCGACGTCGGCCTGGATGTCCTCGTCGAGATCCACGACGAGGACGAACTCGAGCACGCCCTGGCGGCGGATGCGACGCTGATCGGTGTCAACCAGCGCGATCTGGTCACGTTCCAGGTCGATCATGCCCGGGCGGTCCGGATGGCCGGAGTCATCCCCGATCAGGCGGTGAAGGTCGCCGAATCCGGCGTGCGCGGCCCTGCCGACGCCCGGTCGTTGCGCAGCGCCGGCTACGACGCCGTCCTCGTCGGCGAGACCCTCGTCACGAGCGGCGATCCGGCGACGGCGATCGCTGAGCTGATCAGCTGAGAACGTCCAACTGTCACGTTTGACCCGGCACGGTGTGACAGTTCAGCCGGGTGGGGTGTTGAGCATGTCCCAGCGGGCGATGCCGTCCTCGATGCGCTGGTTGAGCGTCTCGAGGATCGTGACCCGGGCCCACTTCTTGTTCTCGCCCGACACGATGTCCCACGGCGCCAACTGGTGGTCGGTGCGCTCGAACATGTCCTCGGCGGCCTCGATGTACTGGTCCCACTTGTCGCGGTTGCGCCAGTCCTCCTCGTTCAGTTTCCACTCGCGCAGCGGGTCGTCGCGACGGCTCTCGAAGCGCTTGAACTGCTCGTCGGCGCTGATGTGCAGGTAGAACTTCACGAGGATCACGCCCTCGAGCACGAGGCTGCGCTCGAACTCGACGATCTCGTTGTAGGCCCGTGTCCACTGCTCGATCGTGGCGAACTTCTCGACCCGCTCGACGAGGAGCCGCCCGTACCAGCTGCGGTCGAAGACGCACATCCCGCCGAGCCCCGGCACCTTGCTCCAGAAGCGCCACAGGAAGTGGTGGCGCTTCTCGCGTTCGCTCGGTTTGGCGTAGGCGTACACGCTGAAATGACGTGGATCGAGCCGCTCCACGATCCGTCGCGTGGCGCCGCCCTTGCCGCCGGCGTCGGCACCTTCGATCACCACCAGGAGCCCCGGACCCACGCCGCGGTCGCCGATCTGCCCGCCGAGCGTCAGGCGCAGCTCCAAGAAGCGCTCCTGGGCGGCGGCGAGCCGCTTCTCGTAGTCGCCGTTGAGCTTCGCCGACAGGTCGATGTCATCGAGTCGTCCCATGCCCCCTCGACGTTAGGCGCGTGTCGGCCGATGCAATGAATCTCTCGCAGTGCGTCGACGGCCGGTACGGTGACCGTCGATGTTCGTCAAGATCTGTGGGATCACCAACGAGGACGACGCACTGCTGTCGGTGGCGATGGGCGCCGATGCCGTCGGCTTCATCTTCGCTCCTTCGACCCGCCAGATCGCCGCCCAGGTCGCATACGACATCACCCGTCGCCTGCCGGCGGAGATCCTCACCGTCGGCGTGTTCCGCAACGAGCATCCCAAGCTGGTCGTCGACACCGCTCACCGGGCGGGCGTCAAGGCGGTCCAGCTCCACGGACGGGAGACAGCCGCGCAGAGCATCGAGATCGCGCAGCACTTCCGCTGGGTGATCAAGGCGTTCGGTGCCGACGACGAGAACCTGCCCCGCGCCGATCAGTACGGCACCGACATGATCCTGCTCGACGCTCCCGAGCCGGGCTCCGGCAAGGTGTTCGACTGGTCGCTGGCCGGCGACGCCCCCGACTCGGTCAAGCTGATCCTCGCCGGCGGTCTGACGCCGGACAACGTCGGCGCAGCGATCACCGAGGTGCAGCCCTGGGGCGTCGATGTCGCCAGCGGCGTCGAGAAATCCCCCGGCAGGAAGGACGCCCTCGCCGTCAAGCGCTTCATCGAGAATGCCCGGGCCCATGCCGCGACGCCGTACATCGGCGACGACGACCTCCCCTACGACTGGGACTTCGAATGACCACGACCGAACCGCCTCCATCACTGTCAGCGCCCCCCGACGGCACCGGCCGCTTCGGCGAGTTCGGCGGGCGATTCGTCCCCGAGACCCTGGTGCCGGCGTGCCAGGAACTCGAAGCGGCGTTCGACGACGCCTGGAACGACCCGGCCTTCCGCGACGAGCTGATGCGGGTCCACACCGAGTACTCGGGCCGCCCGTCGATCCTCACCGAGTGCCACAACCTCGGCGCGCAGCTCGGCATCCGCCTGATCCTCAAGCGTGAGGACCTGAACCACACCGGTTCGCACAAGATCAACAACGTGATCGGCCAGACCCTGCTGGCGAAACGGATGGGGAAGCGGCGCATCGTGGCCGACACCGGTGCCGGCCAGCACGGCGTCGCGAGCGCGACCGCCGCGGCGCTGATGGGGCTCGACTGCAAGGTGTACATGGGCGCCGTCGACGTCGAACGCCAGGCGCTCAACGTGTTCCGCATGAAGCTGCTGGGCGCCGAGGTCGAAGCGGTGCACAGCGGGAGTCGCACGCTCAAGGACGCCGTCAACGAGGCGATGCGGCACTGGGTGGCCAACGTCACCGACACACACTTCTGCCTCGGCTCCGTGGTCGGCCCGCATCCGTACCCCTACATGGTCCGCCAGTTCCAGTCGATCATCGGCGACGAGGCCCACGCGCAGATCATGGAGATGACCGGCGCGATGCCCGACGTCGTCGTCGCCTGCGTCGGTGGCGGTTCGAACGCGATGGGCATCTTCAGCGGTTTCGTCGACGAGGCCGACACGCGCCTCGTCGGCGTCGAGCCGGCGGGCGGCGCGGCGATCGGGCGGGGCGTCCCCGGGGTCGTGCACGGGATGCGCAGCAACCTGATGCAGGACGAGGTGGGCCAGGTCGAAGAGGCGGTGTCGATCTCGGCGGGACTCGACTACCCCGGTGTGGGTCCGGAGCACTCCTACCTCGCATCGATCGGTCGGGCGGAGTACCCGTCGGTCACCGACGACGAGGTGATCGAGGGATTCCAGCTCCTGTCGCGCGCCGAGGGGATCATCCCGGCGCTGGAATGCGCCCATGCGGTCGCCTGGATCTCACGCGAAGCGCCGGACCTGCAGGGTCAGACGGTCCTGATGAACCTGTCCGGACGCGGCGACAAGGACGTCGCGCAGATGATGGACATCCTCGACAGCCGTCTGTGATGAGCCTCGAGAGCGAGTTCCGCGCCAAGCGCGACCAGGGCCGCAAGCTGCTGGTCCCGTACATCACCGGCGGCTATCCGGGCTGGCAGGCGGCGATCCGGGCCTGCGCCGCCAACGGCGCCGACGCCGTCGAGATCGGGATCCCGTTCTCCGACCCGGTGATGGACGGCCCCGTCATCCAGCAGGCCTCCCAGCACGCGCTCGAACAGGGGGTCACGCCGACGTCGATCCTCGACGAGGTCCCATCGCTCGACGTCGAGATCCCGCTCGCCGTGATGACCTACTACAACCTGGTGCACCACCCCGGACCGACCCGGTTCGCGGCGCAGCTCCGTCGTGCCGGCATCAGCGCCGCAATCCTGCCCGACCTGCCGCTGGAGGAGTCGGGACCCTGGTGCGAGGCCGCCGACGCTGCCGGCATCGAGACGATCATGTTGGCGGCCCCGACGGCACCGGACGAACGCCTGCCGTTGGTCGCAGCCCGATCGCGAGGCTTCCTGTACTCGGTCGGACTGCTCGGTGTGACGGGGGAGCGAGAGTCGTTGGCCGAGACCGCAACGGCGCTCGCTGCACGGCTCAAGGCGATCACCGACGTGCCCGTGCTGGTCGGCGTCGGTGTCTCGAATGCCGAGCAGGCCCACCAGGCGACCCGAGTCGCCGACGGGGTGATCCAGGGGGCCAGCATGGTGCGCCGCCTGATGGACGGGGGACCCGACGCCGTCGGTGACTACGTCGCCGAGGTGCGCGCCGCCATCGACGCCGCCTGACCGGTCCGCCCGCCTCAGCTCGGGAACGTCTGGCCGTCGAAGCGGTTCGTCGTGGTGAACGACGCAACGGCTTCGCGCTTCAGCCTGGTCGGCTGATGGACGGGGTGACCGAGGAAGATGGTGGTGACCAGCGCGTGGTACTCGGGGAGCCCGAGTGCCGGCGCCGCCGCCGGCTCGACCCGGCTGAGGAACGTGGTCATCACGCCACCGAGGCCGTGCGCCCGGGCCGACAGCATCAGGTTCCAGCAGAACGGATAGATCGACGCTCCGCCGGTGATGGGCTCTCGATCGAGTTCGGCGTCCATCATCGCGATCTTTGACAGGTCGGCGGCGACGGCGAGGACGACCGGGATCGACTCGATGCTCTCGAACAGGTCGTTGTGCTTGTTGGGCGTGATGTCGGTGGGCTTGACGTAGTCGACGACGTTGAACGGGTTGCCGCCGGCCATCGCGGTCTCGAGGTACTCGTCCCATACCGGCTGCATCAGCATCGCCAGCTCGCGGCGCAGGATCAGGTCCTTCACGACCGCGACGCGCCAGGGCTGGCGGTTCCCACCCGAGGGAGCGAACCGGGCATCATCGAGGATCGACGCGATCGCCGCGTCGTCGACCGGCTCGTCGGTGAAGTGCCTGACCGTGCCGTTGGTGCGGATCGCCTCGCGGATCTCCATGCGAGGACGGTAGCCGTTACGCCGGGGGTCTGACCCCTGGCGTAACGCTCAGCTGGCGGCGGCGACCTTCTGGCGCACGATGTTGAGGGCGGAGCCGGCCCTGAACCAGTCGACCTGTTCGGGGCTGAAGGTGTGGACGGCCTCGAAGTCGATCGTGGTGCCGTCGGGCTTGACGATCTGGCACCGCACGTTCTGGCCCGGCACCGGGGGCAGGCCGAGCACGTTGATGCGGTCGTCCTCCTCGATCAGGTCGTAGGTGTCGGGATCGGCGAACGTCAGCGGCAGCAGACCCTGCTTCTTCGCGTTGGTCTCGTGGATGCGGGCGAAGGACCGGGCCAGGATCACCAGGCCGCCACGGAAGCGCGGTTCCATCGCCGCATGCTCGCGAGAAGAGCCCTCGCCGTAGTTGCGGTCGCCGATCGCCACCCACTTGATCCCCGCTTCGTGGTAGCGCATGGCGATCTCGGGGTAGGGGCGGGTTTCGCCGTCGGTGATGTCCTTGCCGCTGCCGGCCTCGCCGGTGAAGGCGTTGACCGCACCGGCGAACAGGTTGCCCGAGATGTTCTCGAGGTGCCCGCGGTACTTCAGCCACGGGCCGGCAGCCGAGATGTGGTCGGTCGTGCACTTGCCCTGCGCTTTCATGAGCACCGGCAGATCGTGGTAATCGTCGCCGTCCCAGGCCAGGAAGGGAGCGAGCAACTGCAGCCGGTCGCTGGTCGGCGACACCACAACCTCGACGTCCGAGCCGTCGGCCGGGGGAGCGGTGTAGGTGTTCTCGCCCGGGTCGTAGCCGGCGTCGGGCAGGATCTCACCGACCGGAGCGTCGAGCGTGATCTCGGTGCCGTCGGGTGCGGTGATCGTGTCGACGGTCGGGTCGAAGTCGAGTCGCCCCGCCAACGCGATGGCCAGCACCGTGTCGGGTGAGGTGACGAAGCTCAAGGTCTTCGCCGAGCCGTCGTTGCGCTTGGGGAAGTTGCGGTTGAACGAGTTGACGATCGTGTTCGGCTGCCCGGTGATCGACTCGGGGCGCGACCACTGGCCGATGCACGGCCCGCAGGCATTGGCGAGGACGGTGGCGCCGATCGCCTCGAGGTCGGCGAGCAGCCCGTCACGCTCGATCGTTGCTCGCACCTGCTCGGAGCCGGGGGTGATCAGCAGCTCGCACTTGGCCGTCAGTCCGGCAGCGGCCGCCTGGCGGGCGATCGAAGCAACCCTGGTGATGTCCTCGTACGACGAGTTGGTGCACGAGCCGATCAGGCACGCCGACGGCTCGAGCGGCCAGTCGTTCTCGCGCGCGGCGGCGCCGACACCAGCGGCGCCGACCTTGTGGGCACGGTCGGGGGAGTGCGGGCCGTTGATCAGGGGCTTGAGCTCGTCGAGGTCGATCTCGATCAGCTGGTCGTAGGTGGCGCCGTCGTCGGCACGCAGGTCGTCGGCCACCTTGTCGGCAGCGTCGGCGATCGCCTCGCGGCCCGTTGCCTTGAGGTACGCCGCCATGTTGTGGTCGTACGCGAAGTGCGACGTGGTGGCACCGATCTCGGCGCCCATGTTGCAGATCGTCGCCTTGCCGGTCGCCGAGATCGAGTCGGCGCCGGGACCGAAGTACTCGACGATGGCACCGGTGCCACCCTCGACGGTGAGCACCCGGGCGACTTCGAGAATGACGTCCTTGGGGCTCGACCAGCCGCTGAGCGTGCCGGTGAGTTTGACGCCGATCACCTTCGGCCAGCGCACGTTGAACGGGAAGCCGGTCATCACGTCGACCGCGTCGGCACCGCCCACCCCGATGGCGATCATCCCGAGCCCGCCGGCGTTGGGGGTGTGGCTGTCGGTGCCGATCATCATGCCGCCGGGGAAGGCGTAGTTCTCGAGGACGACCTGGTGGATGATGCCGGACCCCGGACCCCAGAAGCCGATGCCGTACTTGGCCGACACCGAGCGCAGGAAGTCGTAGACCTCCTTGTTGGTGTCGATGGCCACGCCGAGGTCGACGTTGGCGCCGACCTTGGCCTGGATCAGGTGGTCGCAGTGAACGGTCGAAGGCACCGCCGCCTCGGGCAGCCCGGCGGTCATGAACTGCAGTAGCGCCATCTGTGCCGTCGCGTCCTGCATGGCGACGCGGTCGGGATGGAAGTCGTTGTAGGTGGCCCCGCGCTCGATGTCCTCGTTCGGATCGGCGAGGTGGTTGATCAGGATCTTCTCGGTCAGGGTCAGCGGTCGCCCCAGGCGCTCGCGGCCGGCGGCGACGCGATCGGTCAAGCTGGCATAGACACCCTCGACGAGAGCGATGGGCGTGGTGGCGCCGTTGGCGTTCGGATCCTGGTTGGCATCAGGGCTGGCATCGGTCATGTAGACAACTATAATACAAGTTGGCCGTCGCGCAACCAGTCGATCAACCGGCGTTGCGGCCGTCGGGAGACAGCATGCGACACATCCGATACCAGGAGATCGCCGACGAGTTGCGCCGACGCGCGCTCGACTCGCCGCCCGGGTCGGTGCTGCCGTCGGAGGCCGAGATGTCTGCGGAATTCGGCGCCTCACGCGTGACGATCCGGCGGGCGCTGGAGCTCGTCCGCGAGGACGGCCTGATCGCTGCTCGCCAGGGCTTCGGGTGGTTCGTCGCCACCGAGCCCGTGCCGCAGAGCCTCTCATCGCTGGCCACGATCGAGTCACACGTCGAAGGCGTCGGGAAGCTCTCCGAGCGCAAGATCGAGGAGTTCGAGTTCGAGTCGGCGCCCGAGCGAGTCGAGCGCGTCCTCGGTTCCGACAAGGTGCTGCGGGTCAAGCGCGTCAACCTCGCCGACGGTGAGCCGTTCGCCGTCGTCACCGTGTGGTGTCCCGCCGAACTCGGGGGTCATCTCTCGCGCCGAGACGTCGAACGCCGACCGTTCTACGAACTGCTCGACGTCGAACTGCGTGGTGCGACGCAGACGATCGGTGCCGATCTCGTCGACGAGTCCGATGCCCGCCTGCTCGGTGTTCCCGCCGGTTCGCCGGTGCTGCGCTGCCAGCGGATCACCACCGACGACTCCGGACAGGCGGTGCTGTTGAGCGAGCACCTGTTCCCTGCCCATCGCACCGAATTCGTCGTCGACCTCCCACAGGCGGCGCCATCGATGACACCGAGCGGTCTACGCATCGTCGACTGAGCGGTCCGGCGCCGTACGCTGGCGCCCATGGGAATGGTGGAGACGTTCCGGTCCGTCGTGCGGTTCAAGAAGCCGACGCTCGACCCGCTCGAACGGCGGTTGCAGCAGTGCGTTTCGGTGGACGACATGCGGCGCATCGCCAAGCGTCGACTGCCGCACGGTGTGTTCGACTACATCGACGGTGGAGCGGAGGACGAGCGCACCCTGGCGCGCAACGTCGAAGCGTTCGCGAAGTACGAGTTCCACCCTCGCGTGCTGCGCGACGTGAGCGAGCTGGTGACGTCGACAGAGATCTTCGGCCGCTCGTTGGCGATGCCGGTGATCCTCGCTCCTGCGGGCTACACCCGCATCGCCGATTCCCAAGGTGAGCTGGCCGTCGCCCGCGCCGCGGCTCGCGCTGGCATCCCCTACTCGCTGTCGACGATGGGAACGCGGTCGATCGAAGAGGTCGCCGGTGTCAGTGCTGGTGACAAATGGTTCCAGGTCTACACGTGGCGCGACCGGCCACTCGTCGAGGAACTGATCGGACGCGCGAAGCAGGCTGGCTACACCGCTGTGTGGCTGACCGTCGACGCACCGATTCTCGGCAGGCGCGAACGCGACGTGCGTCACGGGTTCACCTTGCCTCCGAAGATCGGGCCGTCGACCCTGGTCGACGGTGCGCTGCATCCGGGATGGACACTCGATTTCCTTCGCAGCGAACCGATCACGTTCGCGAACGTCGTCGGCCGCCATGCGGTCGACGGATCGACCGCGATCTCACTCGCCGCGAAGGTGGCCAACCACTTCGACCAATCGCTGTCGTGGAACGACATCGACTGGCTCCGGTCGGTGTGGGACGGTCCGATCGTGCTCAAGGGCATCCAGACGGTGGCCGACGCCAAGCAGGCGGTGGCCATGGGGGTGCAAGGTATTGGTCTGTCGAACCACGGCGGACGCCAGCTCGACGACGCTCCGGTCCCACTCGAACTGGTGGAACCCGTGCGCGACGAGATCGGCGACGGGGCCACGATCATCTGCGACGGCGGTGTCAGGCGAGGCAGCGACATCGTGAAGGCCCTCGCCCTGGGCGCCGACGCAGTCACCGTGGGACGCCCGTACCTGTACGCCCTGGGCGCCGCCGGCGAACGCGGCGTCGACCAGCTGTTGACGTTCCTACGCGACGGCATGGAGCGCACGATGGCCCTCACCGGTGTGCGGACCATCGCCGAGATCGACCGCACCATGGTGAGCCGTCGCAACCGCTGAGCTCCGACATGCGTCGCAGCGAGCGCTGGTGCGTTCGTCGGCCGAGTCGCGCGGCTGCGAGACTCACGACCATGTCCGACCGTGTGCTCATCTCCATCACCGACGGCATCGCCGACGTCGTGTTCAACCGTGCCGACAAGCGCAATGCCCTCGACAACGCCATGTTCAGCGCGATCGCCGAAGCCGGCGAGCAGTTGAAGTCCGAGCGCGGGCTGCGTGCCGTCGTCCTCTCCGGTGACGGCGCCTCGTTCTGTGCCGGACTCGACTTCTCCTCGTTCCAGGCAATGGCAGGCGGCGACGACGCCGCCAGCGCAGCCACACGCTCCGACGGCAATCCCGGCGAGATGAAGGACGGGCGCATCACCCACCTCGGTCAGCAGGTGTGCTGGGTGTGGCAGGAGCTGGAGGTCCCGGTGATCGCCGCAGTGCATGGACATGCGCTCGGAGGCGGTCTGCAGATTGCACTCGGCGCCGACATCCGCATCGTGCATCCCGACACCAAGATGTCGGTGCGCGAGGTGTACTGGGGTCTGGTTCCGGACATGACCGGGACGTTCATCCTGTCGAAGCTCGTGAGGCCGGACATCGCCAAGGAACTCACCTTCACCGCTCGCGTCTTCTCCGGTACCGAGGCCGCCGAGATGGGGCTGGTCACCCGGTTGAGCGACGCCCCCAAGGACGACGCCATGGCGATGGCCCGCGAGATCGCCGGCATGAGTCCCGGTGCGGTCAGCGGCGCCAAGTCGCTCTTCAACCGCCTCGCCAACGACGGTGCCGCGGAGCAGTTCGCCGAGGAGCGACGCGTGATCGGCGCCCAGATCGGCACTCCGAACCAGGTCGAAGCGGTGATGGCCGGTTTCGAGAAGCGCCCCGCTGTCTACACCGACGACTGACGCCGATCCGGTCAGGACGTCCAGAAGTCCCGGAGGCGGGCGACGAACCGGTCGGGGTCGACCAGGTGCGGATAGTGCCCGGCGCCGTCCCAGTACTCGACGCACGAGCCGGCGATGCGCTCGGCCAACCAGTCGGCGTATCCGGGCCCGGGATCGAGGCCGAACAGGGCGAGATACGGCACCTCCCGACCTCGATACCCGGCGAGCGCGACATCGACCGTCGTCGCGATCTCCTCGACCGGTTCCGTCAGGAGGAGTTCCCAGACGCCGAGCACCACGTCGTGGTCCGCTCGACGCAACGCAGTGACCCGGGTCTTTTCGTCGGCGGAGAGCAACTCACCCATCATCATCTCGAACATGGCGTCGATCACCAGCTGATACTGCTCGGGATCTCGCAACATCGCTTCGGCCGGGGCGAGTTGCGCCTTGAACGAGTCCAGCCGGAGCGACTGGTCGACATCGACCACGCTGGCCACATCGAGCATCGACCCAGCCGCCGTGACGACCGCTCCACCGAGCGAGTGGCCGACGAGGTGCGGCCGTGCTGCGCCGGCGGCGGCAGAGACGACGGCGACATCGCCGGCCATCGCCGCCAGGTCGTACGTGCCCGAGCGGCCCGATTCCCCATGTCCACGGAGATCGAACGTGATCACCTGGTGGGTGGTCTCGAGCCGCGCCGTGACCGGCTCGAACGACGCAGCCGATTCGGTGATGCCGTGTACCAGAACCACCGGATCTCCGTCGTCGCCCGTCTGGCTCCAGGCGATCGTGGTGCCGTCCGGTGCGGTTGCGGTGTGCTGGTGCGTCATCGAGTCAGTGTCGCATGGAGGCGCCCCGATCTCGTGGACGAGATGGCGGCGCAGGTGCGCACCGGGTTCACCAGGATGGTGCTCCGAGTACCGGGATCACGATCGAACGAACTCAGCGACGCGCTCGCCGAGGTCCTATGATGTCCGGACCCGCCTCGAGCCAGCGTTGTCTCGGGCACCCCGTGTGAGCAGGTCACCGTCGATCGCTCCCTCGATCAGCGACGATCGGGAACACCACGGGACCGTGCAACTTCGAGACACGCGGATGTGATGATGCAACAGCCCCCGGGCCCGATCGGCCTCTACGACCCCCGAAACGAACACGACTCGTGCGGAGTGTCGTTCGTCGCGAACCTGAAGGGCGCGCGCTCCAACGAGCTGGTGCTCACCGGACTCAAGGCGTTGACGAACATGGAGCACCGCGGCGCGACCGGGGCCGAGCCCGACACCGGAGACGGCGCAGGCATCCTGCTCCAGGTCCCCGATGCATTTCTCCGGGCGGTCGTCGAGTTCGAGCTACCTGCGGCCGGCGCATACGCCGCCGGCATGGCCTTCCTACCGGCCGATCCCGGCTCGTGCGAGAAGGCGGTGGCGGCGATCGAGGCGACGGTGAACGACGTCGGGCTCGCCGTGCTCGGCTGGCGCGACGTCCCGGTCGAGCCCGACTGTCTCGGTGAGACCGCCCGGGCGGCCATGCCGACGTTCAAGCAGCTGTTCGTCTCCGATCCGGGTGGGGCGACCGGCGTCGATCTCGACCGCAAGGCCTTCGTGGCCCGAAAGCGCAGCCGTCGCGAGCTCGAAGGAGAGCTGGACACCTACTTCGCGTCGCTCTCGGCGCGCACCATCGTCTACAAGGGGATGCTGACGACGCCCCAGCTGAGCGAGTTCTTCCCCGATCTCACCGACCCGCGGGTCGAGTCGGCGCTGCTGTTGGTCCACTCCCGGTTCTCGACCAACACCTTCCCCTCGTGGCCGCTCGCCCACCCGTACCGTTTCGTGGCCCACAACGGCGAGATCAACACGGTGCAGGGCAACCAGAACTGGATGCGCGCCCGTGAAGCGATGCTGCAGAGTGACCTGCTCCCGGGCATCGATCAGGCCTTCCCGATCTGCACGCCTGGTTCGTCCGACACGGCCCGCTTCGACGAGGTCCTCGAGCTGCTCCACCTGGGCGGCTACCCGATCCATCACGCGATGCTGATGATGATCCCCGAAGCGTGGGAGAACCACGAGACGATGTCGCAGGAGCAGCGCGACTTCTACCGGTTCCATGCTGCGATGATGGAGCCCTGGGACGGCCCCGCGAGCGTGGCGTTCACCGACGGCGAGATGATCGGCGCCGTGCTCGACCGCAACGGTCTGCGACCGAGCCGGTACTGGGTGACCGACGACGACCTCGTCGTGATGGCCTCGGAGGTCGGCGTGATCGACGTCGAACCGTCCAGGATCGTGGCCAAGGGCCGGCTCCAGCCGGGCAAGATGTTCCTGATCGACACCGCCCAGGGACGCATCGTCAGCGACGACGAGATCAAGTCGGAACTCGCGGCGCTGCACCCGTACGGGGAGTGGCTCGCCGAGGGCATGGTGGCACTGCCCGATCTGCCCGAGCGTGAGCACGTCGTGTTCAGCCACGACAGTGTGCTTCGCCGTCAGCAGATGTTCGGCTACACGCACGAGGAACTGAAGATCCTGATCACCCCGATGGCCGCCAGCGGGGGAGAGGCCCTCGGTTCGATGGGCACAGACACCCCGCTCGCCGTTTTGTCCGAGCGGCCGCGACTGCTGTTCGACTACTTCAAGCAGCTGTTCGCCCAGGTCACCAATCCGCCCCTGGATGCGATCCGTGAAGAGGTCGTGACGGCGGTGGCGTCGTCGGTCGGGCCCGAGAGCAACCTGCTCTCACCCGGTCCCGAGAGCTGCCGCCAGCTGTCGTTGCCGTTCCCGATCATCGACAACGACGAGTTGGCCAAGATCATCCACATCAACGACGACGGCACCCGTCCGGGTCTCCGGGCCAAGGTGCTGTCGGGGCTGTTCCGCGTCGCCGACGGCGGGCCGGGACTGCGAGCGGCGCTCGACCGGGTCTGCCAGCAGGCGTCCGAGGCGATCGATTCCGGTGCTCGCATCATCGTGCTGTCCGACCGCAACGCCGACACCGTCGAGGCTCCGATCCCGTCGTTGCTGCTGACGGCGGCGGTCCACCATCACCTGGTGCGCACGAAGCAGCGCACGATGGCCGGGCTGATCGTCGAGGCCGGCGACGCCCGCGAAGTGCACCACATGGCGTTGCTGATCGGCTACGGCGCCGGAGCGATCAACCCGTACCTCGCCTTCGAGTCGATCGAGGACCTCATCGCCGAGGAGATGCACGGCCTCGGCGGCATGGACCCGGTCAAGGCGGTCAAGAACTACATCAAGGCCTGCGGCAAGGGCGTGCTCAAGGTGATGTCCAAGATGGGCGTGTCGACGGTGGCGTCCTACACCGGCGCCCAGATCTTCGAGGCCATCGGCCTCGGCAAGACCGTCGTCGACGCGTACTTCACCGGGACGATCTCGCAGCTCGGCGGCATCGGTCTCGACGAGATCGCCGCCGAGGTCGCCGCCCGCCATGCGATGGCCAATCCGACACGTCCCGAGGAGCGCGCGCACCGCAAGCTGGAACTCGGTGGCGAATACCAGTGGCGTCGCGAGGGGGAACTGCACCTGTTCAACCCCGAGACGGTGTTCAAGCTGCAACACGCCGCGCGGGCCAAGCGCTACGACATCTTCAAGGAGTACACCTCGAAGATCGACGACCAGTCCGAGCGGCTGATGACACTGCGGGGGCTGTTTGCGTTCGCGTCCGACCGGCCGCCAGTGCCGATCGACGAGGTCGAACCGCTCGCCGACATCGTCAAGCGGTTCTCGACGGGAGCGATGAGCTATGGCTCGATCTCCGCCGAGGCACACGAGACGCTGGCGATCGCGATGAACCACATCGGCGCCAAGTCGAACACGGGAGAGGGCGGCGAGGACGTCGATCGTCTGTACGACCCGGAGCGGCGTTCGTCGATCAAGCAGGTGGCCTCGGGTCGTTTCGGGGTGACGTCGGAGTATCTGACGAACTCCGACGACATCCAGATCAAGATGGCCCAGGGCGCGAAGCCGGGCGAGGGAGGACAGCTACCCGGCCACAAGGTGTATCCGTGGATCGCGGCGACGCGACACTCGACGCCAGGTGTCGGGCTGATCAGCCCGCCCCCGCACCACGACATCTATTCGATCGAGGATCTCAAGCAGCTGATCCACGACCTCAAGAACGCCAACCCGTCGGCGCGGGTGCACGTCAAGCTCGTCGCTGAGACCGGCGTCGGCACTGTCGCCGCCGGCGTGTCGAAGGCGAAGGCGGACGTCGTGCTGATCTCGGGCCACGACGGCGGCACGGGCGCCAGCCCGCTCACGTCGCTGAAGCACGCCGGAGGTCCATGGGAACTCGGGCTCGCCGAGACGCAGCAGACGCTGCTGCTCAACGGCCTGCGCGACCGCATCGTCGTGCAGACCGACGGCCAGATGAAGACCGGCCGCGACGTCGTGATCGCCGCCCTGCTCGGCGCCGAGGAGTACGGCTTCGCCACCGCGCCGCTGGTCGTGTCGGGCTGCATCATGATGCGCGTCTGCCATCTCGACACCTGCCCGGTCGGTATCGCCACCCAGAACCCCGAACTGCGGGCGCGCTTCAGCGGTACACCGGAGTTCGTCGAGACGTTCTTCGAGTACATCGCCACCGAGGTGCGCGAGTTGATGGCCGAACTCGGGTTCCGCACGATGGACGAGATGATCGGCCACGTCGATGCGCTCGACGCCCGCCGCGCAATCGAACACTGGAAGGCCTCGGGGCTCGACATCAGCCCCATCCTCGCGGTGCCGCAGAATCCGTACGGTCAGACGCTGATCCAGAGCGTCGGGCAGGACCACGGCCTCGACGAGGCACTCGACCAGCAGTTGATCGAGTTGGCGCAGCCGGCGATCCAGGACGCCCACCACGTGTCGATCGATCTGCCGGTGCGCAATGTGAACCGGACGGTCGGCACGCTGCTCGGTCACGAGGTGACCAAGAAGTGGAAGGGCGCCGGGCTGCCCGACGGTACCATCGACATCACGCTCACCGGGTCGGCAGGACAGAGCCTCGGAGCGTTCGTGCCGGCCGGCATCCAGATCCGTCTCATCGGCGACGCCAACGACTACGTCGGCAAGGGACTGTCCGGCGGCCGGATCATCGTGCATCCGCATCCATTCTCGACGTTCATCGCCGAGGAGCAGATCATCGCGGGGAACGTGATCGGCTACGGCGCGACGGGCGGCGAGATCTTCCTGCGTGGGATCGTCGGCGAACGCTTCTGCGTACGCAACTCGGGTGCCACTGCGGTCAGTGAAGGTGTCGGTGACCACGGCTGCGAATACATGACCGGTGGTCGTGTCGTCGTGCTCGGCTCGACCGGGCGGAATTTCGGCGCCGGCATGTCCGGCGGCATCGCCTACGTGTACGACCCCGACGAGAGTTTCGCGAGCAGGGTCAACTACGAGATGGTCGAACTGCAACCGCTCGATGCGGCCGACCGTGCGTTCCTCGAGGACACGATCCGCCGCCACCGCGACCTCACGGGCTCTGCGGTCGCCGAGCGCATCGTTGCCGACTGGGACGGCGCCGTGACGGCGTTCCGCAAGGTGATGCCCAAGGACTACCAGCGTGTCCTCACGGTCATCGCCGAGTCCGAGGCCGCCGGCCTCGATGAGCACCAGACCGTCGACAAGATCATGGAGGCTGCTCGTGGGTGAGCCGACCGGATTCCTGAAGTGGGATCGCACCACACCACCGCGTCGGCCCGTGCCGGTGCGGCTGCGCGACTGGAAGGAGGTCTACGAGGACTTCGACGAACACGAGCTGCAGCACCAGGCGGGTCGGTGCATGGACTGCGGTATCCCGTTCTGCAACAACGGCTGCCCGCTCGGGAACCTGATTCCCGACTGGAACGACCTCGTGTACCGAGACCACTGGCAGGACGCGATCGAGCGCCTGCACGCCACCAACAACTTTCCCGAGTTCACGGGCCGGCTCTGCCCGGCGCCGTGTGAGTCGGCCTGCGTGCTCGGCATCAACCAGAACCCGGTGACGATCAAGCAGGTCGAGGTCGAGATCATCGATCGAGCGTGGGACGAGGGATGGGTCGGACCACATGTGCCTGCGGTCCGCACCGGCAAACGCGTGGCGGTCATCGGATCGGGCCCTGCCGGTCTCGCGGTCGCCCAGCAGCTCACCCGGGCCGGTCACGAGGTCGTCGTGCTCGAGCGTGCCGATCGGATCGGTGGACTGCTGCGGTACGGCATTCCCGAGTTCAAGATGGAGAAGCGGCACATCGACCGGCGTGTCGAGCAGATGGAGGCCGAAGGAACCGAGTTCCGCACCAACGCAGTCGTCGGCGAGAACGTCGACATCGAGGTGTTGCGCGCCTCGCACGATGCGGTCGTCCTGGCGTGTGGCGCCACCGCGTGGCGCGATCTGCCGATCCCGGGCCGCGAGCTCGGCGGCATCCATCAGGCGATGGAGTACCTCCCGTACTCGAACCGCGTGCAGCTCGGCGACATCGAGCAGTCGCCGATCGACGTCCACGGCAAGCACGTCGTCATCATCGGCGGCGGTGACACCGGAGCCGACTGTCTGGGGACGGCGCACCGTCAGGGAGCGGCGTCGGTGACGCAGCTCGAGATCCTCCCCAAGCCGCCCGAACACCGTGGGCCGAACAACCCGTGGCCGCAGTATGCGATGACCTACAAGGTCACCTCCGCCCACGAAGAGGGCGGCGAGCGCCTGTACAGCGTCAACACCGAGCAGTTCCTCGATGACGGCAACGGGCGGGTGCGGGCGCTGCAACTCCATGAAGTGGAACTCGTCGACGGCGCATTCGTGAAGGTCGAGGGGACCGATCACGAGATCCCGGCGGACTTCGTGTTCCTCGCGCTGGGGTTCGTCGGACCCGAGAAGGCGTCGTGGCTGGAGTCGTTGGAGGTCGAGTTCGACGCCCGCGGCAACGTCGCACGCGATGCCCGCTACATGACGAATCAGCACGGGCTGTTCGTCGCCGGTGACATGGGACGCGGCCAGAGCCTGATCGTGTGGGCGATCGCGGAGGGGCGCGCGTGCGCCGCGGGCGTGGACGCCTACCTGATGGGCGAGACCCGGCTCCCGTCGCCGGTGAAGCCGACCGATCGACCGCTCGTCTGACAGGTTGCGCGGTGCCAGGCACCGCGTCACCCGGGCTGACGACATCGGACACGTCGGACGACGTACGCTGTCCCCATGCAATCGTCACGTTCTTCGACCGGCGTGCGCCGCCTCGGCGCACTCGTCGGTCCCGTGCTGGTCGGTGCGTTCGTGTTGTCGTCGTGCGGTTCCGGCGAGACCGCCGCCACCCAGTCGACCATCGATCTCAGCGCTGCCTCGACCGCCTTCGTCGTGCGGCCGCCGGCCACCACCGAGCCACCAGTCGGCACCACCGGCGGGGACCCCGACGCCATCGTCGAGGGGACGCAGGAGTACACCGTGCAGTCCGGCGACTACCCGTTCCTCCTCGTCGAGCGCTTCGGCGTCACACTCGAGGACCTGCTGGGCGTCAACGAGTGGACCAGCCCCAATCAGTTCCCCGGCCCTGGCACTGTGATCCTCATCCCGCCGGGCGGCAAGTCGTTGGAGGCCGCCACCACGCCGACCCCCGATGCCGCCGACGACACGTCGACCGACACCGCGACCGATGACGCGACGACGGAGACGATTCCCGACGCTGGCGACAACTGCGCTCCCGGGACGTACACCCTCGTGGAGGGCGACTACCCGGGCAAGGTGGCATCCAAGTTCGACGTCACCGTCGATGCGCTCAACGCCGCCAACGTGAACACGTCCGGCTACAGCTCCTTCTACGTCGGCCTCGAGATCGTCATCCCCGCCAAGTCCGACTGTTGAGCCAGCAGGCGGGCTACTGGAAGACGAAGTTGGTGTCCTTGACCACGTCCATGGTCGCGCTGCTCGCGATGGAGTAGCGGTGGCCCGGGAACAGGATCGTACTGTCCGGCACCTCCGCGAGCCGACGGAGGCTCTCGATCATCTTGGCCGGGTCGGAGCCGGGAAGATCGGTGCGCCCGCATCCTTCGAGGAACAGCGTGTCGCCGGCGATCAGACGATCGTCGACGAAGAAGCACTGGCTGCCCGGTGTGTGGCCGGGCGTGTGGACCAGTGAGATCTCGACGCTGCCGACGGTGAGGACGTCGCCGGAGTCGTGGCCCACCAGATGATCGGGGGTCACGGCGGTCGACTTCTGTACCCATTCGACCTCGTCGTGCTGGACGTGGATCGGACAGTCGACGTGCTCGAGCAGTTGCACGATTCCCTCGATCGAATGGCCCATCATCGAACCGCCGACGTGGTCGGGGTGATAGTGCGTCGCCAACACGCCGGTCACGGTCATGCCGTCGGCGCCGACGAGGTCGACGAGCTCCTTCACGGCATAGGCGGGATCGACGAGGACACACTCGCCGGTGCGCCGGTCGCCGACCGCGTAGACGAAGTTCACCATCTGGGAGGCGAGCGGGTCGCCGACGGCGAAGTCGCGTCCCGACAGCAACTGGCGGAAGTAGAGCGGAGACGTGGACACGTGCCTACGCTAACGCCGTGTCGTCGCAGCCCCAGGTACGAGCGCTCACCCGTCTCACCGACGGACAGGAGATCCCGTTCGGAGGCGACAGGATCTCCGTGGTGTCCACCGAGTTGGCGGAACGCTTCCGTGAGGGCGATCGGCTGATCGTCGTACAGTCCACCGGAGCGCTCCTGCTGATCCCCGCCGAGGTGAACGCGCTCGTGGCCGACACCGTGGCCGACGCCGACCGGGCGTTCGTCGGTCTCGCTGCCGTCGCCGACGATCAGATCACCGACTTCTTCGATCGTTTCGCCCGAGCGCTGTCCGACGACGCCACCTTCGCTCCGATCGCCGCCGCGAATGCCGCTGACGTGGCCACCGCCGCAACAGCGGGACGATCGATCACCCGGCTGGTGCTCGACGAACGCATGCGCGCCGACATGGTGGGCGGTCTGCTCGGATGGCGCGATTCGCCGAGCCGTCGCGACGGCGTGGTCGACCGCATCGATCACGCTGCCTGGTCGGTCGAGGCGAGGCGCGCACCGCTCGGCGTCGTCGGGTTCGTCTTCGAGGGGCGCCCGAACGTGTTCGCCGACGCCTGCGGCGTGGTCCGCACCGGCAACGCCGTCGTGTTCCGCATCGGCTCCGACGCCCTCGCCACGGCTCGGGCGATCGTCGAGCACGCCCTGGCGCCTGCGCTGAGCGGCGCCGGGCTGCCGCCGGGCACGGTGCGCCTGGTCGATTCGCCGACCCACGCCGCCGGACATGCGCTGTTCGCCGATCGACGCCTGGCGCTCGCCGTCGCGCGTGGCTCCGGTCCGGCGGTCGGTCAACTGGGCGCCGTTGCCTCGCAGTCCGGTACCCCGGTGAGCCTCCACGGCACCGGGGGCGCCTGGATGGTGACCGGCCGAGGAGCGATGACGGCGACGCTGGCGCAGGCCGTCATGCATTCGCTCGATCGCAAGGTGTGCAACACCCTGAACGTGGTGGTCGTGCTGCGTGCGCGCGCCGACGAGCTGGTCCCGGTGGTGCTCCGAGCGCTGGACGAGGTGGCGTCGGCGGCCGGTACCTCCGGCCGCCTGCACGTGGTCGCCGGCAGCGAGCAGTATGTGCCCGCCGAGCGGTTCGGGCGCATCGTGCCGATCACCCGTGCCACCGGGACGCACGACGAGCCGGCGGCATCGATCCTCGAACCGGTCGACCTGGGCACCGAATGGGAGTGGGAGCGGTCACCCGAGATCGCGCTCGTGGTGGTCGACAAGCTCGACGACGCCGTCGATCTGTGCAACCACCACAGCCCGCGGTTCGTGGCATCGATCGTCACGGAGGACCCGGACGAGTTCGAGCGGTTCTACGGTGCGGTCGATGCACCGTTCGTCGGCAACGGCTTCACACGGTGGGTCGACGGTCAGTACGCCCTGGAGGCACCGGAGCTCGGGCTGTCGAACTGGCAGTTCGGGAGGATGCTCGGCCGGGGTGCGATCCTGTCAGGCGACAGCGTGCACACGATCCGCCACCGCGCGACGGTCGCCGATCACACCGTGCACCGCTGACACCTCGTTGCGTGGGCGGCGCTGGCTCGACGCGGGGATCAGCGCCACACTCCCGTGATGTCGATGATCACGTGGACAGCGGCGCTGGTGGTCACACACACGGCGCCGGTCGAATCGAGTTTGACATTCGCTCCGTTGGCCACGGCTCCGCCGTCACCGTTGAAGTTCACGTTGGACACGTTCGACGTCTGACCGCACGGAACCACGACGAGGAATCCGGGGACCCACGCTCCTGCGGCCACGATGTTGAGCGACGCTGCACGAGCGTCGGACTTGATGCCTCGTTCGCCGGCGACCTGGACCCGAAGCGTCCGGCCCGGTTCGAGCATCGCAGGACCGGAGCCTCCGTTGAGGTCAGGGTGCGTCTGGCGAGTGTCCTTCAGACGCAGTGGTCGCAGCGGGATGAACTCCTGGCCGGCTCGGTCCCCGAACCAGCCCGTGATGTCGATGATCACGTCGGACGTGACGTTGCTCGTCAAGCAGATCGTGCCGTCGGCGGCCGTCGGGACGATCGCCGAGTTCGCTCGAGCCCGACCCACCCGCGGATTCAGTGATGAAACCGACGACTCCTGCACACCGCAGGGAAAGGCCCGGATCCACCCGGTTGTGTCCGGCAACACCCCGGTGATGTTGACGGCGACGGCGACGGCTTCTGCCGGCACCGGGCTGCGTCCGCCTGCGACCGCCACTTTGAGGACCTGCCCTGGACGAAGCGGCTGAGCGCTCGGCCGTGAATCGTGGATCCGTCGGGGCGGGATCGGCGTGAAGACCTTGCTCGCCGTGGGCGAGACGTAGCCGTTCACATCGATCACGACGTCGGTCGGCTGACTGGAGAACAGACAGATGTCGCCCTTGTTCAGCGGGATGATGGCCTGGTTCGGGACGCCATCGTTGGCCTCGTAGTTGAGCGTGGAGAACGATGGATCGGCTTCAGCGCAGTTCGACGCCGTCAGGTAGCCGGGGGCGGGCGCTCCGACCCCCGTGAAGTTGGCGCTGACCGCCGTCATGTCGGCGGGCAGGCCGGCCTGACCGGCGATCTTGACGCGGATCTGCTTGTTGGCCGGCAGGCGGGCGAGGCGCAGATTGCGACGCGAGTCGGCGAATCGGAGGGGTGTCACCGGCTGGAACGGCATCTCGCTCGCCAACGCGGTCGTGCTGCCGAGCGGTTTGGGCGGCGGGGGTGGAGCGGCGGAGAGTGGAGCGGTCGGATCCACGTTGAAGCTCCAGTTCGCGTTTCCTCCGTTCGACGCCACCGCGACCGTGTACTTCCCCGTCGTCAGGGGCGTGGCAGGGACGACGACGACCGCATTGTCGCCGCCGAGGATGGCGCTTGCGGTGCCGCTGGTGTTGGACTTGTGGAGCACACACGTGGGCACGGGCCCATTGGGCCCGTTGAGCGTCGCTGTCGCCGACGTCACGTCGGAGGGCATCAGCGCGATCAGCGGAAGGCCGACGGTGTTGCCACCCCAGCCGCACAAGGTCCGAGGATCCGGCGTCTCGGCGACGAAGCGTGTGAGGCTCGTGGTCGACCCATTGCCGGGGAAGACGACGGGCGCCGGCGGCTTGGGAGCTCCCGAGACGTTGCCGCGGACGACGTCGAGCGTCGCTGCCGAGTTCCATCTGGTGTTGGTCGGATTGGTGGTGGTGTTGCACAGGCCGAATGCCGCCTGCTGCAGCGAGGGTCGAAGGATCCCGATCGCATGGAACGGCCCGGTCATCCAGAGATCGATGTGACTTCGGGACGTGGCCGACTGGTTGCTCGAGACCGCCACGTTTCCACTGTTGCCGGCCTGGTCGCCGTCCACGGTGTAGCCGGGCGTTCCGGGAGCCTCGTCGTGGGCGATGCCGTTGAGGAGCATCCAGCACGAATGATTCCGCGCGCCGGCGGACCAGCTCGTGTTCTCAGAGATGGGGGCGAGCCCCGACTGGGCCCGGTAGACGTTGACGATGCCGAGCCAGTCGTCGGCGGTCGGCGCGACCGCCGAGGCGGTCGTCGTGCCGGCGAACACGAGGGTCGCGGTCAGGGCGACCAGACCGAGCACACCCGCAATCCAACGGCGTGCGGATCCGAGTGGCGTCGGGCCGGATGTGAGGGCGATGGGTGACATGCGGAGTGATCCCCTGGGTCGGCATCGGCGCGTTCGCCGAAGCTGGTTCTCTGCTTCATCGGACGGTGCCGGTACGTTCTTGAACGTTCTTGCCAGAATCCACAGCGGACCCCGACAACGCAGGTCCCGTGCACCGACCCGACGATGAGCTCCGCGCTTCCCCCACCGATCCCCGGAACGGCCGTCGGCGCGCCCCCAACGGTCGCTTCGGCGCCGACGCCGACCCTGCCGTTGCGTGCGGCAGTCGGGGCCATCGGTGTGCTCTCGGTCTCGCTGGTCGGGTCCAAGTACGTCCTCGACGCCGTGGTGGACGTCGGCTGGCCGGTTGCGATCTACGTGGCGATCCTCGCGGTGATCGGCTACGGGCCGTCGCTGTGGTGGTGTCTGTTCGCGAGCCGGCGGTGGGGGACCGGGAGCCTCGGTGTCGACATCGGGTTGACGCCACGGCTCTCGGACCTGGGCTGGGGGCCGCTGGTGTGGCTGGGTGCGATCGCCGCACAGGTCGCCATGGGAGCGGTCGTGGTGGCGCTCGACCTGCCGCTGGTGGGCAACACCGAGGGCATCGACGAGATGCGGCTCGATCGCACATACGTGGTGTCGCTCGTGGTCACCGCCGTGATCGCCGCTCCCGTCGTGGAGGAGATCGTCTTCCGAGGTGTCGTCATGCGCGGGCTGCTCAGCCGCCTTCCGCTCGTTGCCGTGATCTTCCTGCAGGGTCTGCTGTTCGGCGTCGTGCACGTCGACCCGGTCCGGGGCGCCGGCAACGTGGGGTTGGTGCTCGTGCTCTCCGGCGTCGGCGTCGCCTTCGGTGTCGCCGTTGCGTTGCTCGGCCGACTCGGCCCGTCGATCGTCGCGCACGCGATCTTCAACGGCGCCGTCCTGCTGATCCTGCTGACCGGGCTCGCCGACCGCCTCCAGGACGATCGGGCGACGTCAGGGCGCGAACAGGTCGGTGTTGTCGATCAGGCGGACATCGCCGAATCGGGCGGCGACGGCGACGCGGACCCGGCCAGCACGGCGTGGTCCGAGTTCGGTGATCGGCTCGAGCGTGGCGGCGTCGAAGACGCTGACGTAGTCGAGCGTCGCGAGCGGCTCGTCGTCGATTCGTCGAGATGCCGCATCGATGACCTGTGCGGGCCCGACGCCGGCTGAGCGGGCCATGTCGACCGCAGCGGTCAGCGCCGCCGGGAGACACCTCGCTGCGCGCCGCTGCTCGGCGGTGAGCCGGCGATTCCGGCTCGACAAGGCCACGCCGTCGTCCTCGCGGACCGTGGGATGTGCCTCGATCCGGATGCCCAGATCGAGGTCGTGGGCCATGCGACGCACGATGGCCAGTTGTTGGTAGTCCTTCTCACCGAACACGGCGACGTCGGGCGATGTCGCCGTGAACAGCTTCGTCACCACCGTGGCGACACCGTCGAAGTGGCCGGGTCGTGAGGCACCCTCCATCGTGTCGGTCAGCCCGGCGACGTGCACGGTCGTGGCGAACCCGGCCGGATACATCGTGGCCGCCGTCGGTGCGTAGATCGCCTCGACGCCGGCCCGATCGCAGGCGGCGACGTCGTCGTCGAGCGGACGCGGGTAGCGCTCGAAATCGGCCTGCTCACCGAACTGCAACGGGTTGACGAAGATCGAGACCACGACGTGGTCGGCGTGACGCCCCGCGGCACCGATCAGATCCAGATGGCCACGGTGCAGCGCTCCCATCGTGGGGACGAGAGCGATCGTGGGGTGCTTCGCCGACCAGGCGCGCATGTCCGCGGGGTTGTCGATCACCAGTGCCACGTCGGCAAACCTACTGGGCTGATGTCGTCCGGCCCCGGGGGCGCGCCCGCGCCGACGGACACAGTTCGAGGTAGGCGGTGGCATCGCCGACGGTGGTCGCAGCGAGCACGGCGTGGGCACAGGCGGCGGCGAAGGTGTCCGCCGCGGCGCGCAGGATGAGGTTGAGGGCACTCTGGCGTGATGGCGTCGATCGCATCGCAGCGGGCAGATCACCGACGTCGTGGTCGCCGGTGGCGAGACCGAAGACCGTGTCGCCGTCGAACATCGAGTGCGCCGGACGGATCGCGCGCGCCAATCCGTCGTGCGCGACATCGGCCATCTTCGAGACTTCGGACTTCGACAACGCCGCCGACGTGGCAACCACGCCGATGGTCGTGTTGAGGTCCGCTCCCTGCGCCGAGAGATGGCGGCCGAGTCGTGCCCGGTCGCGCGAGCTGGGACTCGTCAGCCGGAACCGGTCGGGCGCCCACGGCAGCGCCGTGTCGGGGTCGATCGCCGTGCCGTTCGCGTTGACCACGGCGACGGCGCCGACCTGTACGAGCAAGCGTGTCGTCTCCGGGTCCGGCCCCGACGGCCGGACCGGGATCGAGACCGTGGTGCTGGCGGTGCCGACGCCACCCTGCAGGCCTGCGGCCCGCGCGCCGGTGCCGGCGCCGACCGATCCCCACGAGCGCTGACGGATCTTCGCGCCGGCGATGGCCCGACGTCCGAACTCGGCGGTCGGGCGGTGGTCGAATCGTCCGGCGCGTGCGAGGTCGAACACGACGGCCGCCGGCACGACCGGCACGACCCCCTGGAGGTCGTCCGCCGGTCCGACCGGAAAGCCCAACCTTCGCTGTTCCAGCCAGGCTGCGACTCCGTCGGCGGCCGCCAGTCCGAAGGCGCTGCCCCCGGTGAGGCAGACGGCGTGGATCTCCTGGACCAGGTTCTCCGGTCGCAGCGCGTCGGTCTCGCGGGTGCCTGGGCCGCCGCCGCGTACCGACACCCCGGGCGTCGCTCCGCCGGGGACGTACACGACGGTGGTCCCGGTCTGCCAACCCCGACCGGTTCGCTGGTGATGGCCCACGCGGACGCCGGCGACATCGGTGATCGAACCGACCGGCAGTGCGAGGTCGATCTCCGGTGCATCGGATCGTGCGGCCATCGGACCACTGTACGAAGCGAGCGATGAGCCAACCGCCCTGACACGGGCTTTTCGCTCATCGCCCGGCCGAGTTTGCCGAAGCGGCGGGTTCGTGGGGTCATCGTGGCACTAGCGTCACGCATCGTGCTCGACCGATCGCCTCTCGACGACGGCCTCGCGCAGCGTCTTTGCACCGGGGTCAAACGCGCGCTCGGCGAGGGCGTGATCCGCGCATGGGAGACCGCCGTCGAACTCGGTGCGATCGGACCCGACACCCGGCGCGGGAAGCGCTTCGGGCACATCGGCGCCGGCAGCGTGATCTGCTTCCCGCCGAACGCGATCTTCAACGAGCGGTACATCCACATCGGCGCCGGCACGATGTTCGGCCCCCAGATCACACTGTCGGCCGGGATGGTTCCCGGACAGCAGATGGTGAGCGATCCGGTGATCTCGGTCGGCGATCGGTGCCTCATCGGCAAGGGGAGCGGCATCGTCGGCCACCTGCAGATCGTGATCGGTGACGACGTGTGGACCGGACACCACGTCTACATCACCGACCAGAACCACGGCTACAGCGACCCGGACCTCCCGATCTCCAAGCAGGTCATGCCCGAGCGCCCCGTGTCGATCGGGGAGGGCTCATGGTTGGGGCACGGCACCGTCGTGCTCCCCGGAGCGACGATCGGGCGCCACGTGGTCGTCGGGGCGAACAGCGTGGTCACCGGACACCTTCCCGACCACAGCGTCGCCGCCGGTGTGCCGGCACGCGTGATCAAGCGGATCGAGCCGCGGTAGCGACCCCGGCGCCGGTCAGACGACCGAGCCCCGTGGGGGAGCGCAGGTCGGCATCTCGTTGTCGAGCGTGAACTTCTCGATGCGCTCGGTGATCGGCACACCCTCGACGGCGGTCTCGGTGAAGGCGACGTTCTCGCCGGCGCGGAGCTGGTCCGCATAGCGGTAGCGGTCGGCGAGCAGGATCCGGTACTCCGATTCCCACTCGGGCACGATCGCCTGGCCCTTCTCGTCGGTGGGCGTGACGGCGACGATGTCGTCGAGCATCCCACTGAGCAGGTCGGTCGATTCGTCCACGAGATCGGCACGGACGTCGAGGTCGGCGGAGGCACGGGCGTCCAACGCCCGCAACTGGGCGTCGTAGTCGACGCAGATCTCCTCGGCTCGCGCCGCCCACGCCGTGTCCTCGATCTTGTTGACCGCCTCCTTCGACGCGAAGAACAGCGCCCAGATCCAGAACACGATCATGAACACGACCGCCCCCCACAGCAGCACCCGCCGGACCGGCGAACGGCGCCAGGGTCCCGGTTGGCCACCGGGAACGTAGCTGGGAGGTCCCGGTGGGGCGGGGGCGTCGGTGCTCACAATGTCTCACGATATGACCGAGCCCGGCTGGTAGAAACGTGCCGTGCAGCCCGCCGACACGATCCTCGAGGAGTCCGCCGCGCCCGACGACGAACTCGGGGCGCGGGAGCGCACCCGACGCAATGCGGCCTTCATCGTCGAGATGGTCACGGTGCATCCCAAGCTGTTCGTCATGGCGATGGGCGGCGCCGCGGTGTTCGCCCTGCTCACGGTGGCATCGAGCTTCGCGATCGGCCGGGTGATCGACGACGTGATCCTGCCGCGGTTCGACGATGGCGGGGTGTCGGCGGCCACGGTTCTGTCCGGTCTCGGTCTCGTCATCGTCATCGGCGTCCTGCGGGCGGTGGCGATCGTGGTCAGGCGCAGCTACGCGTCGATCACGATGTGGCGCGTCGCCCAGACGTTCACCAACCGTGTCGTGCGGCGCTACGTCGTCCAGCCGGTGAGCTGGCACAACCGGCGCGCCGACGGCGACCTCGTGCAGCGCGCCGGCGTCGACACCGAAGCCACGGTCAGCGTGCTGGCACCGATCCCGTTCGCATCCGGCACGGTGGTGATGCTCGTCGCGTCGACGGTCTGGATGCTGGCGATCGACGTCCCGCTCGGCCTGGTCGCCGTGGTCGTGTTCCCACTGCTGCTGACGACGAACGTCGTCTACGAGAAGTCGGTGTCCCGTTACTTCACCCGGGCCCAGGACCAACTCGGCGAGTTCTCCGCCGGTGTGCACGAGAGCTTCGAAGGGGTCCAGCTCGTCAAGTCCTACGGTGCCGAGGAGCGTGAGACCGAGCGTCTCGCCGGATTGGCCGACCGGGTCCGGGACTCGCGCGTCCACGCGATCAAGCTGCGCAGTCTGTTCGAAGCGCTGCTCGACGTCATCCCGTCGCTGACCAACATCGTTCTCGTCGTCGTCGGTGCGCTGCGCGTGCGTTCCGGCGACGTGACCGTGGGCGAGTTCTCCAGCGTGATCTTCCTGTTCACGCTGCTCGTGTTCCCGCTGCGCCTGATCGGCTACACGCTCTCGGAACTCCCGCGGTCGATGGCGGCATGGCAGCGGATCAAGACGGTGCTCGACGAACCGATCGAGCCGGACCCGGCCGAGCGGATCGGGCTCGCTGCGGAGGGAACCGGCGTCGAGTTCATCGCGGTGACGTTCGCCCACGAGGGCGAGGGACCGCCCACGGTGAAGGACGTCGACCTCGCCGTCCGGCGGGGGAGCGTGACGGCGCTGGTGGGCCCCACGGGTTCCGGCAAGTCGACGATCGCCCAACTCGCAGCGGGGCTGCTCGGACCGAGTACCGGCGAGGTGCGCCTCGCTGCCGGGGTGCGAGCCGTCGTGTTCCAGGAGGCGTTCCTCTCCAGCGGCACCGTGCGCGACAACGTCGAGCTCGGCACGCGGTACACCGATGAGGAGATCTGGGACGCACTCGACCAGTCGGCGGCGACCGAGTTCGTCCGGCGTCTGCCGCAACAGCTCGACACGGTCGTCGGTGAACGGGGCGTCAGTCTCAGCGGCGGCCAGCGCCAACGGTTGGCGCTCGCCCGCGCGTTGGTGCGCCGCCCGAGTCTCCTCGTGCTCGACGACACCACGTCGGCGCTCGATCCGGCCACCGAAGCCCAGATCCTCGAGCGGTTACGGTCCCGTTTGGGGGGCTCCACCGTGCTGATGGTGGCGTCGCGCCCGTCGACGATCGCACTGGCGGACGACGTGGTGTTCGTGGCCGACGGACGCATCGCGGCCCACGGAACCCACGACCAGTTGCTCGCAACGACCGGCGCCTATCGGGAACTGGTCGAGGCCTTCGAATCCGACCGCGACCGCACCGGCACGGCGATCGCTCCCGCCGCCGCTTCCGCCAGTCATGGAAGCGATGCGGTCGATGCTGCGTCGGGGGTGGTCTCGTGAGCGTCGATCCGACGCTGGCGGCAAAGGTCGGCACGCTCACCCCACCGAGCCAGGACTCGGCCGTTCGCACGATCGGGCGCGGCCTGGAGACGGCGCCCATCCTGCGCCAGGGCCTCGGCGTGACCTGGATGTTCGCTGCGGTCGGCGCCGCCGGACGCGTCGTCGTGCCGATCCTGATCCAGCAGGCGATCGATCGGGGGATCACGGGCGACGAGGTGAACATGACCGTCATCGTCCAGATGGCGCTGCTCGGCGCCCTGGCCGTGCTGGTGTCGGGGTGGGCGTTCCGGATGGCTGCGCTCCGCCTCGGCGAGCGCAGCGAGCGTGCGCTGCACGACCTCCGGGTGCGGCTGATCGGCCACATCCACCAGCTCAGCCTCGCCGACCACAACGACGAACGTCGCGGCGGACTGGTCGCCCGGGTCACCAGCGACATCGAGACGCTCGCGCGCTTCTTCCAGTGGGGCGGCCTCGCCTGGTTGGTCGACGGAACCCTGATGGTGATCGTCGCCGGTGTGATGCTCGCCTACGACTGGGTGCTCGCCCTGGTCGCGTTCGCCGTCGCGATCCCGCTGTTGTTCGTGCTGCGTGCGGTGCAGTCGAGGCTCCTCGTCGCCTATGACCGTGCCCGCCACAACAACGGCCAGTCGCTTGGCGCGATCGCCGAACTGGTCTCGGGAGGGCCGACGGTGCGGGCCTACGGCGCTGGTGACACGATGGCCCGCCAGGTCGAGGACTCGGTGGAGATCACGGCGTCGTCACAGATCCGTGCCGCACTGATCGGGGCGTTCCTGTTCCCCTCCGGAGAGGTGTTCTCGGCCTTCACCGTGTCGGCGGTCGTCGGTGTGGGGGTGTGGCGCGGCCCGGCGAGTGGGTTGACGGCAGGGGCGTTGGTCGGTTTCGTCTTCCTCACCTACCGCTTCCTGGAACCGATCGCGGAGTTCACCGAGGTGCTCGACACCACGCAGATGGCCGTCGCCGGCCTGCGCAGGGTGCTGTCCGTGCTCGACATGCCGATCGGGCCGCCACAGCCCGACGACCCGATCCCGTTGCCGGACGGGCAACTCCAGATCGACATCCGGGAGGTGACGTTCGCCTACCGCAGCCGCAGCGACGAGTCCGCCGACACCGCCGTGCTGAAGAACATCGACGTGACCATCCCGCCGGGACAGCAGGTGGCGATGGTGGGCGCAACCGGATCCGGCAAGACCACGCTCGGACGATTGATCGCCCGGTTCGCCGATCCGACCATCGGTGAGATCGACCTCGGCGGCGTGCCCTTGCGCAAGGTCGATCGCGCCGAGCTGCGCACTCGTCTGATCGTGGTGTCGCAGGAACCGTTCCTGTTCGATGACACGGTCGCCGCCAACATCGCCTTCGCCGACCAAGGTGCGAGCCGACGCGACGTCGAACGAGTCGTCGACGACCTCGGCGTGCGTGACTGGATCGAGTCGCTGCCGAACGGACTGGCGACGAACGTCGGTGAACGGGGCGATCAACTGTCGGCCGGCGAGCGTCAACTGGTCGCGCTGCTCCGAGCGGGCCTCGCGGATCCCGACATCCTGATCCTCGACGAGGCGACCTCGTCGGTCGATGCGCTCACCGAGGTTCGCATCGCGCGGGCCCTCGAGCGGCTCGCCGCATCGAGGACGACGATCGCCATCGCTCACCGGCTCTCCACCGCAGCGCGGGCCGACCGGGTGCTCGTGCTCGATCACGGCCGTCTCGTCCAGGATGGTCACCACGACGAACTGGTCGCGCAAGCGGGTCCGTACCGCACGCTCTACGACGCTTGGGTGTCTGCGACCACCGTGTGACGTCGATTTCGAGTGGCCACGTCCTCGCGGGTGCGTCTCGCCGAACCCCGTCGCGGGGCGAACTATCGTTGCCACATGACGGTCGCCCACAACCGCCTGGCCGACAGCGAGACGTTGATCACCGAGCTGTCCGAGCGCCCCCGACGTCATGTGCCGCCCGGCGGCCGTCTGTTCCATGAAGGCGAGCCGCCGGTCGAGGCCTTCTTCATCCACGACGGCCTCGTGAAGCTGGTGAAGACCGCCAAGGACGGCACCGAATGCGTGCTCGAGTTCCGCGCAGCGGGCTGGTTCGTCGGCGAGTGTTCGGTCGTCTTGGGTG
The DNA here is from genome assembly GCA_963728355.1 of Ilumatobacteraceae bacterium. Classification (GTDB taxonomy): domain Bacteria; phylum Actinomycetota; class Acidimicrobiia; order Acidimicrobiales; family Ilumatobacteraceae; genus Sva-07. The sequence goes on along the minus strand of CAVSJQ010000022.1, from coordinate 430,028 downwards.
TGCCCCAGATGACGAGCGGAGTCGCAGCGACCCCACTCGCCGTGACGTCGATACCCCGCGAACAGCTCCTGGCGTGGATACGACGCGACGCTGATCTGGCGTCGACCATGCTCACCACCTTCGCCAGGAGCGTTCGAAACGCCGTCGACCACGTGGTCGAGCTACGCGCTGCAGACGCCGCGTCACTCGTCACCACTCGCCTCACGGAGCTGGTTCTCGACCCTGCGTTCGGCTCGCTCCGGGTGGATCGAGACGGCGCGGTCGACATCGAGATGCCGATGACGCAAGAGGAACTCGCGAGCTGGGCCGGCGTCTCACATCGGTCGGTGGCCAACGTCCTGCAACAGCTCCGCGCAGACGATCTCATCGCGACGAGCAGACACCATCTCGTCGTCCGGGATCCCGCGGAACTCGCGAAACGCTGCGCCAAGATGACCTGACCCCGACCGTCCGGCGGGAGCGGCGACCGACTTCACCGTGGCAGAGGTCACGTCCGGTGCACGCAGCGCTGCGTGGTCGACACGAGCCCGCGAGCGCATGATGGAAGATCCCACCCTCTACGAGTCGGAGACAACGCCATGTACGCCACCGATCCCTCGTCAGTCCACCAGCTTCGGGCTGCCCAGCTGCTCGAAGCCGAGCAGTATCGGATGAGTCACCGACCCGATGTGCGGTCCGCGTTCGGCACGACCAGCGTCATGTCGAGAATCAGACGCCTGCGGCCGAGGCAGGCAGACGTCGACGGATCGCTCGAGTTGTTCGTCGGCCTCGATCGGCGAACGCTCCACCGTCTGACGCGCCACTTGTCGATTGTCGACGTCAGTGATGGGGCGACCCTGGCTCGTCAGGGCCACCCGGCCACTGAGTTCGTCGTGGTGCTCGCCGGTCGGATCGGCGTCTCACTCGACGGGCTCCCGGTCGCCGTGTTCGACGCCGGTTCGCATTTCGGTGCGCTGCCGATGCTGGACGGTTCCCCGGGCCGGTTCAGCAGAGCATCGTTCGACGTCCTGGAGCCATCGCGAATCGCCATCGCCGACCGCAACCAGTTCTTCGAGATCCTGAAGAACTTCCCGGTCGTCGGCCAGCGGGTCGTGCGCATCGCCGAGATCCGTCGCGCCTACCTCCGAGACCACGCCGACGCACAAGCGCTGGTGCACGACTCCGAAACATCCCCGTTTCCCGTGCATCTCCTCGATGGCGTCCTGACGTAGGCGGTCGTCCGAGTCGAATCAGCCGGCGCGGGCAGGACGATCGTGGGAACGTCGGATGGTGGGCGAGTTCACCCTGCTGGTCAGTCGAGCGACAGGCCGAACGGCAGTGCTCCGGTGACTTCGATCACGACGCAGTCCACATCGTCGAGATCCACTTGGCGTTCCACCCGGAACTCCGTCGGCTGACCCGGCTCGACGTCGTCGAGCGCGGCGCGTCCAAAACGGTGAGCGTTGTCGGTGCCGGTGCGGACGAACCCGATCTGTACCGAGAAATCGGTCGCCTCCGTGCCGAGGTTCTCGAGCGTGCCCACGGCGATGGCGCGCGAGCCGACCACCTCGCACGAGGTGATCACGACCTCGTTCGGGCCGGGGTCGATGTAGGTGTCATAGACGTCGAGCACGGCGAGCGTCAACACGACGCCGAGCGCGGCGGCGACGAGGCCCGAGCCTCCCGTGACGAGGCCGACGACGGCCCGACTGCGACCGACGCCCGTGCGCGTCGATCGGCGGACGCCGACGGCACCGAACGCGAGGGCGAGCACGGCAGCGATGGCGCCGACCACGACGATGAACGGCAGCCAGGCAACGGCCACCGCGATGATTCCCAGCACCATCGCTGCCGTGGCCGGACCGTTCGACGCCGAGCCGGCGGGGGCTGCGTCGCCGCCCGTGGAGCTGCGCGCCCCGAGCTCCAGGCCCAGCGGGTCGACGAACCGATCGCCGTCGTTCGACACGTCGGCGGTCCACTCGGCTCCGTTGAAGTAGCGCAGCTCGAAACGGCCCAGTGGGTCGGCGTACCAGCCGGGATGCACTCCGCTGTCGTTCGCCACCGTGCGCAAGCTACCGGTGCCGCCTGCCCCTACAGTCGTCTGCATGGAGATCGTGCTGATCCGTCACGGCGAGCCCGAGTGGGTACGAGACGGGCTGGCGGTGGTCGACCCACCGCTCACCGAGCGAGGCCATCGCCAGGCGCAGCGTCTCGCGGAGTGGCTGCGCGACGAGCGCTTCGACGAAGTGCTGGTGTCGCCGCTCGTGCGCGCCCGGCAGACCGCGGCGCCATTGCTCGAGGCCTTCGGTGCCCCCGAAGTGATCGACCCGTGGCTCGAGGAGATCCGGGACCCGATGTGGCACGGCAGCCCCGCCGAGAAGGCTGCCGAGGCCTACGCCGAACTCAAGGGACGTCCTGCCGAAGCGCGCTGGCACGGGCTCGAGGGCGGCGAATCGATCCGTGACTTCGTGGGCCGGATCCGCTCCGGCGCCTCGACGTTCCTCGGCGCTCGTGGTGTGGTGCGCGCCGAGTCGGAGCTCCCGGTGTGGAAGATCGCCGAGCCTGGCGCGCGCATCGCGCTCGTCGCCCATGCCGGAACGAACTCGGTCACGATCGGCCACCTGCTCGGGTTGGAGCCGACCCCGTGGGAGTGGGACCGCTTCGTGCTCGGTCACACGTCGGTGAGCCGTATCGAGGCGCTTCCCCTCGAGGACGGGTACACGTTCTCGCTGACCAAGCTCAGCGACCTCGAGCACCTCGACCGCGACGAACGCACCCGCTGATCCCGCTGCGGATTCGGCGGTCGTGACGATCTACCGTCGTCGGATGGCCGACGCACCCGATCCCGATCGTCTGAAGTTCTACTCGTTCTCGGTGTTCACCCAGCTCAACGGCGCCGTGACCGCCGGAATGATCCACCTCGGCGACAAGCTGGGCCTCTACGGCGCCCTGGCCGCGGTGGACGAACCGATCTCCACCACCGAGCTGGCCGAGCGCACCGGACTCGACGAGCGATGGGTGCGTGAATGGGCCTACAACCAGGCCGCGGCGAAGCTGATCGCCGTCGACGCCGACACGGCACCGGCCGGTGCCGAACGGTTCTGGCTCACCCCGGAGGCCACGGCGGTGCTCGCCTCACCGGACCATCCGGCGTTCGGCATGGGGATGTTCCACCGGTTCCCTCAGACGATGGCTGCGCTCGACGCCATGCCCGAGAGCTTCCGCACCGGAGTCGGCCACGACTACGACAGCCACGGTCCGGAGGGTGCGGTCGGCATCGAGCGCAGCTTCGAGCCCTGGAACCGTCACCATCTGATCCCGACCGTGCTGCCAGCGCTCGACGGGATCGTGGAACGCCTCGAGGCCGGCATCACCGTCGCCGACATCGGGTGCGGCGCCGGCGGAGCGGTGCTCCTCATGGCCGACGCGTTCCCCAACAGCCTGTTCGTCGGCTACGACATCTCGAGGTATGCGCTCGAACGCGCCGAACATCGCCGCCTCGAGGAGGGAGCCGACAACGTCCGCTTCGTCGATCCTCGGGATGAACGACTGCCCGACGACCATTCCGTCGACTTCATCACGACCTTCGACTGCATCCACGACATGACGCACCCGCAGGAGATGATCTCCTCGATCGCCGAGGCGCTCGCACCCGAGGGCTGCTGGCTCCTCGTCGACATCAAGGGCCGTGAGACGTTCGCCGAGAACGTGCAGAAGAACCCGATGGCGTCGTTGATGTACGGCATCAGCGTCCTGTCGTGCATGTCGTCGGCACTGTCCGAACCGGGCGGGGCCGGGCTCGGCACGCTCGGCCTGCCCGAATCGAGAGCGCGCGAGATGGCCCGGACCGCCGGCATGACCCGGTTCCGGACGCTCGACGTCGAGCACTCGGTCAACTCGTTCTACGAGGTGCGGCCCTGACTACGGTGCCTTCATGAGCGACGACTCCGACCGCATCGACCTCGACGGCGTGAAGGAGTTCGCCGCCCAACTGAGCCCGTGGGCGCACCTCGCGACCGTCGGTGCCGACGGCAAGCCCGACGTCGTGCCGGTGCACCCGTGCTGGGAGGGAGACGTCTGCTGGATCATGGCAGGTACGGATTCCGTCAAGGCTCGCAACGTCGCCGGCACGAGCGATGTGGCCATGCACTGGCAGGTGACCGAGAAGGGCGACGGCGTCGAGATCTGGGGGACCGCTCAGATGTTCGATGACCTCGACACCAAGCGGCGACTCTGGAACGGCGTGTTCGACTACGACCTGAACGCCTTCGCTCCCGGCGGGCCGGAGAACTCGCCGGGGACCGGGTTCCTCGCGATCAGACCGGAGCGGGCACTGGTGTTGAAGCAGTACGGCATGGCTGGCGCACAGCGCTGGTCGGCCTGACGAGGCCGCCGTGACCGCCCAGGGCTCCGCCCGTCTCACCACGCTGTCGAGATCGATCGACGGAGCGGTGGCCATCGTCACCGGCGGTGCGAGCGGGATGGGCCGGGCCACTGCCCAACTCTTCGCCGACGAGGGCGCGAGGGTGGTCGTCGCCGATGTGGGCGCCGACCGGGTCGCTGCGGTGGTCGACGAGATCCGCGGCGCACACGGAACCGAGCGGGCGCTCGGGGTCGAATGCGACGTGACCGAGCACGAACAGCTCCGGGCGCTGGTCGATCAGGCCGTCGGCTGGGGCGGGCGGCTCGACATCGTGGTCAACAACGCCGGGATCTCCCTCGTCACCTCCGCATTCCAGGACGAGGCCGAGTTCGAGGACAACTGGGCGCGTACGCTCGACGTGAATCTCACCGCCCACGCACGCCTGACCCGGCTGGCGCTGCCGCACCTCATGGCCTCCGGTGCCGGGCGGGTCGTCAACATCGCATCGACCGAGTCGATCGTGGCGACCGGTGGACTCGCTGCGTACGCCGCCTCGAAGGCCGGTGTCACCGGCCTCACGCGCAGCCTCGCGGTCGAACTCGGCCGCCACGGCGTGACGGTCAACTGCATCTGCCCGGGCCCGATCGCCACCGCGATGACCGAGGCCATCCCCGACGACGCGAAAGCCACCTACGCCCGCCGCCGGGTGCCGTTGCGGCGCTACGGACTCCCCGAGGAGGTTGCACACATGACGCTGAATCTCTGCCTGCCGGCGTCGAGCTTCGTCAACGGCGCCACCATCCCCGTCGACGGAGGCATGACCATCCGCCACACCTAACGCTGTGTTCGGCCTCACCACGATCCGGTGGTGGGGATCGTCAGGTCGGCCGAACTCCGCCTCGTCGCTGGCGCTTCGCTCGGCGGGCGATCCTGGTTGCTGGCGTCAGGGGGTCCAGCCCTCGAAGAGGCCGGTGAGGCCGGTGGGGTCGTGACGGCCGATCGCCAGCTGTTCGAGGATGCCGATGCCCACGTGCTCGCCCATCCCACCGCTGGTCGTCGCCCGCACGATCGCTTGGACGTGGAGCCGGTCAGGCGACGTCGGGTTCTCGACGGGAAGGTCCCAGCGCTCGCCGCCGACCTCCAGCTCTCCCTTCCAGACGCCATGGCCCCATTCCGGGTGCAGGTATCCGAGACCGGCCATCTGGAACTCGAAGAGCGGTTCGAGGCGGATCGTGGTGGGCTGCCCGGTCCACGGCGTCATCGTCACCTCGAACCACTCCGCCGTGCGCGTGCCTGGCCTCCAGGCGATGTCGTAGTCGACCGAGCGCATCGCCTCCGGCGGCGTTGCACCGTCCGGTCCTGCGACGGGTGCGATGAAGCCGGTCTCGTGCCAGCGTTTGCCGTCGAACAGCTCATTGACGTCGAAGTGGGTGGAGAACGTGTCGAAGTTGATCGGGGCCCAGAGCCAGAAGAACTGCGGGTCGGCGACCGGCGCGCCGCTCGGCGCTCGCTCGCCGACGCTGCGGATGCCCCACGACCGGTCGCGGCAACCCAGCGTCTCGCCGGCGGCCAGATCGTGCAGGACGCCGTCGATCTCGATCCACCCCTCCCAGCCGCCGAACTGCGTCAGGCGCGTGTAGTCGAACGTCACGCGCAGCCCGATCTGCTGGAAGAAGTGGGGTTCCTCGATCGGGGCCGATCGGCGCACGAACGTGAGGTCGGCGCGCAGCCCCTGCTCGGGAGCATCGACCGTCACCCGCAGCGCACTGAGGGGCTCGAGCACCTCGATTCGGATTGGACCCACCTCGTTGGCGTCGGCCCGGTCGGCCGGCGCACGCCCGGATGCGTGCACGCTGATCTGTCGGGCCGCCGGCGTGCCGCCGTCGGCGACCACGCTGAACGATGCGTCGACCACGTGGCGGTTCGGGTACAGGCCCATCGCCGTCGCGAAGAACAGCCGGGTGTCGCGTGTGTAGCCGTTGAAGAAGTAGCGGTCGTAGTGGTTGATGTCGCTCGTGGCCGTCTGGGCGACCGGGCGTGACGTCTGATGGATCGGAAAGTCGTCGAACGAACTCAGCACGGAGCCGACGCTAGCCATATCCTCTGACAGGTATGGAACACGACGGTTCCTCCAGATTCACGATGTCCCTCCGCCGGTATCGGCAGATCGCGATCATCACCGTGGCCGGCGTGTGCTTCCTCACGGTCGCCGGCGCTGTCGTGCGGCTCACCGGCAGTGGGCTCGGCTGCGACGACTGGCCGAACTGCAACAACGAACGGTTCATCGACGTCTCGAGCGGACATGCGGCGATCGAGCAGATCAACCGCCTGGTCAGCGGTCTGGTGGGGATCCCCACGCTGCTGATGGCGATCGGAGCGTTCCGGGTCCGCCCGATGCGCCGCGGACTGAAGCTGCCGTCGGTCGCCGTGTTGGCGTCGGTGCTCGCCAACGGTGTCGTGGGTGGGATTGCGGTGCGCGGTGACCTGCATCCGTTCCTCGTCCAGTCGCACTTCCTGCTCGCAATGCTGTCGATCGCGTTCGGGCTGGTGGCGATCCATCGGGCACGACCCCGACAGGTGGCGCCGCGCAGCACGATCGGGGTCACGCCGCTGATCTCCTGGCTCGTCGTGGCCGTCGGTGCACTCGTGGCGGCCGCGTTGGCGACCGGAACGGTCGTCACCGGCGCGGGACCCCACGCCGGCGACGAGACCGCTCGTCGTTACGGCTTCGACATCTCCACGGTCGCCGAGATCCACAGCGTCACCGTGTGGGTGGCGGTCGCTGCCTTCCTGGTGCTGGTGATCGTGCTGCGGCGAGATGCCGCACTGTTCGCGTCGATGTCGCGCCACGTCTCGACGTGGATGTTCGTCGCCGTCGTGCAGGGCGGCATCGGTTATCTGCAGTACTTCAACGACGTGCCGGCGGTGCTGGTCGCCGCCCATGTCGCCGGAGCCACCGCACTCTGGGTGGTCACCGTGCAGTTCGTGCTCGCCGTCGTCGAGCCGCTCACGGCGGGTGGTCACAGGATTCACACGGCCGAAACGCGCAATGAACCCCGGGTTCCGTTCGGCGCAGCTCCGACCGCCTAAGCTCCTGCGACTATGTCAGAACCCAAGGTCGCGCAGCGCAAGCGACTCGCACTGTTGGGCGTACTTCTCGCAGTCGTCGGGATCTTCGCGCTGGTGCCGTCACCGTTCGCGTCGGCCCAGGCAGGTGAATCGGTCGAGACCACGCTGCTGGCCAGACCCGAGGACCCCGGAGCCGAGCGAATTCCGATCGAAGGTGCAGAGATCCGAGTGTTCGATGCGGTCATCGTCGACCGGGAGATCGAGTCGGTCGGCGACGAGGTCGGCCGCGCCGTCTCCGATGCGACCGGCTTCGTGTCGGTGCAGTTGCCGGGCCCCGGTTCGTATGCGGTCGAACTCGAGATCGACACGCTCCCCGACGGCATCGAGTTGGTCCGCGCCGACAAGCAGCAACTACCCGTGGAGGCACGTTCGGGTCAGCCGACGAGGGTGCTGTTCAACCTGGCCGAGGGCGATGCGGCCGGCCTCGCTCGTGACAAGCAGAGCGACAGCCTGCTCACGCGTGCAGCGCGGCTGCTCTTCGAAGGCATCATCTTCGGTCTGATCATCGGGCTCTGCGCGATCGGTCTGTCGTTGATCTACGGCACCACCGGCCTGGTCAACTTCGCCCTCTCGGAGCAGATCGTCTTCGGGGCGCTTGTCGCCTACTTCATCAATTCGATCATCGGGATCAGCCTGATTCCCGCGGCGATCATCGCGTTCGTCGTCGGCGGTATCGGGTCGGCGTTCCTCGACATCGGTCTGTGGCGACCCCTGCGAAAACGCGGCACGGGTCTGACCGCGATGATGATCATCTCGATCGGGCTGGCGTTGTTCCTGCGGTTCTTCTTCCTGTTCCTGTTCGGTGAGCGTTCGCGGCCCTACGAGCAGTACGCCGTGCAGACCGACATTCTGTTCTCGCTCGGGCCGATCGACGTGCTGCCCAAGGAGCTGCTGATCATCGTGATCGCCTCGCTGCTGTTGGTGGGCACGGCCATGGGTCTGCGCACCACCAAGATGGGCAAGGCGATGCGGGCGGTGGCCGACAGCAACGACCTCGCCGCATCCACGGGCATCGACGTCGACCGGGTCGTCACCTCGGTGTGGTTCGTCGGCGGCTCGCTCGTCACGGCCGGTGCGATCTTCTTCGGGCTCAACAGCCAGATCAACTGGCTGATGGGCCAACAGCTGCTGCTGCTCGTGTTCGCTGCGGTCACCCTCGGCGGCCTGGGCACCGACTTCGGTGCGATGGTCGGCGGCCTGGTGATCGGCGTGTTCACGTTCATGGCAACGCTCTGGGTGGCGCCCGAGTTGAAGAACGTGGGAGCGCTGCTGGTGATGATCATCATCTTGATGGTCCGACCACAGGGCATCTTCGGGCGCAAGGAACGGATCGGATAGTCGTGGACTGGAATTCGATTCTCTCCAATGCGTTCCGCTCGGGCATCTCGCAGCAGGCGATCATCTTCGCGCTCGCTGCGATCGGCCTGAACCTGCACTTCGGCTACACCGGTCTGCTCAACTTCGGTCAGGTGGCCTTCATGGCCGTCGGCGCTTACGGCGTCGGTATCACCACCGACACGCTCGGGGCGCCCCTCTGGGTCGGCATCATCGTCGGCCTGCTCGCCGGCGTCGTGCTCGGGATCCTGCTCGGGCTGCCGACGTTGCGGCTCAGAGCCGACTATCTGGCGATCGTCACCATCGCTGTCGGCGAGATCATCAGGTTGATCGTGCGCGCCGCGACGCTCAGCGACATCACCGGTGGGTCCAACGGCATCAATGGGTTCGCGAACAGCTTCCAGGACTGGAATCCCTTCAGCAACACCGCCACCTACGGCTTCCGACTCTTCGATCGCATCAACCTGGAGTTCAGCGGCGCCGACGTCTGGGAACTCGCCGTCGGGTGGGGTCTCGTGCTGCTGTCGGTGCTGTTGGTGTGGAAGCTCGTCAACAGCCCGTGGGGCCGCGTGTTGCGCTCGATCCGCGAGGACGAGGACGCCGCCACGGCGCTCGGCAAGAACGTGTTCCGCTTCAAGATGCAGTCCCTGATCCTCGGTGGCTCCTTCGGCACACTGGCCGGCATCTTCTACGCCGTCCAGCAGAACTCCGTGCAGCCCGACAACTACGCCACCCAGCAGACGTTCTTCGCATTGACCGCGGCGATCCTCGGTGGCCTCGCCCGTGTCTGGGGTCCGGTCGTCGGCGCCATGCTGTTCTGGGTGATCCTGTCGTTCACCGAGAACGTCCTGATCGAACTGATCGAGAACGGCATCATGCCCGACTGGCTGATGACACGCTCCCAGGTCGGTCCGGTACGTTTCATGCTCGTCGGCCTGACGTTGATGCTGTTGATGATCTATCGACCACAGGGAATATTCGGCGACAAGAGAGAGATCGCGATCGATGCCCGCAAGTGACGACCCCGTAGATCCCGTGCGTGACGACTCCGTCGGCAACGACGGCGTCGAGTTCGGGCGTACCTCCGGCGGCGGTGGAGCAGCGACCCTCAACCGTGAGTGGGACAACCCGGCGACCGGGATGTTCGACGGCGTCGAGCAGGTGCCGGGGGCAGCGAAGCCCGATCCCATCCTGATCGCCGACGGCGTCAGTCGGTCCTTCGGCGGTCTGCGGGCCGTCGACGTCGACCACATCGAGGTGCAGCGTGGTGCCATCACCGCACTGATCGGACCCAACGGTGCCGGCAAGACGACGTTCTTCAACCTCCTGACCCAGTTCGACACGCCCGACGCCGGCATTGTCACGTTCGACGGTGAACGCACCAGCGGTCTGCGTTCGCACGAACTCGCCGCTCGCGGCATGGTGCGCACGTTCCAGCTCACCAAGGTCCTGGCGAAGATGCCGGTGATCGACAACATGATGCTCGCCGCCCAGGCGCAGACCGGCGAATCGATGTGGAAGGCACTGCTGAACGGCTGGAGGGGTCAGGAGCGCGACGTGGAAGCTCGCGCCCTGCAGGTGCTCGACGAATTCAACATGACGCACATGAAGGACGAGTTCGCCGGTGCGCTCTCCGGCGGGCAGCGCAAGCTGCTCGAAATGGCTCGTGCGATGATGGCGCAGCCGCGGCTGATCATGCTCGACGAGCCGATGGCGGGCGTCAACCCGGCACTGACGCAGTCGTTGCTCGGGCACGTGAAGCGGCTCCGCTCGGAGGGGATCACCGTGATGTTCGTCGAGCACGACATGGACGTCGTGCAGGACATCTCCGATTGGGTCGTGGTGATGGCAGAGGGCTCGGTGATCGCCGAGGGCCCGCCACGGTCGATCGGTGAGAACCCCGCAGTGGTCGACGCCTACCTCGGTTCGTCACACGCCGCATTCACCGAGGAGATCCGTGGTGCGGTCGGCTTGCGGGAGCAATCGGCTCCCGATGCGCATGGAACCAGCACCGGAGGTGACGATGAGTGAGCCGCTGATCCATGTGGACGAGGTGATCGCCGGCTACGTGCCCGGTGTGAACATCCTCAACGGCGCCGAACTGCAACTCGCCGAAGGCGAACTGATCGGCATCATCGGGCCGAACGGCGCCGGGAAATCCACGATGCTCAAGGCGTTGTTCGGACTCATCAAGGTCACCGAGGGCAAGGTCTGGTACCGGGGCGAGGACGTCACCGGCAAGAAGGCGAACTTCCTGGTGGCCCGCGGCATCGGATACGTGCCGCAGATCAACAACGTGTTCCCGTCGTTGACCATCCGCGAGAACCTGGAGATGGGCGGCTACCTCCGCAAGTCGGGCGTCGAGGAGATGATCGACACGGTCGTCGACATCTTCCCCCGCCTCGGCGAGCGAATCGACCAGCGAGCCGGGTCGCTCTCGGGCGGTGAGCGACAGATGCTCGCCATGGGCCGCGCGCTGATGATGGAACCGTCGGTGCTCCTGCTCGACGAGCCCAGCGCCGGCCTCTCGCCGGTGTTGCAGGACCAGGTGTTCGACCGGGTCAAGCGCGTCAACGCCACCGGCGTGTCGATCATCATGGTCGAGCAGAACGCGGCGCGTTGTCTGTCGATCTGTGACCGCGGCTACGTGCTCGACCAGGGACGCAACGCCTACACGGGCACCGGTTCCGAACTGTTGAAGGACCCGAAGGTGATCGAGCTGTACCTCGGCACCCTCGCCAAGGCGCGCTGACGGGAGCCCACGTGCGGGGTCGTGCCGTCCTCGTCGGGGTGATCGCGGTGGGCAGCGTCGCGCTCAACGGCTGTGATTCGGGTCCGTCCGTCGAGGAGCGGACCGCCGCGGTGGTCTGCGAGGAGCTTCGCGCCCACGACGACCGGCTCGTCGATGTGGTCAACACATCCGTGGCGGGAATCGCCGGCCTCCCCGAGACCGACCGTGCCGCCGCGATCCGTGACGGCCTCGATCAGGTGACCGTCGAAGTCGATGCATGGGCGGCGAGGATCGACGCGATCGATCTGGGTCGCATCGACGAGGCAGACGAGCTCCGCATCCAGCTGCGGGTGGGCGCGGAGCGGGCGTCGGACGAATTGGACCGTCAGCGCACATCGTTGCGTTCGGGACCGATCTCAGACCGTGAGGTGCAGGGTGCCGTCGGCGAGTGGTTCAACAGCGTCGAGAAGGTGATGTCGGTGTCCGAGCCGGAGATCTTCCGATACGAGCGCCGAGCGTTCCGGCAAGCATTCCTCCACGAACCGGCGTGCCGCCACGTCATCCAGCAGTTCGTCGACGAGTGAGCGATGAGCCGGCGGTGTCGATGGTCCAGTGCATCGACGGTGGCGGTGTGCCTCGCCGCCGTGCTCGGCGTGCTCGCCGCGTGCAGCGCGATCGACAACCGGACGACCCATACCGACGACCCGGCGAACGTGCTTCGGCCGTCCGATACCGCCGATGCCGGCCAGGACCGGCTGGATGCCGTGTCCGGCGAGCTGATCCTCACTCGTCAGCGTGACCTGCTGGGCCGTGGGCTGATCAACGTGCTCGTGCGCAACCGGTCCGATGCGTCGTTGCTGCTGAACGACATCGAGCTGTCGGCCGACTTCCTCGAGAGCGGCCCGGCGGCGCAACGTACGATCAGCGTGCGCAGTGGTCGCGACGTCGCGGTCCAGGTCCCCTACGGCACGGTGGTCGACTGCGACACCGACCAGCGGATCGCTGCGGATCTGACGTTCACGGTCCGGCACGACGATGCTGCGCCACCACGTCGAGGCCGCCTCGGCCTCGACGGCACCGACCTCCTCGATTCGATCCGTGCAGAACAGTGCGTCACCCGCCGCTTCGATCAGGAGGCCGACACGCGGTTCGACGTCACCGAGATCATCGACGGCAAGGTGGTCACCAACTTGGTCATCGAGCCGGTGGGCTCGTCGGCAGACCTCGCCGTGACGGCCGTGTCCGGCACGGTGCTGGTCGCAGTGCGGACCCCGGAGGGATGGCAGGGTGCACAGCTGTTCGGCGACGCCGTGACGATACCGCTGACGTTCGTCGTCAATCGGTGCGACCCCCATGCCCTCGCCGAGGTGACCAAGCGGTACGGGCTCGATCTTGCCGTGTCGGTCGATGGGGACGAGCCGGTCACGGTCGCCGTCGACGTCGCCGATCTGATGGCCGAGCTCGATGCCGTCGTCGAGCAGTGTGCCGCCGCCACCGCCGACGATTGATCATCGGGACACGCGCAACGGGGCCGCCCGAAGGCGGCCCCGAAACGTCGTGATGTTCATCCGGGCCCGGCGAACGGGCCTGCGGTATTCAGGTCCGTGTGCTCAGATCTGAGCGAAGCGGAACTCGGTCGGGACGCCTGCCTCGACCATGTTGTCCGAGTCGTAGGTCAGGATCTTGAAGCTCGCCTCGGTGGGCTCGCCCTCGGGTCCGAAGGTCTGCGGGCCCGACGGACCGTCGTAGTCGATGTCGGTCCCGGCATCGATGAGCGCCAGACAATCGGCGAACGTCTCGCAGACCTCACCGTCACGGGTGACGCCGTTGATCTGGGCAGCGATGTCCGCAGGGTTGTCCGAGCCGGCGATCGCAGCGGCGAGCGCCACGATGACGACGGCGTCGTAGGTCTCCGGTCCGTAGCTGAAGTCGATCAGTTCCGGATCGACGGCCAGGAGACGATCCTGGAAGTCACCGGTGATCTCAGCTGCGGGCAAGGTGCCACGAATGCCTTCCATCGACCCGGCGGGCAGCTGCTCGCCGAGTGCATTTCCGACGTTGCCGTCGACCAGGTAGATCTTCTTGCCCGACTCCGGTGTGAAACCGGCCTCGAACAGCGACGTGAGGATCTTGGAGGTCTCCTCGAAGCCGATGATCACGAGTGCCTCGGGATCGCCCGACACGACGCGGTCGACCTCGGCCGAGAATTCGGCGGCCTGCGGGTCGTAGGTGAACTGGTCGACGATCTCGCCGCCACTGTCGGCGAACGGCTCGGTCGAGTATTGGAGGAGACCCTCACCGTACGGGTCCTGCAGCGCCATGAAGCTGGCGGTGGTGACACCCTCTTCGATCATCAGATCGGCGAGGACGCGGCCCTGGAGCACGTCGGACGGCGCGGTACGGAAGTACAGGTCGTCGTCGGCGTAGTCGGTGAAGTCCGGCGAGGTGTTGGCCGGGCTGAAGTGGATCTTGCAGTTCTCGACGAGCTTGTCGATGAACGTGAACGACACGCCCGACGACGCGGCGCCGATGAACGCGTCGGCGCCGGCAGCGAGCTGACGGTCGACGGTCTGGTTGGCGATGTCCGTGGAGGTGTCGCCGGAGTCGCCCTGGTCGAGGGTGATGTCCGATCCGAGGACGCCGCCGGCCTCGTTGATCTCCTGGACGGCGAGTTCGGCACCGGCGAACTCGGGCGGGCCGAGGAAGGCAAGGTTGCCGGTCTCGGGGAGCACGGTGGCGATGTTCACCACACCGTCGCCCTCGCCTTCGCACGACGGGGACGCCTGGACGGTTTCGCCGTCGGTCATCTCCTCGGTGGTGTCCGGGGCATCGGTGCCGTCGGTCATCTCCTCGGTGGTGTCCGGGGCATCGGTGGCCTCTGGTGCGTCGGTGGCCTCTGCTGCATCGGTGCTCGCTGCGCCGCTGTCGGCATCGTCATCGCTGCCGCATGCGGCGGCCACGAGACTCAGGCCGACCAACAGTGCACCGACGCGCTTCACGCGTGTTGCTTTCATGTTGTGGGTTCTCCCCCTTGTCAGGGTGCGGACGGGATGCCCGCACTCGTAAGGTGTGCCGATTGTACGCATCGTGCGGGGGGAATGCGAGGCAGTACGTTTCGGCCCTGTGAACGATGCACGCGGATCTGATGACAGTTCGAACGGCGGAATCGACCAGCGCGCGGAGGTGCTGTACGACGTCGACGACCATGTGGCGACGCTCACGCTGAACGCTCCCGAGCGGATGAACACGATCTCGGGCCTGATGCTCGAGCAGATCAGCGATCTGTTGCTGCAGGCCGATCGCGACCCCGACGTGCGCTGCATCGTGCTCACCGGTTCGGGCCGCGCCTTCTGTGCAGGCCTCGATCTGCAGGCGCAGATGGCCGGCCCGAAGGGCGGTCTCGGCAACCTGGGAGGCAGCGGCGAGAGTTTCACCGGCGAGTTCGACCTGCGCAGTGCCCCGCCGGTGGTGCTGCACAACCTCGACACGCCGACGATCTGCGCCCTGAACGGCGGATCCGCCGGCTACGGCCTCGACCTGGCGCTCGGCTGCGACATCCGCATCGCCGTCGACACTGCGAAGCTGAACCCGGGCTTCGCCAAACGGGGCATTCTCCCCGAGAGCGGCGGCACCTGGTTGCTGCCCCGCATGGTCGGCTACGCGAAGGCAGCCGAGATCGCGTTCACCGGGCGCACGCTGACCGCCGCCGAAGCACTCGACCTGGGACTCGTGAACCACGTGGTGGCGGCGGAGGAATTCGAGGGTCGCACGACGGCGCTGGCGCGAGAGATCGCCGCGAACGCACCCCTGGCCGTGCGGGCGATCAAGCGAATGATGCGAGCTGCGGAGACCGAGACCTTCGAGCAGAACGTGCACCACGTCTTCCTCCAGCTCCTCCCACTGCTGCGTACCGACGACTTCTCCGAGGGCGTCACCGCGTTCATGGAGAAGCGCGACCCCGATTTCCACGGACGGTGAACTCTTCAGATCGTTCACCGGAACCCATCGGGCTGCTCGACGGACTGGCGACGACACGGGCGATCCGTCGCTACACCGACGAACCGGTGCCGGACGAGGATCTCGCCACCATCTTGTGGCATGCCGGCCGGGCGCCGTCGGGCTCGAATCGCCAACCGTTCCGGTTCCTCGTGCTCCGTGACGGTCCCAACGCCCGGTCTGCGAAGCGGGCGCTCGGCGAGGCGTTCCGTGCGGGCTGGGCTGCGAAGCGAGAGGCCGACGGGTACCGCCCGTCGCGGTTCGCCGACTCGATGCAGCGCTACGTGGACCGCTTCGAGCGCACGCCGGTGGTGGTGCTGGTCTGTCTCGACCGCTACCGCAAGCCATCGCCGTACGAAGGTGCGTCGGTGTATCCAGCCTGCCAGAACCTGCTGCTCGCGGCACGCGCACTCGGCTACGGCGGTGCGCTCACGATGTGGCACTTGGGCGTCGAGGCGGAGCTGCGCGACCTGCTCGCCATTCCGGACGGGGTTGCGCTGTCTGCGTGCATCACCCTCGGCGTGCCAGAGGGGTGCCACGGGCCGGTGAAACGCAAGCCGTTGGCCGAGCTGGTCTACGACGACGCATGGGGAGCGCCGGCACCCTGGACGACCAGCCCCGACGGATCGGGCACCCAGGGGTAGGGTCTCGTCCGTGGCGTTCGTTGCCGGTGTCGACTCATCCACCCAGTCCACCAAGGTCGAGTTACGCGATCTCGACAGCGGCGACATCGTCGGCACGGGATCGGCGCCGCATCCGTCGGTGACGCCACCGGTGAGCGAACAGGATCCCGGATCGTGGTGGGACGCCTTCGAAGCCGCGTGGGGGCAGGCCGTCGGACAGCTGCCGCCGGGCGTCGACGCATCGTCGGTCACCGCGATCAGCGTCGCCGGCCAGCAACACGGCATGGTCGCCCTGGACGCGGCCGATCGGCCGGTCCATCCCGCCAAGTTGTGGAATGACACCGAATCGGCATCCGACGCGGCCTGGCTGCTCGCACAGCTGGCCGAGGGCGATGACGACGGTGCCGTCGCGTGGTCCGAGGCGGTCGGGAGCGTGCCGGTGGCGGCGTTCACCGTCACGAAGCTCTCATGGCTGCACCGCACGCATCCGGAGGCGTGGGACCGCATGGCGAGGGTGCTGTTGCCCCACGACCATCTCACGCATCTCCTCACCGGCGCGTACACCACCGATCGGGGCGACGCCTCCGGGACGGGCTACTGGTCGCCGTCGACGGGGGAGTACCGCTGGGACCTGCTCTCCTTGATCGACCGTGACCGGGACTGGACCGAGGCGGTCCCGACCGTGCTCGGCCCGCTCGACGTGGCCGGCGAGTGGAACGGGATCGCCGTGGCGCCCGGCACGGGCGACAACATGGCAGCGGCGCTGGGACTCGGCCTCGCGCCGGGTGACGTCGCCCTGTCCGTCGGCACCTCCGGCACGGCGTTCGCCGTCGCCGACTCGCCGACCGCCGACCCGTCGGGTGCGGTTGCCGGGTTCGCCGATGCCACGGGCAGGTTCCTGCCGCTGGTGTGCACGTCGAATGCGGCGAAGGTGCTCGATGCGGTCGCCCGCCTCCTCGGCGTGGACCACCAGGAATTCGACGCGCTTGCGCTGGCTGCGGTCGGTGATCCCCGCGTGCCGGTGCTGCTGCCGTATTTCGACGGCGAACGCACCCCCAATCGCCCCGACGCCACCGGTCTGGTCGGCGGCTTGCGCAGCGACGTGACCCGCGAGCAGCTCGCGCTCGCCGCGGTCAACGGCGTGGCGTGCGGATTGCTCGACGCCCTCGACGCCCTCCGCGAGCTGTCCTCCGTGACGGGCCGCGTGGTGGTAACCGGGGGCGGGGCCCGGTCGTCGGCGCTGCGTTCCGTGCTCGCCGGGTTGCTCGACGAACCGGTGGTGCTCGCCGGCGTCGATCAAGCGGTCGCCGCCGGCGCCGCCGTCCAGGCCGCTGCGGTCGCCGGCGCCGTGGAACATGCAACCGTTCAGGAGCGATGGGGTCTCGGTGCGGCCGGCGGCGCAGCGGTCGAACCGGTCGACTCCGGCGACCTGCGAGCGCGGTACGCCGACCTGCGCGACTCGGTTCGTTGAGGATCGACGGCGTGTCGGATCCGTTCGCCACCCTCGGTCTCGGCCGCGACGCCACCGGCGACGACATCCGGGCCGCCCGCCGCCGGCTGGCCAAAGCACACCACCCCGACCAGGGCGGCGACCCTGTGCGCATGCAGACGATCAACGAGGCGGCCGACGCCGCGCTGGTGGCGGTCGGCGCCGTCGACGAGCCAGCGACAGCCGGCACTCCGACCGATGCCGCTGGAGGATCCACAGCAGCCGGAGCCGGTGGCCGGGCGACGCGCCGGTCCGACGGTCGCACGTCGGGCGTCGCCCGTGACGCGCCGTCGTTCACGGTGGAGGCGTTGCCGGTGGAGACCTTCGAGGCGATGCTCGTGGTCGTGTCGTGGTTGGGCGAGGTGCTCGACGACGACCCGCCCTACCGGCTCGACACGTACCTGTATGAACCGTTCGACTGCTGGTGCCGTCTCGAGGTGGTCCCCGACGCCGGTGGATCGACGGTGAGCCTGTCCGTCGCCGGTATCGACGGTGCGCCGACGCCGGACGTGATCGACGTGCGTGACGCGTGGGTCTCCAACCTCAACGCTGTCGACTGGTCCTGAACTCCTGACGCGGCGCCGCAGCCTTCGTGAGACGGTCGCGGATCGCATGTCCCAGGCCCTCGGCAGGCGGCAGCACGGCGATCAGGGTGGTGACCCCACGATCGTCGGCATCTCGCAGACGGCCGTACAGCTCGCGTGCGTACTCGACGAGATCATCGCCGAGGTCGAGGATCTCCGAGCCGACCGTGCCGGCTCGGAGCGCCGCAGCGTCGTCGGCGGTGTCGACCAGACGGACTGCGCATCGTGGTGCGTAGTGCGATGGCAGCATCCCGCTCGCCCGGCTCGGACCCGATGCGCCCGCGACGTCACCGGTGAGCAGCCGGCGGATGTCCTCGACGGGGACGCCACCGGCGCGCAGGATCTGTGGTGGTGTGCTGGCGCAGTCGACGATGGTGCTCTCCACACCGATCGGGCACGGCCCTCCGTCGAGGATCACGTCACGGCGAGGGTCGAGCCGATCGGCGAGATCACGCAGTACGTGCTCGGCGGTCGTCGGACTGACCGCACCGAACCGGTTCGCCGACGGCGCCGCCAGCCCGACACCCACCCGCCCGAGGAGTTCGAGCGCCATGGGATGCGCCGGCACGCGGAGTCCGACCGTGGCGCGCCCGCCGGTGACGGCGTCGGGCACGCCGGCGGCGCGTGGCACGATCACGGTGAGCGGCCCCGGCCAGGCGGCGTCGACCAGGAGCCGTGCAGCGGCCGGCACCTCGGATGCCCACGCACCGAGTTGTTCGACGGAGGCGAGGTGGACGATCAGCGGGTGGTCGGCAGGGCGCCCCTTCACCTCGAAGATCCGTGCGACGGCGTCGGGATCCGTCGCATCCGCCGCCAGCCCGTAGACGGTCTCGGTCGGCATCGCCACGAGCCCCCCGGCACGGATGGCGCCGGCTGCCCGGTCGACATCGGTGGTGACAAGATCTGCGGTCGTCATCGTGCTGGCTCGGATGACGTCACGGGTCCGCTGGCGTCACGGCTCAGATCGCGTCCAAGAACTCGAGTGCAGCGTCGAAGAAGCCGAACGAGTCGGTGGTGGCGAAGTGGTCGACGTTGCGCAGCGTCTCGCAGCGGCCGTTCGGGAAGGCGGCGGCCAACCCGTCGCCGGGGTACACGAAGTCTCGCTCGCCGACGACCACCAGCACCGGGCAGGGAACCGTCGAGCAGTCGGCGGGAGTGATCGGCGAGGACGGTGGCCGCTTCATGACGGCCGTGAGCGCCTGGATGTCATTGCCGGGCTGGCCGGCGTACTGGGTGAAGAGTCGAACGGTGTTGTCGAGCGTCGACGGGTCGCCATCGGCGGCGACGTGCTCGAGTCCGGCGACGATCGCCGCGGTGCCGGTGTCGTCGCGGTCGAAGATGTTGGTGCCGATGCCGGCCAGCACGAGCCGGCTGAAGCGGTCCGGTCGGGCGATCGCCAGACGCAGCAGCGTCATGGCACCGAGCGAGAATCCGATGGCATCGACCCTGCGATCGGGCAGGGCGTGCAGCACGCGTTCGGTCAGGTCGGCATAGGCATCCGGATCATGCGGCTTCGGCGCGGTGCCGTGGCCGAGGAGATCGACGCCCAGCACGTCGAGACCGGCGTCTTCGAGCAGCGCAGTGAACCCGCTGCGTTGCCACGTCGACTCGAACGAGCCTCCCCAACCGTGCACCAGAACGACGGGCGGCGTCAGATCAGAGGTCATCGACGGGCAAGGCTAGGCCCTAGCCTGTGCTGGCTCGTCAAACGAGCCGAGTCGGCGAACCCGAGGGGCCGGTCGACACGAGGAGGAACCCCATGCGCATGTTGCACCCCGAACCCGGCTTCGACCTGACCTACAACGACGTCTTCATGGTGCCGAGCCTCTCGGACGTACCGTCGAGGATGAGCGTCGACCTGCGCACGCCCGACGGGATCGGCACGACGATCCCCATCGTGGTGTCGAACATGACGGCGGTCGCCGGGCGTCGCATGGCTGAGACCGTCGCCCGTCGGGGCGGCATCGCGATCCTGCCGCAGGACATCCCCGTCGACGTGGTCGCCCGGGTGATCGACTACGTCAAGCGGTGCCACACGGTGTTCGAGACACCGATCACGCTCGCCCCCGACGCCACGATCGCCGATGCATTGTCGCTGATCCACAAGCGTGCGCACGGGGCGGTGGTCGTCGTCGACGACGGGGTTCCGGTCGGTGTGTTCACCGAGCGCGACGGAGAGGGCTTCGACCGGTTCACGCAACTCGAGAACGTGATGAGCTCGAGTCTCCACATCCTGAGCCCCGACATCGAGCCCGCCGCAGCGTTCGACCACCTGGGCAGCAACCGGCTCCGTGTCGCTCCGGTGGTCGACGACGGTCGTCTGCTGGGCGTGATCACCCGTGAAGGCGCGTTGCGCTCGACGATCTACCAGCCGGCGGTCGACGCTGACGGTCGCCTGATGGTGGGCGTCGCAGTCGGCATCAACGGCGAGCCGGCCGCTCGGGCGAAGGAACTCGTGGGCCACGGCGTCGACGTGCTGGTGATCGACACCGCACACGGACACCAGACCCGGACGTTGCATGCGATCGAGTCGGTTCGCAACGTGTTGCCCGACGCCAAGATCGTCGCCGGCAACGTGGTGACCGCCGACGGGACGCGCCAGCTGATCGAGGCAGGCGCCGATGTCGTGAAGGTCGGTGTCGGCCCCGGGGCCATGTGCACCACGCGGATGATGACCGGCGTGGGGCGACCGCAGTTCTCCGCCGTCGTCGAGTGCGCCGACGAGGCTCGCCGTCACGGCCGGCACATCTGGGCCGACGGTGGGGTGCGATTTCCTCGTGACGTCGCACTCGCCCTCGCGGGCGGTGCCGCCAGCGTGATGTTCGGGTCCTGGCTCGCCGGCACGCACGAATCGGCGGCCGACACGCTGCGGGATCCCGATGGCCGTCTGTACAAAGAAAGTTTCGGCATGGCGTCGAACCGGGCGGTCAAGCACCGCACACAGGGTGACCACGGTTTCGAACGCGCCCGCAAGGAGCTGTTCGAGGAGGGCATCAGCACGTCACGGATGTACCTCGACCCCGAGCGACCGAGCGTCGAGGACATCATCGACCAGATCGTCGCCGGGCTCCGTTCCGCGTGCACCTATGCCGGGGCCGACTCGATCCCGTCGTTCCACGACCGCGCCGTGGTCGGTGTGCAGAGCACCGCCGGGTACGACGAGGGCCGCCCGCTCGGGGTGTCGTGGTGAGCACCGACGACGGCACCGCGAAGCTCGGAGCTGACGGTCCGACGGTGGTGGCGATCGATGGGCCCGCCGGCGCAGGCAAGAGCACGGTCGGACGGGCGGTCGCGGGCCGACTGGGGCTCGAGTACCTCGACACCGGGGCGATGTATCGCGCCGTGACGTTCGCGGCGTTGCGGCGCGGGATCGACCCGGCCGACGACGATGCTGTCGCCGCGCTCGCCGGCACGGTCGATCTGACGCTCGACGGTTCGTCGGTCAACGTCGACGGGGTCGATGCGACCATCGAGATCCGCGGCCGCGAGGTGACCGCAGCGGTCAGCGCCGTGGCGGCCAATGGGCGCGTCCGGTCCGAACTCGTCCGTCGCCAACGGGCGTGGGTGGACGCGCACGGCGGTGGGGTCGTCGAAGGGCGCGACATCGGCTCGGTCGTGTTTCCGGATGCGACGTTGAAGTTGTTCGTCACCGCTTCCCCCCGGGTGCGCGCCGAGCGACGCGTGGCCGAGATCGGTGGCGACGTCGCCGAGGTCGAGGCGTCGATCATCGAGCGCGATCGCAAGGACTCGACCCGTGCCGTGAGCCCGCTGATCGAGAGCTCCGGTGCCGTGCTGGTCGACACGACCGGATTGTCGATCGACGAGGTCGTCGAACGGGTCCTCGAGCTGATGCCGGCATGACCAAGCCGACGACCCGGCTGGCGTCGGATTCGCCGGCGAGCATGCTGACGTACCGGGTGTTCCGGTCGCTCGTGTGCTGGTTCACCCAGGTCTTCACACGACTGCACGTCGACGGCCGCGACCGCCTTCCTTCCACGGGCGCCTACGTGCTCGCACCCGTCCACCGCAGCTACGTCGACACCCCCATCGTCGCCTGCGTCACCACTCGACGGATCCGGTTCATGGGCAAGAAGGAGATGTGGAAGTACCCGGCGCTCGGTTGGCTGTTCTCGGCGCTCGGAGCCTTCCCGGTCAACCGTGGCACCGCCGATCGCGAGGCCCTGTCGCGATGCATCACGGTGCTGCAAGGCGGAGAACCGCTCGTGCTGTTCCCGGAGGGCGAACGCAAGGACGGCCCGCGGATCCACCCGCTCTTCGACGGTGCGGCCTACGTCGCGGCACGCACCGGTGTCCCGATCGTGCCTGTGGGCATCGGCGGCTCGGCTCGTGTGATGCCGCGCCACGCCAAGATGATCCGCCCGAGAAAGGTCCACGTGGTGATCGGCGAGCCGATCACCATCGAGGTCGGGGCATCGGGACGCGTCCCACGGCGAGCGATCGCCGAGGCGTCCGAGCGACTGTCGGTCGAGTTGCAGCGACTGTTCGATCTGGTCGAAGCCCGCGTCGGCTGAACGATCCCGGCCGGCTTTCAGCAGATCGAGGTTCAGCAGATCTGGGTGCCGTTGGGGGCGGTGATGTGCCAGTGGCCGTCGTCGTCTCGGGTGATGGTGAAGCCGAGTTCTTTGAGGTGGTTGTGCCAGGGGGCACAGGGGTGCGCCGTTGTCGGGGATGAGTGCCGCCGTTGCCTGTCGGGTGGGCAGGCGGCGGCGCGGGCCATGTCGAGGAGGGCGTCGGCGCGGCGTTGGGGTTCGGTGCGGCGCAGTTTCGTGACGTCGACGTTGCCGTCACCGAGGCGGTTGACGGCGTCGTTCCAGTCCTTGGTGAATTCTTGGTCGGCGTACCAGCAGAAGATCTCGAGGAATTCGGGGACGCCGACGTCGTCGAGGCGGCCGTACAGGGCCCGGAGCCGTCGGGTTCCTGGTGGATGAGTGCGCTGCGGCGTTGCTGGTTGCGTTCGGTCTTCTCGGCGGCGCCGAGCGGGTCCGCCCTCACACTCCGGCGGTGAGGACGTCGGGTTCGATGCGGGGATTGGCGGCGATGCGTGCCATCAGCCGGCTCTGCGCGACGCCGACCTGGCCGCCGCCGCGCGCGTTGTTCCACACGGCGACAGCGCGACGCAGCCGGGCTTGTTGTAGGCGGCTGTGGGCTTCAGCAGCCCGAGCCTGCGGCGGAGCGCGATGACCGACGGTCCAATGCGTGGGTGGCCCCTTGGCGTGCGAGGCTGGAGGTTGTCATGGCTGATGCAAATGAGCGACGCGGGCGGCGCGTGCAGTTCGCGGGCAGCGGGCTGACGTTCGGCGCTGGCGTTGGGATACTGGTCGGCGCCTTGATCGGCGGCGCAGCGGTCGCTGTGGGCGTCGTGGTCGGGGCAGTCGTCGGATTGGTGATCGGTTCGGCGATCGACGCGCAACGCGGCGATCAGGTGCCGTGAACGACCTCCGCCGTCGATGGCTTCGTTGGACGGTCAAAGTCACGGACGCGACGAGCGTGCTTGAGGCCGGGTGCGGTGGATCGACGCGAAGTGGACCCGTGTAGTGTGCGGCGATGGGCGTGGGGGCCGACGGGCCGTGTCCACTGCCGACGGACCGGTCGCTGGCCGACGTGGTGGCTGAGATGGAGGACACGGGGCAGGCGGCGTGGATCGTCGACGAGCATTGGCGGTTCGCCTATGTGACCGAGGATGCTCGCTCGCTGTGGGTGGACCGCGATGGCGGTCGCCTGGGTTCGGTGGCGATCGGTGAGCACGCCTTCTCCATCGAGTCGCTGCGGGTCGGGACGCGCTGGCAGTTCGGTCTGAACACGGTCCAATTGTGGCGTGAGGCGTTTCGGTCGGTCGGTGGACTGGTGCCCGCTGACACCGAAGGCGGGCGCGACGCCCTGAGATCGCTGATCCATCCGGAGCTGCGTGAGGTTGCCGATCGCGCCTTCGTGACCCCATGCGCAGGGCTTGGAAGCTGGTGGATGAAGATCCCGACAGCCCTCGATGTGTTTCGGCGATCGGCGCAGTCTGTGTTGCGCTGGGCACATAGCTCGACGCCGTGACGCGACATCGGCTGACCGGAGACCGGGCCCAACTCTTGCCTCACGAGTGACGTTGACGACCCGACGGTTGGCGACGCCGACGGGCTACTCCCAGTTCGGTATCGATCATGTGCTCTGCTGCTGGCGAGGCATCGGGGGAGGTGACGCCCTTCCAAGGCAGCGTGAACACGTGAAGCATCCCGCACCGATACGACGAAGAGTGGTCACGGGATCGGTTCAGCGCAGGCTCAGGAAGACGACTGCGGCGAGCGCGGCCACGATTCCTACCCGGAACAGCGCCTGAAGTCGATGGGCTCCGAACCAAGGAAGGACCGGTCCGGGCGGCTTGAATGGTGACTCGTTGCTGTAGAGCGCAGGTCGCTTGATCACCGCGTCGAACTGCGGCGGTTCCGGTCGCACCGAGTAGACGAGTCGATCCTCTTCGGGCTCGGTGGACTCGGACATCGGCCAAACGTATTGGGCAGAGCGCCTCCTGCCCAGCGTCCAGGGGGCGGCTGGTGCCGAGGCAGATTGTTTGCTGCCGTTACGCGCTTCTCCGGCCGCACTGCGCCGCCGCACGGCGGCGGGCTTCCCAACGATGTGGCTCGCGAGGTCTACTCCCACAAGGTGACCAGCGTCGCATTCTGGCCGGGAACCGAGCTGCGCCGACTTCCACGCGTACGCCTATCCCACATCCGAGGGTTCAGCAGTGCACCCCCGCCGCCGCCGCAGATGTCGCGGGTTCGGAGCGGAACCAATACGAATGCGGCGACCCCCACGGACCTGATTGGTGGGCCGGCCGGCCGCATGACTGATCCGGCCACCCGAAACCGGCGTTGAGGAGACGCGCCTCCGGCATGGTGACTTGGCCGGGTCAGCTCCACCCACCGTCGTGGCTCAGGACTTGGCCGCAGATGAACGACGAACGGTCGGACGCAAGGAACAGGGCGAGCTCGGCGGTCTCGTTCGGCTCGCCGATGCGTGCGAGCGGAACCTCACGGTGCAGGCGCTGCTGGAAACGCTCGTTGGCGAGCACCTCGGGCGGGTAGTAGGTGTCGTTGCGCACGAAGTTCTGGGCGATTGCGTTGAGGCGCACACCGTGACGAGCGAGTTCGTGGCCGGCCGAGCGCACGAAGGCGTTCTGCGCTGCGCGAGCGGTGACGTACGAGATCGCCTGCGGCGTCATCCGGCGCAGCGGCGACGACGACGTGATCGCGACAATCGATCCACCGCCGCGCTCGATCATCGCAGGTGCGCACGCGCGCACGAGCCGCATCAGCGGATGCACCATCGTCTCGAACCCATCGAGCCACGGCTCGTCCTCGATGTCGACCGTCTTGGCGGTGTACGCGGGCAGATCCAGGTTGGCGACCAGGATGTCGAGGTCACCACTTCGCCCGATCAGGGCGGACGGCGCTGCCGGATCGGTGAGCCCGTCGGTGTCGGCGATCACGTCGGCACCCTCCGAACGGAAGAGCTCGATGATCGGCGGTCCCATGTACGTATTGGCCGAGGTGACGAGGACTCGGCGGTTGGCGAGGCAATCGCTCACGCCATCATCGCACCACACGCAGCTGACCGCGCACAAACCGGCTCCGGCGACGCCTGCCCGGCGCAACACACCGCCAGCGAGCCCCGCTACCCGGCGATACGTGTTACAGAAGTTCGTTCGGATGCGACACTCGGGGTGTGGCGGAGTGCAGAACTGCCGCAGTCGTTGACGCTGCTCGCATGACACAGATCTACATCGACTCTTGGAACCAGGGTTTTGGTCACCTGCTCGGCCGACGCACCTTGACCGCCGAGCGAGTCGAACGCATGCGCATCGACATCGCACAGCGGAGTAGCGATTGGAGCGTCGCCGGGGTTGACGGGCACGTCGTCGGATTCATTCTGTGGACTCCAGCCGGCTACGACAGAGGGCACAGCTTCTACCTCGCAACCGGATGGCACCCCCTCGGCATCAGCCGTGCCGACGACACCGAGATCGCCTTCTGGCGTCGGACGTAGCCAGCAACCGGCGGTGGGGGACGCGTTTGCGACTAGCGCTTGCTGCTCTGCACTTCGCTTGTCGCCAGCCACGAACGGCGCCTGAACGACGAAGTGGAAGTAGTCGGGGATGCCCGGCGCCAACATCGACAGCAACCCGGCGTTCACGGGCAGTGGGGAAGGTGTCTCACATGCCGGTCCTCGACCGGACGGGTCCGGGTTCGTGCGCGGGCCTCAGGCAGCGGTTGAGTTGAGGAGTCGGCGTTCGTAGTCGTCGGCCAGTCCTCGGAGTGCGCCCGAGCAGTCGCCGGTCACGCCGGAGCCGTGCATCACGGCGAGCGTGTTCGGGTCGAGGTCGGCGAGGGCGCGGATCGTGGGCGCTGTGGTGGGGGTGAGACAACTCGCACCGAAGACGTCCTCGGCCTGTGCTGCGGCGGCGAGCACGTCGTTCGAGGTGAGTGCCGGCCCCCGCCCGAGTTGGGTGAGGAGATCACCGCACAGGAGTGTCTTTGTTGTCTCCTCGAACAGCACTCGGGCTTCCCAGCCGTGCGGCACGTGGGGTGTGTCGATGTGTCGAACTCGATGCGTTCCGAGCTCGAGGATCTGGCCGTTCGCGAGCGGTACGGGCGGGCGGTCGGCGAGGTCGTTCAGTGACACCATGCAACCGAGGCCGCCGTGAGCGACCTCCGCGCCGGGTGAAGCGGCCAGGAATTTGTTCATCGAACCGCATTCATCGGCCTCGACGTGGCCGAAGGTGATCCATCGGAGTGTTTCGATCGGCACGACGGTGGCGACTGCTTCGCTGACCGAGTCGAACAGCATGCGTTGACCTGTGTGAAACAGCAGAGGCTCATCGTCGTCGATCAGGAATTGGTTGAAGGTGAAGCCGGTCGGGCCGACGTCGGCAACGAAGGTCGAGAGTCGGTAGATCCCGTCCGCGATCTCGTCGATGAGTGTGTCTGACATGGTGGAGTTCCTTCGGTTCGGTTCGGGACTTCAGAGTGGAAGGGTGTGTCGGAGAACGCCGCTCGCAGTGGTCCGCTCGGCGAGTGTGCGAACGAAATCAACGACGCTGATGTGGACTTCCTCGCCGCCGGTTCCCTGCACGAAGGTGCCGCCGGCGGGACCGTCGAGGACGAGGGTGAACGGCTCGCCGTGGGTGGCCGCCCATTCAGCGATGATGTCGGCGAGGATGCGTCCGTCGTGGATGACGTCGTGGTCGGGTTCCACGGCGATGGAGCGGGCGATGTCGATCCGATGAGCCCACACGTCGCGGGTGAAGCCGATGTCGAACAGGTACGACAAGGGCTGGCGTCCGACTGGGTCGGGCAGCTTCAGCAGCTTCAGGCCAGCGATCGGCCGGGGCATCTTGGTGCGCGATTTCAGCGCCTTGGCCGACACCGTGGTCCACTCCGAGATCAGTTGCTCGGTCGTCGCTGACGCGCGCTCGCGGACCTGTAACTCGTTCATTCCATCCCACCAGAACGGCGAATCGAGTTCCCTGCAGATCGGTTTGCCGCCACCCTTCTGGCGGAAGAACTCGAGCGGCGAGGCCTGACTCGCGGCGGAGCCGACGAGGTGGGCAGCCATCGCACGGACGTCCCAAAGCGTGCATTCGGTCCGCGTGCTCCATTGCGTTGGGCTCAGCGATTCCATCAACTCGGCGAACTTTCGGTTCTCGATCGCGGTGATCTGCATTGCTTCGTCGTGATCGATGCGGGTGATCGAGGTGACGTCGATCGTTGCGGTTGGGGTCTGATTCACAATGTCACTCTCCTGGTCGTGGTGGACTTCTTCTTCGGAGGAGCGGAGCGTCGATGGACGTCCGCGAGGAGCACCTCGACGGCGTGGCGCGCGAGGAGCAGCCATCGATCGCCGCCGGGATCGTTCGCCACCTGCTGATGGGCAAGACCTGACACGACCGCCGAGAAGAGATCGATGTCGCCCGGGTCGTCCACCCGTGCGGCGTGCAGCCGTTCGGTCACGAGGTCGACGAACTGCCGGGACGGCTCCATCGCCTTGGCCGACGGTTCATAGCCGGGGATGGTGCGTTGGAAAAGCAGTTGGTGGCGCACGATGTCCTCGCTCGAGAACCGGACGAGATCCTCGACGACGGCGACGAGTTCTTCCCGCGGGTCGGCGAGGGGCTCGCGTGTCCGACAGCGATCGAGCAATTGTCGTTGGCCGTCTTCGAACATCGCGTCGTAGAGGTCGAGCTTCGACTTGAAGTAGGCATACAGCGAGGGCTGGCGAAGATCGACGCTGTCAGCGAGGTCGCGAAGAGAAATGCCGGCGAGACCGTCGCGTCGGGCCAGCGACCACGCATTGTCGATGATTCGTGCGCGTTTGGCCATGTGGCGCTGACCGCGCCGGTCCAGTGAATCCGCTCGCTTCTTTTCGTTGCCGGTTCCGTTTCTATCAGTCATAGAAAATCTATGACTGATAGTGTTCCTTGGCCAGCCAGAAGTCAAGAAGGTTCTGCACAGGTACCGACGAAGCGTCAGTCACTGCCATCGCACCTCATCCGAAGCGGGGATCGCCATCGGACGTAGCGCGTCGCATATTCACCGGCCGAGCAAGACCACACATTGAATCGGGGGGTCGTCGTGCCGAACGTGCGCCGTCACGGAGCGTGTGTTTGCTGGTCTACGCTTTGAGTGAGTCGGCATGCAGGATGTTCCTGCTTACCGAGCGACTTCGCTCCCATGATCGACGCCGTGCGGGATCGACCGACCAGACGGGGGCACCGACGTGAAGTCATCACGAGCCGAACTCGACACCTTCATGGAGTCTGAGGTCGCCACGCTCAATGGAACCGTGTGGGGAGAGATGGCGGTCAACATCAACCGTTTCGAGCCCGGGTGCGACTTGTCTCCCATGATTGCTCAGCTTTCGACCGGCGCGTGTCAGGTGCCGCACTGGGGCTACGTGATCGAGGGCTCGTGGACCATCGGGTATCTCGATGGTTCCACGGAAACCGTGGCCGCTGGCGAGGTCTTCTTTTTGCCGCCGGGCCATAACAGTGTCGTGACCGACACCGGTTGTCTGATCGCCGAGTTCAGTCCCGCGGCGGGAATGGCAGCCCTCCAGGAGGAGTTGGGAGCCCTCCTGGCTGAGTAGCGAGGTGGCCCTCCGGCAATCCCGGTAGACCGTCCTCAACCGGACGCCTGCCGCGACTGGTGATCATGCAGCGGGCTGATCGTGCTCAGAGGTCGCACAGCGCGCCGGAACCCATGCGCGGATCGGAGCGTTCTTGCCAGCGATTATTGCTCGGGGCTGACGGCGCAACCGACCGAACCACACATGCCGTACGGCTCACTCGGGGCCAGTTTCGTCGACTCATCGATATCGGCCGTCGACAGCATCACCTGACCAGATCGCCACCTGTAGCGTCGGGCATCAATGCCAGTTCCACTGAGGAGTTCATCGATGGCGTATCCCAACTCACTCGATCACATGCTTGCTGCGTGGAACGAGTCTGATCCTTCGATGGTCCGGAGTCACCTGGAGCGGGCTCTGGCATCAGGTGTCGAGTTCATTGATCCCAGCGTCGAGACGCACGGTCTTGACGAGTTCGAAGCGAATGTTCACAACGTGCAGGCTCGACTTCCTGGCGCTGAGTACTCGCGAACGAGCGGGGTGGACAGCCACCATGGTCTGCACCGTTACTCATGGCAGATCAGTCGAGATGGCGAAATCGTCGTGACTGGGTTCGATGTGACAGAAGTGGATGACGATGGAAATGTCACACGAGTCCTCGGATTCTTCGGTCAGCTACCCGACACCGACTGAGACCACGCCAGAGGAGTATTTCGATCAGCAACCGTCGATCGAGCCGGCACGAGGATCGACGGCTGCCGGACCTGCCCCTCGGTAAAACCGACGCGCGTTCTCGAGCACCCGATCGAGCGCCGAGGTGCCAATCTCGGACGGACTTCGCTCGCTCGACGGGGTGGAATCATGTGCCGCCCGATCAGCAGCCAGACGTCCAACACTTCGATGCTCCTATGTTTGTCATGGGTCAGTTTGCGGCGTCGGTGGCGGTGGTGTGACAGGACAGGGATGAGGCACTCGGTGGTGCGAGGCCGGGCTCTTATGAGGTCATCACGGTCGGTCGCCGACGCGGCGGATCGGTTGTTCGGGCGATGGGCTGACGGTTCGTTGGTGAGACAGCGTGGCGTCAGCCGGTTGATGGATGGGTCAAGCCCATCGCCCGATGACAGTGTCGGTCGCGGGGAAGAACGGCGTAGACCTCGCGGGCGATGTAGCGCTTCAGGACTCGCAGGATCTGCCCAGGAGGCTTCGCTGCGCAGTCGTTGGGGGTTGTCGCCGGCGGTGACGAGCAGTAGTGCAGCGGTGTGGATGCCGACACCGTGCAGCTCGAGGAGCTGGGGTGCGGTCGCGGTGACCAGCGCGCTGAGCAGGGTGTCGAGCTCGACGAGTTCGGCATCGATCGCGAGGACCCGCCGGCCCAGAATGCGCATCGAAGTCTTGGTCGCGAACGTCACCGCATCCGTGCCAGCGCGCGGGCGCATGGATGCGGCCTCGACAGCCAGGCGGGCGGCGGTGAGCCGTTCGCGTAAGGGGTTCGGTGCGGTGAAGCCGAGATGGCGGATCTGGTTGAGCGCCTTGGTCTTGGTGGTGCGGGCGCTGCGCTTCGCGACGACCAACGCCCGAGCAGCCGCATTGCGACAACGCTGAGATGACACCGAAGCCGAGCACCTCATCACGCAGACTCACGCTTCAGGAACGACCGGCCCCGAGTCGGCCCGGTTGCAGTGCAGCGGCATCGCAATGTCCGATGGGCAGACGGGAGCCGCACCCGCCGGCGTTACATGTAACATGCCTGCATGGCTCGTCGACAGTCTTCATCTCCCACCGCCATTCGTGTCCGCGCTCACCGCCAGCGACTCCGCGAACAAGGACTGCGGCCAATCCAGATCTGGGTTCCGGATGTCCGGTCCCCGCAGTTCGCCGAGCAAGCCCACGAACAGTCGCTGGCGATCGCCTCGAGCCAACGCGAAGCCGACGACCAGGCCTTCATCGACGCCCTGGGCGACGACGAGTGAAACGCGGCGATATCTGGACCGCATCCGCTGGCAGCGGCTACGCCGGCAAACCGCGACCTGTCGTCATCGTGCAGGATGACCGCTTCGACGCCACCGCATCGGTGACCGTGTGCGCCGTCACCACTGACCCGACCGATGCACCACTGCTGCGATTACTCATCGAGGCCGGCGAGGTGACCGGCATCCGAGAATCCAGTCGGCTGATGATTGACAAGATCACTACCGTCCCCCGTTCCAAGCTCGGCGAACGTGTCGGAGAGTTGGGCGACGATGACATGATCCGGCTCTCGCGTGCTCTCGTGGTGTTTCTCGGGCTCGCCGGAACCTGACGAACCCGCACACTTGACACACCCAGAATCACCAACTCGGCGGCGCCCCCCGCCGCATCGCGGCCCACTCGATATTCACGTCGCCGTGCCAGAGGCCCAACGAGACGACCATCACCGCCCAGCAGATGCGACTACGCCGAGTCGGGGGCCTCACCAACCAGGCAATCAGAGCAACGATCGCCGTCCCAGCGAGAGTGAGAAACCAAAGGAGCCACGAAGCTGGAACGGCCGGCGGCCTCGATTGCTCACGAGCGCATGGTGCTCGGCACGCACAATCACTGTGGCGCGATCTCCGATCGTGACCAACTGCGAGGCCCAAGGGCGACGTCGTACTTTCACGGGCACGGTGGCCAGGTGGGTCAGGCTGCGGAGCCGTGTGAGAGGTCGATGGGTTTCTTCTCGATACGCAGGAACACGTGCGGAGCCTCCAGAAGTCCGTCGAGTACGTATCGATGACCGTGGATCAGCGGAGCTCTGGGTGGCTGCGGTCGGAAAGCGCGCTGGGCAATGGCGTCAAGATCCGAGCTGATGCGACGGCTGGGCCACGGCCGAGGCGATCGCGTTGGCACCACGAGCTGTCAGGAACAGGGTGTAATGGTTGACTTCCTCGACGACCGTGTCAACAAGCTGGGGCACACCCTGACGTACCCGCTCCACCACCTCGTCGGGAAAAAGTGGCGAGGGCTCGTCGAGCAAATTCCGAGGCGCTCGGACCAGTGAGATCGGACAGGCCAGTTCATCGATCCGCGCCAAGTCCGTGTTCACGAGTTGGTCGCGCCCGTCGGCCATCACTGCCGCCTCGGAGACCCGCGACCGCAGTTCGGGCGGGCTGCCGACCAGATCAGCGTCAAAATAGTCTTCGAGGTAGGGCGTCCACTCCTCGGCGGCGAAGGCCGGATGGGATCGCCAGAAGTCGTGATACTCCTCACGCGACGCAAATGTACGCCGCAGACGTTCGAGGGCGGGACCGAGGACCGCGGCCACGACCGTGTCAGGTTCGACATCGTCGGGCAGGTCGAACATGAGGCCACCATCGATCAGATACAGACGTCCGACCCGATCGGGGTACGTCACAGCGGTCTGGACCGCCACGGCACCTCCCATGGACTCCCCGAGCAGGGCCGCACTCTTCACGGCGAGGTGATCGAGTACCGCGATGACGTCGGTCGCATGGGCCGCCATCCCGTACGGCCCCGGCAGATCTGCACTGCGCCCCCTGCCGCGGAGGTCGGGTGCCACCACCGTGAACCGATCGACGAGGCGATCGGCGACCGGCTGAATCGACACCGCCGACGCAGTGATGCCGTGGAGGCACACGAGCAGGTCTGGAGCGTCGCCCCACATCAGCGCGTGGAGATCACCACCCTCCACCGGCACGTTGATCGAACGGGAGGTGCTCGACGGCGAGGTTGCTCCAGCGTTCATGTTGCGCTCCCTCTGCTGGTGCGGACTCCCACGATCCGGCATGCGTACTCGGCGTAGGTATCGGCGACAGTCTCGGCGCCCGTCTCGAAATCGTCCGTGTACCAGTTGGCAACGCGGATACCCATCGCACCGATGGCGGCCACTGCGAGCCATGTGTCGACCGGTTCGAACACCCCCACGTCGGTTCCGCGCTTCACGACGTCGTGAATCAATTGTTCACTGTGCGCGCGGTAGTCGCGGGCGGCTCGACCGAGATCGGACGACAGCGCATGGAGTTCGGCGTTGGCGACGACGGTCAACATCGGGTAGCCGGCGTGGACGAGCACGTGTTCGCGGACGACTGCGGTGAGCTGCTCGATCGGGTCCGGGTCGCTGGCCAGGAGCGAGGCAGCGAGGCGGCGATAGTGCTCTGCGTGGGCGGCCTCGACGATCTCGGCGAGGATCTGTTCCTTCGACAGGAAGTGACCGTAGAGCGTGGCCGGTTGCACCCCCGCGGCCGATGCGATGTCGCGGATCGAGGCCCCGGCGAACCCGTGTTCGGCGAAAAGCTCGAGCGCGCAGCTCAGCGCGACACCACGGGTACCCGAAGGCGCGACTGTCGGCGGCAGCAGCACAGCACGGGTCGCCAACCGACGCACGGGTGGGCCGTTCACGAATGCCTCACCGCGTTCTCCGATCGATCGGTTGATCGTCTCTTTCGTTCCACGTCATTCGACCACCCCGTCGTTCCCATGATTGACACCCTCACCCTACGACGCCTACAGTAGCATCCGAACGATCGATCGTTCGGATCTCGAGCCAGATCGTCGTCCACCGACCACAAACTCATGGGGGAACTTCGAACATGACCATCAGAACTTCGCATCCACGCAGGCGGTTGGCGCGAGCTGCCGTCGTCCTTGGAGCTTTCGCACTCGTGGCGGCCGCCTGTGGCAGCGACGACGACAGCGCCAGCGTCAGCACGAGCGAGACCACCACCGTCGACACCACGTCCGACACGACCGCCGATACGGCCGACGCCGTCACGGGGACCACGGAAGCGACGGCCTCCGGCTCGGACCAGCCCGAAGAAGCGACAGGCGACCCGATCACGGTCGGCATCGTCACGTCGGTCACCGGCCCGCTCTCGGTGTACGGCCAGACGTACCTCGAGGGCCTCGAAGCCGGACTCGACTACGCCACCGACGGTACCCGCGTCGTCAACGGCCATCCGATCGAGTACGAGATCGTCGATGACGGCGGCGACCCCGAGAAAGCAATCTCGGCCGCAACCGATCTCGTGGGTCGGAATATCTCGATCATCGCTGGCACGGCGTCCTCGGGCATCGCGCTCCAACTGGCTCCGTTCGCCGAGGAGAACAACATTCTCTACATCTCGGGTGCCGCGGCTGCCGATGCCATCACCGGGATCAACGCCAACACGTTCCGCGCCGGGCGACAGACCTATCAGGATGTCGCCACCGCATCGCAGCTCCTCGACTCCGTCGACGGTTCGAAGGTGTTGGTGTTCGCACAAGACGGCGCCTTCGGTGAAGGCAACGTTGCCGCCGTCGAAGCCATCCTCGGCGGAGCCGGCGCCGAGGTCGACAGCATCCTGGTGCCTGCAACGACCACGGAGTTCACTCCCAGTGCCCAACAAATCCTCGATGCCGATCCCGATCTGCTCTTCGTGGCATGGGCCGGCGAGACCACTGCCGCTATGTGGCAGGCACTCACCCAGCAGGGAGTCTTCGATGCAACGACCGTGACGACCGGGCTCGGAGATGTCGCCTCGTACTCGGCCTACGGCGCCGATCCGTCGGGCATCGAGTTCCTGTCGCACTACACGCCGGGCACGCTCGACAACCCGGTGAACGATGCCCTGAACGACGCCGTCGACCAACCTGACCTCTTCACGCCGGATGGCTTCGTGACGTCGCAGATGATCGTGCACGCCCTCGAGTCTGCTGAGGCTGATGATGTCGCCGGGATGATCGCTGCGCTCGAGGGATGGTCGTTCGACGCCCCCAAGGGAGCGCAGGAGATCCGGGCGTCAGACCACGCGATGCTGCAGCCGATGTTCACCGTGACATTGACCGACGACGGGGGCACGTGGGTACCTGAACTGCTCGACACCATCGACGCTTCCACGGTCGCTCCCCCGGAGCAGTGAGCACGATCGACAGCTGATCAGCTCCACGGATCACCCGATGACCGAACGTGTCACCGCCGATCCGCCGCCGTCGTCAGGTATCGGTGGTGCGCAACACAGAACCGTGCTGCGCACCACCGACCTGGCGTGGCAGGTGGGCGGCTTCACCATTGTCAAAGACGTCTGCATCGATGTCCGCGCCGGCGAATTCCTGTCGATCATCGGCCCCAACGGCGCCGGCAAGACGACGATCATCAACTTGCTGTCCGGCGTGCACAAGCCCACGGCCGGCACGATCGAGTTCGCCGGCATCGACATCACCTCGATGCGCCCGGCGCTGCGCACCCGGCTCGGGCTCGGGCGTACGTTCCAGACATCGAGCCTGTTCCCTGGGCTGACCGTCCACGAGAACGCGCGCCTTGCCGCGCAGGCCGCTGTCGACGGTTCGGGATCCCTTTGGCGACGACCATCGCGATCCGACGCTGCGAGTGAACGCGCCCAGGCGATGCTGGGTGAGGTCGGACTCGCATCGCGCTCCGACGAGCCGGTCGCCGGGCTCAACCATGGCGACAAACGCAAGCTCGAGATCGCGGTCGTACTGTGCGGCGACCCACAGGTTCTGCTGCTCGATGAACCCACCGCAGGTGTCAGCGCGGAGGAAGTCGGGCCGTTGGTCGACGTCGTTCGCGCCGTCCACGATCGCGGACGCACCGTTGTGATGGTCGAACATCGGATGGAACTCGTCACCGACATGTCCGACCGAATCGCCGTGATGCACCACGGAGAGCTCCTCACCTGCGACACCCCCGACGTGGTCATGAGCGACACCACCGTGCGCGATGCGTACCTCGGAGCCGAACTGTGACCGCGTCCTTCCACTCCGGCGAGGTGAGCGCTGTTGAGCAACCCTTGGTCGAGGTCCGCGACCTCGAGGTCCATCGCGCCGGTGCTCACATCCTTTCCGATGTGTCCTTCGACGTCCTGCCGAACCGTGTCACGGCCCTGCTCGGCCGGAACGGTGCCGGCAAGACCACCACGCTGTTGACGATGCTCGGGCTCCTTCCTGGTACCGGCTCGGTGCGGTTCGACGGTGTCGAATTGCTCGGCATGCCCACGCATCGCGTCGTTCGACAGAGCATCGGCTACGTCCCTGAGGACCGCGAGGTCTTCGGTCAACTCACCGTGGCGGAGAACTTTCGCCTGGCGATTCGCACCCCTGAA
Organism: Ilumatobacteraceae bacterium; assembly: GCA_963728355.1. Lineage (GTDB taxonomy): Bacteria > Actinomycetota > Acidimicrobiia > Acidimicrobiales > Ilumatobacteraceae > Sva-07. The sequence goes on along the minus strand of CAVSJQ010000022.1, from coordinate 393,593 downwards.
GCCGACGAACGGATCGACCTCGTTCACGACTTGTTCCCCGAACTGCACGAACGGCGAGAACAACGTGCCGGCACCCTCTCGGGTGGACAGCAACAGATGGTGGCGATCGCACGTGCGCTGCTCAACCCGAACCGACTGCTGCTGATCGACGAACCAAGCAAGGGTTTGGCCCCGATCGTCGTCACCGAGGTCGTGAAGGCACTGGAGCGTGCCGCGGCTGACACGACGATTCTGCTGGTCGAACAGAATCTGCAGGTGGCGCGGCGCCTCGCATCGGAAATTGTCGTCCTCGATTCCGGTCGGGTCGTGCACAGCGGCCCGATGAACGATCTCTTCGACGATCCGGAACTCGCCCACCGCTTCCTCGGAGTGGCCGGCGTTGGTGGTGGCACGTGAGCACCTTCGTGCTGATCTTCGTCACGTCGCTCGGACTGGCCGGGCTGTACTTCCTCCTCGCCGCAGGCCTCTCTCTGATCTTTGGACTGATGGATGTCTTGAACCTCGCTCACGGGGCGTTCTTCGGCATCGGGGGCTACGCAGCGTGGTGGACGATGCAGAACTTCACCGCGATCGGTCCGCTGACGATGCGTTTCGTCGTGGCTGTGGTGGTGGCAGCAGGAGTTGGGGTCGCGGTCGGTGCGGTCGTCGAAAAGACGCTGATCGCTCGAAACTACGGAAACCACCTCTCGCAAATCCTGATCACGATCGGGCTGTCGTTCGTGATCGTCGCGCTGCTCGGTGGGATCTTCACCTACGAACCCAAGTACATCGTCCAACCTGACTGGTTCGTGGGAACTGTCGAGGTCTTCGGCGCGAACATTCCCAACAATCGGCTACTGATCCTCGGCGTTGCCGTCGCTCTTCTCGTCGGGCTCCTTTCGTTCCTGCGATTCACACGGCATGGCCTGATCATCCGGGCAGGTGTGGAGAATCGCCAGATGGTGTCGGCGCTCGGTATCGACGTGGGGCAGAGCTTCACGCTCGTCTTCGCCATCGGTGGCTTGTTGGCAGCGGTGGGCGGCGCGCTCGGTGCGGTCTACTTCAACGGCGTCACGCCCGCATTCGGCAGCGGGCAGTTGATCTTCGGCATCATTGTCGTGGTCATCGGCGGGCTCGGTTCGATCAGCGGCACCGCCGTCGCTGCGGTGCTCGTGGCGATGACCCAGCAGTTCGTCAACTACTACATGATCACCGGACTCGGCGATATCGCCGTGGTCGCTCTCCTCGCAATCGTCCTGCTCCTCCGACCGCAGGGTCTACTCGGAAGGGTTGCCCGCTGATGCCATTCGACCTGGTTGGCGAAACCACTGGCGCGATCCCTACGTTCTCAAAGGAGAAGCGACCCTCCCGACCGAGTCCGGGGTTGCTGATCGGTCTCACCCTCACCGTCCTCTTCGCACTCTTGCCGTTCATCGACTCTCCCGTCCCGGTGTTGCTGCCCGGCGACATTTCCAGTCCGGGTTCACTGCAAATCCTCGGGATCGCGCTCGTGTACATCGGGGTGGCGATCTCCTACGATCTCGTCTTCGGCTACACCGGGCTGCTGTCGCTCGGCCACGCGATGTTCTTCGCCTTCGGCGTCTACGGCACGAACCTCCTGATGGACCATGCCGACCTCCCATTCGCGGTGGCGACCCTCATCGCCGTGATCGCGACCGCGACCGCGGCCGCCCTGATCGGCGCCGTCTCGCTGCGTGCTCGCGGGATTGCGTTCGCCATGGTGACGCTGGCGTTCGGCGAGGCGTTGATCTTCTTCCTGCTCTCCGATCCGCTCGGCATCACGGGTGGCGAGGAGGGCCTCGCAATCGTCAGCGACCAACTTCCGGACGTGCTGCGCGGCGTGGTCAACATACGCTGGGTGTTCTGGCTGGCGCTCGCTTACGCGGTCGCCGTTTTCCTGGTGTCGTGGTTCGCCGTCGGCTCACATGCTGGACGTACCTGGCAGGCAATCCGCGAGAATGAAGATCGCGTCGAACTGCTCGGTCTCGTTCCCTATCGCTTCAAGCTGGTCTCGTTCACGCTGGGTGCCGCACTCGCCGGGCTCGGCGGCTCCGTCTTTCTGGTGCTCGCTCGTGGGGCCTCTCCGAGCGTCGCATCCGCTGACTTCACCCTCGCCCTGCTCATCATGGTGGTGGTCGGTGGTGCGGGACGCCTCTGGGGCGCCGCGCTCGGCGGATTCATCTACGGCATCCTGACGTTGCGCCTGAACGCGCTCGGCACGTCCGGTGCACTCGACGGTCTGCCCGAGTGGATGGAGCGCACCGTGTCGGATCCGCTGTTCGTTCTCGGTGTCCTGTTCATCCTGCTCGTGCTGTTCGCGCCGGGTGGCGTCGCCAGCCTCGTCGTCCGCATTCGGGCGGCAGCCGGCCACGCCCGCCCTTGACCAGGGCTCGTCTCGGCCGACGATGGATCGTGACGCCGAACACACCGCCGAATCATCGCAGACCTCAGCCAACGCCAGGAATGCACCCGGCCCGCGCACACCGAGCGGGCCACACACTTCGACACGCGGAATGCCGTCCAGCGGGCCTGGCAGAGCGCGCGAGCGCGGCCCAACCGTGGCGCGAGATCATCTCGTCCGAGACGGCGCGTCCGGGTGCGTTCGTCGTGGGCGTTGTGTCGTCTTGATCCGGCAGCCTCGCCCGGTCGGTTCAGCCGGACTCGGGGCGCTCACACTCCGATGAATCCGTAGACCGAGCCTCGTCAGTACGTTCAGACGATGTCGTGGGCGCATCGCTGCCACCATCAGGAGTGAACAGGGAAGGAGGACGCCTTGACCAAGTCCACAATCAGACCGTTGGACATCACGTTCACTGCCACGTAGGGGCGAGTACGCCAGGGCGACACATGGACGTGCGTTCAGCTGCCCGACTCCGCCACCGTGCTCGGCACCCGCTGTCTCGTCAAGGTCGCCGGTACCGTCGACGACGTAGCGTTTCGCAGCTCGTTCATGGCGCTCGGCGACGGCACCCACAAGCTCCCCATCGCCGCTGCCATACGCAAGGCCATCGGCAAGAGCGACGGCGACGACGTGGTCGTCCACTTGGAGCAACGCCTCAGCTGACGCGCGCAGCCGGCGGTTCGAGGCGCGGCGATGCTGGGGCGTCGCGATGAGTGCGCAGCACCAGGACCGTCAGTGATGGCATGGGGGACATGATCATGACCAGACCCGAACTGGCCAACGAGACCATGACTGCGGTGATCCATGGTGTCGTGCCCATGGCCGAGATCGCCGACTTCTTCGACCCTCGTTCTCCGAGCTGGCCATCGTGCTCGAAGGACAAGACATCGATCGCCGACCAGGGTCTCACACCCGGTGCTGACCTGTGGGAGGTCTACGTGACCGAATCGAGCCCCGACATGGATCCTGCCGACCTTCGCACGGAGCCGTTCTGGACGGTCCGCTAGCACGTGCGCCACGGACCGGGGGTCGCAATGTGCTCAGACGGCAGCCGAGCCAACGGGGCCCGACGCACGAACGGCACAACAACCGCCGCCCAGCGCGGTCGTCACCAGCAAGATCGCCCTCACGTGCCGGTCTGGGGGTACTCGACAATGGGTCGCGCAATCCCGTCGCTGAGTGCCGACAGTCCACTCGGGAACGGCCCAAGCAGTGCACTGCACTATCACGGGAACATCACCCTCACCGTGACGCCGGTTTCACAGCTGCATGTCGGGCCGGGGGCGCGCCGCGCGTACCCAACGCAGCGTGAGGGCCAGTGTCGCAGATGCGTAGAGGACGGGAACCAGCACAACCCAGCCGAACGCCACGATCGCCCCGAGCGGGTGCTGTACAACGATCGGCTCGACCGAGTTTCCGAACAAGTGGCATTCGAATGACGGCGGCCAGAGCGTGGCGGATGTCTGATACGCGCCATATGAGCGGCGACCATCGAGATCGGCGAGACAGGTGGATTCCGCTACGTTGGAAAGGCCCTTCAGGCCGACGACCCAGACGACGAGTCCGATGAGCGCTGCGCCGACCACGATCGCCGCGCCGCTCAACCATCGGGCAATCATTGCCGGAGGCTAGCCAGCAGCGACGGGTGAAGTGGTTTCAGGTCTCTCCTGAGGTACCGAACCTGCGTAATGGTGGGCGTCGGCGAACCCTTCGCCGACCGGAACGAATTCATGGCAACGGTTGCGCCACCGCGGCCTACGAACAGAAGGTGCGGCGGCACATCGGACCCCGCTTCGTCCACGTATCGACACAATTATTGGCCCCGCATCGTCCCGGATACGGCGCGCGTGTTGGCTCGTGGGTGGCACAGTGTTCGTCGTGCGTGAAACCGAACCGACACCCGGCGGAGCCCACGCGGAGGGCACGTTCGTGGTGTTGCGCATTGCGGTGGGCATGACGGTGGCTGTCATCTGGGCGGGTTACATGCTCGCACTGCTCGCTCTTGGCAGCTGTGACGCGTTCGGTGGCCGGTGCGATGGAACGAGCCCGCCAGTCTTCGAAGATGACGTCGCCGGTGGAGCGTTCATCGGTACGGCAGCCGCAGCGTGGATCTTGTGGTGGCTTCGTCAACCATCGAAGCGGCAGGCAGCAGTCGGTGTCGGTGTCGCGATCGCTGTGGCCGTCGTCGCTGCTTTCGTTGCGCGTGGCATCGCGCGCGGTTGAGCGTTCATGCGCCCTTCGGTGGCGATCTCACCACGTAGCGGACGGGCACTCGCTTTCGCCGCGCATATTCTCGGTGATCCATCGGTTCGAGGTGTGCCGTTCCTCCACCGGACACCTGCAGACGGTGATCATGTGTGGGGTCCCGAATCGACGGACCCGCGCTGCTTCGCCGGTTCTGGGTCGCGGGTCCGATCGGCGTTGCGCTCGCGAAGCAACGGGCATGCAATGGGTGCTATGCAGGGCCGTTCTGGCCCTGGAAGCGATGAGAGGAGAGATGTGGACGATCGATTGTTGGTGGTGGTGGCACATCCCGATGACGAGACCTTCGGTTGCGGCTCGTTGTTGGCGCATGCTGCGGAACTCGGTGTCCGAACGACGGTCGCCTGCGCCACTCGTGGCGAGGAAGGCTCACCCACGCCCGGTCGCGGGCTCGATGGCGCCGACATGGCCGTGGTGCGCGAAAAGGAACTCCTGGCGGCCGCCAAGTACCTCGGGGTCGATCGGGTCGAGCTGTTCGACTGGGTCGACTCGGGAATGGAGGTTGAGCCTCAGGAGACTGCGTTGGTCGCAGCACCGCTCGAAGCCGTCGCCGAGCGGATCGCGGCGCTCATCGATGAGGTCGAGCCAACCGTCGTCGTCACGCTCGACGCCAGCGATGGCCACCGCGACCACGCCCACATCCGCGACGCAGTCCTGGCAGCCGTCGACGGCTCCACCTGGCGCGCGGAGCGCGTGTATCTGCACTGCCTGCCCCAGGAACTCATGCGCAAGTGGGTCCATGCGCTCACCGAGCAACAGCCTGACAGCCAGCACCTGGGCCTGAGCGACCTCGGTACGCCCGCTGAGAAGTTCACCACCGTCATCGACACAACGAGCCTGCTCGAGCGCAGGGAAGCGGCCATCAAGCTCCACCGATCCCAGACGTCCCCTTACGAAGTGATGCCAGCCGACCTGCGCACGGAGTTTCTGACCGCCGAGCGACTCCAGCGGATCCGGCCTGCCTGGGACGGCGGTCCCGTCGAGACCGAGGTGTTCATTGGATCCTCAAGCGCTGAACGAGCTTGATCGACATGACCGGCTCAACCGTGGGCGTCCGCCGGGCCGCTCGGTATCGGCCCCTATCGCGCACTGCATGATCGCCGGCCGCGAGTTGTCCGATGGAGGGACACCTACCGGACCACGAATGCCGCGTCCGGCACCACTACGGACTGTTCGTCAGACGTCTCAGCAGGCGGTCGCCATCCGAGACTGTCGGAGTCGGAGCGGCGCTTCGTCGCACTGCACAGCTACGGGAGTCTGCTGGGCGTGATGGGTCCCGCTACGACGACGGCGAACCGGTCCTGGCGGAGGCGATCGTCGAGCTGCGCAGCGCCGGGACATACGGCGTCAGCCTGGCGTTGGGCGCCCTGGTCTCGGGACGTTTCGACCAAGGTCATTTCGAATTGGCCGCCCGCGACGACACCGAAGCCCTCGCAGAGGGTCGGCGCGCTGAGCACCCTCACTCGATCGCGGTGGCGATGTGCGGGGTCGGTCGCAGCTTGCTCGCGTTGGGGCAGCCGGACGCCGCTCGGCCGCACCTGATCGAGGCACGCGAGCGCTACGAGGAGCTGACCATCGCTCCCGGCGTGGTCGATTGCACGATCCTGCTCGGTGTCACCGAACGTGATACCGCCGAGCAGGCAGACGATCCGGACACCGCAGGTGACCCGCGGCGCGTCTCATAGAGCGACGGCCTTGCGTACGCCACTCGCCGTTGCTGCGGGCGCCCCGCAGTGTGGTCACGGGGACCCCCGAACGTTGTCTGACGCAGCGGGGTCAGTCGGTCAGGAAGACCTGCAATGCGGCGGCGAGGTGACCGGGGTCGTCGGCGCCGCACAGCTCGCGTGCCGAGTGCATCGAGAGCTGCGGTACGCCGACGTCGACGGTGGCGATGCCGAGCCGGGTGGCGGTGATCGGGCCGATCGTCGAGCCGCACGGCATGTTGTTGCGTGACACGAACACCTGCCAGGGCACGCCGGCGCGCTCACAGGCGCGCTGGAAGGCGGCGGCGGTGTCACCCGACGTGGCGTAGCGCTGATTCGAGTTCACCTTGATCGCCGGTCCGGCGTTGACGATCGGGCGGTGACCCGGCTCGTGGCGTTCGGGATAGTTCGGGTGGACCGCGTGGGCATTGTCGGCGGACACGCACGACGACGCCGCCAGCGACCGGGCGAGATCCTCGGTACCGCCACCGCGTCCGGTCGTGATCCGCGACAGCATCGTCCCGAGGAACGGCCCGCCCGCCCCGGAACTGCTCGACGATCCCACCTCCTCGTGGTCGTTGAGTACCATCACGGCGATGTGGTCGGCCGGTCGCGCAGCCGCCAGCGCCGTGGTGGCCGCCCAGCAGGACACCTGGTTGTCGAGCCGGCCCGACGCGATGAGCGAATGATCCGCGCCGAGCACCGATGCGCCCTGCACGTCGTACAGGCACAGCTCCCACCACGAGGGATCCACCGACATCTCGCCCACGTCCCGCAGCCACGACGCGAATTCGCCCGTCGCCGACGTCCCGACCCCCCAGACCGGGGACAGATGCGCCTGGGTGTCGAGCGTGAGCCCGCCGCTGTTCACGTCCCGATCGAGGTGCACGGCGAGCTGCGGGATCCGCGCCACCGGCTCGGCGACGTTCAGCAGCGTGACCGAACCGTCGGCGCCGACGACCCGCCCGGCGATGCCGAGATCGCGGTCGAGCCAGCTGTTGTTCAAGATGCCGCCGTAGACCTCGACGGCGAGCTGCTTCCAGCCGTGGCCGCCGGCATCCGGCCGCGGCTTGACGCGCAGGCATGGCGAATCGGTGTGGGCGCCGACCAGGCGGAACGGTGCGTGCGCGGGCGCGGGACCGCTCGGAAGACGCCACGCCACCACGGCGCCACCGCGAACCACGTAGCCCGCGTCTGGCAGGTCGGTCCACGCGTCGATTTCGTCGAGCCGCTCGAATTCGTCGAGTCGGGCAACGGTCGATTCGACCGCGTGCCACGGCGACGGTGACGCATCGAGGAAGTCGAGCAGGTCGTCGGTCATGGTCGGCCTTTCTGGAAGAGACCCATCGGCAGGCCGGTGCCGCGCAGATGGCTGGTCTCGTTCACGGTCACGATCGAACGCTCCCCGCTCGACGCTGCGGCCACACGGTTGATCGACGTGTAGTTCGGGTAGAAGAAGCCCCTCGCGAACTCGCCGAGGCCGAGAACGTGCGACAGATAGCCGTTGATGATCCCGCCGTGACACACGACCGCCACCCGTTCACCGCGGTGGGCGTCGATGATCGTCTCGACCGCGTCGAGCACCCGGGCCCGGAAGTCCTCCTCGGATTCGTCCGACGACCATTCCCCGGCCAGCATCGCCTGCCATCGGGGGTCGTTGGCCGCCTTGAGTTCCTCGACCGGCACGTACTCGGGGCTGTTCTGGTCCCATTCGGCCACACCGGGAGAGATCCGCACATCGAGCCCCAGGACCTGCGCGAGCGGTGCCGCGGTTTCCTTGGCACGCGCCATCGGGCTCGCGTAGACGGCGTCGATCCGTTCGGTCTCGAGGTACCTCGCCAGGTGGCCAGCCTGCTCGTGACCCTGCGGTGCGAGCTCCGGATCCGCCGCACCCTCGGTGAGTTCGCGTCGCACGGGAAGGCCGTGACGGATGATCAGCAGTTCCATTGTGAGATAGACAAGCAGATATGACCGGGCGAACGAAGATCGTGGCGACCATCGGACCGGCGAGCGACTCGTCCGACGTGCTCGGTCGGCTGATCGACGCGGGCGCCGACGTGATGCGGCTGAACCTCAGCCACGGCGATCTCGACGGGCACCTCGCCGTGCTCGAACGGATCCGTTCCGTGGCCGCCGAACGTGATCGCCAGATCGCCGTGCTCGCCGATCTGCCCGGCCCCAAGATCCGGGCGGGTTCGTTTCCCGACGGAGGCGTCCACCTCGCCGCCGGTGAGACCGTCGAACTCGCCAGTGGCGACGGACCCAGCGACGCCGACCGCATCATGGTGGCGTACCCCACACTGATCGAGGACCTCACCGTCGGTGCGCGCGTGCAGCTCGGCGACGGCGCAATCGCCATGCGGGTGCTCGCGATCGGCGACGACCATGCAACGGCGCAGATCGAGACCGGTGGCGAGGCCAACGGCCGCCCGGGCGTGCACCTGTCGTCGGACACCCTGCGGCTGCCGTCGCCGACCGAGCACGACCTCACGTTGGCGGAGGCCGTCGCTGCCGCCGGCGTCGAGTTCATCGCCGTGTCGTTCGTGCGGTCGCCCGACGACATCGACCGGGTCCGCCAGGTGGTCGGCGACCGTGCGCAGCTCGTCGCAAAGATGGAGACCCGGGCGTCGGTCGAGCACCTGCACGGGATCGTCGCGGCTGCCGATGTGGTGATGGTGGCCCGCGGCGACCTCGGTATCGACTGTCCGATCGAGGACGTCCCGCACCTCCAGAAACGCATCGTGCGCCACTGCATCGAGGCCGGCGTGCCGGTGATCACGGCGACCCAGATGCTCGAATCGATGATCACCGCCCCATCGCCGACGCGCGCCGAGGTCAGCGATGTCGCGAACGCCGTCTTCGACGGCACCGATGCCGTCATGCTCTCCGGCGAGACCGCCATTGGCCACGATCCGGCGAGGGTCGTGCGCACGATGTCCAGCGTGGCCGAGCGGGCCGAGTCCGAGGCCTCGTACCGGCAGTGGGCCGATCGGCTCGGGCGGGTGCAACGTCTCGCCCATCACGAGGAGATGTCGAACATCGACCCGATCACCGCAGCGCTCACTCATGCGGCATCCCAGGCCGCCCACGACGCCGACGTGTCGGCGATCCTGTGCTGCACGCGCAGCGGGCGGACCGCTCGCGCCATGGCCCGGTTCCGGCCGTCGGCCGCGATGATCGGCCTGTCACCGCATCCGAAGGTCGTACGGGCGATGTCGCTCAGCTGGGGCGTGACGCCACTGCAGGTCGATCTGTACGGCACCACCGACGAGATGGTGTGGTTCGCGGTCGAGACGGCGCTGCAGGCGGGACTGATCGCGCGCGGCGACCGCGTGCTGGTGCTTGCGGGGGCACCCGATCCGCTGCGAGGCCGACCAGCAGATGCGGCGACCGACGTCCTGCGGATCGTCCGCGTCGACGGATGACGCCCTCGGTCTGGTCGGAGGCCGCCGGTGACCCTGCCGCGCCGCTCGTCGTCGTGATCCACGGCTCGATGGACCGGTCGGCGGGCTTGTTGCGGCTCAGCCGACGTCTCGATGCCACATGTCGCGTGATCCGCTACGACCGTCGTGGCTACGGCCGCTCGGCTGGCGTCGGCCCACCCTGGACCGTCGACGCGAACATCGACGATCTCGAGAGGGTGCTCGCCTCTGCGACTGCGGCGCCGCCACCGGCGATCCTGTTCGGCCACAGCTTGGGCGGCGACGTGGCCCTGGGCCTGGCAGCGCGTCGACCTGAGCTCGTGCGCGCGGTCGTGGTCTACGAGATGCCGCTGTCGTGGCTCGACTGGTGGCCCGGCAACTCCGCGGGCGCCGCCGCGATGGCGGCCGACGATCCCGGCGACGCCGCCGAGGCGTTCATGCGGCGACTCGTCGGCGATGCCGCGTGGGAGCGTCTTGCTGCTTCGAAACAGGCCGAGCGGCGCGCCGAAGGCGCAGCGATGGTCGCGGAGCTGGCCGACCTGCGTCGACGGGCGCCGTGGGACGGCGAGCGGATCGCTGCACCCGTGCTCGCACTCCACGGGGAACACGCACGCCCACATCATCGGGCGGCGATGGAGGGCCTCGGGGACATGATCCGCGGCTGCCGCACGGCGATGGTCCCCGGGGCCGGACATGCGGGTCCGCACACGCATGCCGACGCTGTCGCTGCAGCGATGGCGCCGTTCCTCGCGTCGATCAGCGACGAACCGGCGGCAAGCGTCGGCTGAACGTCAGCGATCCCACGGCGACGACTGCCGCAGTCGCCGAGAGTGCGGCGGTGCCACCGATGCCGTGGATGCCGTAGAGCCAACCGCTCAGCACCGCACCGGCGGCCCGCGCCACCGTGCCGACGGCGTTGCTCACCGCGAGGGTCGTCCCGCGGGCGTCGGGCATCGATTCGCTCACGAGCGACAGTGACACGACGAAGGCCAGTTCGAAGCCGAGCAGGAAGACGACGAGCCCGCAGATGCCCATCCACAGCCGGTCGTCGGCGCTGATCATCACCGTGAGGCCGAGCACCAGCAGGCCGAGTCCGCCGAGCGTGGTGCGCAGCTTGCCGAGACGGTCGGCGAACGCGGCGCTGCCGAGGCTCGAGACGAGCTCGGTGGCCCCGAACAGCATCGCCACGGCACCGATTCCGCCGGTCGACACCCCGAAGGCATCGTCGAGCCAGGTCCCCGACACCACGAATACCGACAGCCCCGCCATCGCCGTGGTGGCGGAGCCGATCATTACGAGCCAGGCCCGCATGGTGATCGGCGCCGACCGCATGGCCGCAACGGCGTCGGTCGCGACGTCGCCGGCGTCGGCGGGGTCGACCGTGTCGAGCCCGGTGGGCCGCTGGTGCGCGGGCAGGGTGGCGCCCACGAGGATTGCAGCCAGGACGCACGCGACCGCGATCGCGACGAAGGGCCCGCGCCATCCGAACACGTTGATCAGCGCTGCCACAACCGGTGCGCCGGCGAGCAGGGCGATCGCCCAGGAGGTCTCGTAGAGCCCGATCGACCGCGCCCGCCAGCGGTAGTCGACGCGGTGGCTGATCCACGCCTGCCCGGCGACGGTCAGGTTCGACACGCCCAGCACGAGGATGAAGAAGGAGATCGCGAAGGTGGTCAACGAGCCCGCCAGCGCCAGGACCGCCGATGCTGCGACGAGACCAAGTGCGCCGATCATCACGGCTCGCTCACGTCCGCGATCGAGGTGGCGGCCGACGAAGATGGTGGACAAGCCTGCTGCTTCTCCCACGCCGAGCACGGTGGTCAGCTGTGTGGTGGTCGCGCCGAAGGCCCGTTCCAGCGTGGGCAGGAACGGCGGGATCCACCGCAGTGCGATGTTGGTGACCGTCTTCGCGGCGGTCAGCCGTGCGAGCGTTCCGCCGTCGACGCGGTTCCGCTCGTCGACGACGGGGGTGTCAGTCGCCACTCGACGACGGGTCCGCACGCGGGTCGGAGATGGTCACCGTGACCCCGAAGAAGGAGCACTCGGTGTCGGTCAGGGTCACATCGGTACCGGCCAGCTCGAACCCGTCCTGGACCTTGTCGGCGCAGTCCTGCAGCGACACCCGTTGCGTCCAGACGGCGAATGCCAGCAGGGCGAGCAGGGCGGCGACAGCCAGCTTCTGGACGATCGACTTCATGATCCAGAACGACACGACGGCGCCGACGGCGAACACGGTGGCCACGACGACGGCGATCGTCTTGGCGTCGTCGAGGGTCAGAGCGAGCATCCGGGCAACAGTATGCCGACCCGTCCCTTCGACCCTCTACGCTTCGAGCCGGTGAGCGACCAACCGATCAATCTGTCCTCGGGCCTCCCGACCACCGTGCTGCCAGCCCCCGACGCACAACTCGACCGTCGGCTCGCCGAGGCGCTGGGTCGACCGATCGAGCAGCGTCGAGCGATGGTCGCCGATGTCGTCGCGTCGGCCCCACGTCTCCTCGAGGGCTGGGCAGCGCTCGGCGATCTCGGGCGCGACACGATCGAGCGGTATGCCGCCTATCGAGTCGGGTATCACCGCGGTCTCGACACCCTGCGGGCGAACGGGTGGCGGGGGAGTGGCTACGTCCGGTGGGCGGCACCGACGAATCGGGGATTCCTGCGTTGCCTTCGCGGGCTCGGTGAGATGGCGGCCGAGATTGGTGAGACCGACGAGGCGGAACGCTGCCGGACGTTCCTGCTGCAGCTCGACCCGAGCGGGATCCCCGCTGACTGAGTCGCCGCCGCTGGTCGGCGCGGTCCTCACCGGAGGAGCGAGTCGACGGATGGGTCGCAACAAGGCGCTGATCGAGATCGACGACGTGCCGATGGCCACGCGTGTCGCCACGGCGCTCCGTTCCGCCGGGTGCGCCGAGGTGGTCGCGCACGGCGGTGATTCCGACGAACTGGCGCCACTCGGTCTGCTCGTCCTGCCGGACCGGTATCCCGGAGCAGGGCCGTTGGGCGGCGTGCTGGGTGTGCTGGAGCGGTTCGAGCACGACGATGTCGCCGGGGTGTTCGTCGTGGCCTGCGACCTGCCGGCCTTGACCGGGGCCAGCGTGGCCGCCATGGTCAACGCGGCGCGGTCGCAGCCGGGCGTCGACGTCGTGATCGCTCGCACCTCCGCCATCGAGCCGATGTGTGCGATCTGGCACCGGTCCGCCATCGAGCCGCTGCGGCGCTGCTTCGAAGCCGGCGAGCGTGCGCTGCATCTGGCGATCGGGCGTCTCGACTCCGTCGCCATCGATGTCGATGCGGCGGCGTTGCGCAACATCAACACCCCGGGCGACCTCGGTCGGTACTCTTGAGGGCGTGACAACTGCAGAGATCTCCGTGCACGACCTGGCGGCGCTCGGACCGGCGGCGCGTGTCGTCGACGTGCGTGAACCGGTCGAATGGGCGCAGGGCCACATCCCTCATGCGTCGCTGGTGCCGCTGGCCACGGTTCCGGGAAGCGTCGAGGCGTTCGACGGCGAGCCGACCTACATCGTGTGTCGATCGGGTGCCCGGTCGGGTCAGGCTTGTGACTTCCTGCGTGGTCAGGGTCGCAACGTCGTCAACGTGAGCGGTGGGATGATCGCCTGGACCGCTGCCGGCTTCGATGTCGCCGTCGGTGCCGGGCCCGGTGCCATCGGTGGCTGACGGACGCATCTCCTTTCGCTGGATCGATCGCCAGAGCGATCTCGACGACCTCGTCGAGACGTTGACCGCCGAACCCCGCTACGCACTCGACACCGAGTTCCACCGCGAGCGGACGTACTTCCCGAAGCTCGCGCTACTCCAGGTGGCCTGGCGGAGCGCCGAAGGTCAGGAACTGGTGCTGGTCGATCCGCTCGCCGTCGACGTCGGGCCCTTCGACAAGCTGTTCGCCTCCGATGCGATCTGCGTCATCCATGCCGCCCAGCAGGATCTCGACGTGCTGACCCATGCGGTCGGGTCGGTCCCCTCGAAGATGTTCGACACCCAGCTGGCCGCCGGGTTCGTCGGCTATGGCACGCCGTCGCTGGTGTCACTGCTGCAGGGCGAGATCGGCGTCTCGCCGCCGAAGGGTGACCGTCTCACCGATTGGCTCCGACGTCCATTGACCGACAGCCAGTGTCAGTACGCCGCCGCCGATGTGGAGTATCTGCTCGATCTGCACGAACGGCTGGTGGGCCAGCTCGCCGAGATCGGGCGGTTGGGCTGGGCCGACGACGCCTGCGAGGAGCTCCGGACCCGCCCGACGAGCGGTTCCGCCCCGGACGACGCCTGGATGCGGCTCAAGGACGCACGCTCGCTGCGTCCGAGCGCGAGGGCGGTGGCGCAGAGCGTCGCGGCGTGGCGCGAACGGCGTGCCATGCGCACCGATGTGCCGGTCCGCCAGGTGCTGCCCGACCTCGCCATCCTGGGCATCTCCCAGCGCGCGCCGTCGTCGGCGAAGGAACTGTCGCAAGCGCGCGGCGTCGACGACCGGCACGCCAGAGGCGCCATCGCCGAGGAGATCCTCGACGCGGTACGGGCGGCGAAGGGTGCTCCAGCCCCGACACCGCCGCCGTCCGCGGACGACCTCGACCGCAACATGCGCCCGGCGGTGACCTTGGTGTCGGCGTGGGTCGGGCAGCTCGCCCGCGACGAACGTCTCGACCCGACGCTGCTCGCCACGCGGGCCGACATCGTGTCGTTCCTGCGTGGGGACGACGATGCGCGCCTCGGGACCGGCTGGCGCAACGAGCTCGTCGGCGACGGCATCCGCCGGCTCGTGGGCGGCAAGGCAGGCCTCACGTTCGACCCCGAGGGACGCCTGCGACTGCACGCCGTGTCCGACTGAAGTCGCCACTCGTCGGACAATTCGACGCATTCAGAGAAATCCCAAGTGGCGCCGCTACCCTGTGCGCGAATGTCAGCTTTCTAGTGTGTGGGAGCCCTGTCGTGAAGAAGGGTCGTCATCGCCGATTCGAAGAGGCGAGAAAACTGAAGCAGTCCGGACCGGGAGCCTTTGATCTGGGTTTCGGTGACCGTTCGGCTCCGTCGGAGTCGGACGGTGACGACGACGACGAGTACGCCGCGCTCGCGGAGAAGTACGGCGTCACGTTCGATGACGACGACGACCAGGACGACTGATCCGGTCGCTGCGGCCCCTCAGCGTCGGCGTACCGCCGGATGGGGTAGCGGAACCCAGCCGGGACGCTCGATCTGGGTCACCATGAGTTCGTAGATGTGCGCTCCGACGAGTTCGACGATGTCGTCCTTGGCCGAGACGTAGAGCGCCTCGCCGCCCACGAAGGCGTCGGGCTCCTCGGTGCACCACCAGCCGAACTCCTCGCCTCCCTCGCCCCAGTCGCGTCGCTTCCATTCGCGCAACCGTGAAGTGACGTGCCCCGACTCGTCGGTCGAGTGCTCGAGACGGATCGGCACCTGCCAGCACACCGACGGCTTCCAGTCCATCGGCCGCTCGCCGGCCTCCAGTGCAGCGATGTGCAGCGAACACCCAACACCACCGTCGAAACCGACCCGGTTGAGGAAGATGCAGGCGTCGTCGACCAGCCGTGTCACCGTGACCGGGGTGCCGTCGACGTCGGGCTCGCCCTCGCGCAGGTACCCCTTCTTCTTCATCTTGGCGTGGAACTGCATGTGGTGCGGTTCGAGTCGCTCGACGTACCGCTCGAGGTTGGCCACGTCGTCGGCGTCCGCGAAGTGGGCGCCGTAGCTGCAGCATCCGAGCGCCAGCTCCGGCGCGGGCTCGTCGAGGATCCCCTTGCAGCCGCAGCCGTAGATGCAGGTGTAGTTCGACCGCAGGAAGGTCGCGTCGAACAGCCACGTGCGGTGTTCGTCGGGATCCTCGAAACTGATCCACTCGTGCAGGTCCTGCGGTGCGGTACTCACGGTCGAGCAAGCTACCTGCGTCGATAGGCTCGCCCGGGATATGACCGTCTCGATGAACGCCGACCAGCTGCGCGACTCCTTCCGCGACTTCTTCGCCGCCAAGGATCACGTCGTCGTGCCGTCGGCAAGCCTGATCCCCCACGATCCGACGGTGTTGTTCAACGTGGCGGGCATGCTGCCGTTCAAGCCGTACTTCGTCGGCGACGAACAGCCCCCGTTCCAGCGCGCTGTCAGCTCGCAGAAGTGTGCTCGAGCCGGTGGCAAGCACAATGACCTCGACGATGTCGGTCGCACCAAACGCCACCTGGTCTTCTTCGAGATGCTGGGCAACTTCAGCTTCGGCGACTACTTCAAGGAGTCGGCGATCCCGTGGAGTTGGGAACTCGTCACCGGGGATCCTGCCGCGGGTGGCTGGGGATTCGACGGCGACCGGCTGTGGATCACGGTCCACGAGTCCGACGACGAGGCCGAAGCGATCTGGCACGAGGTGGTCGGCGTCCCGATGGATCGGATCCAGCGCCTCGGCGACAAGGACAACTTCTGGCAGGCGGGCGACACCGGGCCCTGTGGGCCCTGTAGCGAGATCCACATCGACCGCGGCCCGGCGTTCGGACCCGACGGCGGCCCGCTCGGCGACCCGGCGGGCGACCGGTTCATGGAGTTCTGGAACCTCGTGTTCATGCAGTTCGACCAGGCGGCCGACGGCTCGCGCACGCCGCTGCCGAAGCCGTCGATCGACACCGGCGCCGGACTCGAGCGCATCCTCGCCCTCGTGCAGGGTGTCGATTCGGTGTGGGAGACCGACCTGATGAAGCCGCTGATCGACGAGGCCTGCTCGATCACCGGCAAGTCCTACCGGGTCGGCGACTACGACGACCGCGACAGCTTCGCGATGCGAGTGCTCGCCGAGCATGCTCGCTCGGGAGCGATGCTGGTCAACGACGGCGTGTTCCCCTCGAACGAGGCGCGCGGCTACGTGCTGCGTCGCATCATCCGTCGGGCCGTGCGATACGCGTACCTGTTGGGCACCGAGTCGCTCGTGATGCCACGGCTGACCGAGGTCGCCATCGACGTGATGGGCAACGCCTACCCGGACGTCGTCAAGAACCGTGACTTCGTCGTCAGCGTGATGACCAAGGAGGAGGAGCGGTTCCGCCAGACCCTCAGGCACGGTCTCGGCATCCTCGACGGTGAGCTCGAAGCGAATCCCACCGAGCTGTCCGGCTCGACCGCCTTCCTGCTGCACGACACCTACGGTTTCCCGTTGGAGTTGACCCAGGAGATCACCGCCGAACGCAACGTGGCGGTCGACCTCGCCGGATTCACCACCGAGATGGCCGCTCAGCGTGAGCGCGCCAAGGCGGCCCAGAAAGGTGCCGGCGACGGGGTCGACCTCGACGCCTATCGCGACGTCGTTGAACAGTTCGGTGTCACCGAGTTCGTCGGCTACACCGACGACAGGTCGGAGAGCCGGGTCCTCGCCGTCGTGCCCGTCGAGTCCGCCGACGGTGCTGAGCAGGGCGATGGGCTGGTGGACATCTTCCTCGATCGCACGCCGTTCTACGCCGAGTCGGGAGGCCAGATCGGCGACACCGGCACGATCCTGACCGAGACGGGCACTGCGAACGTCCTCGACACCACGTTCGCGCTGCCGAACCTGCGCCGGCACCGGGCCCGTGTCGACGGCCGGATCCTGACGGGCCAGACCGCAACCGCGTCGATCGACGCCGAGCGCCGCGCCGCCATCCGGCGCAACCACACCGCGACCCACCTGCTGCACCACGCTCTGCGCCAGGTACTGGGCGACCACGTCAAGCAGGCCGGTTCGATGGTCGGACCCGACCGTCTCCGCTTCGACTTCAGCCACTACGAGGCGGTGACCGACGACCAGATCGCCGAGATCGAACGCCTCGCGAACGCCGAGACGCTCGACAACACGCCGACACGGATCTTCGAAACCACCAAGGACGAGGCCGAGGCGCTGGGCGCCATCGCGTTCTTCGGTGACAAGTACGGCGACATCGTCCGGGTGCTCGAAGCCGGGTCGTCGATCGAACTCTGCGGCGGCACGCACGTTCGTGCCACCGGCGACATCGGCACCATCAAGGTCGTGAGCGAGTCGTCGATCGGCTCCAACCTGCGGCGGATCGAGGCGGTCACCGGAGCGGCGAGCGTCACATTGCTCCAGCGCGACGAACAATTGATCGCCGATGCGGCCCGTCTCGTGGGGTCGTCAGCCGACGAGCTGCTCACCGGCGTGCAGCGCCGACTCGACGAGAACAAGGCCCTGCAGGAGGAGATCAAGTCGCTGCGGGCGCAATTGGCGATGGGCCGCGCCGGGGAACTGGCCGCGATCGCCCACGACGGCGTCCTGGTCACACGCGTCGACGGCCTGAATCCCGGCGACCTGCGCGAGTTGGCGATCGCCGTGCGCCAGCATCCCGGCATTCGACTGGTGGTCCTGATCGGCGAGACCACGAGCGGTGGCGTCGGCCTCGTCGCTGCGGTCGAATCGGGTAGCGGGTGGACCGCCTCGGAGCTGTTGAAGGACGCCGCCCGTGCGGTCGGCGGCGGCGGAGGTGGCAAGGGCGACATCGCGACGGCCGGCGGCAAGGACGTCACCGGTATCCCGGCCGCGCTCGAGCTGGCCGCCGGCGCAGCGGCACAGCTGCTCGCCACGGCCACGTGAGTCGTCCGCCGGGAGTGCGGGCGCTCGGGATCGATCTCGGCTCCAAGCGCATCGGTATCGCCGTGAGCGACATCTCCGGCAATGTGGCGTCAGCGCTCACGACCGTGCACCGCTCGTCGTCGCGCCGTCACGACCACGCCGAGATCGCCAAGCTGGTCCGTGACGAGGAGGCCGAACTGGTCGTCGTCGGCTTGCCGCTGTCGCTCGACGGGACCAAGGGTCCCGCCGCCCGGTCTGCCGAGACGGAGGCCGGGCAGCTGGCTAGCGTTGTCGGGGTGCCGGTGACGATGTACGACGAGCGTTTCACGACGGTGACCGCCGAGCGCGGCATGCTCGACGCCGGCCTCGACGCCCGTCAGCGCCGCAAGGTGGTCGACAAGGTCGCCGCCGCCGTGATGCTGCAGGCGTGGCTCGACCACCGGGCGGGCACCTGGACACCCGAGCCACCAGGCGAGGTCGGCCCATGACGCAGCTCGACCCGTTGTTACCCGAGGCCCAGGTCGACCCGGACTCGCATCCCGCTGTCGACTGGCCGACCGACCCGTGGGACACGACCGATCAGACCGGGTCGGTCGAGCGGCTGCGGGGAGAACGTCGGATCGCCAAGTGGATCGTCTGGGCATCGATGGTCGTCGCGGTGATCGTGATCCTCATCGCCGGGTACGTCGGCTGGTGGTATCTCGGCAAGATCAATCCCGAGGGTGCTCCCGGCGACGTCCAGAGCTTCACGGTCAACGAGACCGACGACCTCGAGTCGGTCGCCCAGCGTCTCGCCGACAACGGGCTGATCTCCGATCCAGGCATCTTCGAGTGGTACGTCGAACGCGAGGGCGGCCTCGAGCTGACGCCCGGCTACTACGAGATCCGCCCGAACGACCACATGGGCAACGTGCTCGGCCGGCTGCGAACGCCGCCGGGTCAGACGTACACCAAGGTGACGTTCCCGGAGGGGTTCACCCTCGACAAGATGGCGAACCGGCTGGGCAGCTCGGTCGATCGTCTCGACGCCGGCGAGTTCCTCACCGCGGCCACCGACGGCTCGATCCGAGCGGCATGGCAACCGCTGACGGTGAACTCGCTCGAGGGGCTGCTGTTCCCCGACACCTACCAGGTGTCGAACGCCGAGAGCGAAGGCCAGGTCATCGAGCGGATGATCGCGATCATGGAGCGCGTCGGTGACCAGGAGGACATCGTCAACAAGTCCGCGGCACTCGGCCGCACGCCCTACGAGACGCTGATCATCGCCTCGATGATCGAGCGCGAGGCACGGGTCCCCGAGGACCGAGCAAAGATCTCCCGCGTGATCCACAACCGGCTGTACTTCTCGGCGCTCAACCCGGACACGCCGTTCCCGTTGCAGATCGACGCCACCGTGCTGTACGGCCGGGACCAGGCGGGTATCGACCCCGAGCTGCCGTTCTCTGAGCTGCGGACGATCGACACGCCGTACAACTCGTACCTGCGGCCCGGGCTGCCACCGACGCCGATCGCGGCACCGGGACGGGCATCGATCCAGGCGGCGCTCAACCCGGCGCCGAACCCGCCGGCCGGTGATCCGATCTGCGCCGAACTCGAAAATCCGACGGAGTGCTTCTACTTCTATTACGTCCTCGCCGACGAGAACGGCGCACACGTGTTCGCCTCCGAGCTGTGGCAGCACGAACGCAACGTGGAGCTCGCCCGCCAGGCCGGGCTGCTGTGACGCTGCGCCGTCTCGCGGCGTTGATCGGGTCGCCCGTCGAGCACAGTTTGTCCCCGGTCATCCACCAAGCGGCCTTCGATGCGGCGGGCGTCGACTGGACCTACGCAGCGTTCGACGTGGCCCCGGGCCACGCCGCCGATGCCCTCGCCGCCGTGCGGGTGCTCGGCATCGCCGGGCTGTCGGTGACGATGCCGCACAAGCACGATGTCGCCGCCGCCGTCGACCGCCTCGACCCGGCCGCGACGGCACTGCGCTCGGTCAACACCGTCGCGTGGGACGGTGACGACTTGGTCGGCTCGAGCACGGACGGGGCCGGTTTCGTGGCGTCGGTGGCCGAGGCCGGCGTCGACGTGCGCGGCGCCCTGGTCGCAGTGCTCGGCGCCGGTGGGGCAGCACGCTCGGTGATCGATGCGCTCGGCCGGGCGGGTGCAGCGTCGATCAGTGTGGTCAACCGGACCAGGGAACGCGCCGAGTCGGCCAGCTCGCTGTCCGAGGTCGCATCCGTCGGAGACGCCGACGACGTCGCCGCAGCCGATCTCGTCGTCAACGCATCGAGTGTCGGGATGGGCGTCGATCCGGCGTCCGCCACCGCCGACGACCTTCCGTGCGATCCCGAGCTGTTGGGGCAGACACAGGTCGTCGCCGATCTCGTCTACCACCCGCTCCGCACGGCCTGGTTGGTCAGCGCGGACGAGCGCGGGGCGCGGACGATCGACGGGCTCGGCATGCTGGTCCATCAGGCAGCGCTGCAGCAGCTCGCCTGGCTCGGGCACCTTCCCGACGTCGCGGTGATGCGTCGTGCCGCCGAGTCTGCGTTGGCCCACCGGTAGCCTCGGGCCGATGTTGCGGTATCTCACGGCGGGCGAATCCCACGGCCAGGCGCTGGTCGTCGTGATGGAGGGACTGCCGGCCGGCCTCCCGATCACGGTCGAGCAGATCCAGGACGAGATGGGGCGACGTCGCCTCGGCTACGGCCGCGGGCCCCGGCAGCGCTTCGAGGCCGACGAACTCACCCTGATCGGCGGGGTCCGCCATGGGCGCACGCTGGGTTCGCCGATCGCCATCGAGATCAAGAACAGCGAGTGGTTCCGCAGCGACAAGTGGCACGAGGAGATGAGCCCGGCGCCCGGCGCCACCAAGGCACCACTCACGCAGGTTCGTCCCGGGCACGCCGACCTCGCCGGCATGCAGAAGTACGGGTTCACCGATGCCCGCGACGTCCTCGAACGTGCCAGCGCACGCGAGACCGCAGCACGTGTCGCCGCCGGCGCCGTCGCCAAGGCGCTGCTGTCGCACATCGGCGTCGAGATCATCTCCCACGTGATCCAGATGGGCGCTGCCCGCGTCCCGGACGGCGCCGCGCGCCCGACGCCCGGCCAGCTGGATCGCGTCGACGAGAACCAGGTCCGCTGCTTCGACCTCGAGGCGAGCGAGGCGATGATTTCCGAGATCAAGGCCGCCGCGAAGGACGGCGACTCGCTCGGCGGCGTCGTCGAGGTGCTCGGATTCGGGGTCCCCGTCGGCCTGGGCAGCCACGTCCACTGGGATCGCAAGCTCGACTCGTTGCTGGCCCAGGCGATCATGAGCATCCAGGCGGTCAAAGGTGTCGAGATCGGCGACGGGTTCGAGGTCGCGGGTCGCCGCGGCAGCATCGCGCACGATCCGATCTCGTGGGACGCCGACGCCAATCAGTACCGCCGGGGGAGCACGCTGGCCGGCGGCACCGAGGGTGGGATCTCCACGGGAGAACTCCTGGTCGTGCGCGCCGCGATGAAGCCGCTGGCCACACTCAACGTCCCGACGCTCGAAACGGTCGACACGGCCACCAAGGAGTCGACGGTGTCGTTCAAGGAGCGCACCGACGTCACCGCCGTCCCGGCCATGGGCGTGGTCGCCGAGACGATGGTGGCGCTCGTGTTGGCCGCCGAGGCGCAGCGCAAGTTCGGCGGCGATTCCCTCGAGGAATTCATCCGCAACGCCGAGGCCTTCGCGGCCACACTGCCGTGACCCATCTGGTCCTCGTCGGCATGATGGGCGTGGGCAAGTCGACGGTCGGCCGCATGGTCGCGGCCGAATTGGGGCGCCCGATGTTCGACTCCGACGAGATGATCGAGGAACGGACGGGGCGCACGGTGCGCGAGATCTGGTCGACCGACGGCGAAGCCGCCTTCCGCGAACTCGAGACCGACACGCTCCTCGAGGCGCTGGCCGCACTCGAGCCGTCCGTGATCGCCGCGGCCGGTGGTGTGGTGCTCAGCGAGCGCAACCGCCAGGCACTCCACGACGCCGACGCCCGCGTCGTGTGGCTGATGGCCGACGTGGAGGTGCTCGCCGCCCGGGTGCGCACCGGCGGTCACCGGCCGTTGCTCGACGACGATCCAGAGGCCACGCTGCGTCGTCTGAACGATGTGCGGGCCCCGCTGTACCAGGAGGTCGCCGATGCGATCGTGTCGGTGGAGAACCGGACGCCGACCGAGGTGGCCAGGGCGGTGCTGCGATGCTGCGCGTGACGGTGCCGCTCGCCGACCGAGCGTACGACGTGGTCATCGGCGCCGGAGCGCTCGCCGAACTCGCTTCGCTACTGCCGTCGTCGGCCCGCCGCGTCGCCGTGGTCACCCAGGACCAGATCCCGCTCACCGTCTCGCTCCCGGACCACCAGATCGAGACCTACGTCGTCGGTACCGGCGAGGCGGCGAAGTCGCTCGCGACGATCGAGTCGCTGACGCGGGGCTTCGCTCGCCAGGGCCTCACGAGGCGCGATGTGGTCGTCGGGGTGGGCGGAGGCATGGTCACCGACGTCGCCGGATTCGCTGCGGCCACGTGGCACCGCGGCACCCCGGTCGTGCACGTGTCCACGACGCTACTCGGCATGGTGGACGCCGCCATCGGTGGCAAGACCGGGGTCAACCTCCCGGAGGGCAAGAATCTCGTCGGCGCGTTCTGGCAGCCGTCCGGCGTGGTCTGCGACCTCGACGCCCTCGCGACCCTGCCTGCGCGAGAGACCCGCTGCGGTCTCGGCGAGATGTCGAAGTACCACTTCCTCACCGGCGACGATCTGCTCTCGATGGCGCTCGACGAGCGCATTGCTCGGTGCGTCGAGATCAAGGCCGACGTGGTCGCTTCGGACGAGCGCGAAGGCGGCCGGAGGGCGCTGCTCAACTACGGCCACACGTTGGCCCACGCGCTCGAGATCTCCACCGCCCACGACCTGGCCCACGGCGAGGCGGTCGCCATCGGGTTGATCTTCGCTGCCGAGCTCGCTCGCGAACTCGGTCGCATCGGCGGGGACCGCGTCGACGAACACCGTCGCATCGTCGCGGGGGAGTACGGCCTGCGGATCACGCCACCCGAGGTGCTCGACATCGATGATCTGATGGAGTTGATGGCCCGTGACAAGAAGGCGGTCGACGGCCTGACGTTCGTGCTCGACGGGCCCGACGGCGTCGAGGTGGTCGAGCACGTCCCCGAGTCGGCGGTTCGTGCCGCCCTCGAGCGATTCCTCTCGGAGGGTCGCTGACATGGGCAGCACACCGATCGACCACGGGCCCCGCGTTGCGGCCATCCGGTCACGGCTCCCACTCGACAACGGCTGCGACACGGTGCTGTTCACCGACCTGGTCGACGTGCGGTGGCTGACGGGGTTCACCGGATCGAACGGCTGGGTGGTGTTGACGCCCGACGAACTCGTCCTCGGCACCGACGGCCGCTACGGCGAGCGCGCCCGCGCCGAGACCGCCTCGAGTGCAGCGACCGTGATCGCCGAGACGTCCAGGGCGAAGTTGCACGAACGGCTCGTCCAGGCGCTGCATTCCGCCCGGAGCGTGGGGCTCGATCCCACCTCGACCAGCCACGCCGAGTGGCGCCGGCTCGCCGCCGAGATCTCGCTGCAGCCGACGGAGTCGCCCGTCGGTCGCCAGCGGCGCATCAAGGACGCCGCCGAGATCGAGCGGATGTCCGCAGCAGCAGCCGCCGCCGACGCCGCGCTGGCCGACGTCGAACCGCTCCTGTTCGCCACCGTCGACCACCCGGTCACCGAGGCCGACATCCGCAACGAGCTCGAGTACCGCATGCGCCTGCACGGCGCCGACGACCGCAGCTACGAGACGATCGTGGCGAGCGGACCCGACCATGCCGCCCGCCCGCATCACGAGGCGTCGCACCGTCGGATCGTCGAGGGCGACACCGTGATCATCGACGTCGGGGCGCTGGTCGACGGTTACCACTCCGACATGACCCGCTCGTACGTGATCGGTGAACCGACCGCGGAACAACGCCGGATCTATGCGCTCGTGGAGGCGTCTCATTCCGCCGGCACGGCCGCGCTGTGCGCCGGAATCTCGGCTCGAACGCTCGATTCGGTCTGCCGCGACGTGTTCGACGACGCCGGCCATCTCGACTGGTATCTGCACGGAACCGGTCACGGCGTCGGCCTGGTCATCCACGAGCCGCCGTTCCACTCCCAGGTCTCCGACGACGAGTTGGTCGCGGGGAACGTGGTGACGGTCGAACCGGGCCTCTATCGTGTCGGCTTCGGTGGCTTCCGGATCGAGGATCTCCTCGTCGTCACCGAAACCGGCTCGCAGCCACTCACGCACACGGTGCCGCGACCATTCCCGGGCTGACCGGGAGACCCGTCCAGCCGCCACGACCGCACCGACCCCACCGACAAGGAACCGACCATGCCGCAGATCTCCGTGAACGACCTGAAGAACGGAATCACGCTCGAACTCGACAACGGACTGTTCCAGGTCGTCGAATTCCAGCACGTCAAGCCGGGCAAGGGTGGTGCGTTCGTGCGCACCAAGATCCGCAACGTCCGCACGGGTGCCGTCATCGACAAGACGTTCAACGCCGGCATCAAGGTCGAGCAGGCGATCGTCGACCGTCAGGACATGCAGTTCCTCTACAAGGACGGTGACGACTACGTCTTCATGAACACCTCGACCTATGACCAGATGAACGTGCCGAACGCCGCACTGGGTGAAGCCGCCGACTACCTCACCGAGCAGATGGTGGCCCAGATCGCCCAGTACCAGGGCGAGATCATCGGCGTCGACATCCCGGCGTCGGTCGAGCTGACCATCGCAGAGACCGAGCCCGGCGTGCAGGGCGACCGGGTGTCGGGCGCACGCAAGCCGGCGACGCTCGAGACCGGCAAGGTCCTGCAGGTGCCGCTGTTCGTCGAACCCGGCGACAAGGTCAAGGTCGACACCCGCACCGGCGACTACATCACCCGCGTCTGACCAGGGTCGACGACGACACCATGGCCGCCATGCCGCGCCCCGACGACCGTTCCGACGCGCGCGAACGGGCGCTGTACCTGCTCTACGAGGCGTACTCGAAGGGCATCTCACCCACGGATGCGCTCGCCCTGCAGGTACTGGAGCCCGATCGGTTGACCGTGCTCCTCGTCACGGGCGTGGGTGAGCACGTCGACGAGCTCGATGCCGCGATCGCCGCACGAGCCAAGGGGTGGACGCTGGCTCGGATGCCGGTGCTCGACCTCAACGTGCTGCGCCTCGGCGCGTTCGAACTCGCGCATCGGCCCGACGTGCCGGTCGCCGTGGCGATCGACGAGGCCGTCGAGTTGGCCAAGCGATTCTCCACCGACGACAGCGGCAAGTTCGTCAACGGGGTGCTCTCGGCGCTGGTGGGCGACCTGCGAGAGTAGTTCGATGTCGGAGTCGACGACGATCGACGAGGTGCGACCGGGCGCCGCCGAAGATCGCAACGACGATGTCACCACGCGGTGGTGGCACCATGTGACGCCGCCGACGGCGCCGCAGGTGTTCCTCGCCGGAGCGGTGCTGATCTGGACGTGGTACTTCTCGGTCAGGTCGCTGAACATCCACCACGCGCTGGGCACTGCCACCTACGACTCAGCGCTCTACGACCAGGGAATGTGGCTCCTGTCGCGCTTCGACGCGCCGTTCGTCACGCTGATGGGCCGCAACCTGTTCGGCGACCACACGTCCTTCGTGCTGCTGTTCCTCGTCCCCCTGTACTGGATCGCGCCCGGTGCCTGGATCATGTTCACCGCCCAGTCGGCGGCGATCGCCGCCGGCGCCATCCCGGTGTTCCTGTACGCCCGCCGCCGCCTCGGATCGGAGTGGTGGGCGCTGGTCGGTGCCGGCACGTACCTGCTGCACCCTGCGGTTGGCTGGACGAACCTCGAGAACTTCCATCCCGACGCGTTCCTGGGGGTGTTCGTCGGCTTCGCCATCTACGCGGCGCTCGAACGCAAGTGGCGTCTGTACGCCGTGTTCGTGGTGCTGTCGCTGATGGTGAAGGAGGACGTGTCGCTGGTGATCGTGCCGCTCGGGATCTGGGTGGCGCTGCGACGCGACCGGCGCATCGGTCTGCTGACGGTGTTCGGCAGCCTCGCGTTCATGGCCGTCGCCATGTTCGTGGTGATGCGCAGCCTGATCGGCGTGCCCACCCGGAACACGTGGCGGATCCCCTTCGGCGGCGTTGGCGGGCTCCTCGACACCGCGGTGTTCCACCCGGGTCGCCTCGTCGAACACCTCCGCGGCGACGACCGTCCGTGGTACCTCGTCCAGATGACGGCGCCGTTCGCCTGGCTGTTCGCCCGGTTGCCCGACGTCGCGTTGATCAGTGGTCTGGTGCTGTTCACCAACATCCTGAGCACGTTCTGGTACCAGTACCAGGTCGACTACCACTACAGCCTGATCGCCGTGCCGGCGTTGGCGATCGGCACCGTGTACGCGATCGGCGCAATGCATGATCACGCGGTGCGACTTCGCGGCCGCTCGCTCAGGGTGCGCACCGGCCCCGTGGCGATGGGCGTCCTCGCTGCGACGACGTTGGTGACCGCATATCTCTGGGCACCGATGCCGTGGGGCCGCACGGAGATGTTCTATGGCAACACCGGCAACGTGTACGCCACCTCGGCGCGAGAGTTGCTCGAGTTCGTTCCCGACGACGCGGTGGTGTCGGCGAACTACCGGCTGACACCGCACCTGGCGTACCGGGAGGAGATCTACCAGTTCCCGGTGCCGTTCCGGGTCGTGCTCTACGGGCCCGACACGTCGATGGAGGGCCAGCGCCTCGCGGAGCGGTCCGATCGTGTGGAGTTCGTGATGCTGCCGGTGCGTCTCGACGATTCACTCGTCGACGACTGGCTCGAGATCGACGAGGCGTTCACCGAGATCGCCCGCAACGACATCTGGGTGCTCTACGAGCGCGACCGATCGGTCGCGCTCCCCGGCTGACCGATCAGCGCGGTCCCCGGACGAGCTTGCCGGGGAGCTCGCCGGTGAACTCGTCGTGGTCGACGATCTGGACGCCGGCGACGAACGTGGCGTCGTAGCCCTCGGCCTTCTGCACCAGGCGCCGGGCGCCGGCCGGTAGGTCGTGGGCCATCCGGGCGGGCCCGAATGTGAGACGGTCGTAGTCGATGACGTTGACGTCGGCGCGCAGGCCGGCCAGCAGGGCGCCACGGTCGCCGAGCCCGTACAGTTCGGCGGTCTCCCGCGTCTGGCGTCGCACCACGTGCTCCAGCGGCAGCTTGGGGCCACGGGTGCGATCGCGCGTCCAGTGGGTCAGCATGAATGTCGGCGTCCCGCCGTCGCACACGACGCCGCAGTGGGCGCCGGCGTCGGCCAGACCCATCCGGGTGCCCGGGTGACGGTGCACCTCGTAGCTGAACGACAGATCGCCGTAGGCGTAGTTGAAGAAGGGGGTGAGCACGATGCCGTTGCCCCGGTTCGATGCCAGCTGGTCGATCATCAGATCGGTGGCGCGGACCCCGGTGCGCTCGGCGACCGCAGCGAGTGAGTCCTCCGCCGGTGGTTCGTAGTCGATGTCGCCGTCCTCGACCGCCCAGAACCGGTCGAGCCGGTCGAGGACCAGCATCCGATACAGGTCGCCGCCCTCGGCGGGCGCAGCGGAGAACTCGTCGCGCAACGCCGGGTCAGCGAGTGCAGCGGCTCGTTCGGCCAGTGGCAAGCCAGCGAGCGCAGCGTACGCGGGATGGAAGCCGAGCGGGTTGAAGCTGCCCTCGAGGCACATCAGCAGCCCGACCACGCGTCCCGCGACCTGCGCGACGATCGGTATGCCCTCGTCCCGCGCCTCGTCGAGCAGGGCCAGCACGTCCTTCCAGAGGTCGGGGGCATCGTCGGGTTGGTTGAGGTTGACGCTGATCGTGCGGCCGGTCCGCAGGGCCAGTTCCTTCATCCACGGCCACTCGTCGATCGGGAGGTGCGCGTGGTCGGGGGCGAACTGGAACACGCCGTGGCCGGCGCGCGCGAGGGCGTCGGCAATGCCGAACAGCTCGTCCCGTTCGGCGTTGGTGCCAGGCACGAGCTCCCCCGACTTCGAGCGGTGGATCGGTGTGCGCGAGGTCGAGAATCCGAGCGCGCCGGCACGCAGCCCGCGTTCGACGATGTCGGCCATCGCGGCGATGTCGTCGTCGGTCGGCGGCTCGTTGGCGGCGCCGCGGTCGCCCATGACGTACCCGCGGACCGGGCCATGGGCGACCTGCGCTCCGATGTCGATCGCGAACGGCCGTCGGTCGAGAGCATCGAGGTAGTCCTCGAACGACTCCCAGTCCCATGTCAGCCCCTCGGTGAGCGCCGTGCCGGGGATGTCCTCGACCCCCTCCATCAGCTCGATCAGCCACTCGTGGCGGTCCGGTGCCGCCGGCGCGAAGCCGACACCGCAGTTGCCCATCACGACGGTCGTCACCCCGTGCCACGACGACGGCGTCAGGTACGGGTCCCACGACGCCTGGCCGTCGTAGTGGGTGTGGATGTCGACCCAGCCGGGCGTCACCAGCTTCCCGGTCGCATCGACCACTCGGGTCGCCTCGCCGACCTCCTCGTCCGAATCTGCGTCGATCACCGCGGTGATCACGCCCTCGTCCACCACGACGTCGGCGAGGCGACCGGGACGTCCGGTGCCGTCGACGACGAAGCCCCCACGGATCACGAGATCATGCATGGCGACGACAGTAGTTGCTGCTACGTTCGACCTCACCGTGAAGCGGGTCCCGTGAGGCCCGCACGGAGGAGTGAGATGAACACAGAGAAGCGGGTCCTCGGGCCCGACGACGTGCGACGAGCCGTCACCCGGATGGCCCACGAGGTCATCGAGCGCAACCGAGGGCTCGACGGCGTGGTCCTCGTCGGGATCCAGCAGGGCGGTGTCTGGCTGGCCGACTCCCTCGCCGCCGAGATCGCCCGGATCGAGTCGCCGGTGCCCGTCGGCTCCGTCGACGCCAGTCTGTACCGCGACGACATCGGCTTGCGTCCCGTGAGCCCCGGCGCCGTCAGCGATCTGCCGGGCGACATCGACGGCGCCACCGTCGTCCTGGTCGACGACGTGCTGTTCACGGGCCGGACCGTCAGAGCAGCACTCGACGCCGTCTCCGACTACGGCCGGCCCGATGCGGTCCAGTTGGCCGTGCTGGTCGACCGGGGACACCGCGAGCTGCCGATCCGGCCGGACTTCGTCGGCAAGAACCTGCCGACGAGCAGCACCGAACGGGTCGTGGCGAGCGCCGACGGCGTGGTGATCTCATGAGGGTCGTCTCGTGACGTCGAACCCGGTGACACCGGCTCGTTCGCTGCTGACCGTCGAGGACCTGGGCGCCGACGGGATCACCCGCATCCTCGACCTCGCCGACCACATGGCCGAGGTCAACCGCCGCCCCAACCCGAAGGTGCCGGCATTGCGCGGCAAGACGGTGTGCAGCGTGTTCTTCGAGGACTCGACGCGCACCCGGCTGAGCTTCGAGACCGCCGCCAAACGGCTGTCCGCCGACACGATGACGTTTTCCGTCTCGCAGTCGAGCCTCAACAAGGGCGAGAGCCTGCGCGACACCATCGAGACGATCGCCGCGATGGGCGTCGACGCCTTCGTCGTCCGGCACCGTTCGAGCGGGGCCTCCCACATGGTCGCGGCATGGACGAGGGCGAGCGTGATCAACGCCGGCGACGGGTGGCACGCGCATCCCACGCAGGCGTTGCTCGACGCCTACACCGTTCGCAGCTCGCTCGGGCGCACCGGCGGGCTCGACGGTCTGCGCATGGCGATCGTCGGCGACGTCAAGCACAGCCGTGTGGCTCGCAGCACGATCGCTGCGATGCGCATGCTCGGCGTTCACGTCACCGTGGTCGCTCCGCGGACGCTGCTGCCGCCCCACCTCGGCGATCCGGGCGGCGAGTCGTTCGCCGACGCCGTGACCGACCGCTTCGACGACGTCATCGGCGACATCGACGTCCTCTACCTGCTGCGCATGCAGCAGGAACGCATGAACGAAGCCCTGGTGCCCAGCCTGCGCGAGTACACGACCCGGTTCGGACTGACCGCCCGCCGCGCCGCGGCGCTGCCGCCGCAGGCGCTGATCATGCATCCCGGGCCGATGAACCGTGGCGTCGAGATCGCCGTCGACCCCGCCGAACTGCCCGGCGCCGTGATCACCCAGCAGGTGACCAACGGGATCGCCGTCCGCATGGCGGTGCTGTTCGACCTGCTCGGCTCCGGGAGTTCGGGCACCATCGTGGAAGGAGGCTCCCAGTGAGTCTGTTGATCAGCGGCGCCCGCGTCATCGACCCCAACGGCGAGCGGCGCGTCGACGTGCGCGTGGACGGCGGGGTCGTCAGCGAGGTGGCCGACCGGCTCGACGCCGACGGCGGTGACGAGGTGATCGACGCTGCCGGCCTCGTACTGGCGCCCGGGTTCGTCGACCTGCACGTGCACCTGCGAGAGCCGGGCCGCGAGGAGGCCGAGACGATCGAGACCGGCAGCCGCGCCGCAGCGCTCGGCGGGTTCACCGCCATCGTGGCGATGCCGAACACCGATCCGACCCAGGACTGCGTCGAGGTGGTCGACTTCGTGCGGCGCCAGGGCGAACGTGCCGGTCTCTGCGAGGTGCTCCCGTCGGGCTCGATCACGATCGGCCGAGCCGGACAGCAGTTGACGCCGTTCGCCGAGTTGGTCGGAGCGGGCGTGAAGATCTTCACCGACGACGGCAACGGCGTGCAGGACCCGCTGCTGATGCGCCGGGCGCTCGAGTACGCGGACGGCCTCGGGATCACGCTCGCGCAGCACTGCGAAGTCGAGCGGCTCACCGCTGGCGCCGTGATGCACGAAGGCGCGTGCTGCAGCCGTCTCGGACTCCCCGGGTGGCCCTCGATCGCCGAGGAACTGATGCTCCACCGCGACATCGAGCTCGTACGCCTGACCGGCGTCGGCATGCACTTCCTGCACCTGTCGACCGCCCGGAGCGTCGAGTTGGTCCGGGCGGCGAAGGCCGACGGTCTGGCGGTCACCGCCGAGGCCACGCCCCACCACTTCAGCCTCACCGACGAGCTGCTCGACAGCTACGACTCGCTGTACAAGGTGAACCCGCCGCTGCGAACCGCTGACGATCTCGCGGCGATCCGGTCCGGCCTCGCCGACGGCACGATCGATGCGATCGCCACCGACCACGCCCCCCACGCACCCGAGACCAAGGAGCAGCCGCTCGATCAGGCCCCGCCGGGCATGCTGGGACTCGAGACGGCGCTCGGCGTGTCGCTCGCCACGCTCGACATGGAGTTGGCCGACGTGCTGGCCGCATTGTCGTGGAAGCCGGCAACGATCGCCGGCGTCGATGACCGCCACGGACGACCGATCGGCCCCGGCGAGCCGGCCAACCTCACGATCATCGACCCCGCCGAGGTGTGGGAGGTCGTGCCCGCCGAGCTGGCGAGCAAGAGCCGCAACACCCCCTACGTCGGCATGGCGTTGCGCGGCAGGGTGATGCACACGATCTTCGGGGGAACCCCGGTCGTTCGCGACGGTGGAGCGCTACGCTGATGGATGAACATGCAGGAGACCGAATGAACATGCAGACGAGCGACGACGGGAGTGCGACGACATGACGGTGCGCGAGGGAGCCCTGGTGCTGGCCGACGGCAGCGTGTTCGACGGCGAGTTGATCGGCGCCGACGCGCCGATCGCCACCGGTGAGGTCGTGTTCAACACGGTGCTCAGCGGCTACCAGGAGGTGATCACCGACCCCAGCTACGCCGGCCAGATCATCACGTTCACCACGCCGCACATCGGCAACTACGGCGTGAACGCCGCCGACTTCGAGTCGCGGGGGGCCTTCTGCCGTGGGATCGTGGTGCGCGAACTCGCACGACGCCACAGCAACCAGCGCGCCGAGGGTGGCCTCGATGCGATGCTGGCGAAGCACGGCATCCCCGGCATCGCCGGCATCGACACGCGACGGCTGACCAGGATCCTGCGTGACACCGGTGCCATGCCGGGCGCATTCGGATCGGCTGCCGAAGCCGATCTCCGCGCCGCCGCTGCCACCGAGCCCGGAACCGACGGCGTCGACCTGGTGCGTCAGGTGACGGTGGGCGAGGGCTACACGGTCGCTGCACTCGACCCGGACAACCGCACACGCATCGTCGCCGTCGACTACGGGATGAAGCGCAACATCGCCGTCAACCTCTCGCGCTTCGGCTCCGTCGACGTCGTCCCGGCGACCTCGAGCGCCGCCGACATCCTCGCGATGAGCCCCGACGGCGTCTTCCTCAGCAACGGCCCCGGCGACCCGGCGATGGCGTCCTACGCGGTCGAGACGATCGAGGGGCTCCTGGGCAACGTGCCGATCTTCGGCATCTGCCTCGGACACCAGTTGCTCGGACGGGCAATCGGTGCCGGCACGGTGAAGCTGCCCTTCGGTCATCACGGCGGCAACCACCCGGTACGCAACATCGCGACCGGCAAGGTCGAGATCACCAGTCAGAACCACAACTTCGCCGTCGACCCCGACACGCTGTCGGGCACGGCGACGATGACCCACGTCAACCTGAACGACGGGGTCTGCGAGGGGTTGCGCGTCGACGGAGAACTGGCGTTCAGCGTCCAGCACCACCCCGAGGCCAACCCTGGGCCCCACGACTCGCACTATCTCTTCGAGGAGTTCGCCGACATGATGCGACAGGCCACGACCCGCAAGGCGGATCGCTGATGCCCAAGCGCACCGACATCCACTCGATCCTGATCATCGGATCCGGCCCGATCGTGATCGGACAGGCCTGTGAGTTCGACTACTCCGGCACCCAGGCGTGCCGCGTCCTGCGCGAAGAGGGCTACCGGGTCATCCTTGCGAACTCGAACCCGGCGACGATCATGACCGACCCCGACTTCGCCGACGCCACCTACGTCGAGCCGCTCACCTGGGAAGTCGTCTCCGCGATCATCGACCGTGAGCAGCCCGACGCCGTGCTGCCGACGCTCGGCGGCCAGACCGGCCTGAACATCGCCATGGAGCTCTTCGAGCGCGGCCTGATCGGAGTGCCCGGCAAGCCGGAGATGATCGGGGCCAACGCCGAGGCGATCGCCACGGCCGAGGACCGCGAGATCTTCAAGCAGGCGATGCTCGGCGTCGGCCTCGACTGCCTGCGTTCGGGCACCGCGCACACGATGGACGAGGCGCGCACGGTGATCGCCGACATCGGGCTGCCTGCGGTGATCCGTCCCGCGTACATCCTGGGCGGTCGCGGCACCGGCATCGCCTTCACGCCCGAGGAGTTCGAACGCATCGCCTCGAACGGCCTGACCGCCAGCCCGATCAGCGAGATCCTGATCGAGGAGTCGGTGTACGGCTGGAAGGAGTACGAACTCGAGGTGATGCGCGATCACGCCGACAACTGCGTGATCATCTGCGGCATCGAGAACGTCGACCCGATGGGGGTGCACACCGGCGACTCGATCACCGTCGCCCCGATCCAGACCCTCACCGACGTCGAGTACCAGGAGATGCGCAACTCGGCGCTCGCCTGCATCCGCCGGGTCGGTGTCGAGACCGGCGGGTCGAACGTGCAGTTCGCCGTCGAACCGTCCACCGGACGCCAGGTCGTGATCGAGATGAACCCGCGCGTCTCGCGGTCGTCTGCGCTCGCGTCCAAGGCGACCGGATTCCCGATCGCCAAGATCGCCGCCCGGCTCGCCGTCGGCTACACCCTCGACGAGATCCCCAACGACATCACCAAGACGGCCACCATGTCGACGCCGGCGAGCTTCGAGCCGGTGATCGACTACGTGGTCACCAAGATCCCGAGGTGGGCGTTCGAGAAACTGCCGGGCACCTCCGGCGTGCTCGGCACCCAGATGCAGTCCGTCGGCGAGGTGATGGCGATCGGCCGGACGTTCCCCGAGAGCCTCCAGAAAGCGCTGCGTTCGCTCGAACAGGGCCGTCTCGGACTGGGCTGCGATCCGGCCGAGGCACAGCTCGCCGAGCTGTCCGACGACGAACTCCTCGCGCGTGCGGCGATCCCGACACCCGATCGCATCCAGCAGGTGGGCACCCTGCTGCACCGTGGCGTGTCGATCGACGCGGTGTACGAGGCGACCGCGATCGACCCGTGGTTCCTCGACCAGATGTCGATGATCTCCGAGGAACGGGCCGCGCTGCTCGACGCCGATCCCGACACGATGACGACGAGGGCCTGGCGACGCGCCAAGCGGCTCGGGTTCTCCGATGCCCAGCTCGCCCACCTCTGGGGAGTCTCCGAGGACGACGTGCGCGCCGCTCGCGAAGCGGCAGGCGTGATGCCCACGTACAAGACGGTCGACACGTGCTCGGCGGAGTTCCCGGCACAGACGCCGTACCACTACTCGACCTACGAGGACGAGAGCGAGGTGCGCGCCTCCGACGCCCGCAAGGTCGTCATCCTCGGCTCGGGTCCGAACCGCATCGGTCAGGGCATCGAGTTCGACTACTGCTGCGTGCACGCGTCGTTCGCCCTGCGCGAAGCCGGGTTCGAGACGATCATGGTCAACTGCAATCCCGAGACGGTGTCGACCGACTACGACACGTCGAGCCGGCTGTACTTCGAGCCGCTCACCAAGGAAGACGTGCTCAACGTCATCGCCGTCGAACGGCCCGAGGCGGTCATCGTGTCGCTCGGTGGGCAGACCCCGCTCAAGTTGTCCGGCCTGATCCCGTCCGAGTTGGTCGCGGGTACCTCGCCCGACTCGATCGACGCCGCCGAGGACCGCGAGCGCTGGAACGTCATCTGCGACGAGCTGCGCATTCCGCAACCTCCCGGCGGGACCGCCGTCGATCTCGAACAGGCCTTGGCGATCACCGACGACATCGGGTTCCCCGTGCTGGTCCGCCCGAGTTACGTGCTCGGCGGCCGGGCGATGCAGATCGTCCACGACCGCAACCACCTCGCCCGGGCGATGGAGGAGCTGGCCGGTTTCGGCAGCCTCGGCAAGGAAGGTGGCCTGTCGGCGGAGCGGCCCGTGCTGATCGACCGGTTCCTCGCCGACGCCACCGAGGTCGACGTCGACGCAATTCGCGACCACACCGGTGAGGTCCTGATCGGTGGCGTGATGGAGCACGTCGAGGAGGCGGGGGTGCATTCCGGCGACTCGGCGTGTGCGCTGCCGCCGCCGTCACTGCCGTCCTGGGTCGTCGAGGTGATCGAGTCGTACACGGCCTCGATCGCCAAGCGCCTCGACGTTCGTGGCCTGATCAACGTCCAGTACGCCGTCATCGGGACGACCGTCTACGTGATCGAGGCCAACCCGAGGGCCAGTCGCACGGTGCCGTTCGTCGCCAAGGCCACCGGCGTGCCGCTGGCGAAGGTGGCGACCAGGGTGATGCTCGGCGCCACGCTGGCCGAACTCCGCGCCGAAGGGCTGCTGCGTGACCCGGTGGGCGGTCACGTCGCCGTGAAGGAAGCGGTGATGCCCTTCAACCGGTTCCCCGAGGTCGATCCCGCGCTCGGTCCGGAGATGCGCTCGACCGGTGAGGTGATGGGGATCGCCGCCACCTTCGGCAAGGCGTTCTACAAGGCGGAGCTGGCGGCGGGAACGATCCTGCCGATGACCGGGACCGTGTTCCTGTCGCTGGCCGATCCCGACAAGCCCGCCGGGCTGGTTGTCGCCAAGCGGTTCCGTGCCCTGGGCCTCGGCATCGCCGCCACCGAGGGCACCGCTGCCTATCTGGCGGCGTTCGACTCGCCGGTCGACCAGGTCGTCGCCAAGGTGCAGGAGATCGGCGACGACGGCGAGGCCGGGGTGACGGCGGTCGATCTGATCGCCGACGGCAAGATCAGCTTCGTGGTCAACACGCCTCGTGGGGCGCTCGGGCGCAGCGACGGCGAACAGATCCGCAAGGCCGCCAGCCTGCACCGCGTGAGCTGCGTGACCACGGTCGACGCCGCCATCGCTGCCGTCCAGGGCCTGTCCGAGCGAGAGGGCGACGTGCTCACGGTCAAGACACTCCAGGAGTACCACGCAAGCGCCGGCTCGGAGCCGGCATCCACGGCGCCGTGATCGACACCCGTGTCACCGTCGGCGGTGTGCAACTCGACGCTCCGGTGATGACGGCGTCGGGCACGGCCGGCTACGGCACCGAACTGGCCGGCCACCTCGACCTGCGTGCGCTCGGCGCCGTGGTGACCAAGTCGCTCGCCGCCTACGAGTGGCCCGGCAATCCTGCGCCGCGCCTGCATCCGACCCCGCAGGGAATGATGAACGCCGTCGGGCTGCAGGGCCCCGGTGTCCAGTACTGGCTCGACCACGTCGTCGGCGATCTCGTCGCCTGTGGCGCCACCGTCGTGGCCAGCATCTGGGGCCGCAGCGTCGACGACTACGCGCAGGCCGCCGACCTGCTGGCGACCGCTCCACCGGAGGTGATCGCCGTGGAGGTGAACCTGTCGTGCCCCAACCTCGAGGGCCGGGGGTCGATCTTCGCCCACGACGCCGAGCTGTCGGCCGAGGTGATCGCGGCCACGGCCGGGTGCCGACGTCCACGCTGGGCGAAGCTCAGTGCCAACACCGATCGCATCATCGACGTCGCCGAGGCCGTCGTCGGCGCCGGTGCCGACGCGGTGACGTGCATCAACACGCTGCTCGGTCTCGCCTACGACCCGCGGACCCTTGCCCCGACGCTCGGTGCCGGTGGCGGCGGCCTGTCCGGGCGCGCGATCCACCCGATCGCGGTTCGAGCGGTGCACGACGTGCACCGTGCGCTCCCCGACGTGCCGATCGTGGGCGTCGGCGGCGTGGCCTCGGCGTGGGATGCCATCGAGCTGCTCCTGGCGGGGGCATCGGCGGTCCAGGTCGGCACCGCCTCGTTCGCCGATCCTGGCGCGGCGCTGACGATCCAGCAGGAAATCGTGGAGTGGGCGGCCGAACGCGGATTGACCCGGCTCGCCGACATCGCTGCGATAGCGTGATCTCATGGCAACACCCCCACAGCTGACCCCCGAGCAGCGTTCGGCGGCGCTCGCCAAAGCAGCCGAAGCCCGCGCCGCACGGGCGGAGATCAAGGCCCGCCTCAAGATGGGCTCGATGTCGTTGGCCGATGCGCTGTCGTCCACCGACGCGAACGTCGGCAAGTTGAAGGTCGTCTCACTTCTGGAATCGCTTCCCGGTGTCGGCAAGGTCAAGGCGCGTCGCATCATGGACGACATCGAGATCGCCGACAACCGCCGCGTGCAAGGCCTCGGAGCCCAGCAGAAGTCGAAACTCCTCGAACTCCTCGGCTGACCGGGCCGGTTCGTTGATCATCGTCGTCTCCGGCCCGGGCGGGGTCGGCAAGGGCACCATCGTCGACGAGCTCGTGCGTTGCGACGCCGGGCTGTGGCTGAGCAGGTCGTGGACCACTCGCGAGCGTCGTCCGTCCGAGGCGCCGGACGCCTACGTGTTCACCGACACCGCCACATTCGAGCAACACATCGCCGACGGCGGCTTCATCGAGTGGACCGAGTTCCTCGGCAACTACTACGGCAGTCCGGTGCCGGAGCCGGGCACCGACCAGGACATCGTGCTCGAGATCGAGGTCGACGGCGCCCAACAGGTGAAGAAGATGTTCCCCGATGCGCTGCTGCTGTTCGTCGTGCCGCCCTCGCGCGAGGAGCAGGAACGCCGGCTCCGCGGCCGGGGCGACCCGGGCGACAAGGTGCTGGCGCGCCTGAAGAAGGCCGAGATCGAAGAACCGATCGGGCGGGAACTCGCCGACCACATCGTCGTCAACGACGATCTCGACGACACGATCGACGAGATGCTGCAAATCATCGAAACCGCTCGCGCCCGGTAGGATGTGGCCCTTATGGCCCTCGACCACGACACGATGATCAATCCGCCCATCGAGCAGTTGCTCGACACGGTCGACTCGAAGTTCACGCTCGTCACGCTGGCGGCGCGCCGGGCCCGCAACATCAACTCGTACTTCAACCAGCTCGGCGACGGCCTCGGCCACATGATCCCGCCACAGGTGTCATCGGTGGCTCGCAAGCCACTGTCGATCGCCTTCGAGGAGATCGCCCAGGACAAGATCGTCTGGACCGAAGCGCCCGCCGAGGCCGACGCCGTTGCCGACGAGGCCGTCGGCGACGAGGCCGCTGGCGACGAGGCGACAGAGAGCTGACCGTCGGTGGGTCGTGACCGACCCGCCGCACGAGAGCAGGAGGGGACGTCGATGCTCGCAGGCAAGCGCATCGTGTTGGGGGTGACCGGCGGGATCGCCGCGTACAAGGCGGTCGAGGTGTGTCGTCGTCTGGTCGATGCCGGTGCGCACGTCGTTCCGATCATGACGGAGGGTGCCGAGCACTTCATCGGCCGCACGACGTTGAGCGCACTCGCCTCCGAGCCGGTGCAGACCGAGCTGTGGGACAACCCGACGACCCCCATTCCCCACACCAGCATCGGCCAGGGCGCCGACCTGATCATCGTCGCTCCCGCGACGGCGCGGCTCCTGGCGGCCTATCGCATGGGGCTGTCGACCGACCTGCTGACCAACACGCTGATCGCCACCCGGGCGCCGGTGCTCGTGTGCCCGGCAATGCACACCGAGATGTGGGAGCACCCGAGCGTGGTCGAGAACATGTCGGTCCTGCGGGCCCGCGGCGTCCACGTCGTCGAGCCGGAATCGGGCCGGTTGGCCGGTGGCGACGTGGGTCCGGGCCGGCTGGCGGACCCGTCGGCGATCGTCGAGGCGGCTGACCGGATCCTCGGCCCGCTCGATCTCGCCGGGGTACGCATGGTGGTCTCCGCCGGCGGCACCCGCGAGCCGATCGACGCCGTTCGGGTGATTGCGAACCGCAGCTCCGGCAAGCAGGGATACGCGGTGGCGGCCGAGGCGGCATCGCGGGGGGCCGAGGTGACGCTCGTGTCGACCGTCACGCTGCCGGTGCCGTCGGGCGTCGAGCTGGTCCAGGTCGAGACCGCCGAGCAGATGCAGCAGGCGATGGCCGAACTGGTCGCCGACCGTGACGTGATCGTGATGAGCGCCGCCGTTGCCGACTTCCGCCCCACGGCGGCTGCCGACGGCAAGCTGAAGAAACGTGACGGCGTTCCCGAGATCGTCCTCGAGCCGACGCCGGACATCCTGGCCGGACTCGGCGCTGCCAAGCGCGACGGCCAGGTGCTGGTCGGCTTCGCCGCCGAGACCGACGACCTGGTCGCGAACGCGTCGGCGAAGCTGCGTGCGAAGCACCTCGACCTCATCGTCGCCAACGACGTGGGCGCCCCGCAGGTTGGCTTCGCTCACGACACGAATGCGGTTACGCTGTTGCGGCCCGACGCGGAGCCTGTCGAGATCGACCTCGCATCGAAGCGAGATGTCGCTCGGGCCGTCATCGACACCATCATCGACATTCTCGTCTCCATCCGCTCAACACATCGACAGGACTTTGCATGAGCACGTACACGTTCACCTCCGAAAGCGTCACCGAGGGCCATCCCGACAAGATGGCCGACCAGGTCTCCGACGCCGTCCTCGACGCCATCCTCGCCGAGGATCCCGAGGGGCGCGTTGCGTGTGAAACGCTCCTCACCACCGGGCTGTGCGTGATCGCCGGCGAGATCACCACCACCGCCTACGTCGACATCCCCAAGATCGCCCGCGAGACCATCAACGGCATCGGCTACGACAATGCGATCTACGGCTTCGACGGCAACACGTGCGGCGTGATCGTGTCGATCGACGAGCAGAGCCCCGACATCGCCCAGGGCGTCGACACCAGCGAAGAGGTCCGCGGCGGCAAGTCGGGCGAGGACATGCTCAACCTGCAGGGTGCGGGCGACCAGGGCATGATGTTCGGCTATGCGTGCAACGAGACCGACGACCTGATGCCGCTGCCGATCTGGACCGCGCATCGGCTCTCCGAACGCCTCGCCGAGGTCCGCAAGTCCGGCCAGGTGCCGTACCTGCGTCCCGACGGCAAGACGCAGGTCACCTACGAGTACCACAACGGCTGGCCGGTGGCGCTCAAGGCCGTCCTGATCAGCACGCAGCACCAAGAGGGCGTCGACCGCGACACCGTGATCCGCCCCGATCTGATCGATCAGGTCATCCGCCCGATGATCCCGGAACGCTTCGCCGACGACGACTACGAGATCTACGTCAACCCGACCGGTCAGTTCGTGCGGGGTGGCCCGTTCGCCGACGCCGGTCTCACCGGCCGCAAGATCATCGTCGACACCTACGGCGGCATGGGCCGTCACGGTGGCGGCGCGTTCTCGGGCAAGGATCCCAGCAAGGTCGACCGTTCGGCGGCCTACGCCGGCCGGTGGGTGGCCAAGCACGTGGTCGCGTCCGGTGCTGCCGACCGCTGCGAGGTGCAGCTGGCGTACGCCATCGGCATGGCGCAGCCGATGAGCATCCTCGTCGAGACGTTCGGGACCTCGCACGTCGATCCCGCTGCCATCGAGGCCGCGGTGCGCTCGACGTTCGACCTGCGCCCTGGCGCGATCGTGCGTGATCTCGACCTGAAGCGCCCGATCTACAAGCGCTCCGCCGCCTACGGACACTTCGGCCGCGCCGGCTTCCCCTGGGAGGACCTCAGCAGGCTCGACGACTTCAAGAGCGCCGTCGGCCTCTGAGTCGCACCCCGGTGGCCGACCTCGCAGCTGCAGTGGCAGTTGCCTCGGTCGTTCCCGACGTCACCGGCCTCGACAAGCACTTCGACTACCTGATCCCCGCCGATCTCGCAGCGGACGTGGAGGTGGGCACCATCGTGCGTGTCGAACTCCACGGCCGCCGGATCGGGGGCTGGGTCGCCTCGATCTCGGCGACGACGGCCGATGGACGCCCGCTCGACTCGCTGAAGCCGATCGCCAAGGTCACCGGACACGGCCCGGCGGCCGATCTGTTCGACCTCGCGCAGTGGGCGTCGGTGCGGTGGGCGGGACGTCGGATCCGTCCGTTCCTGGTCACGGCGTCGCCGGGACGCGCCGTCGTCGCACTCCCGCCGGACCGGCGAACCGCGATGACCCCCGCACCTGCGTCGCCCGCCACGAGGGAACTTCTCGCCGCCGGCGGGGGAGTGCTCCGGCTCGCCCCCGCGTCGACGTGGTGCCCACCATCCTGGCGGCCGTCGGGCGGGGACCGGCACTGGTCGTCGTCCCGGAGCACGACGCGGTGGCACTGCTCTCGACTCGCCTGAGGCGCGCCGGACTCACGGTGGCGGTCGTGCCGGAGGAGTGGGCGGCGGCCGCTGGGGGAGTCGACGTCGTGATCGGCACCCGTACCGCCGCGTGGGCACCATGCCCCGGCCTTGCCGCGGGCGTCGTCATCGACGAGCACGACGAAGCCCTGCAGAACGAACGGACGCCGACGTGGCACGCCCGCGACGTGGTCGTCGAACGCTGCCGCCGTGCGGGCGTGCCGTTCGTGCTCGTGTCGCCGGTGCCGACGTTGACGGCAGTCGTCGACGACGCCGGACCCGCCGGTGTCGTGCATCCACCCGCCCCTCGCGAACGCGCCGGATGGCCGACCGTCACGGTGGTCGACCGCACGGACGAGGATCCGTGGAAGCGGTCGTTGGTCACCTCGGAGTTGATCGCGCGGTTGCGCGATCCCGACCTGACCGTGGCGTGCATCAGCAACATCACCGGACGCGCCCGGGTGCTGGCGTGCCGGTCGTGCCGTGCCCTGATCCGCTGTGAAGAATGCGACGCGGCGACCGGGCTCGACGACGACGGCCGACTGCACTGTCGGCGTTGTGGCACGAACCGTCCGGCCGTGTGCCAGGCCTGTGGGGCGGGCCGCTTCGCCAACCTCCGGCCCGGCGTCACCCGTCTGCGTGAGGAGCTGGAGGCCGCCGCGGCCCGACCGGCCGCCGCCGTCACCGGCGCGGACGGCGGACCACCCGTGCGAGCCGGCATCTACGTCGGCACGGAAGCCGTGCTGCACCGCGTCCGGTCCGCCGACGTCGTCGCCTTCCTCGAGTTCGACTCCGAGATGCTGGCTCCTCGATTCCGGGCGAGCGAGCACGCGCTGGCGCTCGTCGCCCGCGCCGGACGCATTGCCTCCGAGGTGCTGATCCAGACGTTCTCACCCGACCACGAGGTGATCGCCGCGGCGGCCGCCGGCGACCCAGGACGAATCCTCGACGGTGAGCGTGCTCGCCGGCAGCTGCTCGGCCTGCCCCCGTTCGGGGCGTTGGCGCTCGTCACCGGTGCGGGCGCCACCGAACTGGTGGCGCAGTTGCCGAAGGGTGTCGAGGTCGGCGGCGACGGTACCGACCGGTTCCTCGTGAGAGCGCCGAACTGGATGACGCTCGGCACTGCGCTGAACGCCGCTGAACGACTGCCGGGCTCGCGGGTCCGGATCGAGGTCGACCCGGCGAGAATCTGACGTCCGGGCCGCTCGCTCAGACACCCATCTTGCTCTTGATGTGCTCGAGCACCGG
The DNA here is from genome assembly GCA_963728355.1 of Ilumatobacteraceae bacterium. Lineage (GTDB taxonomy): Bacteria > Actinomycetota > Acidimicrobiia > Acidimicrobiales > Ilumatobacteraceae > Sva-07. The sequence goes on along the minus strand of CAVSJQ010000022.1, from coordinate 350,840 downwards.
CGTGTGCTCGGACTGCGGGCTGAAGAGGATCAGATCGGCATCCTCCTCGACCCGGACGCTGTGGCCCGCAGGCCAGTGGAACAGATCACCCGTGGCGCACTCCTCGGTCGTGGCATCGCTGTAGGTGACCGTCACGACACCGTTGATGACGAACCCCCAGTGTGCGGCATCGCACATGTCGCCGCGCAGTCCCTCGAGCAGCGGAGCGAGGTCCGCTCCCTTGGCCATGGTGAAGTATTCAGCGCCCATGACCCCGAATGCGGCGCCGAAGTCGACCTGCTGGCGCGCGACTGCTCCTGGAGCGTCGATCTTGACCGGGATGGTGTCCTTGGAAATGTGCATGGCCATGTCCTCCTGATGGTGCTCCGGCCCCCCTGTGGATCCGGATGCCGACAAGGCGTGACAGTCGATGTCACAATGGGACATGGCGACAGCGACCCACGACGAGCGGATCGACACCGCGCGCCGTGCGATCGCTGCGGGCGACTGGCCAACGGCGCTGACCACCCTCGAGATCGACCCGTCCACCACGTCGGCCGATTCCGCCCAGTCTGCCGACGTGCTCGAGCTGCGGGCCGAGGCGCTGTACGGCGCCGGCGACTTCGAAGCCTGCGTCGGGTCGTGGGAGGACCTGCACTCGCTGCTCGTGCGTCGCGGCGACGAGATCGAAGCGGGACGCGTCGCCGCGATGGTGGCGATGTACCTGATGATGGACACGGGGCTCATGGCGCCGGTGCGTGGGTGGTTGCGCTGCGCCGATCGGCACCTCGACGGCGTCGACGAGCATCCGGTCAGGGCGATCATCGCCATGGTGCGAGCGTACGAACGGTTCATGTGCGGATCGATGAGCGAAGCCCGCATCCATGCCGCGCTGGCGATCGAGCTCGGTGAGCGTTTCGGCGTCGTGCCCGCCGTTGTGATCGGGCGGACCTGCAGCGCCCGGCTGACCATCTTCGACGGCGACGTCGAGGCCGGGCTGGAATTGCTCGACGAGGTCGGTGCGCTGTTGATGTCGGGTGCAGCGGATCCGTTGACCACCGGGATGATGTACTGCGAGATCATCTGTGCAGCCCAGGGTCTTCTGATGCCCGACCTGGCGGCGCAGTGGACCGACGTGATGGAGCGCTGGCGACACGGCGCAGCGGTCGGGGGCATCAACGGTCGGTGCCGCGTGCACCGCGCCGAGGTGCTGCGGGTCAGTGGAACGTGTGACCTCGCCGAGGCCGAGGCGATCGCCGCCTGCGATGAGCTGCGTCCGTGGATGCGTCGGGAGTTCGGCTGGCCCCTCGTCGAGCTCGGCAACGTCCGGCTCCGCTCGGGTGACCTCGAGGGCGCAGAGGAGGCGTTCGTCGAGGCAGCGGCGCTGTCGTGGTCGCCGCAGCCGGGCCTGTCGCTGGTCCTGATGGCCCGCGGCGACGTCGATGCCGCAGCGACGATGATCGCCCATGCGATCGAGTACCCGATCGACATCCCGTCCAAGGAGCGCCCACCATTCGGTCCGTTGCGGCTGGCGCCTCTGTACGACGCGCAGGCGACGATCGCATTCGCCCGCGGAGACCGGGCGACCCTCGAGCGCGCGACGGACGAGCTCGCCGGGGTGGCAGCGAGCTACCCCTCGCCGATGTTGCGCGGCAACGAACTCGTGGCCCGCGGCCGTCTGGCCCTGCTCGACGCCGAAGCCGAGCGGGCGATCACCTTGGCGGGCACCGCCGCCGGCGTGTTCGACAACGTGGGCGCGCCCTTCGAGGCTGCCCACGCTCGGCTCGTGGTCGCCGACGGATACGAGGCGGCAGGCCGGGTCGATGATGCAGCGATCGAGCGGCGTGCGGCCTGCGCGGCGCTGTCGGCCTTCGGGGCGCACTGGTGGGCGGAAGGTATCGAGGCGCCGGTGCCGGCGACGACCGCCGAGCCGGCGATCGCGCCGTCGAGCGACGGGGCTCGGGCGGTGTTCCTCGCCACCGGCGACATGCGGCGCATCGAGTGGGGATCGTCGTCGGTGGTCGTGCGTGACCTCAAGGGCTACCGGTACGTCGAGCGACTGCTCGCCGAGCCGGGCAGGGAGTTCCACGCCGCCGACCTCGCCCGGCTCGACGCGGGAGCCGATCCGCGAGTGGCGATCGGCAGGGGCATTCCGCTGCTCGACGAGCGGGCGAAGGAGGCCTACCGTCGCCGCCTGGCCGACATCGACGAGGACATCGCCGAGGCGCGCTCGCACAGCGATCTCGGTCGCATCGAGCTGGCCGAACGCGATCGCGACTACCTCGTGGCCGAACTGCGACGGGCGACGGGACTCGGCGGGCGCGACCGGACCGTGTCCGACGACGCAGAACGCGCTCGGGTGAGTGTCACCCGATCGATCCGCTATGCATTGGAACGGCTCGCGGCGTCGAGCCCGGATGTCGCGGCGCACCTGCACCAGCACGTGTCCACCGGCACCTTCTGCCACTACGAGCGCGACCCGCTGCAGCCCGTCGACTGGACAGTGTGACCGATCGACCGCGTCAGCCGCTGAGCAGTGCGTCGAATCGCCGATCGTCGATGTTGCCACCCGACAGGATGATCCCGACACGACGCGAGCGGAAGCGGGCGGTGTCGTCGAGCAGGGCTGTGAGACCGGCGACCCCGCTCGGTTCGAGGTGCCGGCCGAGCAGGTCGTCGGCCACGCGCATCGCATCGACGAGCTGCTCGTCGGTCACCGTCACCACGTCGGCGACGAGCTGCCGGTTGATCTCAAACGTGGCGACGCCGGGGGCGGTGACGGCGAGGCCGTCGGCGATCGTGTCCGGCTGCGGGATCCGCACGATCTGACCGGCAGCGAATGAGCGCCGGGTGTCATCGGCGACCGCCGGCTCGACGCCGATCAGCTCGCAGGTCGGATCGAGCTGACGCATCGCCGACGCACAGCCGGCCATCAGGCCACCGCCGGACATCGGCACGAGCAGCACGTCGAGGTGCCCGACCTGTTCGTGCAGTTCCAGTGCGGCGGTCCCCTGGCCCGTCATCACCAGGCGATCCTCGAACGGATGCACGAACGTGGCACCGGTCTCGGCGACCTGCCGGCGAGCGCCGGCTTCGCGGTCGTCGACCGAACGCTCGAACGTGACGATGGTGGCGCCGTACCCTTCGATCAGCGCCCGCTTCGCGGTGGGCACGTCGTCGGGAAGGTGGATCGTGGCTGCCATGCCCAACAGTTGAGCGGCACACGCCACGGCGGCACCGTGGTTGCCGGACGAGACCGCCACGACGCCGCGTCCGCGATCGGAGTCGGGGATCTGCGAGAGCCGGTGGTAGGCGCCACGGAACTTGAAGGCGCCGGCGCGTTGCTGCGACTCGTCCTTGACGAGCACGGCCGCACCGGTCAACGCGTCGAGTCGATCCGAGCGCAGCACGGGGGTGACGATCGCTTCGGTCGCGATGCGGTCGGCAGCAGCGCGGATCTCGGCCAGCGGGATCACGTCGACTCCGGTTCTCGTCGCGACGACACGCCGAGCAGCCGGAAGCCGGCCTTGGATCCGAGCCGTTCGCACGGATGACCCTGCTCGGCCAGCCAGCGCTGCAGGGAGTCGGCACCGAGATGTTTCTGGACGACGAGTGCGGCCGTGCCGTCCGGTGCGAGCCGCCCGAGCCAGGCGAACAGCAGGTCGTGGAGCGCCTGTTTGCCGATGCGGATCGGTGGATTCGACCAAATCGTGGCGAACCGGATGTCGGCCGGGGCCTCGTCGGGGTGGGTGACGCGGATGTTGCCGAGGGCGTTGCGGGCGGCGTTGCGGGCGCACAGCTCGCGGGCGCGTCGGTTGACGTCGACGGCCCACACCGTCGCCTCGGGGGAGCGGCGCGCCATCGTGAGGGCGATGGGGCCCGCGCCACAGCCCAGATCGAGGAGATCGCCGTGCGACGCCAGTGGCAGATCGGCACGCAGCAGCATCGACGTGGCGGTGTCGAGGTGACCATGGGAGAACACGCCGCGGTCGGTCTCCATCGTGAAGGCGGTGTCCGGCAGGGTGACGTCGACGACCAGCGGGTCCGACGCCACGGTCGGGTCCTCGTCGAAGTACTGCTCTGCGGACACTGCCTCTAGCCTGACACGGATGTCGTACACGATCCGTACATACGGCGATCCGGTGCTCAAGACCCAGGCGTCGCTGGTCGAGGACGTCGACGGCCGGATCATCAGGCTGGTCGACGAGATGTTCGACACGCTCGTCGATTCGGGCAACGGGATCGCCCTGGCTGCGCCGCAGATCGGCGTGCAGAAGCAGGTCGTCGTCTGGGACATCGACGAGAACCCGCTGGCGATCGTGAACCCCGAGATCGTCGAGGCCGACGGTGAGTGGGTCTACGACGAGGGCTGCCTGTCGATCCCCGGCCTCTACGTCGAGATGCTGCGGCCCAAGATCGTGCTCGTGCGCGGTGTCGACCTGAACGGCGAGATCATCGAGATCGAGGCCGACGAGCTCGAGGCGCGCATGTTCCAGCACGAGATCGACCACCTGAACGGCGTGCTGATGTTCGACCGTCTCGAGGGCGATCAGCGCAAGGAAGCGATCAAGGAGTACCGCCGGCTCGAGGACGAGGCGGGCCGCCAGATCGCACGCAACCCGATCCGGCGCCGTCTCGGCCTGGGCTGATCGGGTCGCGTGAAGCTCGTCTATCTCGGCACGCCCGACATGGCGGTCCCACCGCTGCGGGCGCTCGTCGCCGCCGGCCATGAGATCGTCCTCGTCGTCACCCGGGTCGACAAGCGACGCGGGCGGGGGAGCGCAACCACACCCAGCCCGGTCAAGGCGGCCGCGACGGAGTTGGGACTGCCTGTGTCCCACTCGGTCGACGACGTGCTGTCCGCGGTGGATCGGTCCGGCGCCGAGTTGGGCGTGGTGGTGGCATTCGGCCAGATCATCAAGCCGCACGTGCTCGACGTGATCCCGATGGTCAATCTCCACTTCTCCCTGCTCCCGCGCTGGCGAGGCGCCGCACCGGTCGAGCGGGCGCTGCTCGACGGCGACGACGTGACGGGTGTCTGCGTGATGGCGCTCGAGGAGGGGCTCGACACCGGTGGTGTCTACGCGCGTCGCGAGGTCCCCATCGGCCAGGAGACGACGGCGGCCGAGCTGCGCTCGGAGCTGGTCGACGTCGGCACGAACCTGCTCGTGGACACGCTCGACCGTCCGCTCGCCGAGTGGATCGACGATCCCGAACCACAGATCGGCGAGGTCACCTACGCCGCGAAGTTCACCTCGGCCGACCTCGAGATCGACTGGTCGAAACCGGCGGCAGAAGTGCACCGCCTGGTCCGGGTCGGCGGCGCCTGGACGACGTTCCGAGGCAAGCGCCTCAAGATCAACGAGGCTCGATTGATCGACGGCCGGCTGGTGCCCACGGTCGTGCAGCCGGAGGGCAAGGCGGCGATGCCGTTCGAGGCCTGGCGCAACGGCGCACGCCCGGCTTCCGACGAATTGTTCGGCGACCGGTGAGCGGCGCTGCGGGCAGCGCCCCGAGAACCGCCCGGCGCGTGGCGCTCGATGCGCTGCGACGGATCGAATCCGACGGCGCCTACGCCAACCTGGTGCTCGGCCCGATGCTCGCATCGTCCGGGCTCGGCGACATGGATCGACGCTTCGTCACCGAGCTGGTGTACGGGACCACCCGGATGCGGCGCGCCTGCGATGCGGTCATCGACCGTTTCGTCGCCTCGCCGCCCGACGAGGCGACCCGGTCGGTCCTCCGCCTCGGCACGTATCAGCTGGTCTTCGCCGGCGTCGCCCCGCATGCCGCGGTCAGCGAGACGGTCGGGCTCGCACCGAAGCGCACGCGCGGGTTCGTCAACGCCGTGCTCCGCAAGGTTGCCCGGCTGTCGATCGCCGAGATGTCGTGGCCGTCCGAGGGCGCCCGGTTGAGCTACCCGGACTGGATCGTCGACGTCTTCCGGGACGAACTCGGTGACGACGCCGTCGCGTCGCTCCAGCGGATGAACGAGGCACCTCCGGTCACCCAGCGCGCAGACGGGTACGTGCAGGACGAGTCGTCGCAGTGGGTCGCTGCCGCCGTCGAGGCCGGGTCCGGCGACCTGGTGCTCGACGTGTGTGCGGCGCCGGGCGGCAAGGCGACGGCGATGGCCGCGCACGGGGCCACCGTCGTGGCCAACGACCAGCGCGTCGGCCGGGCCCGCCTCGTCGCCGAGAACGCCGGCGCCCTGGGGCTCGGGCTACCGGTCGTCGCCGCGAACGGTGCTCGGCCGCCGTTCCGGCCGGCATCGTTCGAGGCCGTCCTGCTCGATGCGCCGTGCTCGGGCCTCGGTGCGCTTCGCCGCCGGGCCGATGCCCGGTGGCGGATCCGGGCCAGCGACATCGTCGACCTGGCGATCCTCCAACGCCAGCTACTGGAGTCGGCGGCCACACTCGTGGCACCGGGTGGGCGGCTCGTATACAGCGTGTGCACGATCACCGCTGCCGAGTCGGTCGACCATCCGACCCCGGCGGGCTTCGACGTCGATCCGACGCCGCCGTCGATCGGGTCGTGGCGGCGCTTCCGTCAGGGCTGGCGTGTGTTGCCTCACGATGACGACACCGACGGCATGATCATGATTCGGTACCGTCGGACCTCGTGAGCGACGACACCGTTCCTCGTGCGAAGGTCCTGACCGTCAGCGACGGGGTCGCACACGGGGCGCGGGACGACCTGAGCGGTCGCACGCTGGTCGATCGCCTCTCGGCGCACGGATTCGACGTGGTCGACCACCGGGTCACCGCCGACGGCTCCGAACTGGTCGCGACGGCGCTCATCGAGATGTGCGAGGGCTTCGCCGGCGTGGTGGTGTCGACCGGCGGCACCGGCTTCGCACCACGCGATCAGACCCCTGAAGGCACGAGGGCGGTCATCGAGCGCGAAGCGCCGGGCCTGGCCGAGGCGATGCGGCTGTGCAACCCCCTCGGGCGTCTCTCGCGAGGCGTCGCCGGCATCCGTGGCCAGGCGATCATTCTCAACACCCCCGGCAGCACCAAGGGCTGTGTCGAACAGCTCGACGCCGTGATCGACGTGGTCCCGCACGCACTGCGGCTCCTCGCCGACACCGACACCTCCCACTGACCGACGCTCACAACTCACGTTTGTGTTGCATTCCGGGTGGAGCGGTCCACCCGGATCCTCTCGCAAACGTCTGGGGAGCGGGGTGGCGCGCCCGGGTAGCCTCGGCGGTCATGTTGCGACTGGTCCTCCCGAAGGGTTCGCTCGAGAAGGCGACACTCGAGTTGTTCGAGCAGGCGGATCTCCCGGTGCTGCGCTCCTCGTCGGTCGAGTACCAGGCCACCATCGACGACCCGAGGATCGACTCGGTGCGCATCCTTCGCCCGCAGGAGATCCCCGTCTACGTCGCCGAGGGCCTCTTCGACATCGGCATCACCGGGCGCGACTGGGTCGAGGAGACCGGCAGCGTCGTGGAGACCCTCGGCGAGCTGAAGTACTCGAAGGCGACGAGCAATCCCATCAAGCTGGTGGTCGCCGTCGCCGGCGACAGCCCGGCGACGAAGGTCTCCGAACTTCCATCGGGCGTCCGTGTCCAGTCGGAGTATCCGGAACTCACCCGACGGTTCTTCGCCGAGCACGGTGTCGACGCGCAGGTTCGGCTCTCCTACGGGGCCACCGAGGCCAAGATCCCCGACATCGCCGACTGCGTCGTCGAGATCACCGAGACCGGCCGTGCCCTGCGTGCGGCCGGCCTGAAGGTGATCGACACGATCATGCTCAGCTACACCGAGGTGGTCGCCAACCCCGAGTCCGTCAAGGATCCGGACAAGGCCAAGGCGATGGAGCAGATCATGACGTTGCTCAACGGGGTGCTCGACGCCAGGGGCCGCGTCATGCTCAAGCTCAACGTCACCGAGCAGCACCGCGATGCCGTGCTCGCCGTCCTGCCGTCGATGAAGTCCCCCACGATGTCTCCACTCGCAGGCGGGGGCTACGCCGTCGAGTCGGTGGTCGAGAAGAAGATGATCAACCTCGTGATCCCCGCCCTGCGCGATGCCGGCGCCACCGACCTGGTCGAGATGCCGATCGCCAAGATCGTGCCGTGACCGAACTCGAGCGCGGGACGGACCGGCGCGCGACGGTGACCGCCTTCGACGAGCGGGTCGGCCTCGGCGTCATTCGGGACGCCGACGAGGTCGAGTTCCCGTTCCACTGCATCGAGATCGCCGACGGCTCACGATCCCTGCCCGTCGGCGCCGAGGTGAGCTTCGACGTGCTGGCGAAGTTCGGCCGCTGGGAAGCGGCGAACATCCGCACGTGAGCGCCGATCCGCGGCTCGAACGCGAGCGGAGGATCATCGACGTCCTGATGGCGCTGCGCGATGGAGAGGTGACGACCTACGCAGACGTGGCCGAGGTTGCCGGACATCCGAGGCAGGCCCGGCTGGTCGGGCGGATCCTGGCGACGACGGATCTCGAGGTCCCGTGGTGGCGCGTCGTCGCCGCCGGTGGTCGGCTCGTGAGCGGCCATCCCGACGAACAGCGCGACCTGCTGCGTGCCGAGGGCGTCACCGTCGTCGACGATCGGGTCCGCAACGCCCCGATCGGCCGATTCCACCGACCACCCTGAGCCCCACCGGGGTCCGGGTCAGTCCGCAGCGGACTGCTCGGCGCTCGTCTGGCCTTTGATCTGTACGAATGCGAGGCGGATGTTGTTCAGCGCATCACGCATCGTCGGGTAGTCGTCGCCGAGGCGTACGCCGAGGCCGTCGACCAGGCACGCCACCGCATCGATCGCGAGCACGGACTGCTCGAGGTCGGGTGGCGAGGCCGACAGGTGGATGGCCGCCAGCTCGTACAGTCCCATCACGTGGTTCGTGACGACCACTTCGGCGGGAACTTCGGCGAGCCGATCGCGCGCGTGCTGCATCGCCCGTTCGGCCTCGGCGAGGGCGTCGGCGGTCTCCGGATCGAGGTCGTCGCGGTCGTCGTCCGGCTCGAACCCGGTGTCGAAGTCGGTGTCAGAGGTTTCGTCACTCACGTGCGCTACCCTACCGAGCACAATTGAGGCGAAGTGGGGGAGACTCCCACCCGGCCAGTTCCACTGCGCCCGGGTCACAAGGCTGAGACCTGCAGCGTGCTGACGGTCGCTCCGCGTGCGGTTCGCGTCGAGCGCCATACATATTCAGACACTGGGGAGGCCCATTGCACAGGAGTGATCAGCCATAGCACCGCGACCAGAACAACGGGGCGACCAGCACCGCGTGAACGACCGCATCCGATCCCGTGAAGTCCGTTTGATCGGACCGACCGGGGATCAACTCGGAATCAAGGCCGTTCCCGATGCGCTGAGGATGGCCCGAGGTCTCGAACTCGACTTGGTCGAAGTGGCCCCGAACGCCAATCCTCCCGTCTGCCGGATCATGGATTACGGCAAGTTCAAGTACGAAGAGGGACAGAAGGCAAAGGAAGCGCGCAAGAAGTCGACCAACGTGTCGGTGAAGGAAGTGAAGTACCGGCCGAAGATCGGCAAGGGCGACTTCGACACCAAGACGCGTAACGTGATCCGCTTCATCGAAGAGGGCCACAAGGTCAAGATCACCTTGCAGTTCCGCGGTCGCGAGATGGCACACCCGGAGCTCGGGTCGAAGATTCTCGACGACGTGCTCGAAGCGGTGGGTCCGGCAGCGAAGGTCGATACGCAGGCGCGACTCGAGGGTCGCAGCATGTCGATGACGTTGTCGCCGGACAAGAAGGCCCAAGAGGCGATGAAGAAGGCAGCGGCCGAAGCCGAGCGCGAAGCGCAGGCGGAGCAGGCAGCCAGTGAGCAATCAGAAGGAGCATCCGATGCCGAAGATGAAAACGTCGAAGACGGCAGCTAAGCGATTCAAGACGACCGGCAGCGGTCGTCTGCGTCACGAGCAGCAGAACAACCAGCACAAGTTCGAGTACAAGTCGTCGTCGCGCAAGCACCGTCTCGACCGAGATGCCGACGTACACCCGAGCGACGAGAAGAAGATCAAGCGCCTCCTCGCCGAGCGCTGAGACGATCCGAGATTCATGACGGGGTCCGCCCCGATTGAACGTTCCGAGGAGGAATCGAAATGGCACGTGTGAAGCGTGGTGTGGCGTCCAAGAAGCGCCACAAGAAGGTACTGAAGCAGGCCAAGGGCTACTACGGCAACAAGAGCCGGTCGTTCCGCGCCGCCAACGAACAGGTGATGCGGTCGGGCAACTATGCCTTCCGCGACCGGCGCGCCCGCAAGGGTGAGATGCGCCGTCTGTGGATCCAGCGGATCAACGCCGGCACGCGTCAGCACGACATGAGCTACAGCCGGTTCATCGCCGGTCTGAACGCCGCGGGCATCGAGGTCGATCGCAAGATCCTGGCCGATCTCGCCGTGACGGACGCTGCGGCGTTCGGCTCGCTGGTCGACGCCGCCAAGGCCGCCCTCGACTGAAGCAGGTTGCGCGGTGCCAGGCACCACGCAACCGGTTCGGCCACACTGGTGCACGATGAGTGCGCTGGCGTACAACACTGCACGAGTACAGCAACTGCGGCGCCTGATCGGGCGCCGCAGTTCGCGTCACGACGAAGGTCGCTTCGTCGTGGAGGGTCCGGTGCTGGTCGCCGAGGCCGTCGCCGCCGGATGGGACTGCGAAGCCCAGTTCGTCGCCGCGGAAGCCGACGGCGTGGTCCAGCCGGGGGTGGACGGAGCCGGACCGGTGTTCGAACTCGCCGCCGGGGTGCTCGAACGCGTGGCATCCACCGAAACCCCGCAGAACCCGATCGCCGTCGTGAGGATGCGCGATCGCAGTCCCGCCGGCGAGCTGCTGGCCGCAGCATCGTTCGTGCTCGTCCTCGATCGCATCGCTGATCCCGGCAACCTCGGCACGATCCTGCGCTCGGCGGAGGCGTCGGGCGCAGATCTGGTGGTGCTGACGCCGGGCAGCGTCGACCCCTACAACCCCAAGGTCGTGCGGGCGTCGGCGGGTGCGTTGTTCCACGTCCCGGTGCTCGAGGCGACCACCGCCGACGTCGCAGCGGCCGGGTTGGTCCTCGTCGGCACGAGCAGTCACGACTCGCCGAACCGGACGGTACTGGAGTACACGGCCGCCGATCTGACCGATCGGATCGCGATCGTGATGGGCAACGAGGCCGCAGGTCTCCCGGACGAGTGGACCGATGCCGACGGACCGATTCGTCGCTGGGTCACGATCTCGCATCGCGGGCGCAGCGAGTCGCTCAACGTCGCGATGGCCGCCACCGTGCTGGTGTTCGAGGCCGCCCGTCAACGGGGTTTCGCCGAGCGGCGGTGACGATCGGCTCCGACGATCGGCTCCGATGTTCCGGCCTGCGGAGTGTTGTTCACTGCGCTCGCAGCACGACCAGATACTGGCCGCCGCCGGGTTCGACGTCCGCGGTGACGGCCAGTGTCGGTTCGAGCCGCGAGACGCGGTCGACGATCCAGTCGGCGGTCGCCGTAGCGTCGTGGCGATCGACGCACCGGCCGACGACCTCGCGTCCTCCTTTGCGCTGCATCCGCTCCACGGTTGTCAGGATCACCGCAGGATCCGCGACGAAGAGGTGCGCCGGCCATTCGATGACGGGCTTGGTGCTGCCCTTGCCGGTGTTGCACGCTCGATGGGCGAGGCGCTCCTGACCCGTCCGCGCTCCGGCACCGTTGCCCGTCCGCGTGCCCTTGGCTCTGGCCTTGCGCTCGGTGGTGCGACTGTCGATGCTCGGCCCCCGCGGATCGTTGACCGACATGTCCGGGTCGACCGGTTCGTCGCACAGCCAGCAGCGCCAGCCGTCGCGATCGCCGACGTCGTCCAGTCGCATCAGACCGCTCCCGTCCTGCTGGTGATCCGGGTCGTGGTCACGCTCGGACCCTACTGCTCGGACGGCTGCTCGGACCGGACTGCTCGGCGTCGCTGGACGTGCAGGACGAGGCGGTCAGCGGATCTCGTTGCCGTTCGGGTCGATGACGTGCCAGACCCCGATGTCGTCGCGGAACACGCGGAATCCCCGGTCCTTGAGAGGATGATGACCGCTGCAGAGGCCGCCCCCGTTCCTCGGAACAGTGGCACCGTGGGCCTTCCAGCCGAGTGAGTGGTCGGCGTCGCACCAGGCGATCGGCCGATCGCAGCCGATCCAGACGCACGTGGTCAACAGCAGCATCACCGCGTCGCGGGCGCTGCCCCGGAACAGGCGCACTCGCCGACCGAGGTCGATGATCGTGCCCGACGCGTCGTACACCGCGCGCCGGATGTGGCCGATCAGCGCGGCATTCACGGCGTCATCGGGATGGAGGCGTCGGCCGGTCTGCGTGCGCACGACGACCGACCGGTACGTGGCGGGATCGGGTGCCTCGCCTCGAAGGTGCGCCTCGAAGGACTCGTGGTCGATCAGGATGTTGACCGTCGGGCGAGGTGCACGAGCGTCGGGCGGGGTGGACGCAGCGGCGCGGGCCATCGCGAGGAGCGCATCGGCTCGGCGTTGGGCCTCGGTGCGTGACAACCCGGCGGTGGTGGCCGCGTCGCCGAGGCGCTGACGGGCATCCGCCCAGTCGGACTGCCATTCGGCTTCGCAGAACCACGAGAAGATCTCTGCGAACTCGCATCCTGCGGACTCGCCCAGGCTGCCGCTGAGTGTCCACCCACCTTCCGGGCGCGGTCGCAGTCGGACGTCACGGTTCGCGTGCTGCTGCTGGTTCCTGATGCGGTCGCCGCCGGGGTCGCCGAGCGCTTCCCACGTACGCACATGTCGCTCGAAGACGTCGTACCGCAGTCTGATCGCGTCGTCGAGCAGCGCTGGCGAGTCGCGTTCGACGATGTGGGCGGGTAGCCGCGGGTTGGCGACGACCCGGGCCATCAGCTCGGACTGTGCGACGCCTACTTCACCACCCGCCTCGGCCTCACCCCAGGCCGGAAGCGCAGTGTGGAGTCGTGCCGTCTGCACCCGCCGGTGTGCCTCCGGTCCCGACAGACGGCACATGTGCTTCATGACCGTCTTGGTGGTGAAGAAGCCCTGGCTCCGGAACGGGTTCGACCGGTCGAGGGCCCCGGCCGCGGCGACGGCAGCCGCCTCGACGGTGCGGCGGACCTGCTCGACGCCTTCCAACCATCTCCGCATCGTGGCTGCATCGAAGTTGGTGGGGTCGACGTCGTGCAGCGTTCCGGTCGCCGCTGCGACGCGCTCGACCACCGTGTCGATGGCGGGGGCATCATCGAAGCCGGCGGCGAGCTGCGACCGGAGCGCCTCGAGTCGTTCGACCGCCGTGGTTCCGTCGCCGTCCACATCTCGATCGAGCAGCGGTGCCGAACTCATGCCTCCATCATGACGAAGGGGTGTCACAGAGTTGGTGGGGGCGGAAGGCGCCAAGCGTCGGTACCCGCAGTGGCGCCGCGTACCCGAATCGAGCAGACTTCCACGGTGACCACCGATGTCATCCCCATCATGCGGGTTTCGGATGCCGGCATCTCGGCGCAGTGGTACGCCCGGCTTGGCTTCGAGTTGAATTTCGAGCACCGCTTCGAGCCGCATCTCCCGGCCTACGTCGGGATCCGACGCGACGGCGCCCAACTTCACCTCTCGGAGCACGCCGGCGACGCTCGGCGAGGCACGCTGGTGTACATCTGGGTCGACTCCCTCGACCCCATCGCCGCCGAATTCGGAGTGACCGTCGACGAGGCACCGTGGGGACGGGAGATCTACCTGAGCGATCCAGACCACAACCGGCTGCGCGTCGCCGAAGCGCTGCCACGGGTCGACGCCGATGACGATCTGGGCTCCGGCACCGCTGCCAGACTGATCTCACTCGAGCGTTCAATGTGGAGGCGACTCACCCGCGTCGACCCGGCCTGGTTGGACGCTCACCTGGCCGATGACTTCACGGAGGTCGGTTACTGGGGTCGCTCGTCTACCCGTGACGAGATCCTGGAACTGCCGGTCGGCCCGATCGAGGTGACGCTGGAGGACATTGCGGTCCGCGCCGTCGGACGTGACGCCGCTCTGGTCACCTACCGGTCGGTCGAACCACGAGGAGCCGCGAACCGGTCATCGCTGTGGCGTCGGATGAACGGCGAGTGGCGCCTCGCCTTCCATCAGGGCACGCCCGTCGGTCAGTCGTCACCCCGGGCGTCGCCACCGTAGGGGACCGTGATGATCTCGAAGAGATGGTCGTCGGGACTCGGGAAGTAGACACCGCGTCCACCGTCGTGGTGGTTGATGGCGCCGATCTCTCGCCGGCCGGGATCGGCCCAGTGATCGATGCCGCTCGCTCGGATCCGGCCGAAGATGGCGTCGAACTCGTCCTCGTCGACCAGGAAGGCAAAGTGCCCGGTCGTGAACGTTCCCTCCGGGCCGTACGTGTCGAAATCGAGGTCGACACCGTTCGCCGTCCTCACCTGCCAGAAGACGCTGAAGCGTTCCGGCCCGGGCAATCCGAACAGCTCCGCGAACCATCTGGCGGCCGCCTCACCGTTGCGGGCCGGCACGATGGTGTGGTTCAGTCGAATCGCCATCAACCCTCAGTCAAGCGCGAACGGTGGGTACCGATCGGTGATCAGGAGGAACGCATACGCGTACACCCGCAGCGACCAGCGCCCGACGCCGACGACGAAGTCGAACAGGCCGCGCGGATACCGGCCGGTGAACAGGATGGCGAACCAGGCGACGATCACGACGAAGAACGCACCGATCCACAAGAAGAACAGGATGATGAAGTGCGGGATCGCCAGGAACCACTTGACGAGCGGGAGCCACCGGTTGAGGTCCCGCTCGACGTCGTCGGGATAGTCCAACTCCAGGTGGATGCGCTGCTGCTCGATCGTCGAGGGATAATCGTCGGTCAGCAATGCGAGGTAGGCGCCGACGCGCGTCGAGAACCGGTTCAGCTCCAGGGCGAAATCGAACCACCACCGCGGATAGCGCTGGCGGAACAGGATCATCAGCAGCGTCACCATGAACAGTGAGCCGACGATGCTGGTGCCGGTCGTGGTCACCCACTCGCCGTCAGCCGTCTCGAACGTGGCGGTCCCGCTGTCGGTGAGAATGCCCAGGACAATCGCGATCGGGATGATCAGAATGATCCGGAACGCAGTGGTCACCCGGTCCAACTGTTCGGGATAGTCGATCTCGAGCCGGGCGGGATATGGAGGCTCGGTGGCTGCGGCGCCAAAGCTCTGCGTGGTGGAGCCCGGAGGCCCCGATGGCGGGGGTGGAGGGCCGGGTGGGGGTGGCATGGACATGGCGGGAGACCTCCTCGGGGCAGCCACGGTGACTCGGGAACCATCGTGGACCCGCCGAACCCGAACCGGTAGGGACGTTGGGCCCGCGCTCGGGTAGCCTGTCCGGCTGTGCAGCCACAGTCGCAGCGATTTTCGTGCCCCGGGTGAACCGGGGACTGGTCACGAACATCTGCTCCTGTGCCATCTCCTGAGTTCGTCCGGGGTCTCCCCGACGCTCACGCTCATGAAAGGTCCTCGTGCTCACTGACATCACCGCCGCCCGCGAGACGGCACTCGCCCGGATCGACGCCGCCTCCACCCTCGACGACATCGGCGGCCTGTCGGCTGCGCTCACGGGGAAGAAGGGCGAACTCGCCCTCCTGAAGACCCGGCTGGGATCGCTGGACTCGATCGACGAGAAGAAGGCCGCCGGCGCCGCGATCAACGAGGCGCTCGGCGCCGTGACCGCGGCGCTCGAGGACCGCCGAGCTGCGCTCGGCGCCGAGGCGGTCGCCCGACGGGTGGAGGCGGAGCGACTCGACCTCACCGAGTACGTCGGCAAGCCGACTCGAGGTCACGCCCACCTCGTCACGCAGGCATGGGAACGCCTCGAGGACGTGTTCATCGGGCTCGGATTCCAGATCGCCGAAGGCCCCGAGGTCGAGACCGACTGGCACAACTTCGAGGCGCTCAACATGGGGGAAGGACATCCGGCGCGTGGCGAGTTCGACACACTGTTCGTCGACCACGTCACGCCGGAGGGAACGACCGGGACGACGCTGCTGCGCACGCACACGTCGCCCGTCCAGATCCGCACGATGATCGACCAGGAACCGCCCATCTACATCGTCGCTCCCGGCCGGGTGTTCCGCCGCGACACGCCCGACGCCACGCACATGCCGGTGTTCCACCAGATCGAAGGGCTCGTGATCGACCGCGACATCACGATGGCTGATCTCGCCGGCACGATCGAGGCGTTCACGAAAGCGTTCTTCGGCCTGGGCTTCACGTCGCGTCTGCGACCCAGCTACTTCCCGTTCACCGAACCATCGGCGGAATTCGACATCCAGCGTCCGGACGGCAGCTGGATCGAACTCGGCGGATGCGGCATGGTGCACCCCAACGTCCTGCGGGCGGGCGGCCTCGACCCAGAGGAGTGGAGCGGCTTCGCGTTCGGATTCGGCATCGACCGGATGGCCAAGGAACGCCATGGCGTCGAGGACATCCGTGACATGTACACCAACGACATCCGATTCCTGGAGCAGTTCTCGTGAAGATCCTCCTGTCCTGGCTCAACGAGTACGGCGACTTCGGCGATCCGACGAGTCCCGACGACGTCGGGCGCATCACCGATGCCCTCACGTCGCTCGGCCTCGAGGTCGACTCCGTCACCACCGTCGGTGAGACGGTGCCGGGCGTCGTGACCGCCCGGGTCCTGCGCCTCGAACAACATCCTGACGCAGCCAAGGTGCAGCGCGTCTACGTCGACGCCGGCGACGGCCAGGAGCGCCACGTCTGGTGCGGTGCGTTCAACATGGCGCAGGGCGACATCGTCCCGCTCGCCACGCTCGGTACGACGATGCCGAACGGGATGACGATCGAACGGCGGGGCATCCTCGGCATCGACTCCGAGGGCATGCTCTGCTCGGCGAGCGAACTCGGCCTCGGCGACGACCACTCCGGGATCCGCATCCTCCCGCCCGATGTCCCGCTCGGCCGGCCGTACGGCGAGGCGCTCGGGCTCACGCTCGACGTGCTGATCGACGCCGACGTCACCCGCAACCGGCCGGACTGCTGGGGCTACGTCGGCATCGCTCGCGACCTGGCTGCGAAGATGGACGTCGAGTTCCGGCCGCCGAACGCCACCCTGGAGATCACCGGCGACGAACGGATTGCGACGGTCGAGATCGTCGACGGTGATCGCTGTTGCCGGTTCACGTCGACGGTGATCTCGGGCATCGAGGTCAAGCCGTCGGCCGAGTGGATGGCACGACGGCTCACCGCAGCAGGCATGCGTCCCATCAGCAACGTCGTCGACGTGAGCAACTACGTGATGCTCGAGCTCAACCAGCCGAACCACGCCTACGACGTGGACACGTTGGGTGGCGGCGGCTTCCGGATCCGCCGGGCACGCGATGGCGAGCACCTCACCACGCTCGACGGCGAGGACCGCACCTTCACGGCCGACGACCTGTTCATCTGCGACGCCAACGACGTCCCCATCGGTCTCGGTGGGATCATGGGCGGCCTCGACACCGAGATCAGCGACACAACCTCCACGGTGGTGCTCGAGATGGCCTGGTTCTCGCTCGTCGGGATCGGCCAGACGGTGACGCGAACCAACCTGCGATCCGAGGCGTCGGCGCGGTTCGAGCGTGGCGTCGACCCGTACGGGATGCCACTGGCCATCGCCAGGTTCGTCGAACTGCTCTCGGAGACCTGCCCGGACCTCGTCGTCCACGCCGGCGCCGTCGACGCCCGCACCGACCATCTCCCCTCCGAGCACCGCTCGGTGCCCGTGCGGATCAGCGCGGTCAACCGCATCCTCGGCACCGATCTGAGCGCCGACGACCTGCCGTCGCTGCTCGACCCGATCGGCTTCACCGTGTCGGGCGACGGCGCCACCCGTGACGTGGTGCTGCCGAGCTGGCGCCTCGACTCCACCGAGGAGGTCGACGTGATCGAGGAGGTCGCCCGTCACCACGGCTACGACCGCCTCGGCAAGACCGTACCCAAGTCGGTGGTACACGGCGAGCTCAGCGTGCGCCAGCGCCGACGTCGTCTGGCGCGCCAGGTGCTGCTCGGCCTCGGCATCTCCGAGGCGATGCCCAACCCGTTCCTCGCCCCCGACACGCTCGCCAAGGCAGGCCTCGCGCCGGATGCGTTGCGCATCACCAACCCGCTCGTCGCCGAGGAGAGCGTGTTGCGCACCTCGCTGCGCCCCGGTCTACTGCGGGCGATCGCCTACAACGAATCCCATCGTCGCTCGGGCGTGGCGCTGTTCGAGATCGGCCACGTGTATCCACCGGCCGAAGGTGAACTGCCCGGCGAGTACGAGGCGCTCACGGTGGTGCTCGCCGGCCGTGAGGCCCCAGCGGCGATGGCGGTGTGGCGCGAGCTCGCTGCGGCGCTCGGAACGGGGGCCCGCATCGATCAGTCGAAGGTGCCATCGGGGCTGCATGCCACGCGATCCGCGACCCTGCAGGCGGGGCGTGACCCGCTCGGCGCCGTCGGCGAGGTGGCCCCCGACGTCCTCGCTGCCTTCGAGGTCACCGAGCGCGTCGCGATCCTCGAACTGGACCTCGACCAGATCCTCGATCGGGAGCCGAAGCCGACACAGTGGAAGCCGACGAGCCGGTACCCGTCGAGCGACCTCGACCTGTCGTTCGTCGTGCCCGAGGAGATCCCGGCCGAGAAGGTCGAGAAGGCGGTACGCCAGGGGTCCGGCAACCTGCTGGTCGACCTCGACATGTTCGACGTCTACCGGGGCGAACGCGCTGCCGAGGGCACCCGGTCGTTGGCGTACCGGTTGCGGCTCCAGGCACCCGACCGCAACCTCACCGACCAGGACATCGCCGATGTCCGCCGCGGTGTCGAAGCGGCGACCACCAAGCTGGGCGCACAGCTGAGGAGCTGAACGGGCGCTGCGACGTCTCGCCGGGGTCCGTCTCCGTCAGAGCGAATCGGCAAACCCAATGATGTCGCGGATCGTCGCACCGACGACATCGGGCATCGCATCGAGGAACAGACAGTCGCCAGCGTGGCATGCCCCGTTGACGGTTCGACTCACCGCGCTGACACCGGCGTCGAGCAGCTTGCGGAAGTAGGCCAGTCCCTCGTCGCACAACGGGTCGAGTTCGTTGACCGAGATCACGTGCGGCGGCAGCGTTGCGGAACTCGACGCCGATGACGACCAGCCCCGGCGCTGCAAGGCGGTCGCGCCAGGTCACGTACCCGGAGTCGGCGGTGACCGGCGACGGCGGCGGAGCCACATCGAGACCGATGGGCGCCATGGCCGCCAGCATCCGAGGATCGGCACGGGGACCCGGGCGCCAACCATTCGTTTGACACGCCTGGGATACTCGGACCATGGCAGCACCAGGAGAGACCGATCTGGATGTCATGTTGGCGACGCTCGCCGTCCAGCGTCGACCCGGCATCTTCACCTACATCGCCGTCGAGGTGCCGACGCCGGGACTGCTCGCCGCCGCCCACGCCGTGGTCAAGGAGGGTCCGCTCACCACGATCGTGCTACCCGTCGAAGCCGCCCAACGCGCCGGTCAACGGGGCCCGGTCGAGCTTGCGTGGTTGACACTGACGGTCCACTCCAGTCTGGAGGCGGTCGGGCTGACCGCAGCGGTGAGCACCCGGCTGGCGAACCTGGGCATCGCCTGCAACGTCCTGGCGGGCTATCGCCACGATCACCTGCTGGTGCCGATCGACCGGGTCGACGACGCCGTCGCCGCACTCACCGCCTGAGATCCGGGGCCGGGTCGAGCGGACCGACCCCCGTGCCCAATACGCGATCCGCCACGCGCCAGAACCCACACGCTCGTTCGGCGGTCGACGGACCGACGGGCATCGTCGACTCGTTCCAGACGCAGCGGACGAACCGCGTGCCGATCGTCACGGTGTGACCGTCGATCTCCCTGGTGCCCGGATCGGCGTCGGGAATCACACCGTGGATCCACGTTCCGCCGCCCCTGGCTCCGTCGGCGCGCTCGACCAATTCCGCCTCGAACATCGCAGCTGACCGGCCGAGATCGTGCCCACCGGCGACGAGGTCGTTGAGCAGTAGGATCGGCAGACCGCTCGCTCGGGCGATGGCATTGATGCCGGCCCCGAAACGCGGGTTGAGTTCGGTGGGCCAGAAACCGTCGTCGGCGGCGACGCCGTCCACGGTGAAGGTGCCCCGGAAGCCCACGTCGGCCGCGAGCTGCGCTCCCACGGCGCGGGCGACCGAGCGCATCTGTCTGCGCACATCGGCGGGCGGATCCCAGTACGTCGCACAACCGGCGTAGACGAACCGTCGCCCCTGCCGAAGCGTCACCATCTCGACCGGCCGGAGCACTGCGACGCCCTCGGGCAGCACGATCCCGTGGATCGAACACGGGATGCCATCGAGGAAGGGCATCACCCGCACCCGATCACACACCGACCGCAGACCGGCCACGGCCACGTCGTGCGATTCGTCGTCGGCGATCCAATAGGTCTGCGAGGCCCCACCGTGAAACCCCTCCCTGGCGTCAGCGGCCCACACCGTGCCGGCGCCCATGTCGAGAGTGGCCGCAGCGGCCTCGGCCTCGGCGAGCGGGACGACCGCCGACGGTTGACGGGCGATCCCGGCGCGATCCCAGAACGCGTCGACGACGACCTTGTCTTCCAGTTCCACCCACCGGGGGCGGCGATGTGTGAGGAACGGGCGACCTGCGAGGTCGGGATTGGCGTTGAGGAACGTGCCCAGGACGACGGCGTCGCCGTCGGGGTCGAAGTCGGCGAGGGCGGAGCGGACCTCGTCCGGCGGATCGGCGAGGAAACGTTCCTCCGAACGGATCTGTTCCATCATCGTCTGGCCCGATGGCGTCTCGACGACCACGACGCGAGCGTCGGGCGGATCCCCGGCGCCCCACTTGTCGGCGACGACCAGGAGGTCGTCGGCGCCGGCGGCGCGGAGCACGCCGATGTGTTCGGTCCACGCCGCGGCGGCCGCACCGGCCAGCACGACCCGGCGCCCTGCGAAGACCGTGCTGAGCGGTCGCATCCACCAGTCCTCCATGGGCCGACCGTACGCGCTCGGAGCCGTCGGCAACGACGAGGTTCCGGCGGGCGGTCTACGGTGCGAGCGTGATCGAGATCATCACCTTCCGGCTCCATGGTGGCGCCGACATCGACACGTTCCTGGCGATCGACGGCCGCGTGCAGACGGAAGTCGCCTACCAGTGCCCGGGGTTGCTGCGGCGCACGCTCGCTCGCGACGGTGAGCGCTGGCTCGTCCTGCAGATCTGGCTAACGCCCGAGGCGGGTACGGCCGGCGGACAGGAGTTGGCCACGTCTCCGTTGGGTGCGGACTTCATGTCGTTCGTCGACTCGTCGACTCTCGTCGTCGATCGATTCGGCAGCGTGGAGTGAACGTCGCCCCGTGCGGCGTCACTGCTGGACGAGGACCAGCGGATTGCCTTCGGGATCCTCGATCGACGCGATCGTCGGACCGCCGGGCACGTCGAACGGCGGCGACACGACCGCGCCGCCGAGCGCCGGCACCCGATCCAACGACGCACCGACATCGCGGACCTGCACGTACAGGACGAACCGGGAGCGATCGCTCGAGCGCATGTGGCCGGCAGGCCCGGGCTCCGGGCCACCGAGGCCGCTCGGGATGTTCATGATCGGACCGTCGCCGATCGACCAGTTGAACAGCGCGCCGTAGAACGCACGCTGCACGTCCGGATCGCGTGCCTCGATCTCCCAGTGGACGATCGGTCGGGCCCAGTCGGGCGGTTCGTCGGCCATGGCGGCACGCTACGACTCGCCTGGGCGAACGGCGGCACCGGACCGGTCGATCCGCAGGATCTCGTGCATCGGGTCGTGCCTCGGACTGTCCGGCTCGAGGTCTCCCCGAGCGATCAGCCGGAACCCCGCCCGCAGCAGCGCCCGCCACGAGCACTCGTTGGCCGAGTTCACCGCCACGACCACATGGGTGGCACGCGGATCGTCGGTCCAGATGCGGTCGACGAACGCTCGGATCATCGCCGTCCCGACGCCTGCGCCGGTTCGGCCCGGCTCGCCGATGAAGTAGTCGATCGTGACCGCGCCGTCACCGATCGGACAGACCCGGGCCAGTTCGCCGGCGTACTCCGGAACGTCGACGAGATGGCAGTACTGCACCATCCCGATCGGCGTCCCGTCGAGCAGCACCACATGGTCCTCGGCGGGTTCCTCGCCGTCGACCGTTGGACCGAAGTCCCGCTCCAGCGCCTCCGGCGTGAACTCGTGATCCCACCATTCGTGCACGTGCGGCTCCGCCAGCCAACGTGCGAGCAGCGCGAAGTCGTCGCGCGTCAGACGCCGGAACGTCAGCACCCGCCGCTCCCACGTCCGACCGATGAGCGAAAAGCCCGTATCAGGTCGCTTCGCTCATCGCTTGGTGCGACGAGGCCGCAGCGATGAGCGAAAAGCCGGGATTCGGGCGGTTGGCTCATCGCGACGAAGACTCGCGGACCGGCTCCGGCTCAGTTCGAGCTGAGGTCGTCGGGGGCGTCGGCCAGCCAGGCGAGACGACCGGGTTGACGTCGCAGCACGGTGCGCCACAACTCGTCGGGGTGATCGGAGAACACGTCGCCAGGTTCCGAGTCGAGCACGAGCCAGGCGCCCGCCTCGATCTCGCCCTCGAGCTGTCCGGGTCCCCAACCGGCGTACCCGCGGAACACCCGGACGCCACGGACCTCGGCGGCGACCAGCGCCGGATCGGCGGTGAGGTCGGCCGACGCAATCGTGCCGACGATGGGGGACAGGTACTCGTCGGAGTCGACCAACGCCTCCTTCGTCTCGGCGAGGGCGATCAGTGCCGACTCCTCGACCGGGCCACCGGAGAACACCGATGACGGGACCGACTGGAGCTCGATCCATCGATCGAGCGGTTCGTCCAGCGCCTCGAGGCTCGGCCGGTTGATCACGACGCCGATGGCACCTTCGTCGTGGTGTTCGAGCACGAAGATGACCGTGCGATCGAAGTTCGCATCCTCGAGCGGTGGCGTCGCCACGAGGAGGCGCCCTTTCGTGGGTGGCGTCCCGAGAATCATCGCCGTCAGTCTGCCACCCTCCGGCGGAATCCCGAAGACACCTCGGTTGGATGAACATTCGTGGGGGTGTATGGTCATGCAATGATTTCGGTCGGCATCATCGGAGCATCGGGCTACACGGGAGCGGAACTGATGCGTCTCGCCGCTCAGCACCCCGAGTTCGAGTTGGCCGTGGCGACCGGGGAGTCGATGGCGGGCCGGCGGGCAGCGGACCTGTATCCCTCGCTGGAGGTCGCGTATCCGGATCTGGTCTTCTCGCAGTTCGACCCTGCGGTCCTCGACGGCCTCGACCTCGTGTTCCTCGGTCTGCCGCACGACGCCTCCATGGAGCTGGCACCGTCGGTGGTCGGCAGCGTCGGCTGCGTCGTCGATCTGTCGGCGGCCTTCCGCCTGAAGGATCCGTCCGCCTACCCGCGCTTCTACGGCTTCGAGCACACCCAACTCGACCTGCTCGCGTCGGCGGTCTTCGGACTGCCCGAGCTCCACCGGGCCGACCTGAAGGGCGCTGCCCTCGTCGCCACACCGGGCTGCCATGTGACCGCTGCGACGCTGGCGTTGCGACCCTTGGTCCACGCGGGTCTGGTCGAGACGACCGGCGTGGTCGTGAACACGCTCACCGGCATCACCGGCGCCGGACGCGCTCCCTCCGACACCAACGTGTTCACCAACATCGACTCCAACGCGTTCGCCTACGGACTACTGGCCCACCGGCACACCCCCGAGATGGAGCAGGAGATCGGAGCGCAACTGCTGTTCACCCCGCACCTCGTCCCCATGAGCCGCGGGCTGCTGGCCACCTGCACGGCGCCCGCCACGGCCGGCTGCAGCGCGGCGGCGGTCACCGAAGCCCTGACCGCGTTCTACCGCGACGAACCATTCGTGGCGGTACTCGAGACGCCACCCGCGACAAAGTCGGTGCTCGGGTCGAACGCCGCCCACGTCGGCGCCCGATACGACGAACGGACCAACACGGTGATCGCGATGTGCGCCATCGACAATCTCACCAAGGGAGCCTCCGGAGGTGCGGTCCAGGCAGCAAACGTCGCGTTGGGCCTCGACGAGAGCGCCGGGCTCGCCACGATCGGGCTCGCACCGTGACCGCCGTGACGACCACATCGGACAACACCGCCGCCGCACTCAAGGCATCGGTCCTCGTCGAGGCGCTGCCGTACATCCGGCGCTTCGCCGGCAAGACCGTCGTCGTCAAGTACGGGGGCAACGCCCTCGCCGGCACGTCCGACCACGATGCGCTCTCGCTCTTCGCCGAGGACATCGTTCTCATGCGCCTGGTCGGGATGCGACCGATCGTGGTGCACGGCGGTGGGCCCCAGATCTCGGAGTTGATGCAGCGCCTCGGCAAGCAACCTGAGTTCATCGACGGCCTCCGCATCACCGACGCCGAGACCGTCGACATCGCCCGGATGGTCTTGAAGGGCCAGGTGAATCCCCAGCTCGTGGCCGCCATCAACGTGCACGGCCGGTTCGCGGTGGGGATCAGCGGCGTCGATGCCGGGCTCATCCGGGCGGTGGCCCGCGACGAGAAGCTCGGGTACGTCGGCGACGTCACCGCCATCAATCCGGAGGTGATCCACGGCTTGATCGACGACGAGTTCATCCCCGTGATCGCCACCATCGGCAGCGACGAATCGGGCCAGGCCTACAACATCAACGCCGATACGGTCGCCGGTGCGATCGCCGAGGCGATCGGCGCCGAGAAGCTGGTCTACCTGACCGACATCGAGGGCCTCCGGCGAGACGTCGCCGACGCCGCCAGCCTCATCCGGCAGGCGACCGCCGACGAACTCGACCAGCTCGTCGCCGAGGGGATCATCGCCGGCGGCATGATCCCGAAGGTGGCGAGCTGCACCCATGCGGTGCGCCACGGCGTGCACCGCGCCCACATCCTCGACGGCCGGATCGCCCATGTGCTCCTCCTCGAGATCTTCACCGACGCCGGCATCGGCACCATGGTGATGCACCGCCGCGACGAACCCCACGAAGGGCCCCTCGAATGACCACCACCTCGTCCCATGCATTCGACCATGCACCGATGGCGAACTGCCCGTTCATGCCCGTGTTCGGGCCGCCGGCGATCATGTTCGAACGAGGCCGCGGCACCGAACTCTGGGACTCCGACGGCAAGCGCTACCTCGACTTCCTCGCCGGCATCGCCGTCGTGTCGCTCGGCCACTCGAACCCCGTCGTGGCCGAGGCCGTCGGTGACCAACTCGAACGGCTGCTGCACGTCTCGAACTTCTTCGCCAACCCGGTCGCCACCGAGGCGGCCGTCAAGATCAACGAGCTGCTGCTCGAGGCGACCGGCCACCGGGGACAGATCTTCTTCACCAACTCCGGTGCCGAGTCCAACGAGTGCGCCATCAAGCTCGCACGCAAACACGGCGGTCGTGGTCGGCACACCGTCGTCAGCGCCCTGGGCAGCTTCCACGGCCGCACCCTCGCCACGCTGGCAGCCACGGGACAGCCCGCCAAGCACGAGCCGTTCGCGCCGATGCCGGAAGGGTTCCGCCACGTCGCCTGGGGCGACCTCGACGCCATGCGCCGCGCCGTCGACGGCACCGTCGCTGCCGTGCTGATCGAACCGATCCTGGGCGAAGGGGGCGTGCATCCGGCGACCACGGAGTACCTGCAGGGCATCCGCGACGTCTGCGACGAGACGGGGGCACTGATGATGGTCGACGAGATCCAGACCGGCTTCGCCCGCACGGGCCGCTGGTTCGGCTTCGAACACGCCGGCGTGAGCCCCGACGTGGTCACCCTCGCGAAGGCGATGGGCAACGGCATGCCCGTCGGGGCGTGCTGGGCGAGAGCCGACGTGGCCGCGGTCTTCCAGCCGGGCGACCACGGCAGCACGTACTCGGGCACGGCGATCGCCACCGCAGCGGTCAACGCCGTGATCGACGAGATGCAGCGCATCGACGCACCGGCGCTGGCACGCCGACAGGGCCAGCGCATCGCCGATGGCCTGCGGTCGGTCCCCGGAGTGGCCGACGTACGCGGCCGCGGCCTGATGCTCGGCGTCGAACTGGTCGACGGCATCGACGCGAAAGCGATCTACGGCGATCTGCTCGGTCTGGGCCTGATCGTCAACGCCGTGACGCCGACCACGCTGCGGTTGGTCCCTCCGATCACCGTCACCGACGCCGAGATCGATGAAGCGATCGCGATGGTCAGCGCATCACTCGAGAGCGCGCTCGGCGACGACGATCAACACGAGCAAGGGCAAGAGGAGGTAGAAGAGGTGGAGGCGACGTGACCAGCAGAACGCGACACGTCCTCGACGTCACCGACTTCACCGGCGACGAGATCCGCGAGATCCTGGCGCTCGCCGAGGCACCGATCGAATCGCTCGGGCGGCCGCTCGCCGATCGCGGCGCGGCGCTGATCTTCGAGAAGCCCTCGAACCGGACCCGCCACTCGATGGAGATGGCGGTCAGCCAGCTCGGTGGCCACCCGATCTACACGCGGGGAGGAGGTCGGCTTCGACACCCGCGAGCCCGTGGAGGACGTCGCCAGGGTCATGGAGGGCTACCACGCCGTGATCGCCGCCCGGGTCTTCGATCATCTGACGGTGACCCGGATGGCCGCGGTCGTCGAAGTCCCCGTCGTCAACATGCTGTCCGACCACTCGCATCCCCTGCAGGCATTCGCCGATGCGCTGACAATGCAGCAGTGCCTGGGCGAACTCGCCGGCAAGACGGTCGCATACGTCGGTGACTTCAACAACGTCGCCCGATCGCTCGCCGAGATCGCCGCCCTGCTCGGCATGCACGTCCGCTTCGCGTGTCCCAGCGGGTTCGATGCGCCCCTCGTCGAGCTCGAGCGCTTCGGGTTGCTCGGTGCCGCCTCGGTCGAGCAGTCGCACCGCCCAGGTGACGCCGTGGCGGGCGCCCACGCGGTCCACACCGACACCTGGGTCTCGATGGGCCAGGAAGCGGAGCGCCAGCAGCGCATGCAGCAGTTCGAGGGGTATCGAGTCGACGCCACCATGATGGCCCTCGCCGATCCGGGTGCGGTCTTCATGCACTGTCTGCCGGCCTACCGGGGGATCGAGGTGGCAGGCGAGGTGATCGACGGCCCGCAGTCGGTGGTGTTCCAGCAGGCGCACAACCGCCTCCACGCCGCCCGCGGCGCCCTCGCCTTCGCGCTGGATGCGCGATGAGCAAGGTGCAGCGACAGGCCACGATCAGCCGGATCATCGGCGATCACGAGGTCACCAGCCAGCCACAGTTGATCGAACTGCTGGCCGAGCACGGGATCGAGGCCACGCAGGCCACGGTGTCGCGCGACCTCGACGACATCGGCGCAGTCAAAGTCCGCGTGCCGAGCGGCAACACGGTGTACGCCATCCCCGAGTTCGCCCCCGACCGTCGCGCCCCCGTCGATCAGCTCCGCCGTGTGATGGGGGAGTGGGTCGCCGAAGTCGTGTTCTCGGGCAACATCGTCGTCCTGCGGACCCCACCCGGATGCGCCCACGTCGTCGCATCCGCGCTCGACCGCAGCCGGGTCGATGGCCTGCTCGGAACGGTGGCGGGCGACGACACGCTGATGTGCGTGTCGTCGACGACCGACGGCTCGGCGCTCGCCGCACAACTCCGTGATCTGGCAGGACTGGACTGACATGACCGATTCACACGAACACGCCGGCGCAGACGCCAGGACCCTCTGGCACGGCCGGTTCGCCGACGGACCGGCGGAGGCACTGATGGCCTACACAGTCAGCCTGCCGTTCGATCGCACGATGTGGCGCGACGACGTCGACGGGTCCAAGGCGCACGTGCGCGGTCTCGCCCGCGTCGGACTGCTCACCACCGCCGAGCGTGACGACGTGCTCGATGCGCTCGACCGGGTGGTCACCGAGATGGAGTCCGGCGAGTTCGCGTTCGTCGAGAGCGACGAGGACATCCACACCGCCGTCGAACGGCGCGTGACCGAGCTCGCCGGACCTGCCGGCGCCAAGCTGCACACCGCCCGCAGCCGCAACGACCAGGTCGCCACCGACCTCCGGCTGTGGTGCAAGCGAGAACTGCTCGACATCGCCCGGGCGATCCACGCCCTGCAGCAGGTGCTGCTCCGGCGGGCCGTCGAGGCCGGCGACACGTACCTGCCCGGCTACACGCACCTCCAGCGGGCACAACCGGTACTGCTCGCGCACCACCTCCTGGCACACGGCTGGGCGTTCGCCCGTGACGTCGATCGGCTACTCACCACCCGGGACCGGCTCGACGTGTCACCGCTCGGCGCCGGCGCTCTGGCCGGTTCGTCCCTGCCCATCGATCCGGTCGGCAACGCCGCAGATCTCGGCTTCGCCGGCGTGTTCGACAACAGCCTCGACGCCGTCAGCGACCGCGACTTCGTGGCCGAGGCGGTCTTCGATCTCGCACTCGTCGGCATCCACCTGTCACGCATCGGCGAGGAGTGGGTCCTGTGGACCTCGGCGGAGTTCGGCTTCGCCAAGCTCGACGACGGCTACGCCACCGGCTCCTCGATGCTGCCGCAGAAGAAGAACCCCGACATCGCCGAACTCGCCCGGGGCAAGAGCGGGCGACTGATCGGCAACCTGACCGGTCTGCTGGCCACTCTCAAAGGCCTGCCCCTGGCCTACAACCGCGATCTGCAGGAGGACAAGGAGCCGCTCTTCGACTCCGTCGAGCAGGTCGCGCTGGCGATCACCGCCCTCGCCGGCATGATCGACACGGCGACCTTCGTCCCCGAAGCGATGCAGGCCGCCGCCGACGAGGAGACGATGGCGGCGACCGACCTCGCCGAACACCTCGTTCGGGCGGGCACGCCGTTCCGCGACGCCCACGCCATCGTCGGTGCCCACGTGCGCGCCACCCTGGCAGGGGAGGGCTCGCTGCGCGACCTCGTCGCTGCCGATCCGAAGCTCGGGCCGGAGGCAGCGGCGCTCGTCGGCCCCGGCGTCGGCGTCCGCATGCGCACCTCCAGAGGTGCCGCCGGTCCCGATGCTCTGCCCGTGCAGCTCGAGTCGTACCGCTCGATGCTCGCGAGCGATCAGGAGCGGTTGGGCCTCTGATCGAACGGGCCTGGTTCGCGCGGGACGCGCCCGTCGTGGCGCCGGCGCTCCTCGGCGCGCTGCTCGTCGTCGAGCGCGACGGCACGCTCCTCTCCGGTCGGATCGTCGAGACCGAGGCGTACACCGCCGGCGACCCGGCCAGTCACTCGTTCCGGGGTGAGACGGCCCGCAACGCCGTCATGTTCGGCCCGGCAGGACACCTGTACGTCTACCGCAGCTACGGGATCCACTGGTGCGCGAACGTGGTCACCGGTGGCGACGGCGACGGTCAAGCCGTCCTGATCCGAGCGCTGGAACCCGTCGAGGGCATCGACGTGATGCGCGCCCGGCGCGACGGTCGACCGGACCGGGACCTGACGAACGGTCCCGGCAAGCTCTGCGCGGCCCTCGGCCTCGATGGCGACGACGACGGTGCGGCGCTGACTGCCACCTCGCCGATCCGCATCGTCGACGACGGGACACCGCCACCCACCGACGTGCTCGCCGGCCCCCGGGTCGGCATCACCAGGGCCGTCGAGGTCCCGTGGCGCTTCCGCGTCCCGTCCTGATCCATCCGGCGGCGGAGGTCTCAGCGCCAGCGCATCGACCGGCCGTGCGGATGACACGTTGCGAGATGCTCAATGGTCCGGATGGAGGCCCGCCAACGCACCATCGACAGCACGGTCAACTCGGGGTTCGACGGGTCGGGGCGGTTCGGCAGTTCGGGAATGTGGATCGGCGCCTCGGCGTACACCCACGACAGATCCCGAGCGGCACCGATCGACTCGAGTTCGGCGAGGTATCCGACCCGCTGCTCGGAGGTCAGATAGTTGAGCACCCAGGAGTTCGTGACGACCGGGTGGACATCGGTGCCGAGTCGTTCGACGGCAGCGGCGAGGGAGGCCACGGCGTCGCCGGCGAGCAGCTCCGGAGGCTCGTCACGGGCGAGTTCGATCGCCGCGGCCAGACGCTCGAACCGTTCGAGGTGATCCGGCCAGACGCACGCCTCGAGCCAGCGAGCCTCGTCCGGGTCGGTGACGTCGATCGGTCGGCGGTCGATGCCGCACCGACGCTTCACCGTGGGCAGCGACCGCGGTACCGGCACGGGTCCACGCGTCGCGGTCGGAATCACGACCGGTGACGAGCCGACCGTGGTGGTCGTGCCGTCACGATCGGTGTAGTGGTACTCGTATCGGTCGATCAGGAGGTTGAGACCGCCGCTGGCGCCGACGTCGAGGTGTCCGAGCGGGCCGACCTCGTCGGAGATGAGACCGAACGCCGGAAGCAGCAGCGCACATCGACCGACCTCGTTGGTCTGGGTGCTCCGCGTCCGTAGACGATGGGAGATCTCGTCCACGTGATCGCGGACGAACGAGCCGAAGACCTTCGACAACCGGGGGTGGTCGGGTGGACGTGGGTCCTCGACGAGGTTCGGGTACCAGGCTGCCAACTCGGCCGACGGATCCGCGAGCAACAGATCGTGGACCGCGGCGAACAGCAGGACCGGGAGCCGCTGGGGAGCAGGTGCGCGTTGCAGCAGCGCTGCGATCTCCGGATCGCGCGACACCGTCGTGGCGATCGACGAGTACAGCGGGGCCCGTGACCGCCATGTCTCGGCGAACTCCCGGAACGGTTGGATCAGCGAAGCGACCTCGACGGCGGACCGCGCAGGGCCCTCGCGTGAATCGTCACCGGTCGCGCTCACGCATCGACAGTACCCTTGCGTGCCGTATGGCTGGCACCGATCTCATCGCCGAACTCGAGGCACGACACCTCATCCACGACTCGACCGACCGCGACGCACTACGTGAGGCGGTCGGCGCTGGTGAGGTGGCGATCTACTACGGGTGCGACCCGACGGCCGACAGCCTCCACGTCGGCAACCTCATCGGCCTGATCATGCTGCGCCGATTCCAGGACGCCGGCCACCGGCCGATCGCCCTCGCCGGCGGCGCGACCGGCATGGTCGGCGATCCCAGCGGGCGCTCGGACGAACGCAATCTGCTCGACGACGACATCCTCGACCACAACGTGGCGGCGATCAAGGAGCAGCTGAGCCGGATCATCGATCTCACCGATCGTCGTGGGGAACTGGTCGACAACCGCGATTGGACGGCGCCGATCACCGTGCTGGAGTTCCTGCGCGACGTCGGCAAACACGTCACCGTCAATCAGATGCTGGCCCGCGAGAGCATCAAGCTGCGCGTGAACTCCGAACACGGCATCTCCTTCACGGAGTTCAGCTACATGCTGTTGCAGGCCAACGACTACCTGTGGTTGCACGACCATCTCGGCTGCACCATCCAGATCGGCGGCTCGGACCAGTGGGGCAACATCATCGCCGGCGTCGACCTGATCCGACGCAAGCGCGGCGAGCACGTGCACGCCTTCTCCTGGCCGCTGCTGACCGCTGCCGACGGCAGCAAGCTCGGCAAGACCACCGGCGCACGGGTCTGGCTCGATGCGTCGAAGACCAGCCCATACCAGTTCCGCCAGCACTGGATGCAGATCCCCGACGACCTGGTCGAGTCACAACTGCTGATGTTCTCGCTGCAACCGATCGAGCAGATCCGTGCGATCGCGTCCGAACACGTCGATGCGCCCCATCTGCGGTTCGCCCAACGGGCGCTCGCCGACGAGATGACGGCGTTGGTACACGGCGCACCGGCAGCCGTTGCCGCGGCCGAGGCGGCCGATCTGTTGTTCTCCGGCGATCCGACGACCGCGTCGGAGGAGGCGTTCGCCACGCTCGGCGCCGAGATCCCGTCGTCTCGGATCGCCGCTGCCGATCTGGCCGATCCGATCGCCGTGTTCGTGCGCACGGGACTGGCGACCTCGAACGGTGATGCCCGCCGGGCCGCCGCCCAGCGATCGTTCTACGCCAACGGCGTGCAGCTCGACGAGAACTCCCAGCTCAGCGAGCAGGACCTGGTGCACGGCAGGTTCCTCCTGCTGCGCAAGGGCAAGAAGTCGCACCACCTCCTCGAAATATTTTCGTGAGGCGTGTTGCATCCGCTACCGGAGCTGCTATCTTCTAACTCCGCCTCACGGAAGGAAATCTTCCTCCGGAAAGGCCACTCGGCACCAACGCCGAACGACGAAGACCCGCAAGGATCTCCACTGTTCATGGTGCGTGCCTGAGCTTCGGCTCCTTGAAAACGGAAGAGAAGACAGAACGCCAGTGCGGGCAGTACGCGCCCACCCTCGGGTGGTCACGGAACTGTCTGTCAATTTCGCTGTCGTCTACCCTGACGGCAGCAACACGGTTACCGGTCAGCTCGGGATTTGTACCTCGAGGTGACCTCACAGCAAGGACGCATCGTCCACACGAGTCCTTCCCGACTCGGATGGTGCGCTCGCTGACTATCGTCGCCGGCTCGAAACGCTCACTTCGGTGGGTCGGAGAGCTGGCCACGTTTTTGTTGGAGAGTTTGATCCTGGCTCAGGATGAACGCTGGCGGCGTGCTTAACACATGCAAGTCGAACGAGGTCCATGGAGCTTGCTCCGGAAGATCTAGTGGCGAACGGGTGCGTAACACGTGAGAAACCTGCCCCGATCTCTGGGATAACAGTTGGAAACGACTGCTAATACCGGATGCCATCACACCGCTTCATGGTGGAGTGATGAAAGATTCATCGGATCGGGAGGGTCTCGCGGCCTATCAGCTAGTTGGAGAGGTAACGGCTCACCAAGGCATCGACGGGTAGCTGGTCTGAGAGGATGATCAGCCACACTGGGACTGAGACACGGCCCAGACTCCTACGGGAGGCAGCAGTGGGGAATCTTGCACAATGGGCGAAAGCCTGATGCAGCAACGCCGCGTGCGGGAAGAAGGCCCTAGGGTTGTAAACCGCTTTCAGTAGGGAAGAAAATGACGGTACCTACAGAAGAAGGTGCGGCCAACTACGTGCCAGCAGCCGCGGTGACACGTAGGCACCAAGCGTTATCCGGATTTATTGGGCGTAAAGAGCTCGTAGGCGGTTTGGTAAGTCGGGTGTGAAAACTCTGGGCTCAACCCAGAGAGGCCACCCGATACTGCTATGACTAGAGTACGGTAGGGGAGCGGGGAATTCATGGTGTAGCGGTGAAATGCGCAGATATCATGAGGAACACCAGCGGCGAAGGCGCCGCTCTGGGCCGTAACTGACGCTGAGGAGCGAAAGCGTGGGTAGCAAACAGGATTAGATACCCTGGTAGTCCACGCCGTAAACGTTGGGCACTAGGTGTGGGTCTCAACCAACGAGATCCGCGCCGTCGCTAACGCATTAAGTGCCCCGCCTGGGGAGTACGGTCGCAAGACTAAAACTCAAAGGAATTGACGGGGGCCCGCACAAGCAGCGGAGCGTGTTGCTTAATTCGATGCAACGCGAAGAACCTTACCTGGGTTTGACATGTACCGAAAAGCTCTAGAGATAGGGTGTCCTTCGGGGCGGTACACAGGTGGTGCATGGCTGTCGTCAGCTCGTGTCGTGAGATGTTGGGTTAAGTCCCGCAACGAGCGCAACCCTTATCCTATGTTGCCAGCACGTAATGGTGGGGACTCGTAGGAGACTGCCGGGGTCAACTCGGAGGAAGGTGGGGATGACGTCAAGTCATCATGCCCCTTATGCCCAGGGCTGCAAACACGCTACAATGGCCGGTACAGAGGGCTGCGATCCCGCGAGGGTGAGCGAATCCCACAAAGCCGGTCTCAGTTCGGATTGGAGTCTGCAACTCGACTCCATGAAGCCGGAGTTGCTAGTAATCCTGGATCAGCACGCCAGGGTGAATACGTTCCCGGGCCTTGTACACACCGCCCGTCACACCACGAAAGTCGGCAACACCCGAAGCCGGTGGCCCAACCCCTTGTGGGAGGGAGCCGTCGAAGGTGGGGTCGGTGATTGGGGTGAAGTCGTAACAAGGTAGCCGTACCGGAAGGTGCGGCTGGATCACCTCCTTTCTAAGGAGTGCTTCTCCACTCGATGATCGACATTCGTTCGATCCGGGTGCGAGACACACCTGTTGGTGCACTGGTGGACTGTCGTCGAAACGATCAACAATCGCAGGGATTCGGTCCCTCTTGTCGACACGTGCGCCGGCCGTCACCGTCTTCTCTTCCGTTTTGAGGGAGTTGTTCCCTCACACCCCAGCGTCGAGCTGGTTGCGTCCTCGAGATGCAGCCGGCACCGCTGGTTCGGTGGCTCCTTGAGAACTGCAGAGCAAGCACGAGCATCTTTTCGAAGCGACCTTCGGGTCGCTTCACATGAACGAGATAACTTGTTCTTTCCAAGCTAATAAGAGCCAACGGTGGATGCCTTGGCGCCAAGAACCGATGAAGGACGTGAGTGACTGCGAAAAGCTGCGGGGAGCCGTCTACTAGGCCTCGATCCGCAGATGTCCGAATGGGGAAACCCAGCACTCGTCATGGAGTGTTACCGCTGCCTGAACACATAGGGCAGTAGGAGGGAACCGGGGGAATTGAAACATCTCAGTACCCCGAGGAAAGGAAAGCAACCGCGACACCCTGAGTAGCGGCGAGCGAAAAGGGTAGAGACCAAACCGTGCCAGTGCCAAGCCTGATGGCGTTGCTGGTGCGGGGTAGTGGGACCAGGAGACACAGCATCAGATGTGTCACGGATTACAAGTGCTGCATAGGAGAACGACTCAGGAAAGGGTCGGCCAGAGTGGGTAACAGCCCCGTATCCGAAATGTACGCACTATCCGCCTGTCATCCCAAGTAACGCCGGAACCGTGAAAGCCGGCGTGAATCTGTGGGGACCACCCCATAAGTCTAAGTATTCCTTGGCGACCGATAGTGAACCAGTACCGTGAGGGAAAGGTGAAAAGTACCCCGGGAGGGGAGTGAAATAGTACCTGAAACCGTTGGTTTACAAACAGTCAGAGCGTCGTCATGCCTTCGGGTATGGCCGCGATGGCGTGCCTTTTGAAGAATGAGCCTGCGAGTTACGGTGTGTGGCAAGGTTAACCAGTGATGGGAAGCCGAAGCGAAAGCGAGTCTGAATAGGGCGTAGAGTCGCATGCTGTAGACCCGAAGCCGAGTGATCTATCCATGGCCAGGTTGAAGCGGAGGTAAGACTCCGTGGAGGACCGAACCCACGTCAGTTAAAAATGGCGGGGATGAGCTGTGGATAGGGGTGAAAGGCCAATCAAACTCGGCGATAGCTGGTTCTCCTCGAAATGCATTTAGGTGCAGCGTCGTGTGTTCAGTACCGGAGGTAGAGCACTGAATGGGCTAGGGGACCTACAAGTTTACCGAACCCAATCAAACTCCGAATGCCGGTACTCCAGAGCACGGCAGTGAGACCACGAGGGATGAGCTTCGTTGGTCGAAAGGGAAACAGCCCAGATCATCAGCTAAGGCCCCTAATTCAGGACTAAGTGGAAAACGATGTGGGATTGCACAGACAGCCAGGAGGTTGGCTTAGAAGCAGCCACCCTTGAAAGAGTGCGTAATAGCTCACTGGTCGAGTGATCCTGCGCGGACAATGTAACGGGGCTCAAGTCCTGAGCCGAAGCTATGGGCTTCGATGAGACTTCGGTCGATTCGGAGCGGTAGAGGAGCGTCGATGGTGCAGCGAAGCGGCGGTGGAAACCAGTCGTGGAGCGCCATCGAGTGAGAATGCAGGCATGAGTAACGAGAGAGGGGTGAGAAACCCCTCCGCCGAAAGCCCAAGGGTTCCTGGGGAAGGCTAATCCCCCCAGGGTGAGTCGGGAGCTAAGGCGAGGCCGAAAGGCGTAGTCGATGCACAACTGGTTGATATTCCAGTACCACCGTGCCCGCGCCAAGTCCAAGAGCCGCAACGTTGGGGCTGTTACCTTCGGGTAGCGAACCGACCGAGCAGCTGGCGGATAGTTGACGGGGGACGCAGGAGGATAGGTGAACCCAGGCGATGGTAGACCTGGGGTAAGCGTGTAGGCGGGTTCCGATGAGAGTTGGGGCCGTAACGCTGAGACGTGATGCCGAGCGACATACCGCGAAGTCACTGATTCCATGCTGCCAAGAAAAGCCCAGCAATGAGTTGGCACGGTGCCCGTACCCCATACCGACACAGGTGGGCGGGTAGAGAATACCAAGGCGAGCGGGAGAACTATGGTTAAGGAACTCGGCAAATTACCTCCGTAACTTCGGAAGAAGGAGGACCCTTTTTGGTGAAAGCCTTTACGGCTCGAGCTGAGGAGGGTGGCACAGACCAGGGGGTAGCGACTGTTTACCAAAAACACAGCAGCGTGCGAAGCCGCAAGGCGCTGTATACGCTGTGACGCCTGCCCAATGCTTGAAGGTCACGGGGAACGGTTAGCTCTTCGGAGCGAAGCTGTGAACCTAAGCCCAAGTGAATGGCGGCCGTAACTATAACGGTCCTAAGGTAGCGAAATTCCTTGTCGGGTAAGTTCCGACCTGCACGAATGGCGTAACGACTTCCCCACTGTCTCAACCATAGACCCGGTGAAATTGAAGTACGAGTAAAGATGCTCGTTAGCTGCGGAAGGACGGAAAGACCCCGTGGACCTTTACTATAACTTGGTGTTGAGTTTTGAATTGCGTTGTGTAGGATAGGTGGGAGACTTGGAAGCATTGGCGCCAGCCAGTGTGGAGTCATCGTTGAAATACCACCCTGCGTACTTTGGAGCTCTAACCTCGGTCCGTGATCCGGATCAGGGACAGCGCCAGGCGGGTAGTTTGACTGGGGCGGTCGCCTCCTAAAGAGTAACGGAGGCGCCCAAAGGTTCCCTCAGGCTGGTTGGCAATCAGCCGTCGAGTGCAATGACACAAGGGAGCTTGACTGCGAGACCTACAAGTCGAGCAGGTACGAAAGTAGGGCATAGTGACCCGGCCATCACGTGTG
Source organism: Ilumatobacteraceae bacterium (assembly GCA_963728355.1). Taxonomy (GTDB): domain Bacteria; phylum Actinomycetota; class Acidimicrobiia; order Acidimicrobiales; family Ilumatobacteraceae; genus Sva-07. The sequence goes on along the minus strand of CAVSJQ010000022.1, from coordinate 313,971 downwards.
GAAGTGTGGTCGCTCAACGGATAAAAGGTACCCCGGGGATAACAGGCTAATCTTCCCCAAGAGTCCATATCGACGGGAAGGTTTGGCACCTCGATGTCGGCTCATCGCATCCTGGGGCTGAAGCAGGTCCCAAGGGTTGGGCTGTTCGCCCATTAAAGCGGTACGCGAGCTGGGTTCAGAACGTCGTGAGACAGTTCGGTCCCTATCCTCCGCAGCCGAAGGAATACTGACAACTGCTGTCCTTAGTACGAGAGGACCGGGACGGACGTAGCTCTGGTGTGTCTGTTGTTTCGCCAGAAGCATCGCAGATTTGCTACCTACGGAAGGGATAACCGCTGAAAGCATCTAAGTGGGAAACCCGGTTGAAGATGAGTATTCCCATGCGGTCAACGCAGTAAGGCCCGTGACGAGACCATCACGTTGATAGGCCGGAGGTGTAAGCGTGGTAACACGTTCAGCCGACCGGTACTAATCGGCCGAGGGCTTGGTTTTGAACAGCTCGTGCTTGCTCTGGAGTCCTTGAGGAGAACCCTCATTGACAACTGATTTCGGTGACCATAGCGACAGGGTCACACCCGTTCCCATCCCGAACACGGAAGTTAAGCCTGTCAGCGCCGATGGTACTTGGGGAGAGATCCCCTGGGAGAGTAGGACGTCGCCGGATTTCGATCGAGGAACGCACTGACCGGGTTTGCCGGCAGTGCGTTCTTCGCGTTTTCGGCCCGCTTCGACGGCGATGACCCCTTGCGCCCGTAGCATGGCGACCCATGTCTTCCGGCTCATCCTCCCGTCCTCCGCGCCGTGACGACGCACGTGGCGGAGCGCCACGCCGCCCCTCCGGCAAGCCGGGATCTGGTTCGGCGTCTCGTTCGGGCGGACGCGGTCGCCCCGACGATCGTCGTGGAGGCCGGCCTGCGAGCCGAAGCGACTCACGCAGTCGGTCCACCAAGCCGATGACGGAGGCCGAACGGCGGTCGAAGGCGGTCAAGGAACGTCGCGCTCCCCGGGCGCCTCAGGATCCTGACCTGGAACGTCGCAAGATCGAGGAGCGCACCACCGAACAGTGGATCGACGAAGGATCGGTCCGACGAGAGGCGAGCGACGCCGCGAAGCGAGCGGCCTCGGCCGGAGCCGTCGCCAAGCGTCGGACGCCGAAGCCGCTCGACCCCGAAGTGGCCGCCGAGCTCACCGAGGCGCTGGGATCACAGCGCGGCGCCCGGCTCACCGAGCGGCTGGCGCAGGCCTCCGAGGCGCTGGACCGGGAACGGTTCCAGGAAGCTCGGCGCATCGCCTCGTCGATCGCCAAGGAGGCGCCGTCGGTGGCCGCCGCCCACGAGCTCGTCGGACTGGCCAACTACCGGCTCGGCAGGTACAAGCAGGCAGTCGCCGCACTCGAAGCCGCCCAGGACCTCCATGCCGACCCGGCACTCCTGCCGGTGATCGCCGACTGTCAGCGCGCCCAGGGGCGCTGGGCGGCCGTCGATCGCGTCTGGAACGAGATCAAGGCGGCGTCGCCGAGCCACGACATCATGGCCGAGGGACGCATCGTCGCTGCTGGTGCACTCGCCGACCAGGGTGATCTCCGCGGTGCGCTCGCACTGATGGAGCCGGCGACCAAGCGGCCCAAGGCGGTTCGCGACTTCCACCTGCGCCAATGGTACGTCCTCGCCGACCTGTACGACCGCACCGGCGACCCGATCAGCGCCCGGCGCTGGTTCTCCACGATCCTCGAGTTCGACGACGATTTCGCCGACGTCCGCGACCGACTCCGCACCCTCGGCCGGTAGCGATCAGCGATGCCGAGCGCGAACTTCCGAGCCGGGGTGGTCGCGGTGGTGACCAACTCCCGTGACCAGGTGCTCGCGTTCGAGCGCAGCGACGTTCCGGGCGCCTGGCAGCTCCCGCAGGGCGGCATCGACGTGGGCGAATCGCCGGACGACGCCGCCTGGCGCGAACTCGGCGAGGAAACCGGACTCGGCGCAGCCGACGTCGAGCTGGTCGGTGTCCATCCGATGTGGATGGTCTACGAGTTCCCGGAACACGTGCGCTCGGAGGGCAAGCGCCTCGGTCAGGCCCAGCGGTGGTACTTCTTCCGCGCCCTCTCCGACGACGTGACACCCACTCCCGACGGCGTCGAGTTCTGCGCATGGCGGTGGGTCGACCGGACGTGGTTGGTCGAGCACGTCGTCAGCTTTCGCAGCGACGTCTACCGGGCAGTGTTGACTCCGTGAGCGACGACCTCTTCGCCGTCGCTGCCGAGGAGCAGCGTCGGGCGCGCGCGCCGCTGGCGGCACGCCTGCGACCGCGCACGATCGATGACGTCGTCGGCCAGGACCACCTGGTCGGCGCCGGACGGCCGCTGCGGCGGCTCGTGGAGACCGATCGGCTGACATCCGCGCTGCTGTGGGGCCCGCCCGGCACCGGGAAGACCACGCTGGCGCTCGCGGTCGCCGGCAGCACCGACCGCGCCTTCGAGCAGCTGTCGGCCGTCAACGCTGGGGTCAAGGACGTCCGTGAGACCATCGAGCGCGCCCGGCAGCGCCTGGGCGAGCGCGGGCAGGGCACCATTCTCTTCCTCGACGAGATCCACCGGTTCTCGAAGTCACAGCAGGATGCATTGCTCCCCGCGGTCGAGGACGGCACGCTGACCCTGATCGGCGCCACCACCGAGAACCCGTTCTTCGAGGTCAATGCGCCGTTGCGCAGCCGCTCGACGCTCTTTCGACTCGAGCCGCTCGACCGCGTCGCGATCGACACCCTGGTACGGCGAGGACTCGAGGCAGAAGGAGCGACCGCGGACACCGACGCGTTGTCGCTCCTGGTCGATCGGGCCGGAGGCGACGGACGACAGGTGCTCACCGCATTGGAGGTGTCGTGTGCACTGTCGGGCTACGGCCACGTCGAACTCGAACACGTCGAGGCGGCGCTCGGCACGACGGCGCTGCGATACGGACGAGACGACCACTACGACGTGGTCAGTGCCTTCATCAAGTCGATGCGAGGCTCCGACCCCGATGCTGCGGTGTACTGGCTGGCCCGCATGCTCGAGGCCGGCGAGGACGCCCGGTTCATCGCGCGGCGGATGATCATCTTCGCGTCCGAGGACGTCGGGCTCGCCGACAGCGGCGCCCTGCAGATCGCGGTGGCTGCCGCTCATGCCCTCGAGCACGTCGGCCTGCCCGAAGCGCAGCTCAACCTGTCCCAGGCGGCGATCTATCTGTCGACCGCGCCGAAGAGCAACCGTAGCGCCGTGGCGATCTGGACCGCCCGCTCCGACGTCCGCGACGGCGCGGTCGGCGAGGTCCCGGCCCATCTGCGCGATGCGCACTACCAGGGTGCCGCGGCGATCGGCCACGGCGTTGGTTACGAGTATCCTCACGCCCATGCGTCCGGAACGGTTGCTCAGCAGTACCTTCCCGATGCGCTGGTCGAGCAGCGTTGGTACGAGCCGAGTGACCACGGCGACGAAGCGGCCATCGGTGACCGGATGACCCGGCGCCGTTCCCCGTCGGAGGAAGCCACGTGAGCGCCGGCGAACTCGTGCTCGTCGTCGCCGCCGTGCTCTGTTCGATCGGTTTCGCGGCACTGATCGTCGTGCTGCTGCGGGTGCTCGACACCTTGCGCGAGGTGCGGCGCGAGGTCGATCAGCTCCGCATGGAGACGACGCCGTTGATGCGTGAACTGCTCGTGATCACCGATGATGCTCGTGCAAGTGTCGACGAGGCGCGCGCTGACCTGGAGCGGTTCGACCGCGTCCTCGGATCGGCGGAGGCCATCGGCGACGCGGTCGGTGGCCGCGTGGCGCGCACGACGTTCTCGTCGCCGATGATCAAGGCGGCCGGGCTGGCCCGTGGCACGTCACGGACGTTCTCACGCCTGCGCGGTGCGCCGAGACGCACCGCAATCGGTGGGATCGACGTGCAGGCGATCGAGGGCGCCGAGGCGTTCGGTGAGAGATCGACGAACACGTCACGACGGAGGAAACGAGCATGATGAAGCGTGTGACCTGGTTCGCCGGTGGGGTGGTCGCCGGGCTCGCGTCCGCCGGCTACGCGAAGAAGAAGGTCAAGCAGACCGCAGCACAGATGGCGCCGACGCAGATTGCCAAGTCGGCCGCCGACACCGTGCGTTCGAAGACGGGCGACGTCGTCGATGCGATCCGCGAGGGTCGCCAGGTGATGAAGCACACCGAGGACGAACTCCGGGCGCGCCGGGAGGGGCGTCTGACGTCGCTCGACGAGCACGTGGCGCCCGGCGACCAGGTCTACGTCGACGGCGTCCCGGTCGAGAGTGGCCGCGTGATCGTCATGCGGCCCAAGGAGCGCAGGACTCCCCGGTGACGACGCCGCTCGTCGCCCGGCTGCGCGAGCGGCTGCGACCGGATCAAGTACGCGACGGGCCAGCGGAGGTCAACCTCTATCGCCACGACGCCTCGAATCTCGTCGGCCACCCTGCGGTGGTGTGCTTCGCCGAGTCGACCGGCGACGTGCAGGCGGTGGTCGAGGTCGCCGACGAATTCGAGGTGCCGTTCGTCGCTCGAGGTTCGGGTACCGGGCTCGCCGGGGGAGCGGTGCCGACGGCCGGATCGATCGTGATCTCGACGTCGAAGATGAACCGGATCCTCTCCGTCGATCCGGTCAACCGAGTCGCCTGGGTCGAGCCGGGCGTCCTCAACCTCGACCTCTCGAAGCAGATCCAACACCTCGGGGTGCACTTCGCGCCCGATCCGAGCAGCCAGCAGACGTGCTCGATCGGTGGCAACGTCGCCAACAACTCCGGCGGGCCGCACTGCCTCGCCGACGGGGTCACCAGCGCCCACATCCATGCGATCGAGGTGGTCCTGCCCGACGGATCGATCACGGTGCTCGGCGGTGAGGATCCGGAACCGGTCGGCCTCGACCTGCGCGGCGCGTTCGTCGGCAGCGAGGGCATGTTCGGCGTCGCCACGAAGATCTGCGTCAAGTTGATGGCGAACCCGCCGGACGTGGCGACGATGCTGCTCGACTTCGCCGACGTCGCGGACGGCGCACAGTTGGTCAGCGACATCATCGCCGACGGCATCGTCCCCGCCGCGGTGGAGATGATGGATCAGCTCTGCCTACAAGCGGTCGAGCAGTTCATCCACGCCGGTCTTCCCGTCGACCAGGCCGCAGCCCTGCTGATCGAGGTGGTCGGGCTGCCTGGTGCGGTGGCGTCGCAGACCGAACGGATCCGCGAACTGGCCGCCCATCGCAGCGTCGGCACGATCCGAGTGGCTGCCGACGACGCAGAACGGGCGCTGCTCTGGAAGGGCCGCAAGTCGGCATTCGGTGCGATCGCTCGGATCAAGCCCAACTACTACCTCCACGACACCGTCGTGCCGCGCCATCGTCTTCCCGAGGTGCTCGCCGAGGTGTACGAGATCGCACGCCGCCACGAGCTGCTCGTGCTCAACGTCTTCCACGCCGGCGACGGCAACCTGCACCCGCTGCTGGTCTACGACGCCCGCGAGCCCGGCGTGATCGAGCGGGTGCACGCCGCCGGTGACGAGATCGTTCGGGTGTCCGTCGCCGCCGGCGGCGTGCTCAGCGGCGAACACGGCATCGGGCTCGAGAAGCGGGATCTGATGCCGCTGATGTTCTCCGACGTCGATCTGGCAGCGCAGGCAGACCTGCGGCGCGCGTTCGATCCGAAGCTCCGGTCGAACCCGGACAAGGTGCTACCCAGTCCGGCGGGATGCGGTGACATCCGCAGCGTGCCCGAAGGCGCGTGGGTGTGAGTGCATCACTGGACGCGTCGGTGGCCGCCTTCGCCGAGACGATGGGCGACACCGATCCGGTCACCGTCGGCGGTCTCGGAACGCGGGGCGGTCCGATTCCGGGTGTCCGTCGTGTGACTGCGCCGTCGGGGATCGACTGGATCCAGCCAGCCGAGATGACGATGCGCTGCGGAGCCGGCACGCCCGTCGCCGACGTCGATGCCGCGCTCGCCGAGCACGGCCAGTGCATCGCCGTTCCCGTGGCCGGCACGATCGGCGGGGCACTGGCGGTCGGGCACAGTGGGATACGTCGACTCGGTTGGGGGCCGGTGCGCGACACGCTGCTACAGGCCCGCTACGTCTCGGCGCAGGGCGAGGTGGTGAAGGCCGGCGGCCCCACCGTGAAGAATGTCAGCGGATTCGACCTCTGCCGGCTCCTCGTCGGATCCCGAGGCACCCTGGGGTTCCTCGCCGAGGTCATCCTGCGCACCCGGCCGCGACCGGTCGGTGAACGCTGGTTCTCCAGCGAGCGCGATCCCCGCGACCTGCTCGCCGGCCTCTACCGGCCGACGTCGATGCTGTGGGACGGCCGCACGACGTGGGTGCTGCTCGACGGCCATGCCGATGACGTCGACGACCAGGCGAGGAAGTTCGATCTCGACGCGATCGACGGGCCCCCCGAGCTTCCTGCGCACCGGTGGTCGGTGCGGCCGTCCGGCGTGTTCGAGCTGGCTTCGGACCAGCCGGGTGACTTCGTGGCCGAGATCGGGGTGGGCATCGTGCACCACGCTCGGCGAGCCGTGCCATCGCCGATCGACCCCGCCGTTCGCGCGCTCCACGCGCGCATCAAGTCGGAGTTCGACCCCATGGGTCGGCTCAATCCCGGCGTCGATGTGCTCGTCGAGGCATGACGACCGCCCGGGCATACGTCGATCGTCCGGTCACGGACCTGGCTGCGGCGACCCGGGCTGCCGCGACCACCGCCGAGCTCTGGCGGCTCGATCCGCCGGTGTTGCTGCGTGCCGGGATGAATGCGATTTTCGCGACCGGGACGGTCATCCTGCGGGTGAGTGCCCCGACTGCGCCGGCGTCGATCTCGCTCGAACTCGCTCGGTTCTGGAACCGGCGTGGCGTGTCGGTGCCCCAGCCCGCCCGGGAGGAGGTCGTCGTCGCCGACGGGCTCAGCGTCACGGCGTGGGAGCGCATCGACGGACTCGACGAACCGATCGATTGGGCAGCGACCGGCGAACTGGTGCGACGCGTGCACGAGACCGACCCGTCGCTGCTGCCGGCGTCGGTCCCGCTGCCGTCGCCGACGTCGTTCCCCTGGTGGGACTTCGAAGCGCTGCTCGCACGCGCCGAACCGGCCCTCGACGACACCGCACGCGACGGCATCGCCGCCGCGATCGCCCGTCACGACGGATGGCGCGAGTTCGACGAGGTCGTCGTGTGCCACGGCGACATGCACCCCGGCAACGTGCTCATGCGAGCCGACGGACCCGTGCTGCTCGACTGGGATCTGCTGTGCGCGGCTCCACCAGCTTGGGACCACGGTCCGATGCTGACCTGGGCCGAGCGGTGGGGCGGCCGAGGCGGGGAGTACAGGCACTTCGCCCGCGGGTACGGCCGCTCGTTTCGCGACGATCCGGCAGCGACGGCGATCGCCGAGCTGCGTCTCGTCGCTGCGACGCTGATGCGTGTGGCTGCGTCGATCACCGACCCGGCCGCGAGAGCGGAGGCGGAGTGCCGGCTCCGATTCTGGCGCGGCGACCCGCACGCGCCGCCGTGGACGGCACAGTGACACCGACACCCACCACGTTTGCGAGCATTTTCCGGTGGGCCGGCCCACCCAGATCTGCACACAAACGGGTTGTTCCTACATGAATTTTCGCAGGATCTTCTGCTTGAGGTTCGTGTAGGGCGGATACATGAGTGCCACGTCGGGTCGGGTCGGCTTGTCGAGCACCGCTTTGAGGTGGCTGAAGGTCTCGAAGCCCGATTTGCCGTGGTAGGAGCCCATGCCGCTCTGGCCGACGCCACCGAAGGGCAGCTCGGGGACCGCCAGGTGCAGCATCGCATGGTTGAGGGTGACGCCACCCGCGGAGGTGTTGGCGACGACGCGCTCGAGGGTGTCGTCATCGCTGCTGAAGGCATACAGCGCGAGCGGCTTGTCGCGGTCGTTGACGAAGCGAATCGCCTCGTCGACATCACCGACCGCGAGCACCGGCAGGATCGGTCCGAAGATCTCGTCGTCCATCACTGCGGCGTCGGGTTTCACCCCCGCCAGCACGGTGGGCGCGAGGTAGCGACTCGCACGGTCGCCGGTCCCACCGATCACGGTGGCGTCGTACCCGCCCGCTTCGAGCAACCGCATCAGGCGGTCGTGGTGACGTTCGTTGACGATCCGGGCGTAGTCGTTCGACTGCCTCGGATCGTCGCCGTAGAAGGTGGTGACCGCCGCTGCCAGCGCATGGACGAATTCGTCCTCCACCGCGCCCTCGACGAGCACGTAGTCGGGTGCGACACAGGTCTGGCCGGCGTTGAGGAACTTGGCCCAGACGATGCGTTTGGCGGCCACGTCGATGTTGGCGTCGGCGGCCACGATGGCAGGGCTCTTGCCGCCGAGTTCGAGCGTGACCGGCGTGAGATGTTCGGCGGCGGCACGCATCACCACCCGACCGACCTTGCCGTTGCCGGTGTAGAAGATGTGATCGAAGCGCTGTTCGAGCAGTGCGGTGGTCTCGTCGACGGCACCGGTGACGACGGCGACGGTCGAGGAGTCGAAGTACCGGCGCACGAGTTCCTCGACGAACGCAGAGACCGACGGTGTCACTTCCGACGGCTTGAGCACGGCGGTGTTGCCGGCAGCGAGCGCCGGAACCAGGGGAGCGAACAGCAACTGCACCGGATAGTTCCAGGGGGCGATGATGCACACGGTGCCGAGCGGCTCGGCATGCAGCGTGGCCCGGCCGGGCTTGAACGTCAAGGGGACCTTCACCCTGGTCGGCTTGGTCCAGTCGTCGAGATGCTTCAGCGTGTGGTCGATTTCGTTGATCGTGAAGGCGATCTCGGTGGTGTACGCCTCGATGCGCGGCTTGCCGATGTCGGCGACCAGCGCATCGGTCAGCCGGTCCTCCTGCTCGACGACCAGTGCTCGCAACCGGCGGAGCTGGTCTCGTCGTGACTCGACGTCGCGCAGGACGCCGCTGCGATAGCCCTCGCGGAGGTCATGGACGATCTCGGGAATCCGGTCGACTGCAGTCATGAGACCAGGGTAGGCGCTCACTCGGGTTGATGCGTCGGGCACCAGTAGCACCGGCGGTTGGCGATGTCGACCGTGCGGATCTCGGTGCCGCAGAGCAGACAACGGTCCCGCTTGTAGGCGTAGGTGGCCTCGGCGCGAGGGATGCGGGCGTTCGGCGCCACACCCAGATCACGACGGCTGACCGTGACGATGCGATTGTCCTGGACGCCCCGGCGGAGCATGGTCTGTGCTGTCGTCCACAGCGCCTCGAGTTCGGCTCGTTCGCACCGGTTGCCGGGGCGCAACGGGTGGATGCCGGTGACGAACAGCGCCTCGGCGCGATAGACGTTGCCGATGCCGGCGACCACCGACTGATCCATCAGCAGGTCGCCGATGCCGCGCGAGCTCCGTTCGATCCGCTCGATCATCCGATCCGGCTTGGAGTTCCGCCGGATCGGATCGGGCCCGAGACGCCCCAGGATCTCGGCGCGGAGCGACGGTGGGTCGACGGTGCAGGTCGTGGGTCCGGCCAGATCGACGGTGACCCAGCCGTCCCGGCCCACGCCGGGTCCGATCTGCAGGCGCATCCGGACCTGGCCGACGGGATCGGGCGACTCGGTCGTGTGCTGCACGCGGAACCTGCCGAACAGGCCCAGGTGTACGTGGCCGACCTCGCCGGTCGACCAGTGGTGGAACAGGTGCTTGCCGTACGGCTCGATCCGTTCCAGTACCGCTCCGTCGATTCGGGCCGCGTCGGCGGCGAACCGGCCCTGAGGGCTGGACACGCTCACGGCGTGTCCGACGAGCAGCTTGGTGTGGTCCCGGGCGAGGCGGTGGATGGTGTGGCCCTCTGGCATGTCGGGCGAGAACGTACGATGGCTCCGGCATGCGCACCGAATCGAGCTCCGAACCCGTGCGGCCGTCCGTGCTGGGGCTGGACCCCGAACTGGCGGCGACCTGCGTGAGTTGCGGCTTGTGCCTTCCGCACTGTCCGACGTTCAGGGTGACGGGGGAGGAGCGGTACTCGCCACGTGGCCGGATCGATGCGATGCGCTCGGTCGACCGGGGTGATCTGCCCATCGACGAGGAGTTCGCCGACTTCGTGGAGACCTGCGTGCAGTGTCGCGGCTGCGAGACGGCGTGCCCGAGCGGCGTACAGTTCGGCGCGCTGATGGAGCAGACACGGACCGCGCTCGCACGCGAGGGACGGATCACGCCGTGGTGGCAGCGGATCGGACTCCGTCTGCTGCCACACCACCGTCTGCTGCTGGCCGGTTCGACCGCGATCGCCGCGGGGCAGCGGCTGCGGCTCGTGCCGAAGCGACTCGGTATCCCCCGCCTTCCGCTTCGACGAGTTCCTGCGGTCGGGGGCACCGGCACCGACGTGTGGCTGTTCACCGGGTGTGTGATGGACGCCTGGCAGCGCGAGACGCACCGCAACACCGCTGCGCTCATCGAGCTCGCCGGCGCCGGCTGGGCGGTTCCCGGTGCTGACGGTGGATGCTGCGGTGCACTGCACAGCCACGCCGGCCTGCGCGACGAGGCGAGGTCGCTCGCCGAGCGGGTGATGGCCTCGATGCCGGGTTCTGCGCCGATCCTGGTCAACTCGGCCGGCTGCGGTGCAGCGATGAAGGACTATGCGCACGTGCTCGACACGGCGGCGGCCCGCAGCTTCAGCGCCCGGGTGCTCGACGTCTCGGAGTGGCTCGCCGGGCGGATCGAACGCCTGCCGACCCCATCGGCCCCACGTCGACGCGTGATCGTCCAGGATCCGTGCCATCTGCGTCACGTCCAACGGGCCCACGAACCCGTGAGGACACTGCTCGGTCACGTCGCCGAGGTGGTCGAACTCGACGACGACGGCCTGTGCTGCGGGGCGGGAGGCGCGTATTCGACGCTCCAGCCCGGGCTCGCCGGAGAGATCCGCGACCGCAAGGTCGCCGCCGTCGACCGGGCCGTGGACCGATCAGGGGCGGTGGCGGTGGCGAGTGCCAACCCCGGCTGCTCGATGCACCTCGCGGCCGTGCTCGATCTCCCGGTGCGGCATCCCGTCGACCTCGTCGCCGAAGCGCTCGGCGTGGCGGACCGGTGACGGGGACGTGATGGGGACGACATGATGGCCGAGTACCGATCGCTCGTCGACCGCCTGGAGTCGATCGCCGCCGATCTCGACGAACTGGCCTTCGAGCGTCTGCGCGAAGCGGTCGCCGACGGCGAGGTCGAGCGACCGGCCGACGACAAGAAACTGATGCAGGCGCGCCGGGCGATCGAGAAGGCTGCCGGCGTGCTGCGTCAGCTCGACGAGACGTAGCCGTTCAGCAGTCGGATCATCGCCACCAGGTCGCTGTAGCCGCGCTTGGCGAACAGGAACGAGATGCGATCGAGGTCGACCTTGTCGCCGTCTCGCCGCTCGACCTTGAACGGTTCGCTGCGATCGATCGTGCCGCTCGACGCGAGATGCCCGAACCGTTCGTTGAGTTCGGCCAGCTGTTCGTCGGTCGGTCCTTGGCGCATTCGGATCACCAGGTGGTCGCCCACGAAGCGGATCGAGTCGTAGTTCGCGTAGAACTCCTCGATGATGCGCGCCGCCTCATCGCAGTCGTTGGTGATCGTGTAGAGGTCGACGTCGTCGGCAGACACCAACCCGCGGGCGATCAACTGTTCGCGCACGAACGTGTCGACGCCTTCCCAGAACGGGTCGCCGGGGGAGTCGAGCAGGACGATCGGAACCGGTACGCCCTTGCCCGTCTGGGTCAGCGTCAACAGCTCGAACATCTCGTCGAGCGTCCCGAACCCGCCCGGCATGCAGACGAACGCCTGCGATTCCTTGATCAGCATCAGCTTGCGGGTGAAGAAGTACTTCATGCTGACGTGCTTGTCGTCGCCGGCGATGATCGAATTGGCGCCGGTCTCGAACGGGAGCCGGATCGAGACGCCGATCGACATCTCGCGTCCGGCGCCTTCCATGCCGGCCTGCATGATCCCGGGCCCGGCGCCGGTCACGGCCATCCAGCCCCGTTCGGCGAGCCGTCGCGCCAGCCCGACCGTCAGTTCGTAGAGGGGATCGTCGTCGCGAGTGCGCGCCGATCCGAAGATCGACACCTTCCGCCGGTCCTTGTAGGGCCGGAACATCGCATACGCGTCGCGCATCTCGGCGAGCGCTGCAGTGGCGATCTTGAGATCGAGCGTGTCAGGCTGATCGGTGATGAGTCCCAACGCTTCGGAAACGAGCGCTTCCGAAAGCCGAACATTCTCGGAAACACCGAGTTCCGAGACGATCGATCGAGCCCGGGACGGCGCTGTGTCGGATACATCTGTGTCCATGGATGATCGATCGTACGGGCCGAAGTGGATGGGTCCGCTGCTGGGCCTCGTGGCGACCGGTGCCGGACTCGCCGCAGCGGAACTCGTCGTCGGGTTCTTCGAGCGGACGTCGTCGCCGGTGGTGCCCGTCGGACAGGTGTTCATCGACTGGGTACCGAGGCCGCTGAAGCAGTGGGCGATCGACACCTTCGGGACCAACGACAAGGTGGTCCTCGTCGTCGGGGCGCTGGCGGTGCTGCTCGGCATCGGCATCGGTGTGGGCGTGCTGGCGATGCGCGGTGCACGTGCCGCTGCGGTGGCGCTCACCTGCGTGACCGGCGTCATCGGGGCCTGGGCGGTGCTGACCCGCCCGGAACCGACGTTGCTGAAGCTGTTGCCGACCATCGTGGGCACCGGCGTGTCGGTGGCCGTGCTGCTCTACCTCGCACCGCGTCCTGCTGCGACGGACGTCGGCTCCGACGGCGTCGTGCAGCCCGCTGCCCAGCCGATGGGAGTCGATCGCCGGCGTTTCGTCGGTGGCGCCATCGGCATCGGCTCGATCGCCGTCATCGCCGGCGGCGTCGGACGGCTGCTGCAGCAACGGTTCGCGGTCGACAGCGAACGCAGTGCGATCAGCATCCCGCCGGCGGAGACGCCGGCAGCAGTGCTTCCGCCCGACGCCCAGCTGCCCGTCGACGGGCTCGAGCCGTTCGTCACGCCGAATGCCGACTTCTACCGGATCGACACCGCCCTCGTGGTGCCGCAGGTGTCGAAGGACTCCTGGCGGTTGAAGATCGCGGGGTTGGTCGACAACCCGATGGAGTTGACGTTCGACGATCTGCTCGCACGGCCCCAGGTCGAGAGGTACATCACGTTGTCGTGCGTCTCGAACCCGATCGGCGGCGACCTGATCGGCAACGCGCTCTGGCAGGGCGTGCTGCTGCGCGACATCCTGGAGGAGGCGGGGGTGCAGCCCGAGGCGACACAGATCGTCAGCCGGTCGATCGATGGCTGGACCGCCGGGACTCCCACCGAGATCGTCATGGACGGTCGCGACGCGATGCTGGCGATCGCGATGAACGGCGAGCCGTTGCCGGCGCGGAACGGCTATCCGGTGCGCATGGTCGTGCCGGGACTGTACGGCTACGTCTCGGCGACGAAATGGGTGACGGAGATCGAGCTGACCCGATGGGAGGACTACGACGCCTACTGGGTGCCGAGGGGCTGGTCCAAGCGGGGGCCGATCAAGACGATGTCGCGCATCGACACCGACCGGCGAGGTGCGACGCCGACCGAGGTGGTCGTCGGCGGCGTCGCCTGGGCGATCCACCGCGGCGTGTCGCGCGTCCAGGTGCGCTCCGACGGGGGGGAATGGTTCGAGGCCGAACTCGGCGGCGTCCCTTCGAACGACACGTGGAAGCAGTGGATGCTCACGCTGGATCTCGAGCCGGGACGTCACATGATCGAGTCGCGCGCCTTCGACGGAGACGGCGTGCCGCAGACCGAGGAGACGGCGCCGGTCGCCCCCAACGGCGCCCAGGGATACCCTCGACGCTCGGTCGAGGTCTGACCTCCCACCCGGTCTCCCGCCCCCGCAACGGGGTCAGGCGCTGGCGGCGGACTTGGCGTCGAGGGCGCTGATCAATTCGTCGAACGACGAGGCGAAGCTGTCGACTCCTTCTCGTTCGAGCACCGCGCCGACGTCGTCCATGTCGACGCCGACGTCGGCGAGCGACTGCCAGACCGCTCGTGCATCGTCGACGTCGGCATCGACGCGGCGAGCGAGGGTGCCGTGGTCGTCGAATGCGTCGAGCGTTGCCTCGGGCAGCGTGTTGACCGTGTGGGGTCCGATCAGCTCGTCGACGTACAGCGTGTCGGGGTAGGCGTCGTTCTTGGTCGACGTCGACGCCCACAGTGGCCGCTGCACCCTGGCGCCCCGTGCGGCGAGTGCGTCCCACCGTGGGCCGGAGAACGCATCGAGGAACAGCTGATAGGCGAGTTTGCCCTGGGCGACGGCGGCCTTGCCGCGCAACGCCAGCGCCTGCTCCGAGCCGATCGACTCGAGGCGCCGGTCGACCTCGGTGTCGACGCGGCTGATGAAGAAGCTGGCGACGCTGGCCACGGAGGACAGATCGGCCTCGGGGTCCTTCGCGAGCCGTTCCAGGCCGCTCTGGTAGGCCTCGATGACCTTTGCGTACCGGTCGAGTCCGAAGATCAACGTGACGTTGATGTTGCGGCCCTCGGCGATCATCTCCTCGATCGGGGCGAGACCCTCCTGCGTGCCGGGGATCTTCACCATGAGGTTGCGGCGGTGGATCCGTTCGTGCAGGCCACGAGCAGCTGCCTCCGTGCGGGGACCGTCGTGGGCGAGGCCGGGATCGACCTCGACGCTCACGTAGCCGTCGACGCCGTCGGAGTGGTCGTAGACCTTGGAGAACACGTCGCAGGCGCTGTGGATGTCGCGGATCACCATTGCCCAGTACGCGTCCTCGGTGGACGCGCCGGCGGCTCTCAGCTCCGCCGCCTGCTCGTCGTAGTCGTCGGAGTTCTGGATCGCCTTCTGGAAGATCGACGGGTTGGACGTGAGCCCTCGCACCCCGCTGTCACGAAACTCGACGAGCCGTCCCGAGGTGATGTAGCCCCGTTTGAGGTTGTCCAGCCAGGCGCTCTGGCCGTGCTCGTCGTGCAGAGCGATGATTCGTTGCTCGTTCATGGCGTCCTTTCGGTTCGTGGTGGTCGTCGTCGGATGTCGCGTGTCCCCTCAGCCGGCGAGTCGGTCGAGGAGCGCGTTCGCACGCTCCACGACGTGGTCGACGTTGATGCCGAGTTCATCTAGGACCAGTTCACCAGGAGCACTCGCTCCGAAACGGTCGATGCCGATCGAGTCGTCCGACCATCGCTCCCAGCCGAACGTGGTGGCAGCCTCGACCGACAGCGTCGGCACCCCGGCGGGCAGGACCGAGTCGCGGTAGCGCTCGTCCTGCGCCGAGAACCGGTCCCAGCTCGGCATGCTCACGACGCGCACGCTGTGGCTGCGTTCGCGGAGTCGGGCCGCAGCGTCGATGCAGATCTGCACCTCGCTGCCGGTGCCGATCAACACGACGTCGGGCGTTCCATCGGAGTCCGACACGATGCCGGCGCCGCGGGCGACGGCGGAGCCGTCGGTGTCGACACGGATGTTCTGGCGGCTGAGTATCAGCGCGGACGGACCGTCGTGGCGCACGATGTCGGCCCAGGCCTGAATGGTCTCGTTGCCGTCGGCCGGCCGCACGACGTGCAGGTCGGGCATGGCACGCAGCGAGGCGAGCTGCTCGATCGGTTGGTGGGTCGGCCCGTCCTCGCCGACACCGACGGAGTCGTGGGTGAAGACGAAGCAGACCTTCGCTCCGGAGAGGGCCGCCAGCCGGATCGACGGGCGCATGTAGTCGGAGAACACGAAGAACGTGCCGCTGATGGGCAGCGTGCCGCCGTGCTTCGCCATCCCGACGAGCGCAGCGCCCATCGCGTGCTCGCGGATGCCGTAGTGGACGTAGCGACCGGTGCGGTCGTCGGCGGTGAACGCCGTCGTCCGAGCGAGGCCGGTGCCGTTGCTGCCCGTGAGATCGGCCGAGCCCGAGATCAGCCCGGGAAGACGGTCGTAGGTGGCGTCGAGCGCCTTCTGGATCGCCTTGCGGGTGGCCACCGACTCACCGGGCGCGTAGGCGGGCAGGTCGAGGTCCCACCCGTCGGTGCCGGTCGCCCCCCACGCCGCTCGCCATTCGGGCGACTCGGTGATTGACGCACTGGCGTTGATCCAGGCCGCACGGGCCTTCGCACCCCGTTCGCCGACGTGGTGACGGTAGGCGTCGACGAGGTCGTCGGGTGCCCAGAACGGTTCGTCGGGGATCCCCATGATCTCCTTCGTCCGTGTGACGTCCTCGGCCGAGAACGGGTTGCCGTGGGCGCCATGGGTGTCGACGTGATCTGGTGACGGTTCGCCGATGTGCGAACGCAGGATCAGCAGCGATGGCTTCGCGGTCTGCTGCTTCGCGGCCTCGAGGGCCGTCTCGAGGCCGTCGAGGTCGTCGGCCATCTCGCCCAGCTGCACCACGTCCCAGCCGTAGGCGCGGAATCGGGCGGCGGTGTCGTCGCTGGTGGACATGCTGCTTGCACCGTCGATCGTGATCAGGTTGTCGTCGAAGACGCAGATCAGCTTGCCGAGGCCGAGGTGACCGGCGAGCGATGCGGCCTCGTGGCTGATCCCTTCCATCAGGCAGCCATCGCCCGCGATCACGAAGGTGAAGTGGTCCTGGGCCGCAGCGCCGAACCGAGCTCGGAGGTTCTCTTCGGCGATCGCCATGCCCACCGCGTCGGCGAACCCCTGGCCGAGCGGTCCGGTCGTGACCTCGACGCCGGCGGTGTGGCCGGCCTCGGGGTGGCCCGGCGTCGCCGAACCCCATTGCCGGAACTGGCGAAGGTCGCCGAGTTCGAGGCCGTATCCCGACAGGAACAGCAGCGAGTACTGCAGGATCGAGGCGTGTCCGTTCGACAGCACGAAGCGGTCACGGTCCGGCCAGGCCGCGTCGGCGGGATCGTGCTTCATCACCCGGCTGTACAACACGTGACCGAGGGGCGCCAGCGCCATCGCGGTGCCCTGGTGACCGCTGTTCGCGGCCAGTGGACCGTCCATGGCCATCCCTCTGATCAGCGAGACGGCGAGCTGGTCCTGTTCTGAAGTCAACGACACGCGGGCGAGGGTACCCGAACGTCATCGCGGGCGCGACGGTCAGACGGGCGGCAACAGCGTGAACGGCACGAGGTGCCACGGGCCGTGGTCGATGCGGCAGTGCGCGACGACCTGGCCGTAGTCGTCGAACTCGAGCTCGCCACGCACGAGGCGGTAGGTGAACTTGCCCGGGTCGACCGTGAACGGACTCACGTTGCGGGCGACCTGTTCGCTCTCCTGGTCGACGCCGCGACGGAACACGACCTCGAACACGCCGGAGCCGGACTCACCCTCGGGGCAGAAGATCAGCGCGACGAGGTGCGGCGTGATCGTGACCGGTGCCGGTTCGGGAGCCGCCTGCGAGAACATCACCCCGGTGAGGTCGATGCGCGTCGACGGACCCGGAGCCTGGCGCATCTCGAAGTTCTCGACGAACAGTGCGGAGACGATCTGCATGACGTGACAGGCTACGCACGCTCCCGACGTCGCCGCTCGGTGCACCGCTGCACGGTCACATCAGCCGGCGCGGGATGCGCAGGACCACCCGATAGGAGCCGGCGATGGGGACCGGCCCGAACGAACGTGAGTCTGCCGCCGTGGCATCCCGGTTGTCCGACAGCACCGACATCGTGCCGTCGGCGTGCACCTCGCTGACCCGCTTGACGAGCCAGAATCCCGGTCGCTGGGGATGTTCGAGACAGCGCAGCTGTCCGACCGCAGCGGATTTCGCCGGCACCGCGACGAGTCCCTGGCCGTCGACGAGCGTGGGCTCCATCGACCGGTCGGCAACCAGGAACCGACGTGGTATGGGCACGGTCATCGCGGCGGAGTGTATGTTTCCGGACGACGACCTTCGGGAACCGTCCGCAACGCCAATCACCATGCATCAACGAGGAGCCCCCACCATGTTCGCCAAGCTGTTCGCCTCGGCCACCGTCGCCCACGCCCACTGCGACCTGTACTGCGGCGTGTACGACCCCGCCCAGGCCAAGATCGAGGCCCTGTCGGTGGTCAAGTCCGCCAAGAAGTACGCAGAGTCCGACGACGCCGTCTTCCGGGACCGTTGCATCCTGATCAAGGAGCAGCGCGCCGAGGAGACCAAGCACCACCTGATGGTGCTGTGGGCCGACTTCTTCGCTCCCGAGCACTTCGAGCAGTTCCCGAACCTCCACGAGCTCTTCTGGAAGGCGACCCACCAGGCCGGCGAGGCCAAGAAGTCGATGGACCCCGCCGTCGGCGAGCAGCTCGTCGCCTACATCGACGAGATCGCCGACATCTTCTGGCAGACCGACAAGGCCAAGCAGATGGGCGTGTACCCCCCGTCCTGATCCGTCCGGACAACATCGGGCTGTAGCGTCGCCGACACCATGTCGGACGCGGGCGCAGCTCTCGAAGCGAACGAAGTCATCACCGAAGCGCCCGTCGAGGGTCGATCCACTCGTGATCAGATCCTCGATGCGGCGCTTTCGTGTTTCGCCCACGCCGGCTACAGTGGCACGTCGCTCAACGACATCGCCGCCGAGGTCGGGATCCGCCGCCCGAGCCTCCTGCACCACTTCGCCTCCAAGGAGGCGCTCTACGGTGAGGTCTTCGAGCGGCTCCTGTCGGACTGGTTCGCCCGTCTCGCAGGAGCGATCGAGTCGACGGCCACGGGCTGGCCGAAGGTCGAGCAGGTGCTGCGAGCCGGCTTCGGCTACTTCGCGGACAATCCGACGTACGTCACGCTGATGCGTCGCGAGGCGATCGACGGCGGCTCGCACCTCGGCATCGACCTCGCCGCAGTGCTGCGGCCGATGTTCGACCAGGCCGCGGACTACTTCCGCCGGGAGATGGATGCCGGAGTGTTCCGGCCGCACAATCCCGAACAACTGTTGCTCACCGGCTACGGCGCGCTGCTCAGCTACTTCTCGGATGCGCCGTTCCTCGAGGGACTGCTCGACGAGGATCCGCTCGCTCCTGCGGCATTGGACCGGCGGAGCGAACACATCATCGGGTTCTTCCGCGCCGCGTTGATCCCGTCATGATCGGTCGATGACCCGAGCCGAGCAGTTTGAACCACTTCCCGACGAGGCCGCCGAGCGCTGGTCGCGGTTCGGAAAGACCGAGACCGTCTTCTACCCGGTGCTGCTGGGCCTGGAGGTGGAGGAGACCCGCGTCGACTACTGCCGGATGCGGCTGCCGTTCAAGCCGGAACTGCTGCATGCCGGCGGCATCGTGCACGGCGGGGCGATCGCCTCGCTGATGGATTCGGTGGTGGTGCCGGCGGTCGGCTCCGTGCTCGCACCGGACGCCCGGTTCTCGACCGTCGACCTCCACGTCCAGTTCATCGGCGTCGTCCAGGACGAAGACGTCGTCGCCGAAGGGTGGATCACGAAACGAGGCCGCAGCGTCGTCTTCTGCGAGAGCGAAGCCGTTGGCGCATCAAGCGGACGGCTGATCGCCCGCAGTGTGCTGACCTACAACATCTCGCCGGCGCCCGCCTGAGCCGCTCGGCGTGACACGATCCGGCCGGAGACCGTCCGGCCGGGCGGCGTGCCGACCGCACCCGGGGTGCTCGTCACGGGTACCGTGAGGCCCGCATGGCGACCGCACAGACGACCCCCGACCGACCCAGCGCGCACACGACGCTGTCCGAACGTGAATCGAAGGAGCTGCTCGCCGAGTACGGCGTCCCCGTCGCCACGGAGCGCGTCGTCGCCGACGCAGCCACAGCGGGCGCTGCCGCCGACGAGCTCGGCTATCCGGTCGTCGCCAAGCTCAACGGCGACTCGATCGCCCACAAGACCGAGCGTGGACTGGTCAAGCTGCGCCTGAACGACCGCCGAGCGGTCGAGGCGGCCGCCGAGGAACTGTTCGGCGCAGCGACACCCGACGACGGCGAGGTGTCGGTGCTGGTGGCGCCGATGATCTCGGGGAACCGGGAACTGATCGCCGGGGTGGTGCGCGATCCGCAGTTCGGCCCCACCGTGATGCTGGGCGTCGGCGGCATCCTCGCCGAAGCGGTCGCCGACGTCGTGTTCCGTCCGGCCCCTGTCGACGGGGTCACGGCGTCGGAGATGGTCGACGATCTGGCCACCCAGAAGCTGCTCGGTCCGTTCCGCGGCGAAGCCGCCGTCGATCGCGCCCAGTTGGTCGACGTGATCGTCGGACTCGGCCGGCTGGCAGCCGAGCGCGACGACGTCGCCAGCGTCGACATCAATCCACTCATCGTGCAACCCGACGGTTCGGTCGTCGCCGTCGACGGGCTCGTCGAACTCGGCGACTCCACCGCGGCTCGACCGTCCGGTGCCCGCCGCCGTCCGAGCGACGAGCAGTTCCGCGCACTCTTCGACCCCAAGGGCGTCCTCGTCACGGGCGCCTCGACGCACCCGGGCAAGTTCGGATTCGTGTCGCTGCACAACCTGCTCGCCAGCGGGTACACAGGTGGCGTCTACGGCACGAATCTGAAGGGAGAGGAGGTGCTCGGCGTCTCCACGGTTGCGGACATCGCCGAGCTCCCCGACGACGCGATCGATCTGGTCTTCGTGTGCACCCCGGCGTCGGCGAATCCCGACCTCCTCCGCGCGTGCGCCGCCAAGGGGATCGGGGCCGCGTTCCTGACGTCGGCCGGCTACGGCGAAGCGGGCGAGCAGGGCCAGCGCGCCGAGGACGAGCTCGTCGCACTGGCCGACGAGCTGGGCATCCTGCTCGCCGGACCGAACGGCCAGGGTGTCGTGAGCACGCCGGCAAACCTGTGCGCCCAGATCGTGGCGCCGTATCCGCCCGCGGGCGGCATCGGCGTCGCCAGTCAGAGCGGGAACTTCGTGTCGAGCTTCATGAACATGTCCCGGGCGAGCGGCGTCGGGATCAGCCGTGCCGTGTCGGCGGGCAACGCAGCGGCCGTCACCGTCGCCGACTACCTCGACTGGTACGCCGACGACCCGGCGACCTCGGTCGGTCTCGCCTACGTCGAGGGCATCTCCGACGGCCGAGGGCTCATGGACCGCCTGGCCGGCGCCGCGGCACGCAAGCCGCTCGTCCTGGTGAAGGGTGGCGCCACCGAAGGAGGCGCTCAGGCGGCCGCGAGCCACACCGGAGCGCTGGCTGCGAACGACAAGATCTTCGACGGCGAGTGCCGTGCGGCCGGCATCACGAGGGCCGCCACCGTCACGGAGGCGTTCGAAGCGGCCGCGACCTTCGCCACCCAGCCGCTTCCGAAGGGCCCGAACACGATCGTGCTGACCACCGCCGGCGGCTGGGGAGTCGTGACCGCCGACGCCATCACCCGCGATCCCGATCTCGCCCTGATGGACCTGCCGGTCGACTTGAAGGCCGCCATCGACACCAAGTTGCCGCCCCGCTGGAGCCGCAACAATCCCGTCGACTGCGCCGGCGGAGAGGTCCGCGACACGATCCCCGAGGTGTTGGCGCTCATCGCCGAACACCCCGACGTCGACGCCGTGATCTACCTCGGGCTGGGCATCCAGAGCAACCAGGCACGCATGATGCGCGAAGGGCGCTTCTATCCGGATCACGGGCTCGAGCGCATCGTCGCGTACCACCAGCGTCAAGACGAGCGCTTCGCCGAGGCGGCCCACGAGCTGAGTGTGGCCAACGACAAGCCGATCCTCGTCGCCACCGAGCTGGCGGTGGCCGATCCCGACAACGCCGGGCCGGCGACCGTACGGCGGCTCGGACGGCTGTGCTATCCGAGCGGCGGGCAGGCCGTCAGTGCCCTCGGACACATGGTGCGGTACCGGAAGTATCGCGAGGCGCGCGAGCGGTGACCTCGAGCGCCCAGGGCCATCGCCGCGCAGGCGCAGATCGCCGCTCACGTGGCCGCGGTCCGGGGCCGCTGATCGTCCTCGTCCTCATCGCCGTCGTCCCGGTCGTCGCGCTGGTGGCGCTGCGTTCGTGGTCGGCGAGCCAGACCGACGGCAACGAGGCGGCGCCGGCGGTGCCGCCCGACTCTGCGGTCGTCACGCCGACGCCCGCCCTGTCGACCGGAATGATCGCGTTCCGGCGGGTGCCGACGATCATCTCGCGCGACCTCAACATCGAGGCCTTCGCCTCTGCGGTCAACCCGCTCTTCGGCTCACTCAACGACCGCTCCTGCGCAGCGGTCTCCGTCGACGGAGAGTCCATCGGTGAGCGCAATGCCGACCTCGCCGTCATTCCGGCCAGCAACCAGAAGATCCCGATCGCTGCGGTTGCGCTCGAACGCCTCGGCGCCGACTTCCGCTACACGACCACCGTGGTCGCTGCGTCGGCTCCGCTCGACGGCATCGTCGACGGCGATCTCTTCCTCGTCGGCGGTGGCGACCCGCTGTTGTCGTCGGATTGGTATCCGACCTCGAATCTCGAACTGAACGCCGTCACGTCACCCACCTCGCTCGATGCGCTCGCCGACCGGGTCGTCGCGGCCGGGGTGCGCCAGGTCACCGGCTCGGTCGTCGGCGACGGCAGCCGGTACGACGACGAGTTCTTCGCGCCCGGATGGGGCGACGGCGTGGCAGGGCTCGAAGGCGGGCCGTACGACGCATTGATGGCCAACGATTCGCGCGTGTTGGGCGATCCGCTGCGCGGAGGTGATCCCAACGAGGCGGCTGCCCGCGAATTCACCCTGTTGCTCGAAGCGCGAGGCATCGACGTCGGGGCCGATGCAACAACCGGGGTCGGACCACCGCAAGCGGCCGAGCTGGCGTCGATCGATTCCGCTCCGTTGTCCGACGTCGTCGCCGAGATGTTGGGCAACAGCGACAACAACACCGCCGAGATGGTGGTCAAGGAGCTCGGATACACCGGCAGCGCCCCAGGAACTCGCGAGGCAGGCCTCGGTGTGGTGCGCAGCCAGCTGGCCGAGTGGGGCGTGGACGTGGCGCCGATCGTACTCGTCGACGGGTCGGGTCTCAGCCTCGACAACCGGCTCACGTGCGACGCCGTCCTCACCGTGCTGCAACGCTCCGGGTTCGAGTCGCCGGTCGGCCAGGGGCTCCCGGTCGCCGGCCAGACCGGCACCTTGGCGGGCGTGTTCGTCGATCACCCGGTCGCCGGCCGGCTCCGCGGCAAGACGGGAACGCTCAACAACCCGCCGTTCAACACCGACCCGCCGGCCGTCAAGGCACTGGCCGGCTTTCTCCCGGTCGAGGGCGGCTCCGCCGTGGAGTACGTGCTCATCCTCAACGGGCCCACCATCTCCGACCAGAGCGAATACCGTCCATTGTGGGACAGCCTCGCCGACGCTCTCGACACCTATCCGGCCGGTGCGTCGCCGGCGGACGTGGGGCCGCGATGAGTCAGCCCGACGTGCACGACGTTCCCGGGGTGCCGGTCCGCTACCGGTTCGCACCGCTCGTCGGTCTGGTACTGCTGGCGCTCGTGCCGCTGGCGGCACTGACGGCGCTGCTGATCTGGAGTGACGCACTGGCCGACGACTACGAGGCCGCGGAGTCGACGCGGCCTCAGACAGCCGAGGCGCCGATCGCTCCCAGACCCGCACTCACCACCTCGATGCTCGCCTACCGGCGGGCGCCGGCGACGCTCGCCTCCGAGAGCGCGGCCAACGAGCTGGCGGCCGCCATGGAGCAATTGGCGTTCTTCGTCGACGCGCGTTCATGCCTGGCGGTGTCGGTGGACGGTCGGTCGGTGGGCTCGTGGAACGGCGACGTCGCCGTGATTCCGGCGAGTACGAACAAGCTGCTGGTCGCAGGTGCCGCCGTCGAATTGCTCGGCGCCGACCACCGATTCACCACGTCGGTCGCCTCAGCCCCACCCGTCGACGGGGTCGTCGACGGCGACGTCGTGCTGGTGGGTGGTGGCGATCCCTTGCTGGTCGCCTCCGACTTCCCCCTTGACGACGATGCTCCCGACCCGGCGTCGACCACCACGTTGGATGCACTCGCCGATGCCGTCGTCGGCGCCGGGATCACGTCGATCCGCGGCTCGATCGTCGGCGACGGGAGCCGCTACGACGATCAGTTCGTCAATCCCACGTGGGGGACCGGCGTGTCGTACGTCGACGCCGGGCCGATCGGCGGGCTCGTCGTCAACGACGGCCAGACGGTCGGCAGATCGGGTCGGCAGCGCGATCCCGCCGACGCCGCCGCTCGCGAGTTCGCACGGTTGCTGCGTGATCGCGGCGTCAGCATCTCGAACGGGTGGACATCCGGTCTGGTCGAGCCGGGTACGCCCGTGATCGCCACGGTCGAGTCGGCGCCGTTGTCGACGATCGTGGGCGACATGCTGACACGAAGCGACAACGACACCGCCGAGATGCTGCTCAAGGAGATCGGTCTCGTTGGTGCCGCTGCGGGGACGACCGAAGCCGGCTTGCAGGTGCTCGACACCACCGTACGGTCGTGGGCGGTGCCGATGGAGTCGGTCGTGCTCGCGGATGGATCCGGACTCAGCACGACCAACCGACTCACCTGTGACACGCTGGTCGGCGTGCTCGAGCATCTCGACGACACGCCCGCCGTGGACGGACTGCCGCTCGCCGGGCGCAGCGGCACGTTGATCGACGAGTTCGTCGGAAGTCCGGTCGAGGGTCGCCTCGTCGGCAAGACCGGCACGTTGACGAACCCGCCCGCCGATGCTGATCCGCCCGAGGTCAAAGCGCTCGCCGGCTACCTCGACGCGCCGAACGGCGACGTCGTCGAGTTCGCGCTCGTGCTCAACGGACCCGGCTACGTCACCGCCGACGGATACGTCCCGTTCTGGTCGGCGCTCGCCGACCGGCTGGCCGCGCACCCCACCGGTGCCGACATCGCCACGCTGGGGCCCCGCTGAGCCATGGCCGTGATGCCGATGTTCCCGCTCGGATCGGTGCTGCTGCCGGGCGGCATCTTGCCGCTGCACGTTTTCGAACCGCGCTATCGGGACATGATCCGGGAGTGTCTACGCGCGGATGGCGAGCCCGAGTTCGGTCAGGCGCTGATCTCCCACGGCTGGGAGACCGGTGGGGGAGATGACCGGGTGATGGTCGGCACCGTCGCGCAGATGTTGCAGGTCGACGCGATCGACGAGAACCGGTATGCGCTGATCGCGGTCGGGACGCGACGGATCGCCATCAATACGTGGTTGCCCGACGATCCGTATCCGATCGCCGATGTCGACGACTGGCCCGATGTCGACCCGGACGCACCGGGTCTGGCGCTCCAGGTGGCCGCGTCGCACGCCAGGGTGCGCGCGGCGCGGGCGCTCGCGGTGGACGTCGCGCGACGGGTGGGCGACGCATCGGCGGATCCCGGCTCCGAAGAGAGTGCCACGGCGACGGGTGACCTCGACGACGAGATCTCCGACGACCCCTTGTTGGCGACGTACCACCTCGCCACGCTCGCGCCGATCGGGCCGGCCGACCGGTTCCGCCTCCTCGCCGCGCCGGGGCCAGCCGCTCGCCTCGACCTGCTCGACGAGATCCTCGACGACGTCGAGGCCATGTTGAAGTTCCGCCTTTCGTGATAGAACGGACGACCGTGTCAGACACCAGCGACCTCGAACAGCGTCTCGCCCGCCAGGCAGAGAAGGCGAAGCAGTCCGAGGACGCGTCCGTCGGCGAGATCATCGACTACGTCAAGGCCTACGCCAAGCAGGAGACGCTCGGCCCGCTCAAGGGAGCCGGGAACTGGCTCGGGTACGGTTTCGCGGCGGCTGCGGCGCTCGGCCTGGGGCTGGTCCTCCTCTTGCTGGGTCTGCTGCGGCTCGTGCAGACGGAGTGGGAGCGGTCGGCGTCGGGGAATCTCTCGTGGCTGCCCTACCTGATCGTTCTCGTCGTCGCCGCCGTCCTCCTGGCCCTCACGCTGATGCGGATCAAGAAGGCGACACTCCACAAGGAACCGAAGTAAGGAGCCTGTCCCATGGCCAAGAAGCCCGAGACCGTGCCGACCACCAAGATCACCCCACAGGACATCGAGAACAAGCTCAAGTCGTTCCAGGGCGACGTCCAGAGCAAGGTCGAGGACAAGAAGTCGACCATCGCCACGACCGCTGCCGCCGGCGGGGTCGTGCTGTTGTTGATCTTCTTCCTGCTCGGCAAGCGTTCGGGTAAGAAGCGCAGCACCGTGGTCGAGATCCGACGGATCTGATGGCGCAGCTCCCCGTCCTCCTGCGTCCGAGGTACCTGATCCGGCGCAAGGCGCTCCGCAGCGGACTGTTCGGACCCAGCCGCCTGTGGCGCGCCATTGCCTTCTACATCATCTTCGAGAAGAGTCTGCAACGGTTCTTCGGCAAGCACCCCGAACGCATCGGAACCCGCCGGGTCGGCGTCGGCCACGTGATCACCGTGGCGGCGGCGGCTCCCCTCACTCGCAGGCAGGCCAAGCGCGCCGGCATCACCAAGGCGTCGCTGGCCGACGCCGCACGCGCCGATCTCGAGGCGGCGCAGCGGGCATCGTGAACGTCCTGCTGCGCAACCCGCGGCGGGAGATCGAGGTCCAGGGTGGTCGCACGGTCGATCGACTCCTCGACGAACTCGGCCTCGACCGCGAGGCACACCTCGTGATCTGCAACGGCACGCTCGTGCCCGGCGACGCCCGTCTCGACGACGGCGACACGATCGAGGTCCGGCCCGTGATCTCCGGCGGAGCATCGTGACCGCCGTCGGCAGCAAGTGCCGGGTGTGCAAGGCACCTGCGGTGATCGACCTGCCCCGTCACAACGCCAAGTTCTGTGCCGAACACCTGCAGCAGCTCTGTCGCCGCCAGATGGCCAAGGCGATCGACGACTTCGAAATGCTGTCGCCCGGCGATCGCATTCTCGTGGCGGTCAGCGGCGGCAAGGACTCGCTGGCCGTGTGGGACATGCTGATCGAAGCCGGCTACCAGGCCGACGGGCTCTACATCGGCCTGGGGATCGGTGAGTACTCGACCGACAGCGGCGGCTACGTCCGCCGGTTCGCCGAAGAGCGCGGCCTGAACCTGCAGACGATCGACCTGCGCGAGGACTACGGCTACGACGTGCCGACCGCGTCACGCGCGACCGGCCGGGTGCCGTGCTCGGCGTGTGGCCTCTCCAAGCGCCGGCTGTTCGACCAGGCCGCACTCGACGGTGGCTACGACGTCGTCGTCACCGGCCACAACCTCGACGACGAGGCGGCCGTCCTGTTCGGCAACACGCTGCGCTGGGATCTCGACTATCTCGCCCGCCAGATGCCGGTCCTCCCGGCGGCGAACGGCTTCCCCAAGAAGGTCAAGCCGCTCGTGCGCCTGACCGAACGTGAGATGGCCGCGTGGTGCCTGGTGCGCGGCATCGACTACGTCGTCGAGGAATGTCCGATCGCCGCGGGCAACCGCCACCTGTCGTACAAGGAGTCGCTGAACGCGATCGAGGCCAAGTCGTCCGGGGCCAAGGCCTCGTTCTACCTGGGGTTCCTCGAACGGATGGCACCGCTGCTGGCCGGACAGTCGGCTGCCGCCGCCGGCGAACTGAACGAATGCGAGCGATGCGGATCGCCGACGACGGGCGAGATCTGCGCCTTCTGCCGGCTCGTGGAGAAGTCGAGCGCGCACGAACCCGTGCCGGTCGAACTCGTGCTGGCGCGTGGCGGCAGAGGGAGACGACGATGACCGGAGTGTTCACGGCGGGGGAGAAGGCCCTCCTGCTCGATTCCAAGAAGCGCCGGTACATGATCGATCTGGCGGATGGGGGCGAATTCCACAGCCACAACGGCTTCGTGGCGCACGCCAACGTGATCGGTCAGCGAGAAGGCGTGGTGGTGCGTTCGACGAGGGGCTCGGAGTACACGGTCCTCCGGCCGACGCTCGAGGACTTCGTGGTGGAGATGCCGCGTGGCGCCCAGGTGATCTACCCCAAGGATCTCGCCCCGATCTGCATGCTGGCCGACATCGGGCCGGGCGTGCGCGTGTTCGAGACGGGGATCGGATCCGGAGCGCTGTCGATGACGATGTTGCGCTACGGCGCCGAGATCGTCGGCTACGAGATCCGCGAGGACTTCGCCAACCGTGCGAGGAAGAACGTCGAGAGCTTTCTCGGTGCGCCGGCGCTCGATCGCTACGAGGTGCACATCGCCGACAGCTACGAAGGCATCGATCCGGAGCTGGGGATGTTCGACCGGGTGGTGCTCGATCTGCCCGAGCCGTGGAACGTGATCCCCCGGGCCGAGGCCGTGTTGCAGCCCGGTGGACTGCTGGTGGCCTACACGCCGTCGATCACACAGGCGGTCCAGGTCCGCGACGCCCTCAAGGGCAAGTGGATCGACGCCAGGACGATCGAGGTGTTGCACCGCGGCTGGCACATCGAGGGCCAAGCCGTCCGTCCGGATCACCGGATGGTCGCACACACCGCCTTCTTGAGCGTTGCCCGGTTCCTCGGCCGCAACCCCTGACGGCGATGCACGGCGCAGCGCGCCGTCACTCGGGCCGCTGGAGCCGCAAGGCCTCGCTCAATCCGTCGAGCAGCTGTGCGGTGTCGGGCCACGCCATGTCCGGATGGGATCCGCACAGTTCGACGATCCCGTGGATCCATGTGTGGACCTGCACGGCAACGAAGAACGGGTCGCGCTGGTCGTCGAGGTCGGCGAGCATCTGGGCGACCTTGTCGACGAGCAGCTGGAATGCGGCGAGGCCACCGGGAGCGTCGCCGTCGCCGAGATCGACCTTGTCGGAGAACAACACGCGGTACTGCCCTGGCCGTTCCATCGCGTAGGCCACGTAGGCATCGCCCATCGCTCGGAACGACGCAAAGGGATCGTCGCTCGACGCCGCCGCCGTTCGGAGCTGCTCGTAGAACGTCGCCCAGCAGTGGTCGACCGCAGCGCGGAGGAGCTCGACGTGGTCGTCGAAGTGCCGATAGACGGCGGTCGCCGAGACCCCGGCGCGACGTGCGACGGCACGCAGCGACACCGCATCCATCTCGCCGTGTTTCGCGATCAGTTCCGCCGTGGCGTCGAGCAGGTCGGCGCGGAGCGTCTCGCCCTCGCCGCGCGGTGAGCGTTGGCGGGCCGGAGCCGGTGACGTGTCCACGGTCACGATGTTATCGGTTGACAACCGTTCACCCAGATGATTGATTGACACCCGTCAACGTAACACCCGTCAACATTCAACCGTCAACCATCACTGCATCGCCGATGCGTCGGCGAACGGGGAGGAAATCGTGTTCACCACACTGGGCCAGTTGATCGTGCGCCGCCGCCGCCTCGTCCTCGTCGCCACCCTCGTCGGCCTGGTCGTCGCCATCGTGCTCGGCTCCGGGGTCTTCGCCGGGCTGACCAATGGAGGCTTCGACGATCCCGACTCCGAATCCTCCAGAGCGATCGGCACGCTCGAGGACGAGTTCGACACCGGCAGCGCCGACCTCGTCGTCATCGTGACGGCGCAGAACGGCGACGTCGACGCTCCCGAGGTCGTCGCCACCGGGCTGGCACTCACCGAGGAGTTCGCGATGATCGACGGTGTCGACGACGTCGCCTCGTACTGGTCCCTCGGCTCGGCACCACCGCTGCGCTCCGCCGACGGTGACCGCGCCCTGATCCTGATGCGCTTCCCCGGGGCCGAGGAGGATCCCGAACGGGTCGAGACCATCGAGTTCGTCCTCGACGAGTACGGCCACACGGCACGCGACGGCGTCACGTTGGGCCTCGCCGGCTCCGAAGCGGTGTTCGCCGCCGTCGGCGAGACGATCGAGGGTGACCTGGTGCGCGCCGAGGCGATCGCCGTACCGCTGACGCTGCTGCTGCTGTTGTTGGTGTTCGGCGGGGTGGTCGCCGCCGGGCTTCCGGTGCTCGTCGGCGGCGTGTCGGTCTTCGGTGCCTTCATGGTGCTGTGGATGGTGACGCAGTTCACCGACGTGTC
Organism: Ilumatobacteraceae bacterium; assembly: GCA_963728355.1. GTDB lineage: Bacteria > Actinomycetota > Acidimicrobiia > Acidimicrobiales > Ilumatobacteraceae > Sva-07. Next base: position 284,197 of record CAVSJQ010000022.1, on the reverse strand, counting down.
GATCTTCTCGATCAACCTGGTGACCGCGCTGGGCCTCGGACTCAGTATCGACTACTCGTTGTTCATCGTCAGCCGGTTCCGCGAGGAGCGAGCGGCCGGACGTAGCGTCGATGACGCCGTCGTCCGCACCGTCGAGACCGCCGGGCGCACCGTGGCGTTCAGCGCCATCACCGTGGCAATCTCGCTCAGTGCCCTGTTGATCTTCCCGCTCTACTTCCTGCGTTCGTTCGCCTATGGCGGAATCGGCGTGCTCGTCGTTGCGATGGTGATCTCCGTCGTGTCGCTGCCTTCGCTGCTCGCCGTGCTCGGCCCTCGGGTGGACTCGCTGCGGCTGTTCCGTCGCACCGAACTCGTCGTCGGCGACGGGATCTGGCACCGTCTCGCCACCGGCGTGATGCGTCGACCCGTCGGTGTGGCCGTCACCGGGATCGTGTTCCTCCTCGCGCTGGGCGTGCCGTTCCTCGGCGTCGAGTGGGGAGTGCCCGACGATCGGGTGCTCCCCGAATCGACCGAGGTGCGGCGTCAGTCCGACATCCTCCGCGACGAGTTCGACTCGTCCGAGGCCGATGCGTTCGCGATCGTGGCCATTGGTGGAGCAACCACCGGGTCGATCGAGGCGTACGCCGCCGAGGTGTCGACCGTGCCCGGTGTCACCCGGGTGGACAGCGCCGTCGGCCGATTCGTCGGCGGCCGAAACGTGGCGACGGACCCCTCGTTGGCCCGGTTCGACCCGACCGGTTCCGCGTCGGGGGATGCCACCTGGTTCAACGTGGTGCCCTCGGTCGAACCCGTCTCGGTGGACGCCGAGCGGATGGTGCAGGAAATCCGCGAGCTCGACGTTCTGTTCGACGAGACGCTGGTCGGCGGAGCGTCGGCGGCGCTCGTCGACTCCAAGTCGGCGATCTTCGACCTCGTGCCCGACGCGGCGGCGATGATCGTGGTGGCGACGTTCGTGCTGTTGTTCCTGATGTTCGGATCGCTGCTCGTCCCGCTGAAAGCGATCGTGCTCAATGCGCTGAGTCTGACGGCGACGTTCGGGTTGATGGTGTGGGTGTTCCAGGAAGGCAATGGCGCCGACCTGCTCGGCTTCACGCCAACGGGCCTGACCGACATCTCGATGCCGATCCTGATGTTCTGCGTGGCCTTCGGGCTCAGCATGGACTACGAGGTCTTCCTGCTGTCGAGGATCAAGGAGGAGTACGACCGCACCGGCGACAACGACCTCGCGGTCGCTGTCGGGCTGGAGAAGACGGGACGCATCGTCACCGCCGCAGCCCTCCTGCTCTCGATCACGTTCTTCGCCTTCGCGACGTCGGGCGTCACGTTCATCAAACTGTTCGGCCTCGGCCTCGCCGTGGCCGTGCTCGTCGACGCCTTCATCGTGCGCTCCACGCTCGTGCCGGCGCTGATGAAGCTAACTGGCGATCGGAACTGGTGGGCGCCCGCCCCGCTGCGCCGCCTGCACGACCGTTTCGGGATCAGTGAGGCACCGCCGGAGGAGCTCGCGGTGAGCGCACCGCAGGAGGAGCCCGTCGGCTGATCGACACCTCGACGGCACGACGATGACGCGACGAGGCCCCGGATTCGACATCCGGGGCCTCGTGCTGTTCGACTCGTGCTACCGCACGTGGGTCAGGGTTCGATGTAGATGCACTCGCCGGGGCACTCCTCGGCGGACTCGATCACCGCTTCGAGCTGGCCGTCCGGGATCTCGGCGAGACCTTCGGCGCCCTGGGGGTTGCCCTTCGCGGCCGCGAAGATCTTGTCGCCCTCGACGACATAGGCGAGGCCGTCGTCGAGCAGGGTGAAGACGTCGGGGGCGATCTCCTCGCACAGGCCGTCGCCGGTGCACAGATCCTGGTCGATCCAGACCTTCATGTCAGTGGCTCCTCGTTGAGTGGGGGTTTTCCTACGGAGCGAAGTTTACACGGCCAAGCACGTGCAAACACGATTCCCGTACCGGCGTGTACATTCGGCCCATGGCAACCTCTGCGGACGATCCACGGTCGACCAACGACGCCGGAGCCGGCGAGCGCGAAGAGCTCGCAGCCCTCCAGGAGGAGATCGCACATCTCCGCGCCCGCCTCGCCGAGGCGCCCAAGCGTGTCCACTCGCTCGAGGAACGTCTCCTCGAGACGAAGGGACAGCTCGCGGCCGCGGTCGGCCAGAACGAGAAGCTCTCCTACACGTTGCGAGAAGCACGCGAGCACATCTCGACGTTGCGCGACGAGGTCGACAAGCTCTCGCAGCCGCCCTCCGCCTACGGCGTGGTGGTCGGCAAGAACGACGACGACACCGTCGACATCCTCACCAGCGGCCGCAAGATGCGCGTCGCCCTGCATCCCGACATCGACCACGAACTGCTCGATCGCGGCGCCGAGGTGGTACTGAACGAGAGCTACAACGTGGTCATGGCCCGGGCGGCGGAGATCACCGGCGAGGTCGTCACCGTGAAAGAGGTGATGGAGGACGGCGTGCGGATCGTGGTGGTCGGTCGCGCCGACGAGGAGCGGGTGTGCGAGCTCGCCGACACCATTCGTGGCACCCACATCCGCACCGGCGATCACCTGCGACTCGACACACGATCGAACCTGCTGCTCGAGAAGCTGCCCCGCCCGGAGGTCGAACACCTGCTGCTCGAAGAGGTGCCCGACATCTCCTACACCGACATCGGCGGGCTCGACGACCAGATCGAGCAGATCGCCGACGCCGTCGAGCTGCCGTTCCTGCACCAGGACCTCTTCGCAGAGCACCAGTTGCCGGCACCGAAGGGCATCTTGCTGTACGGGCCTCCCGGCTGCGGCAAGACCTTGATTGCCAAGGCGGTCGCGAACAGCCTCGCGAAAAAGGTCGCCGAGACGATCGGCGAGGGCAAGGGACGCAGCTACTTCATCAACATCAAGGGCCCCGAACTGCTGAACAAGTACGTCGGCGAGACCGAGCGTCAGATCCGGCTCGTGTTCCAGCGGGCGCGCGAGAAGAGCGACGAGGGGTGGCCGGTGATCGTGTTCTTCGACGAGATGGACTCGATGTTCCGCACCCGCGGTTCGGGTATCAGCTCCGACATGGAGTCCACGATCGTCCCGCAGCTGCTCTCCGAGATCGACGGCGTCGAGGGTCTCAAGAACGTCATCGTGATCGGTGCGACGAACCGTGAGGACCTGATCGACCCGGCGATCCTCCGTCCCGGGCGCCTCGACGTGAAGATCAAGATCGAACGGCCGAACGCCGAGGCCGCCAAGGCGATCTTCGCTCGGTACCTCACGAACGAGATCCCGATCATGACCGGCGAGTCGATCCCCGACATGATCGACGCCACGGTGGCCGAGATGTACCGCGACGACGAGGCCAACCGCTTCCTCGAGGTCACCTACCAGAACGGCGACAAGGAGATCCTCTACTACAAGGACTTCTCGTCGGGGGCGATGATCGAGAACGTCGTGCGACGCGCCAAGAAGCTGGCGATCAAGCGCGTGATCAGCGGCGGCGCGAAGGGCGTGTGCACCCAGGACCTGCTCGACTCGATCAAGCAGGAGTACAAGGAGCACGAGGATCTTCCGAACACCACGAACCCCGACGACTGGGCCAAGATCTCCGGCAAGAAGGGCGAGCGCATCATCTTCATCCGCACGCTCGTGTCCGAGACCGCCGAGACCGACGTCTCTGGCGGCCGGGCGATCGAACGGGTTGCCACCGGGCAATACCTGTGAGCCGTCCGCGCGAGTACGACCTCGTCGTCTACGGGGCGACGAGCTTCGTCGGCCAGATCCTGTGCCGGTACCTGGTTCGGCGCCACGGCCCCGACGGTGACCTCCGCTGGGCGATCGCCGGGCGGAGCGCATCGAAACTCGACGAGGTCGCCGCATCGACCGGGGCCGACGTGCCTCGGGTCGTGGCGGACGCCTCGGATCGGACGGTGCTCGACGAACTTGCCGCATCGACGAAGGTGGTCGCCTCGACCGTCGGCCCCTATGCGCTCCATGGATCCGAACTCGTCGCCGCGGTGGTCGAGGCCGGGTCCGACTACTGCGACCTGACCGGCGAAGTGCAGTGGATGCGCCGGATGATCGACCGGCACCAGGCCCGCGCCGAAGTCACGGGGGCCCGCCTCGTGCACGCGTGTGGCTTCGACTCGATCCCGTCCGATCTCGGCACCTGGTTCATCCAGCAGCGCGCCGTCGAGCAGTTCGGTGAACCGTGCGTCGAGGTCCGGATGTCGGTCAAGGGCACCAAGGGTGGCGTGAGCGGCGGCACCGCCGCCAGCGGCATGCAGATGTTCGAGGAGATGGCCGAGGACCCCGACCTCCGCAAGGTCGTCACCGATCCGTACGTCCTCGCCCCGGTCGATCTCCGTCGAGGACCGAAGCAGCCATCGATCGGGCGCCCGATCCGTGACGACCGGTTCGAGAGCTGGGTGGCGCCCTTCGTGATGGCGCCGACCAACTCGGCAGTGGTGCTGCGCAGTCACGCACTGCTCGGTCAGCCGTGGGGGCGCGACTTCACCTATGGAGAGACGATGATGACCGGCGACGGCCTGGCCGGGGGAGTGGCGGCGTGGGCGATGACCGCCGGCCTGGCGGCGTTCGCCGGTGCGGCCAGCTTCGGCCCCACCCGCAAGCTCATCGGCGCGGTGATCCCCAAACCGGGCACCGGCCCGAGCGAGGCCACGCAGCAGGCCGGCTACTTCGACCTGCGCTTCGTCGGGCGCACGAAGAACGGACACGAGATCCGTACCAAGGTGACCGGCGACGCCGATCCCGGCTACGGCTCGACGGCCAAGATGCTCGGCGAGTCGGCCGTGGCGTTGCTCGATCTCGATCCAGCGAACGTCGGCGGTGGACTCTGGACACCGGCCAGCGCGTTCGGTGACGCACTGATCGAACGCCTCGAATCCCACGCCGGCGTCCGCTTCGACGTCGTCTGACGAGCGCGATGGCGCAGAGGACGACCCCTGCGGCAATTCGAGCTGAACGTCATGGGTGGGCCGGGCTCCGCTAGGTTCAGGTCATGGCGCTGCCCAAGGTCTGCGGGATCGAGACCGAGTACGGCATCGTCGTGCGCGGGGGCGACAACAATCCGGTCTCCGCGTCGTCGATGCTGATCAACGCCTACGTCGCTGCGACCACCCGCGACCGGGGGCGGATCGGGTGGGATTTCGAGGACGAGCAACCCGCCAACGACGCTCGCGGGTTCGAACTCGATGCCTCGCTCGCTCCGGAAGTCGAGACGATGCTCGTCAACGCCGTGCTCACCAACGGTGCGCGCTACTACGTCGACCACGCCCATCCGGAGATCTCGACGCCCGAAGTCACGACGGCACGCGAGGCGCTCGTGTGGGATCGTGCCGCCGAGGAGATCGTCCGTGCCTCGATGGAGCACGTCCGCCCGATGCTTCCCGACGGCGGCGAGATCATCGTGCACAAGAACAATTCCGACGGCAAGGGCAACAGCTACGGCTGCCACGAGAACTACCTCCTCGCCCGCGAGACGCCGTTCGGGCGGATGGCCGCCCAGATCACCCCGCACTTCGTCACCCGCCAGGTGTTCTGCGGCGCCGGCAAGGTGGGCTGCGAACTCACCGGCCGTCCGGCCGATCATGTGCCGTACCAGCTCAGCCAGCGGGCGGATTTCTTCGAAGAGGAGATCGGTCTCGAGACCACGCTGAAGCGGCCGATCGTCAACACCCGCGACGAGCCCCACGCCGACGCGCAGAAGTACCGGCGTCTCCACGTCATCGTCGGCGACGCCAATATGAGCGAGGTCGCCACCTACCTCAAGGTCGGTACCACGGCGATCGTGCTGGCGATGATCGAGGACGACGAACTCGGCGACGACTGGCTGCTCGGCAATCCGGTGGCGGCCATCCGCCAGGTCAGCCACGACCCGACGCTGCGCCAGACGGTCATGCTGCGCGACGGCAGCCGTGCCACCGCGCTGGAGATCCAGTGGGGGCTGCTCGAGCGGGCCCGCAAGTACGAGCAGTCGCACGGGCTCGACTGTGTCGGCGAGGGAATCGGTCACGACGTGCTCGCCAGGTGGGAGATGGTCCTGACCGGTCTCGAATCCGATCCGGCATCGGTGGCGAACTGGGTCGACTGGGTCGCCAAGCAGCGACTGGTCGACGGCTACGCCTCCCGTCACGGCATCGAGCCGGGGTCGTCGAAGTTGAAGGCGATCGACCTGCAGTACCACGATCTGCGCGTGGAGCGTTGCCTGGCCCTGCGCGCCGGCCTCGACACGATGGTCGGCCCGGACGAGGTCGCCGACGCGATGACCGAGCCGCCAACCACGACGCGCGCCTACTTCCGCGGTCGGTGCCTGCAGAAGTATCCCGCCGACGTCGTGGCCGCCAACTGGGACTCGCTGGTCTTCGACATCGGGCGCGATCCGCTGCGCAGGGTCCCGATGATGGAACCGCTACGCGGGACCGCCGAACACGTTGGTACCTTGATCGACGACAGCGAGACGGCACGGGAACTCCTCGACCGTCTCGGGCAGTGATCGAAAACGATTCATCCGACTCACCGAAGGGAAGCAACCGCTCATGGCAGAACGCACCCAGAAGTCGAAGAGCACCACGAGCCGCGAGGTCGAGACGACCGATGACGCCGCGCCGGCGGTGACCGAGACCGGCGAGAAGCTCAAGGCCGAACTCGACGATCTCCTCGACGAGATCGACGAGGTCCTCGAGACGAACGCCGAGGACTTCGTGAAGTCGTACGTGCAAAAGGGTGGTCAGTAACCCGTGACGATGCCGATCTTCTCGACCTCCGACGATCCGGGGTCGAGCTTTCCGGAACTGCTGCGTCGAGTGGGCCTGGGTGCCGAACCGATCGTCGGCGCCACCACCGACCTTCTGCGCGAACTCGCCGTCCCGCACGCCACCACCTGCGTGGCGCTGACGTACGCCGACGGCGTGGTGATGGCGGGCGACCGGCGAGCGACCGCCGGCAACCTGATCTCGCACCGCACGATGGAGAAGGTCGTCGAGGCGGACCGCCACAGCGGTGTTGCCATCGCCGGTGCGGCCGGCGCCGCGATGGAGATGATCCGCCTGTTCCAACTCCAGCTCGAGCACTACGAGAAGGTGGAGGGCACGGCGCTGAGCCTCGAGGGCAAGGCCAACCAACTGTCGATGATGGTCCGCGGCAACCTGCAGGCGGCGATGATGGGAATGGTGGTCGTGCCGATCTTCGGTGGCTACGACCTGCGGCGCGAGTGCGGACGGCTCTGGGACTACGACGCCACGGGAGGCCGGTACGAGGAACGCGACTATGTCGCCACGGGCTCTGGCAGCCTGCACGCCGGCACGGTGATCAAGGTCGGTTTCCGCTCGGACATGAGCCGCGACGATGCGGTCAACCTCGCGGCGCGTGCGCTGTGGGAGGCCGCCGACGCCGACTCGGCGACGGGCGGCCCCGACGTCCTACGGGGCATCTATCCGGTCGTCGCCACGATCGATGCCGACGGCTGGAGCCGGCTCGACGACGACGATCTGGCGTCTCGATACGAGGCGATCGTCGCGGAGGTGCGCTCGCGATGAGCATGCCGTTCTACGTCGCACCGGAACAGATGATGAAGGACCGCGCCGACTTCGCGCGCAAGGGCATCGCCCGGGGTCGCGCCCTCGTGGCGGTGCGGTACGACGACGGCATCGTGATCGTCGCCGAGAACGCGTCCGAGACGCTGCGCAAGGTGAGCGAGATCTACGACCGCATCGCGTTCGCCGGCGTCGGTAAGTACAACGAATTCGACCAATTGCGCGTCGCCGGTGTCCGGGCGGCCGATCTCAAGGGCTTCCAGTATTCACGAGACGATGTCGACGCACGGAGCCTGGCCAACAGCTACGCCCAGATGCTCGGCGCAATCTTCACCCACGAGATGAAGCCGATGGAGGTCGAGATCCTCGTCGCCGAGGTCGGTCTCGAACCGTCCGGCGACCAGATGTTCCACATCCTGTACGACGGCACCGTCGTCGACGAACGCGACTCTGCGGCGATCGGTGGCGACGCCGAGGCGATCAGCGCTCGACTGTCCGAGACCTGGACCGACGGGATGGATCGTGCGGCAGCGATCGCATGCGGTCGGGCGGCGCTGAGCGGTCCTGATCGAGAGATCCCCGACGACGACCTCGAGGTCGCCTACCTGTCGCGCAACAACGGCCGCCGATGCTTCCATCGACTGACCAGAGGCGATCTGGACACCTGACGGCGTCGGACGCCCCGGGCGTCGATCAATCGCGTCGCCAGCGAGCGAGATAACCGAGGATGACGCCGACGGCGGCGGAGCCGACGATCACCACCCACAGCGACGTGTCGACGTCACCGAAGAGCCAGTCGACCGTGACGTCCTGCGTGTTCACGAGTGCCAGCGCCACGACGACCGCTGCGATCACCACCCACAACACGATCCTGACCGTCTGACGGGCGCGAATGGAGCGTTCACCGGTTTGGTCAGCCATGACCGCCACCTACCCGATGTCGACCGCCGGCAACCCTTCGCAACGGGGGATCCCACTCACCCGGTCGGCTGAGTGAAGTCGATGTCGTCGGTCGGAGCGGTGTCGCCCGAACGGTGCGGGGCTGCAGAGAAGTTCCAGTAGAGATTGGTGTAGGCGATTGCCTCGTCGGGCCCGATCGGGGCACCCCACTGGCGCATGTCCTCGGTCGTGTGCGCATCGGAGACCAGCGTGGCGTCGTAGCCACGCACGAGCGCACCGTGCAAGGTCGAACGGATGCATGCGTCGGTCTGGGCGCCCGTGACGACGAGGCGACCTACCCCGTGCTCGGCCAGTATCGATTCGAGGTCGGTCTCCTCGAACGAATCCCCGTAGTGCTTGTGCACCAGCGGCTCGTCGTCTGCTGGTGACAGATCCTCGACGAACTGCCACTCGTCGGTCCCCTCGGCCAGGTCGTCGTCGGAATGCTGAATCCAGACGACCGGTATCCGCTCGGCACGGGCCTTGTCGATCAGGGTGTTGATGTTGGTGACGACACGCTCGACCTCGAATGCATCGCTGACCACGCCGCGCTGCATGTCGATGACGACCAACGCGGTGTTCGGCCGGTTCTGGAGTGATGTCATCCGTCGACCGTAGCCCCGAGATCCGCACTGGACGAGAGCGTCGGGCGATCGAATGCGAGATGGCCAGCATCGTCCGGGCTGGGGAGCGGCGAGGACTGCACTCTGTCGATGGACATCGGTCGATGAAGCAGTGGATCATGGCCCAGACCAACGGGCCGAGCAGCGATGCCGCCCGGCTGCGCAGGCTCGCGACGGCACTGGATGTCGTTCCGACGTTGAGCGACACCTTGGCCGATGGCCACATCGGCGTGGCGCAAGCGAACGAACTCGCACGGATCGCATCGAACCCACGTGTGAATGACCAGCTCGATGGAGTCGCACCGATCCTGCTCCAGCACGCCGAGCATCTCGCCTTCGACGACTTCCGCGTTGTGGTACGGCGGTGGGAGACCCTCGCAGATCTCGACGGCGCCGAACGCAACGACAAGCTGTCCCACGATCGGCGCACCGCCTCGGTGACCTCCGTCGACGGATCCGTCCGGGCACACGCAAGCGGTGGTACCGGCATGGTGACCGCAGAGCTGATGGGAATCTTCCAGCGATTCGTCGAGGCGGAATTCGTCAAGGACGTCGCCGCACGAACCGCCGAATTCGGGGCCGATGCTCCTGCGTCGAAGCTTCCACGCACCGATGCACAGCGTCGATACGACGCGATGGTCGAGATCTTCCGAGCCGCGGTGCTCGCACCCGCCGATGGTGTGGCGCCGACGCCGGTGGTCAACGTGTTGGTCGGGTTCCGCACATTGCAGCGGCTGCTTGCCCGCCGGGGCATGGGCGTCGACCCCGAGCCGCCGGATCCGGACGAGCTGATGGTCGAGCGGATCGAGTCGTCGACGGGCGTCACGCTGGCGTCCGACGACGTCATCGCCGCATGCCTGTCGGGTGTGGTGAGGCGAGTGGTGATCGATTCGGCCAGCGTCGTCGTCGACGCCGGACGCAAACGCCGACTGTTCACCGGCGTCGCCCGCGAGCTGGCACTGCTGCTGTGGCAGCGTTGTGGGCACCTCGGCTGCACCGTGCAGGCCGATCAGTGTGAGGTCGACCACATGGACGAGTGGGACGCCGACGGCGGCGCCACCGACCAGTCCAATGCCCGGCCTCGTTGCGACACGCACAACCCGTACAGGTCGAAACGGCGACTCAGATCGGTGCGAGATCCGAACGGGTACATCGTCGACTACCGATCAGACGGCACGCCCATGCTGCCCGCCGGTCGACGACCGCCCGACGATGCCTTCGGAGATGGCGCGTCCGACGACCGTCACGAGTACTGGGAACGACTCGTCGCCGAGCGAACCGCCGTACGCGACTGGCATCGACGATGCCACCGCACCTCCGTGTCGACCCTTGCGACCGCAGCCGGACAGTCGTCGCTTCGGCATTCGATCAGCAACTCCCTCGGGAGCTGACGTCGACTCGATCACGTCGGGCGCTGCGGCGTGAGGAGGCGTACGATCGGGACATGGTTGCCATCGACGTCAACAGTGACCTGGGCGAGTCCTACGGCGTGTGGACGCTCGGCGACGACGCAGCGATGCTCGGCATCGTGACCAGCGCCAACGTGGCATGTGGGTTCCATGCCGGCGACCCCTCGGTGCTGCGTGCGGCGTGCACCCTCGCGGTGCACAACGACGTCGCGATCGGCGCCCAGGTCTCGTTTCCTGACCTGCCCGGGTTCGGGCGCCGCCACATCGACATGACGCCCGACGAGCTCCGCGACGCCGTCCTCTACCAGCTCGGTGCGCTCGACGCATTCGCCCAGGTGGCGGGCGCCGAGATCGCCTACGTCAAACCGCACGGCGCGCTGTACCACACGACGGCGACGCACCCATCGGCCGCGCAGGCGCTCGTGGCCGCCGCAGCCGAGTACGACCCGTCGCTGGCGATTCTCGGCCTGCCCGGATCCGAGCTGCTCGCCGCCGCCGACACCGCCGGCCTCGAAGCCGTTCCCGAGGCGTTCGCCGACCGCGCCTACCGGCCCGACGGTGGACTGGTCTCGCGTCGGGAGGCGGGCAGCGTGCTCACCGATCCCGACGAGGTCGCCGAGCGTGCGGTCCGCATCGCGACCGACAACGAGGTCGTCGCCGTCGACGGCACGGTGGTCTCCATCCGGGCGCGATCGATCTGCGTCCACGGCGACACGCCGGGCGCCGTCGGGCTCGCCCGTGCAGTCCGCGCAGCGCTCGATGCTGCGGGTGTCGGCGTCTACCGCTTCACCGACTGACGCACGAACGATGCGACGACGGCCGTACGGACCAGCAGCCTGGCTCCTGGAGGACGTTGCATCGCCGTCCGCCTGGGCCCACGCCGTCGAGGCGATGAGGGTTCCGGGCGTCGACGAGATCGTTCCGGCGGAGTCGACCGTGGTCGTGCGCTGTGTCCGCGAGCGTCACGAGGCGATCGGCCTCCTCCTCGACACGGTCGTTCCGGCACCTCCGTCACCGACCGCCGAGCATCCAGTCACCATCGATGTCGTGTACGACGGCCCCGACATCGCCGAGTTGGCCCTTGTCGCCCAGGTGTCCGTCGACGACGTCGTGCGTCTGCACGCCACGGGCGCATACGAAGTCGCCTTCTGCGGATTCAGTCCAGGGTTCGCCTACCTGCGCGGCATCGATCGGCGTCTCCACGTCCCGCGCCGCGACACGCCGCGGACGTCGGTGCCCGCCGGCTCGATCGGCATCGCAGCGGGCTACTCGTGCGTGTACCCCTCGGCGTCGCCGGGCGGGTGGTACCTGATCGGGCACACGACGGCCACACTGTGGGATGCCGACCGCCGGCCACCGGCACTGTTGGGACCCGGACGGGCCGTGCGTTTCCGCCAGGTGCACGCATGACGAGCGAACCGGCGCTGCGCATCGTCCAGGTCGGCTTCGCCACGACGGTGCAGGACCAGGGCCGCCGCGGGCTGGCCCATCTCGGCGTGCCGGCGGCCGGGGCGGTCGACCAGCGCACGCACGACGCGATGAACCGGCTCGTCGGCAACCCGCCGGATGCGGCGACCATCGAGACGATGGGAGCACTGGTCGTCGAGGCGCTGCGCCCGCTGGTGATCGCCACGAGCGCCGATGCGAGCCGCCACACGATCAGCGCCGGAGCGAGGATCCGTGTCGACGCGCCAGCGGATTCCGTCTGGGCGTACCTGGCCGTGCGCGGTGGGATCGACGTCGACCGGGTGCTCGGTTCACGCAGCCACGACACGTTGGGCGGAGTCGGGCCTGCGCCGCTGGTCGCCGGGTCGCCGGTGCCCATCGGTCCGGATCCGCAGTCGCCACTGGCCGCTGACCATGCCCCGTTGCGCCGCGCCGCCGGAGCGCAGGTGCGGATCTGGGACGGGCCGCAGCACGACTGGTTCATCGGCGGAGTCCGCTGCCTCATCGGCCGTCCCTGGCGCATCAGCAACGAGCTCAGCAGAGTCGGTGTGCGGTTGGCGGCCGGTGAGTTCCTGCGTTCGACACGCTCGAGGCCACAGATGGCGAGCGTCGGTCTGACCGCCGGCGCCGTCCAGATCACGCCTGCCGGCGAACCGATCGTCATGCTCGCCAACCATCCGACCACCGGCGGGTACCCGGTCATCGGCGTGGTCGACCCCGACGACCTGCCCGACCTCGTGCAGGCACCGCCCGGGTCATCGGTGCAGTTCCGGCGTGCCTGAACAGGCAAGGTCGGTGATCCGTGGCTAGGTTGCCGGTGATGGACCGACGCATCTACGGGCTCGAGAACGAGTACGGCGTCACCTGCACGCTGCGAGGTCAGCGTCGCCTCAGCCCCGACGAGGTCGCCCGCTACCTGTTCCGGCGTGTCGTGTCGTGGGGTCGTAGTTCCAACGTGTTCCTCCAGAACGGTGCCCGCTTGTACCTCGACGTCGGCTCGCACCCCGAGTACGCGACGCCGGAGTGCGACTCGCTCTACGAACTCGTCGTCCACGACAAGGCGGGGGAGCGGATCCTCGAGCAGCTGGTCGAGTCGGCCGAACAGCGCCTCGCCGAGGAGTCGATCAGGGGCACGATCTACCTGTTCAAGAACAACACCGACTCCGCCGGCAACTCCTACGGCTGCCACGAGAACTACCTGACCAGCCGGGAGGACGACCTCGGCCACTACGCCGAGGTGCTGATCCCGTTCCTGGTCTCGCGGCAGATCTACACCGGTGCCGGCAAGGTGCTGCAGACCGCCAGGGGAGCGACGTACTCGATCGCCCAACGCGCAGAGCACATCTGGGAGGGCGTGTCGTCGGCCACCACTCGGAGCCGTCCGATCATCAACACCCGTGACGAACCGCACGCCGACGCGGAGAAGTACCGCCGACTCCATGTGATCGTCGGCGACTCCAACATGAGCGAGTACACCAACTTCGTCAAGGTCGGTGCCGCAGCGTGCATGTTGCGCATGCTCGAGGACGACAACGTCGTCCTGCGTGACATGACCCTGGAGAACCCCATCAGGGCGATCCGCGAGATCAGCCACGACATCACCTGTCGCCGCACGGTCCGACTCGCCAACGGCCGTGAGGTGACCGCGCTCGACATCCAGCGCGAGTACCTCGACCGAGCGCTCCGCTATGCCGAGTCACAGGGATTCCCGCCGCTCGAGCAGAAAGCCCTCGACATGTGGGAGCACTGCATCACCACCATCGAGAAGGACCCGCTGTTACTCGACCGCGAGGTCGACTGGGTGATCAAGTACAAGCTCCTCGAGGCGTTCAGGGAGCGCCATGACCTGCCGTTCGGCCACGCCCGCGTCCAGCTCCTCGACCTGCAGTACCACGACGTCTCCCGAGCTCGGAGCCCGTTCTACAAGCTCCAGGACCGCGGCATGATCGAGCGGATCTGTACCGATGCCGACATCGAGCAGGCGATCGAGGTCCCTCCCCAGACCACGCGAGCGCGGCTCCGGGGCGATTTCGTCAAGCGTGCCAAGGAACGCAAGCGCGATTACACCGTCGACTGGGTGCACCTGAAGCTCAACGACCAGGCACAACGGACGGTGCTGTGCAAGGATCCGTTCAAGAGCCGCGACGAACGCGTCGAGCGCCTCATCGAATCCCTCTGAGCGCGGTACCGTTGCATCCGCGTGATGCCCGACACCCTCGATCCACCTCCCGCAGAGCCAGCGGGCCAGCCCCCTGCCGATACCGACACTCGTTCGAGACTTCCACCGGGAGCACGGGCGTTCTTCGACTGGCTCGTCGTCATCGCGGTCGCCCTGCTGGTGGCGTTCGTCGTACGCACCTTCGTCCTCGCCCATTTCGTGGTCGAAGGCGAGTCGATGTACTCGACGCTCGACACGAACGACCGCGTGTTCGTCAACAAGCTCTCCTACCGCCTACACGATCCCAATCGCGGCGACGTCGTGGTGTTGCACCAGGTCACCGGCGCATCCGAGCGCGACCTGATCAAGCGGGTCATCGGACTGCCGGGCGAGACCGTCGAGGTCCGCAACTGCACGGTGCTCATCGACGGCCGCGTGCTCAACGAGCCGTATCTGGATCCCGAGGTGGTCACGCCCACCGACTGCGGCGGGGACTACGTGCTCGACGGCGTGGTGCCTGACGGCCACGTGTTCGTCATGGGCGACAACCGTGGCGGCTCACAGGATTCCCGGGTGATCGGCACGATCGACGACGACGACCTCGTCGGTCGCGCCTTCGTGGTGTTCTGGCCTCAGAGCCACTGGCAGTGGCTCTGAGCTGGCCGAACGCGTCCACGCATCAAACGAGCGGGTTGCCGATCTCCTGCCGGAAGGCGTCAGCCATCACGTCGACGACGTCGCTGTAGACGGCGTCGAGACCCATCCGCAGGCCGGTACGGAGTTCGTGCTCGTGTTGCATGTCCCAGCCGAACGCGACCAGCCCGAATCGATGGAACAGAGCGACGAGGCCACCGCTCCAGTCGGTGCGGTGCAGATTGATGCCGTCGATACGGTGACGCGCCAGGTACTCGGCACGGCGTTCCGGCGTCCCTTTGATGCGTTCGAGCCGCGTCGTCTGCAGGAGCCGGACCGGCGTCTCGCCGAACAGCTCGCGTAGCTCGATCACGCGGTTCAGACTGGGCTCGCACAACCAGGTCCGCTCCAAGAGCGTCGCGTCGACGCCACTGATCACGTCGACGATGGCCGCCGCCGACTCCGGATCCTTCAGGTCGAGCGACAATGAGAAGTCGGTTCCGCACGTCTCCAACAGTTCGAGCAGCGTGGGGATGTGTCCGGGCAGTGCTGCACGGTCGACGAGGGTGATGGGTCGTCGACGCAGGCCGTTCTTGACGACGCCGTCGTGATCGAGCACGGCGACACCGTCAGCGGTCAGCCAGACATCGCTCTCGAGGCCCGACGCACCGAGGCGCAGGGCCAACTGGAACGCTTCGAGCGTGTTCTCGGGCGCATGGGCCCGTGCCCCGCGGTGGGCGAAGGTGATCGGTGGATCGAGGAGGGACGGCAGACGTTGTTGCACTCCGACTCATGATGGCAGGCCCGTAGACTGCCGCCGTGTTCAATCTGCAGGGCAGCGAGATCATCGTCATCCTGCTCCTCGCGCTCGTGGTGTTGGGTCCGGAGAAGCTGCCCGATGCCGTGCGCAAGTTCACTCAGACGTACAGCGAACTGAAGAAGATGAGCACCGGCTTCCAATCCGAACTGAAGTCTGCCCTCGACGAGCCGATGCGGGAGATGCGCGAGACGGCCAAGTTGGTCCGCGACGCCGCAGATCCCAACGCCATCATCGCCGAGGCGGAGGCCGAACAGCGGGTGCTCGACGACGCCGACACCACGCCGACGCCGACGCCGACGGGAACGCCGACCGCCGAGTACGACTGGTCCGCCCCTGTGCCGGACAACGACTGGTCGGCTCCGGCTCCGGGCACCGCTGCCGACGAACCTCCGCCGACATCGTGAGGAGCCGATGACCACCGACGAGGAGATGTCGAACGCCGACACGATGACGCTCACGGAGCACCTTGCCGAGCTGCGGGTGCGCATCATCCGGTCTGCCCTCGCCGTCGCGATCGGGATGGTGCTGATCATCGCGTTCTACGACCAGGTCCTCGACTTCCTGCTGCGACCGTACGTCGAGCTGTGCGAGCGCAAGCCACGCGACTTCTGCGATCCCCAGCTGTTCATCTTCAGCCCGACCGAGGGGCTGGCCACCCGGGTGCGGGTCGGCCTCTACGGCGGCATCGTGGTCGCATTGCCCGTGCTGCTCTGGCAGATCTGGCGCTTCATCGTGCCGGCGCTCAACAAGAAGGAGAAGAAGTGGGCGGTGCCGGTCGTCACGGTGTCGGTCGTCCTGTTCCTCGCCGGAGGGGCCCTGGCGTACTTCACGATCGGGCAGGCACTCGACTTCCTGATCGGCTGGTCCGGTTCCGACGTCGACCAGGTGTTCTCGGTGCAGAGCTACGTCGCGCTGATCGGTCTGATGATCTTCGCGTTCGGCCTGGGCTTCCTCCTGCCCGTGTTCGTGTTCGGCCTACAGGCGCTCGGCGTGGTGACACCCCGCAGACTGATGGCGAGTTGGCGGATCGCGCTCGTGGCCATCGCCGTCATCGCCGCGGTGATCACCCCATCGGGTGATCCGGTCACGATGGCGTTGCTCGGCGTGCCGATGGTCATCTTGTACTTCCTCGCCATCTTCCTCGGCTGGCTCGTCGTCAGGCGTCGTCCGGCCGACACGTGAGCGTGCCTCCGGAGCCCCGAGCGCTGCGGGCCGAGTTCGCCGCCCGTTACCCGTTCCCGCTCGACCGGTTCCAGACCGAGTCGTTCGACGCACTCGACCGCGACGAACACGTCGTGGTGGCGGTGCCGACCGGCAGCGGCAAGACGGTCGTTGCCGAGTACGGCATCTCGACCGCACGGCACGACGGCAGGCGAGCGTTCTACACGGCGCCGGTGAAGGCGCTCTCGAACCAGAAGTACCGTGACCTCGTCGCCGTGCACGGCGAGGAGAACGTCGGGCTGCTCACGGGCGACAACTCGATCAACGGCGACGCACCCATCGTCGTGATGACCACCGAAGTGCTCCGCAACATGATCTACGGACGCTCGCGGCTGCTGCACGACCTCGGCCTCGTCGTCCTCGACGAGGTGCACTTCCTGCAGGACTCCTACCGGGGCCCGGTGTGGGAGGAGGTGATCATCCACCTGCCGCAGCACGTGCGCCTGGTGTGCCTGTCGGCCACCGTCAGCAACGTCGACGAACTCGCCGCATGGATCACCACGGTGCGCGGTCCGACCGCGGCGATCGTCGAGCGCCGGCGACCGGTCCGGCTCGACAACGAATACCTCGTCGCCGATCGCACGAACCACCGCCTGAGAATGCTCCCGGTCTTCGTCGGCGGGCACGTGAACCGCGACGCCGTCGCGCTCGACGAGTCAGCCGTGCGTGGGCGGCCGGGCCGAGGAGGCGACACCCGGTCGAGGGGACGCAGCGACCGCAACGGGCAGCAGGGCTCGGGCCGCAAGGTCCTGGCCCCGCCCGGGCGAGTGGAGGCGGTCGAGCTGCTCGAGCGTCGGCGGCTCCTCCCGGCGATCTTCTTCATCTTCAGCCGGGCCCAGTGTGACGCCGCAGCCAAGTCGTGTGTCGACGCCGGACTCGATCTCGTCGACGCCGGCGAGCGAACGGCGATCCGCGCGATCATCGACGCCCGCCTGGGTGGGCTCGACGAGGCCGACCTGGAGGTCCTCGGCTTCCAGCAATTCGTCACCCAACTCGAGAGCGGGGTGGCAGCACACCACGCCGGCATGGTGCCTCCGATGAAGGAGGTCGTCGAAGCATGCTTCGTCGAGGGCCTGATCAAAGTGGTCTTCGCCACCGAAACCCTCGCTGTCGGCATCAACATGCCGGCGCGCACCGTGGTGATCGAGAAGCTGACCAAGTTCACCGGTGAACACCACGAACGGCTCACCCCGGGGGAGTACACCCAGCTCACCGGGCGCGCCGGGCGTCGCGGCATCGACGATCTCGGCACGGCCGTGGTGTTGTGGTCGCCGTGGGTCCGCTTCGACGAAGTGGCGGAGCTCGCCGGCAGCTCGTCGTTCCATCTGCGCTCCGCGTTCCGGCCGACGTACAACATGGCGGCCAACCTGGTACGCACCTACTCGAGCGACGAAGCACGGCATCTCCTGAACCTGTCGTTCGCCCAGTACCAAGCCGACCGTGACGTCGTCCGCCTGGAGGCACGACTCGAGCGACGTCGCGCGGCGGCCGCCGAACTGCGATCCAAGGCCACCAGCGACTACGGCGACATCGACGAGTACCGTCGGTTGCGCGAACGTGAACGCGATGAGCGTGTCGCCGGCCGAGCCGCACGACTCGACGCGATCGATGATGCGCTCGCTGAACTGCGCCCGGGCGCCGTGATCCACGCGACCAAGGGCACCTACAAGGGCCCTGCCGCCCTCGTCGCCGCCGCCAACCGCAAATCGGGGCTCCGGCTCACCGTCATCGCACGGTCCGGCAAGTCGATGTACCTCACGGCCGAGGACTTCGACGAGCCCCCTCGGCGGGTCGGCACCATCACCCTGCCGAGCACCTATGCGCCGAACCGCAAGGAGTACCGCAACGACGTGGCGAGGCGGTTGCGGGGCATGAAGGCCGATCCGGCACCCAGCACGAAACGTCGACGCCCGCGCACCGACCGCTTGGCCGACAGCCATCCCGTGGCTCGCGATCCCGGCCTGCGCGACAAGCTCAACGCCGCCGCTCAGGCAGATCGGATCCAGCGTGAGATCGCCGACCTCGAACGGCGCGTCAGCGGCAAGAACACCTCGCTGGCCGCCGAGTTCGACCGGGTCCTCGACGTGCTGGTCACCTACGGCTATCTCGAGGGCACCGGCTGGGCGTTGAGCGAGGCCGGGGAGATGCTCGCGCGCACCTTCCACGAATCCGACCTCCTCGTCGCCGAGATCGTGCGGTCGGGGGTGCTCGATGGCCTCGATGCCGCCGACCTGGCAGCGCTGGTGTCGACGCTCGTCTACGAGCACCGCAGCTCCGAGACACCGCCTGCGCCGTGGTTCTCGTCGAACGACCTCCGCAACCGGTGGCGACGCCTCGCCGCGATCAGTGAGGACCTCCGGGCCACCGAGCGATCCGTGGGGCTCGGTGAGCATCGGCCGCCCGACCCGACCTTCGCCGCCATCGCCTATGCCTGGGTGGCGGGGGAGGGGTTCGCCGAAGTCGTGGCTGACGACGAACTGACCGGCGGTGACTTCGTGCGCACGACCAAGCAGCTGATCGATCTCCTCCGCCAGCTCGCGCTCATCGCACCCGACCCCTCGACCCGCCGCGCCGCCGGCCGGGCGGCCGACGCCGCATTCCGTGGCGTCGTCGCCGACAGTGCGGCGCCCACCGCCACCGCCACGTGACCATCCGGCCCGGCGAGTCGTGGGGACGTGAGGTGCCCCGCCCCGGCGATCTCGTCGTCGTCGACGACGATGCCGCACTGGCGAGCGCGATCTCCCGTGCCGACGGGCCGCCGGTGGCAGTCGGCTCCGGCGATCTGGGCCGCACGCTGGGGCTGCGGCCGCTCGATCGCCGTTCGACGGTCAACGAGTTCTCGATCGACCTGCTTCGCGTCCGGATCGACGACGGTGCACCGATCCTCGCTTGCGCACACGTGCTCGCCCGTTCTCCGTGCAGTAGAGGTCATTGGTTCCGTGGACGGATCCTGGCGGTGATGAACGCCGAGTTCGTCGGTGCGTGGGACGTCGCCCCGCGCGGCCATCCGAACGATGGGCGCATGGAGGTCTTCGAGGTGGATCCGTCGATGTCGGTACGCCAGCGGATCGCTGCTCGTCGTCGCCTGCACACCGGTACTCACGTGCCGCATCCTCGGGTGAGCACCCGGTCATTGCGTACGGGCACCTGGACATTCTCGCGGCCGCTCGACGTGGTCGTCGACGGGCGTCGCATCGGCCGGGCATCCAGCCTGGCGGTCGACGTCGTGCCCGATGCGGCGATCGTGTACGCATGACGCCACACGAGGTACCCGCCGAGCACGTCCGCGCCGGCGTCGTGCCGAGATCCCGGATGACGACGATGCGCCAACCTAGAGTGGTCGATCGTGGCTGTGTACGTCCCTGAGTCCTTCACCGCGGACGAAGCCGATGTGCTGCGCCGGTATTTCACCAACCTCGACGGTCCGGTGTTCGCACTGGTCAACCTTCCCGAGGTGGTGAAGGGGGCGTTGTTCGCCCGATACAGCCGGAGCCACAAGTCGCTGCGCAGGCTCTTCCTCGACGAGTTCGTCGGCGACCTCGACGTCAGCGGTGACCACTCCGTCGACGCCACCATCGGGCTCGATCGGGCCGAAGAGCTGTACGAGCGGGTCTTCTTCGACTACGGCGACGACTCGGTAGCCCAGCTCGGCGGCGTCCACCTCGCCTGCGAACAGGCATCGAACCTGCTCACCAAGATCCTCGAATGGGGTCGACTGATGAGCTACCTGGAGCAGAGCACCCGCTACATCTCCTACGATGCCCGGCTCGGCGGCCGGTACCGCTACTACCGGGATCCGGCGGTGCTCTCGAGCCCGCTCGGTACCCGCTACGTCGGAGATCTCGACCGGATGTTCGACGCATACAGCCGTTGCGTCGATGCCGTGACCGAACACGTACGCAGCTCGGTGCAACGAGGCCCCGACGACAGCGAGTTCGTCTACCGGACGGCCACGCGCGCCAAAGCACTCGACGCCGTACGCGGCATCCTGCCCGCTGCGGCCACCTCGAACGTCGGCATCTACGGCACCGGGCAGGCGTTCGAGGCGCTGCTGTTGCGGATGCGCTCGAACCCGTTGCCGGAGTCGCGCGAGTACGCCGACCTGATGCTGCACGAACTGCGCAAGGTGATCCCCAGCTTTCTGCGCCGGGTGGACCTGCCAGAACGCGGCGGGCGCTGGAGCGAGTATCTCGCCAACACCCGAGACGAGACGGCCACACTGGTGGGCGAACTCTTCGGCTCGACCCCGGTCGAACCGGCCGCGGAGGTGGAGCTGGTCGATTTCGATCCGGATGCCGAGGACAAGCTGCTTGCGGCGATCTGTTACGCCCACTCCACATTGCCCGAACACCAGCTGCTCGACCGGGTGCGCCAGCTCGGCGTCGACGAGCGCGTGTCGTTGATCCGCGCCTACGTCGGCGAGCGGGAGAACCGCCGCCACAAGCCGGGACGTGCGTTCGAACGATCGTTCTACCGATTCGACGTGTTGAGCGACTACGGCGCCTTCCGCGACATGCAGCGTCACCGGATGCTCACGATCGAATGGCAACGCCTCACGCCGAACCACGGGTACACCCGCCCCGAGCTCGTGACCGACGCCGGTCTGGCCGGCGAGTTCGACGAAGCCATGGAACGATCTGCCGCCCTGTACGACGCACTGAACCCGGAGTTCCCGCAACAAGCGTCGTACGCGGTCTCGATGGCGTACCGGATGCGCTACGTCATGCAGTTCAACGCTCGCGAGGCGATCCACATGCTCGAACTGCGCTCGTCGCCGCAGGGCCATCCCTCGTACCGCCGCGTTGCGTTGGAGATGCACCGACTGATCGGCGAAGGCGCCGGTCACCATGCGATCGCTGCGGCGATGAGCCACATGACGACGGAAGCTCCCGAGCTCGAACGCCTCGAATCGGAGCGGCGCGCCGAGGCCCGCCGAGAGGGCGGCTGATCACGCGGGACGGATCTGTGACGCCTGTCACAGGTATGGTCTCCGGGTGGAATGGGCAGCCACGCCTATGCTCCGCCCGCAACCCCCCGCACGCATGACGAGATCGAAACGACAAGATGGCTGACGACGAGATCACCCAACCTGACGACACCCTCGACGAGGAGGAGACCGACGACACCCTCGACGAGAACACCGACGAAGAGGATCTCGACGTCGACGACGACGACATCGATCTGGACGACGACGACGAGGTCGCCGACGATGACGACGATGACGTCGCCGACGACGACGACGATGACGACGACGAGGAGGACGCCGCGGCTGCGGCGCCGCGGACCAAGCGCAAGAAGCGGTCGTCGGACGAGGAGGACGACGAGGACGACGACGAGCTGCTCGCCGACGACGACGTCGAAGAGGATCTCGACAAGATCCTGAAGGACCGCATGGTCGCCTCCGACGAGGACGACGAGGACGACGAGGACGACGACGAGCCGGAGGTTCGCGGCGAGGGTGGCGAACGACTGCAGCCCAAGCAGCAGGACGAGCAGCTGTGCTCGAAGTGCTTCCTCCTCGTGAGGACCAGTGCGCCGAACTGCCCTGTCGGCGATGACGACTGCCCCATCTTCTCCTCCTGACGAGCCGCGGTCGCCGCTGGCCAGGCTCGTCGAGCTGGCGCTGGTGGTACCGGTCGAGGTGAGCGGCCGGGTCGTCGAAGCGGTTCCTGCCGTCGTCGACAAGGTCCCGTCTGCAGCAGAGCGCATCAAGCGCGAAGTCGTGCTGGCGCGGTTCCTCGGCAAGATGGTCGTTGATCAGGGAGTGCGCGAGGTGCGGTCACGTCTGTTGCCACACCAGGACGAAGGTGCCACCGCTGCGGCTCCATCGGACTCGTCAGCGGTCGCGGTCGAATCGTCCGAGGCCGAATCGTCCGAACCGGAGGACGAGCGCGCCGGAGTCGCGACACTCGACCTCGTGGAGGAGCCCGAGGTCGAGGTGCCCGACGTCACGACGCTCGCGCTGGCCGACTACGACCACCTGTCGTCGGCGCAGATCGTCGGCAAACTCGGCGGTCTCGACGCAGACGAGCGAGCAGCGATCGACCGGTACGAACGCACAGGCCGCCATCGACGCACGATTCTCGGCAAACTCGCCCAGCTCCGGGACGCCGAATGATCGACCCCGTCGTCCGGGCGGCCACCGCCGACGACCGCGATTCGCTGCGAGCACTCGAACTCGAGGCACGTGGCGCACTCATCGGCCAGCGGGGCGGGGACCGATGGCTCGACGAACATCCGCTGATCGGTGAGCGGTGGCCCGATCGTTGCGTCGATGCCGACGTCTTCGTCGGCACCATCGACGACGTGGTGATCGCCTACATCGTCGCCGAACTGGGCGACGACGACATCGTGCGCATCGATCAGGTCTGGGTGACGCCGCAGGCACGAGAGTTGGGGTTCGGCGACGAGCTGCTGGCCACGGTGATCGAGGAGGCGCGCGAACGCGGCGCGGTCGCTGTCGAGGGCCAAGCGCTGCCGGGCGATCGACACACGAAGAACCTCTACGAGCGCGCCGGCATCGTCGCTCGACTGATCACGACATTCCGACGTCTCTGACGCCGGGCACCTCGCCGAAGCCGGGTGGGTTCGCCGAGGTCAGCGGCCCTTCCATTGGGGTGCGCGCTTCTCGATGAACGCCGTGAGGCCCTCGCCGAGGTCCTCCGACCGCATCACGACGCCCAACGCCGCATCGGTCATCTGCTTCAGTGTGTCGTCGCTCTCGGTGGCTGCTACGAGCACGACCTTGCGGCTCTCCCAGACCGCCAGTGGTGCCGCCGCCGTGATCTGCCCGGCGAGTGCGAGTGCTTCCGAGGTGGCCTGGCCGGGCTCGACCAGTCGATTGACCAGTCCGAGTTCATGAGCGCGTCCTGCGGAGAACGGTTCGCCGGTCAGGATCAGTTCCATCGCAGCGTTGCGACCAATGGCACGCGGCAGACGGAACAGGCCACCGGCACCGGCCACCAGGTTGCGCTTGACCTCCGCGAGACCGAACGACGACCGGGTGGAGGCGACCACGAGGTCCGCTGCGAGAACGATCTCGCAGCCGCCTGCGGTGGCCAGGCCGTCGACCGCCACGATCACCGGCTTCTTGCGCTCACGGTACGTGAACCCGGCAAAACCGCCGCGCTCGGTGCTCAAGGTGGCTCCCTGTCCGGAATTGATCGCCTTCAGATCGGCGCCCGCACAGAACACCGGGCGGTCCTGCCCCTCGGTGTTGGCCTGGAGGACGCCCACCCAGATGCCGTCGTCCTGCTCCATGCGATCGATCGCTGCCTCCATCGCCTGGGCGACGTCGCCGTTGACCGCGTTGCGGGCATCTGGACGGTTCAGCGTGATGAGTGCGACACGGTCGCGGGCCTCGTAGGTGACGATGTCTGACATGGCCGCCGATCGTAGGACGGCCGCGCTGCGGCGGGCGAACCCTCAGCCAGCGCTGTCGTCGGTGGCGGGCGTGTCGCTCGGTGGCGGGCGTGTCTGCCTCGGTGGCGGGCGTGTCTGCCTCGGTGGCGGGCGTGTCTGCCTCGGTGGCGGGCGTGTCTGCCTCGGTGGCGGGCGTGTCTGCCTCGGTGGCGGGCGTGTCTGCCTCGGTGGCCGGCGCAGCCTCGGTGGGGGCCGGGGACCGACGGGGCTCGCCACCCTGCTTCTTGCGCGGTGCTGCGGCGCCGGGCTTGCCGGCGCGTTTGCGCGTCGGCTGCTGACGCAGCGGCTTCGGCTTCGGCGCACCAGCGGGCACCTCGACACCGAGCAGCGCGGCGATCTGGGGGAGCGCGGGACCGAGTCGCAGCACGGTGGCGCGCAGGTCGTCGGTGACGGTCGTCGGGGCCACGGTGGGTGCCACCAGCGTGCGCACCGGTGAGAAGGCGACGGCCTCGAGGACCGCGATCCAACGGTCGGCCGGATCGTCAGGCTGCAGCGCAGCCGTCGCCGCCTCGCTCAGTCGCCGGGCCAGCTCCGGAGGAAACATCACACCGGCCTTCGGCGGCTGCGACGAGAGGCGCAGCGCCCGGATCACCCGTCCGACCCCGATCGCCGCATCGATGTCGCCGAACCACAGCAGCAGCTCCTCCTCCTGCTTGCGGAGCAATGCCGCGCGGAGTTCCTCGGCGAGTTCACGCGTCGACTCGTCGCGGGCGACGATCGAGTCCTCGCTGGCAGCGACGACGCTGCGAAGATCGCGCAGGTCGAGATGCTCCATCTGTCGCTTGGCCGCCTCGGCCCGGTCGAGCCATTCGGCGACGCGGAGCTTGGGCAGGAGGTCTTCGGCCATCTTCACCACACCGGCCTCCGGCATGGTGGGCTTGCCCTCTGCGTCGAGCTTGGCGTTGTCCTCCTTGACCCGTGCCCGTACGGCCGGGATGCCCTGGAGCGCGAGCTCGGCGATCTGACGCTGCTCGTCGGGAAGGCCGGCGAGCACCTCGTTGCGGCGCGCCTTGCCCGGCCGCAGACGCTTCGGCTTGGGACGCTGGGGGATCTCGGGCGGTGCCTCGAAATGCGGTCGCCGCTGCTCGGAACGGCGTGCCCCGTCGCCGGAGCGCCCATCGCGTCGGCCCTCGCCGGAGCGCCCGTCGCGCTTGCGGCCGTCGGGCTTGCGCTTGCCGCGCTTGTCACGGTCGTCACGGCGATCCGAGCGGTCACGCTTCGCGCGGGTTTCGATCACCGCTTCGAACGGGCGCTCGCTGGGCAGCAGCTCCAGCACGTTGGCGTCGTCGGACTTGTCACGCCCCTTGACGACCGACTGGACCTCGATGCCGTCGAGCATCTGCTCGACCTCGACCCTGAGCACGTCGCCCACTGCAGCGCCATCAGGAAGGATCGACCCGTCGACCACACCATTCGGTTTGCGGGCGCCAGCGGCACGCCAGGTCCAGGAGCCATCGGCGAGCGCGCTCGTCAGCTCGATATCGATCCGTCGGGACATTACGGCAACGGTACCGGTTCGGCGGGGGAGAACTCCAACGAGTCTCGCCGCTACCGTGCGCGCCATGGCTGTGTATGCACTTGGTCCGCTGGAACCGACGATCCACCGAGATGCCTTCGTGCACCCGCAGGCCGTCGTCATCGGCTCGGTCGCCATCGGGGCGCATTCGTCGATCTGGCCCGGCGCCGTCCTGCGCGGGGACGGCGGGGACATCCGGATCGGTGAACGCACGAGCGTCCAGGACAACGCCGTTCTGCACACCACCCCCGAATGGCCCACCACGGTCGGCGACGGCTGCGTCCTCGGCCACTTGATCCACCTCGAGGGCTGCACGATCGAGGACGACGTCCTCATCGGCAATGCGGCGATGGTGCTGCACCGATCGGTCGTCCGCAGCGGCGCCATGGTGGCCGCCAATTCGGTCGTGCTCGACGACGTCGAGGTTCCCACCGGCGCACTGGCCGCAGGATCGCCGGCGGTGATCAAGCTGGATCGTGTCGATCCGGAGTTCATCCGGTCCGGCGCCCGGCACTACGTCGAACGCATCGAGCAGTACCGGACATCGCTGCGGCGTCTGGATTGACCACGTGCGTGCGTTCGTGGTGATCGCCCCCGAGCGCGAGCTCGACGCAGCCTCCGACGTGCTCTGGCGCCTCGGTGTCCGGGCGATCGAGGAACGCCCGCACGCCGTCGTCGACGGAGCCTCGCGGTGGGTCGAGCTGTGGACGGTGGTCGGTCACGAGCCCGAGGCGACCGATCGGGCCGTTGCCGCGCTCAACGGACGCTGGGAGCACCGGCTCGTCGAGGTGCCCGACGAGCCGGCGCAGACGTGGCGCGAGCACGCGACGCCGATGTGGGTCTCCGACGACCTGGTGATCGCGCCGGCGTGGCAGGAGCCGCCGTCCGGTTCGGGCGCCAGGGTGGTCCGGATCGAGCCGGGCGGAGCGTTCGGACTCGGTGACCACCCGACGACGCTGTTGTCGCTGCGGGCGCTGCGCCGCCTCATCGACGGCGACGCCGACGTGATCGACGTGGGTTGCGGCACCGGCGTGGTCGCCGTGACGGCCGGCGTGCTGCAGAACCGGCCCGTTCGGGCGATCGACGTGGCCGCCGCCGCCGTGGAGGCGACGATCGACAACGCCCGCCGCAACAGCGTCGACGATCGTGTCCGGGTGGACGCGACCCCGTTGGGCGACATCGACGACGACTACGACGTCGTCGTGGCCAACATCCTCGCCCCGATCCTCGTGTCGTTGTCCGACGATCTCCGACGGGTCACTCGACCGACGGGCCGACTGGTGATCAGCGGCATCCTCGCTGGATCGCACCAGCACGTGCTGGACGCACTCACTCCGATGGCGGTCGAGCGGACCGACACGATCGACGGGTGGGCCGCTGTCGTGCTGCGCCACCCGATCGTGGCCGGGTGACTCAGGCCGACGCGAGCCGCTCGATGTCGGCGGCGACCGGCAGGGACGGGACCGCCCCGGCAACCGTGGTGGCCAGCGCACCCGCCGCCGCAGCACTGCGGGCGGCGCCGTCGAGGTCGGCACCGAGTGCGAGCCGGCAGGCGAGCGTGCCGCAGAACGCGTCACCGGCACCGGTCGTGTCGATCGGTTCGACGGGGAATGCAGCGATCGACCGGGCAGTGGCATCGCCGGCAGCGTTGATCGTGACACCGGCGGCGCCTCTCGTGACGACGACGGCGCCGACGCCGCTGTCGAGGAGACGGCCGACCCCTCCCAGGAGTTCGACCTCGTGCTCGTTGGGCACGACGACGTCGCACAGGGCGAGGAGTTCGACAGGGACGCCGTCGGCCGGCACCGGCGCCGGATTGAGCATGGTTCGGTTCCCGGCTTGGCGAGCTGCAGCGAACGCGGCGATCACCGTGGGGAGCGGTACTTCGAGTTGCGCGAGCACCACCGCAGCGGCGGGAAGCGAAGAGAGTCGGGCGAGCGAGTTGGCACCTGGCACCACCACGATGCTGTTCTCGCCGCGGTGATCGACGGTGATGAGCGCGCGGCCCGTCGGCACGCCCGATGCAACGACGACGCCCGACACATCGATGCCCTCGTGCTCGGCGACGGCTCGCAACGTGCGCCCCGCCTCGTCGTCGCCGACAGCGGCGAGGAACGCCACCGCGGCGCCGCAACGAGCCGCTGCGACCGCCTGGTTGAGCCCTTTGCCTCCAGGGTGTTGGGCGAAGTGGGAGCCGAGCACCGTCTCGCCCGGGCCGGGAAGTCGCTGCGTCGTGGCGACCAGATCGAGGTTGGCGCTGCCGACCACGACGACGTCGAAGGCCACGGACGCTCCGGCGGCGGTCAGCTGGCGCGAGCGCGGATGCCGATGGGTGCGATCAGGCGGAAGCCGGCCGCGTGGCGCTCGTCTTCCGACTCGCCTCCCCAGAATCCGTATTCGTGGTTGCGACGGGCGAACTCGACGCATTCGACGCGAACCGAGCAGCCGGAGCACACCTCGAGCGCCGCCGCTTCGCGGCGTTCACGCGCCTGCGGGCGCTCGGCCGCCGTCGGGAAGAAGAGGTGCGTCAGACCCTTGCATGCGCCATGGCGCATCCAGTCATCATCGGTTGCGATGCGGTCGAGTTCGATGGCCGACATGTACACACACCCCCGTGCGTTTGAACCCCATCTCGAAGCCGGTCGGCCCCGAGCGGTCAGCAGACTAAATCGAATCGACCATCGAGTCAATTGCATCAAGCAATGAATTTCGGAAATCTCTCCGTGCCCGGCGTCACTGGCCTGCGAGGAGTGCGACACCCTCGGCGAAGGTGCGCACATCGTCGGGTGTCGTGTCCCATCCGGTCATCCAGCGCACCTGATGTCGACTGACGTCCCAGTCCCAGAAGAAGCACCAGTCGCGCAGCGGTGCGATCACGTCGGGGGAGAGGCGCGGGAAGAGACTGTTGACCGCCGGAGGCCCGTCGAGCTCCACACCGGCGACCCCCGTCGTCACGCGGTGCAACTCTGCCGCCATGGCGTTGGCGTGTGCTGCGAGGTCGATCCAGAGATCGTCGTGCAGGATCGCATTGAACTGCGCAGCCAGGAACCGCATCTTCGACGGCAGCTGGGTCACCTGCTTGCGGACGTACTCGGAGCCCACTGCGGCGGCGGGAGACAGGAAGACGACAGCCTCCGCTCCGAGTAGGCCGTTCTTGGTGCCACCGAAGCTCACCGCATCGACGCCCGCGTCGATCGTCATCGAACGCAGTGCGACGCGCGTCCCTCCGAGGGCGGCCGTCGCGTTGGCGATGCGGGCTCCGTCGAGATGGACGAGCATGCCCATCGCATGCGCCTGGTCGCAGAGCGCAGCGATCTCGTCGGCGCTGTACACGGTGCCGAGTTCGGTCGCCTGGGTGATCGACACGACGCCCGGCTGGGCGTGATGCTGCACGCCCTGGAGGTGTGCGAGTTCGGCGAGCTGCTCGGGGACCAACTTGGCGTCGGGGGTGACGAGGTCGATCAATTTGGTGCCGAGGACTCGCTCGGGTGCCCCGGTCTCGTCGACGGCGATGTGCGCCCAGTCGGTGCAGACGACCGCGTGATTGGGTCCGGGCAACGAGCCGAGCAGCGTGGCCAGGGCGACGATGTTCGCGCCGGTGCCGTTGAAGGTGAGCCGGGTGGTCACGTCCGCGCCGAACAGGTCGCGGAAGCGAGCCGAGCACTCGCGTGTGTGGTCGTCGTCACCGTAGGCGAGTGCTGAGCCACCATTGGCCGCCAACACGGCGTCGAGCACGGTGGGGTGCGCGCCGGCGGCATTGTCGCTGGCGAAGGCGCGGGCGGGAGGCGGCGGAAGTGTCGGCACCCCCGGAGTCTCCCAGGCCGATCGTCGACTCGCACGGGTCGGATCACCTACAATATCGTCATGACGGAATACCCGGTGGTCGACGAGCGCGGAGGATCGGCGATCGTTCACTGCCGTTGGTGCCGGCGCGCACTGCCGACTCGCAGGGGCCCCGGCCGTCCACGCGAGTTCTGCTCCGGCCGGTGCCGGCAATGGGACTGGGTGGCCAGACATCGAGCCGCCGAGCTGGCGCTGAACGAGAACGAGCTGGTGGTCGCACGGTCCGAGCTCGACGCGCTGCACGACGAGCTGTACGTCCTGGCGTGCGCCGTCGACGACGTCGAGCGCGACCTGGGCGACGCCGAGGCACCCTCGGCCCGACAACTCGCCGAGGCCCTGCAGTGGCTGCTCGAGGCCGCACGTCCGCTGCGGGACCGTGAGATCGGGCCCGCCTGAGCAGGGCGGCGCATCGGCTCCATCCTGCCCCGTCCATGCAGAACGCCCATAATCTTCGTTATGTCACTTTACGGTTCTCCGATGGACAGCGGCTCCATCGTCGGGCAGAATGATCGCTCCCCACCCGAAGGGCGCCGACGCTGGGCCTTGAAGGAACCCAGACGTTCACGTCGAGGTATCGAGCGTCTCGAGCTCAGCTGGAGATCGATGACGAGATTTGAGGTCCATCCAGGGCGGACCGAAAACTCCAACGTGCAGGGAGCCGCTCCGTCATGACCAACATCACGCGCCATCACCGCTCGACGCGAGTCGCTGTTCGCGGCGTCTGCGTTGCGACGATCACGGGGCTCATGCTCGCCACCGTGCCGACGGTCGTCGCTGCCTCACCGAGCGCGATCACCGCGCCCGTCCTCCCCCAAACGGTCGTCGGATTGCGCCAAGGCGCCACCGGGGCCGACGTGGTCGCACTCCAGAGCGCGCTGATGTCGGCCGGCGTGACCGTTCCGGGTGGCGCCGACGGCGTCTTCGGTCCAGCCACCAAGTCGGCGCTGACCGCCTACCAGTCACGGTCGGGACTGGCGACCACCGGCGAGGTCGACGAGGCATCCGCAGCAGCGCTCGGTCTGGCGGCGGCGACGAACACTCCGCAAGCATCGAGCGCGCTCACGATCGGAGCGCAGGGCGACGCGGTCAAGAAGCTGCAGAACGCACTCATGGCTGCCGGTGTGTTCCTCCCCGGCGGAGCCGACGGGGTCTTCGGCCCTGCGACGAAGACGGCGGTCTCCAACTTCCAACGGTGGAACGGACTTGCGGTCAGCGGGGAGGTCGATGCGTCGACCGCCTCACGGCTGAAGCTCGGCGATGCTCCGGCTGCTGCGAAACCGGCCGCTGCCACCGCGCCCGCGGCCACTGCGCCATCGGGGGGCACGTTCGCCGGCATGAAGGTCGGCGCGCGGGGCGAGAACGTCAAGGTGTTGCAGCGTGCGCTGATCGCTGCGGGCATCACGGTTCGCGGCGGTGCCGACGGCGTGTTCGGCCCGATGACCGCCGCGGCCTTGACGAGCTACCAGCAGGCGAACGGCCTCACCGCGAACGGCGTCGTCGACGCTGCGGTCGTCTCCAAGCTGGCCCTCGCGGCCGGGGCGCCTGCTCCCGCTCCCGCTCCGGCCCCCGCGCCGGCACCTCCCGCCGGCGCGTCCCACGTCGGTCTCACCGTCGGAGCGACCGGGGCCTTGGTGAAGGACCTGCAGCGCGCCCTGATGCAGACCGGCCTGGCACTGCGTGGAGGCGCCGACGGCGTCTTCGGAAACGCCACCAAGTCGACGCTGATGAAGTTCCAGCAGACGCAGGGCCGCGAACAGACCGGTGTGGTCTCCAGCGCCGATGCAGCGGTGCTCGCCCTCGGCACGGCCGCCGCTCCGCAGGGCGTCAGCAATCAGCTGGGCTTCGCCGTGTTCGGCGAACGCGGCGACCGCGTCAAGGCGCTGCAGCGGTCGTTGATCGCCACCGGGATCAGCTTTGCCGGGGGCGCCGACGGCGTCTTCGGCGCGGCGACCGCCGGAGCGATTCTCGCATTCCAACGCCGCGAAGGACTTCCCGCCACCGGCAAGATCGACAAGGCGACCGCCGACCGGCTCGGCAGCGCCCCCGCTCCGGCACCCGCTCCCCCGTCGTCAGCGGGCGTGTCGATCGACGTCTTCCCCGTCCAGGGCCAATGCTGGTTCGGCGACACGTGGATGGCACCACGAGGCGGTGGGCGTCTGCACGAGGGCGTCGACGTCATCGCCGCCCGCGGCAAGCTGCTGTACGCAGCGGTGTCGGGCACCGTGTCGAAGATCTACATCGACACGCCGGGCTCCCTCGCCGGCAACGGCCTGCGGATCGCCCAGGACAACGGTACGTATTTCACGTACCTGCACCTCGACACGTTCGCCGACGGCATCAAGGTCGGGACGAAGGTCGTCGCAGGCCAGGTCGTCGGCACCGTCGGCAGCACCGGCAACTCGGCGACCCCGCACCTGCACTTCGAGGTGCACCCGAATGGCGGCGCCGCGGTGAATCCGTATCCGTTGATCAAGGCGATCGACGCCTGCAACGTCAGCGCACCACGAGGGTCCTGACCCGCGAGCGTTCCGCGCCGGATCCCGCGACCGGTGGTTGCCGAGGGGTACGCTGCGCTCACAACTGAATCGCCGTTCCACCCGAGCGGGAGAGTCGTCACCTGGTGCCCGCACCCGGTCGCAACATGGTCATCCGATGACGGCGCCGAAGGAGCAACCTCCCCGGAATCTCTCAGGCCCACGGACCGCTCGGGCGAGGCACGCTGGAAAGTGCCATCGGGTGTCGAGTCGACCGACTCGTGACGACACTCGATGGCCACCGACGGGGAAAGCCTGGGCCTGCCCCGGCGAAACTCTCAGGTATCGATGACAGCCGGGGAAGTCCGATCCACCGCAGGAGGCTTCCCCGTGTCCGACCCCACTCCCCCACGAGATCTGCGCACGCTGATCGAATCCGACGAGTTCACGCGCCGCCACATCGGGCCGTCCAGCGACGAGATGTCCACGATGCTCCGCACCGTCGGCGCGACGTCGCTCGACGAGCTCCTCGCCGAGACGATGCCAGACACGATCCGCGGCGACGTCCCCCTCGATCTCCCGGGCGCCGTCCTCGAGCACGAGGCCATCGAGCGCCTGCGGGCGATTGCAGGACACAACCGTCGGGCCACGAGCCTGATCGGCATGGGCTACAC
Organism: Ilumatobacteraceae bacterium; assembly: GCA_963728355.1. GTDB lineage: Bacteria > Actinomycetota > Acidimicrobiia > Acidimicrobiales > Ilumatobacteraceae > Sva-07. The sequence continues at coordinate 251,479 of CAVSJQ010000022.1, read as the reverse complement.
CGGCACGGTCACCCCACCGGTGATCGCCCGCAACGTCCTCGAGAACCCGGCATGGTACACCGCCTACACCCCCTACCAGCCCGAGATCAGCCAGGGCCGCCTGGAAGCGCTACTGAACTTCCAGACGCTCATCACCGAGCTGAGCGGGCTCGACGTCGCCAATGCCTCGCTGCTCGACGAGGCAACCGCTGCCGCCGAGGCGATGACCATGGCCCGACGGCAGTCCACGTCGGCCTCCGACCGGTTCGTCGTCCACCACGACACCCATCCGCAGACGATCGCCGTGCTGCGTACACGTGCCGAGCCGGTCGGCATCGATCTCGTCGTCGGTGACGTCGACATGCTGGCCTCCGGCGACGGACTGTTCGGCGCACTGTTCAGCCTGCCGACGTCATCCGGCGCCGTACGCGACTGGAGCGCCGCGATTGCACAGGTGCACGAGCTGGGAGGCATTGCCGTGGTGGCCACCGACCCGCTCGCCTGTGTGCTGACGGTGTCGCCCGGGGAGATCGGGGCGGACATCGCCATCGGCTCGGCGCAGCGGTTCGGCGTACCGATGGGCTTCGGTGGCCCGCACGCGGGTTTTCTCGCCGCCCATGATCGCGCAGCACGGTCGATGCCGGGGCGCATCGTCGGCGTCAGCGTCGACACCGAGGGTCGGCCGGCGCTGCGCCTTGCGCTGCAGACCCGCGAACAGCACATCCGCCGCGAGAAGGCGACGTCGAACATCTGCACCGCCCAGGTCCTGCTCGCCAACATCGCCGGGCTCTACGCCGCCTGGCACGGTCGAGACGGACTGGGACGCATCGCTGAGCGGGTGCAACGCCTCACCTCGATCGCGGCGGCCGGGCTGCGCGCCGGCGGGATCCAACTGCGCCACGAATCGTGGTTCGACACCCTGACCCTCACCGTCGCCTCGACCGACGACGCGATGGCGGGCGCGCTGGCCGCCGGCTTCAACATCCGCCTGGTCGACGACCGTCACGTCGCGATGACCTTCGACGAGACGACGACGACGACCGACGTCCACGACATCGTGCAGGCCCTCGGCGGTCGCCCGGTGGCCGAGGCGGAGTACGACGAGGTGCCCGACGGGCTCGTCGAGTCGATGCGCCGGCGCGACGAGTTCCTCACGCAGTCGGTGTTCGAGCGTTACCACAGCGAACACGAGATGCTGCGGTACCTCCGTCGACTCAGCGACAAGGATCTTGCGCTCGACCGCACGATGATCCCGCTGGGATCGTGCACGATGAAGCTCAACGCCACCTCGGAGATGGTGCCGATCACGTGGCCCGAGTTCGCCGACATCCACCCGTTCGCTCCCGTCGACCAGGTCCAGGGATATCTCGAATTGATCCGTGATCTCGAGCATCGTCTGGCGACGATCACCGGCTACGACGCCGTCAGCCTGCAGCCCAATGCCGGCAGCCAGGGCGAGTACGCGGGCCTGTTGGCGATCCGTGCCTATCACCGCTCCCGGGGCGACCTCGACCGCACGGTCTGCCTGATCCCGTCGAGCGCCCACGGCACCAATGCCGCCAGCGCCGTGATGGCCGGAATGGAGGTCGTCGTCGTCGGCTGCGACGACCGGGGCAACGTCGATCTCGTCGACGTCCGCCGCAGGATCGACGACATCGGCGACCGCCTCGCAGCGATCATGATCACCTATCCGTCCACCCACGGCGTGTTCGAGTCCGGTGTCGTCGAGCTGTGCGACATGGTCCACGGGGCTGGAGGTCAGGTGTACGTCGACGGTGCGAACCTCAATGCCCTGGTCGGTCATGCCCTGCCCGGCCGGTTCGGGGCGGACGTGAGCCACCTCAACCTCCACAAGACGTTCTGCATCCCACACGGCGGCGGCGGGCCGGGCGTCGGCCCGATCGGCGTGCGCGCCCACCTCGCCCCGTTCCTGCCGGGGCACCCGCTGCGTCAGGATCAACCGGTCGGAGCGGTGTCGGCGGCGCCGTACGGTTCGGCGGGCATCCTGCCGATTCCCTGGATGTACATCGAGATGATGGGTGCCGAGGGGCTCACTGCGGCCACCAGTGCGGCGATCGTCGCAGCGAACTACATCGCCGACCGGCTCGATCCGTACTTTCCCGTGCTGTACCGCGGTGACCACGGACGGGTGGCTCACGAGTGCATCCTCGACCTCCGTGACATCACCAAGTCGACCGGCGTCACCGTCGACGATGTCGCCAAACGGCTGATGGACTACGGCTTCCACGCTCCCACGATGAGCTTCCCGGTGGCGGGCACCCTGATGGTCGAGCCCACCGAGAGCGAGAGCCTGCGCGAACTCGACCGATTCTGCGAGGCGATGATCGCCATTCGGGCCGAGGTCGACCGGGTCGTCCAGGGCGAGTGGCCCTTGGAGGAGAGCCCGCTGCGCCACGCTCCCCACACCGCCGAGGATCTGCTGGGCGAGTGGGAGCGTCCGTATCCACGTGAACTCGGAGCGTTCCCGGTGGTCGGTCTGCGGGCGCAGAAGTACTTCCCTGCGGTGTCGCGGATCGACGGCGCCCAGGGCGACCGCCACCTCGTCTGCTCCTGTGAGCCGTTGGAGGCCTATGCGACGGCACTAACGTGAGGTGATGCCGGACGATCGCCCCGACCCGTTGGCCGACCTGTTCACGCTGATCGCCTCGCCGCTGTCGGGCACCGTGCGATCGATCGAGCAGTTCCGCAAGGGCGTCGACGAGTTCCTGCGCGGCGTCGAGAACTTCAACCGCACGATGGAGAACCTGAACGAGGCGACCGAGCGGATCAATTCGTTGCTGATCGAGGTCGAGCAGCCGATCCGTGCGGCGATCCCCCAGGTGACACGCACGGTCAAGACGGCCGACGAGATGATGCAGGTCGTCAGCGGACCGGCGATGGCCGTGGCCCCCGGGCTCAACCGACTCGCCGAGACCCTGGCGACGCCCGCCTTCGCCCAGCTTCCTGCGCAGATCGGTACCTTCTCCGACGTGCTCGGCGAGGTGTCGAGACGGCTGGGTCCCATCACGCAACTCGCCGAGACGGCGGCTGGTGGACTGTTCGGGGGGTTCCGCATCCCCGGCACCCGTCCGTCCGCCCCCGCTGCGGCATCTCCGACGCCGTCGGCCTCTACTGCGTCGACGGCACCGGAGCTGAGGACGTCTGAGCGCGACATTCCGACGACGGACGGCACGTCGCCAGCCGACGACCCGCCGGCCGAACAGCGTCCGGCAAAGAAGTCAGCAGCCAAGAAATCGCCCGCGAAGAAGCGTCCCGCCAAGAAATCGGCGGCCAAGAAGCGTCCCGCCAAGAAATCGGCGGCCAAGAAGTCCGCAGCGAAGAAGCGTCCCGCCACGCGGCCGGCGGCGGAGACGACCCCGCCGGACAGCTGAGATTCAGCGCCGCACGAACGGCGTTGCCGCCACCCGGCCGGGCAGGTCCTTGCCGCGGACGTCGACGACGACAGCAGTTCCCTCGGGCGTGTCGGGCGGCACGAATCCCAACGCGATCCCGTGACCGAGCACCGGCGAGTAGTTGCCGCTGGTCACCTCCCCCACCACGTCACCACCGATCGAGATCGCACAACCGGCCCGGGCCGGACGCCGACCCTCGGTGACGATTCCGACGAGGCGCCGGTCGATGCCCCGCTCGCGCTCGGCGACGGCGGCATTCCGACCGACGAATGCCGGCTTGCTCCAGGCGACGACCCAGCCGAGGCCCGCCTGCAGCGACGTGATCCCCGGTCCGAGTTCGTGGCCGTGCAGCGGGAGCGCACTCTCGAGGCGCAACGTGTCGCGGGCCCCCAGGCCGGCCGGCGGGATGCCCACAGCGGACAGCGCCCGCCACAACGCCGACGCATCGGTGGCCGGCACGGCGATCTCGATGCCGTCCTCGCCGGTGTACCCGGTGCCGGCAACGGTGCACGGGATGCCGTTCCAATCGGCGGCGGCGACCCGAAAGCGCCCGACCGCACCCGCCTGCGGGAACACGGTCGACACCAGCGCTTTCGCGTCCGGGCCCTGGACTGCCACGACTGCACGCTGGTGCGTCGTGTCGATGCCTCCGATCGCGGCCCGCACACCCGTGGTGTTCGACGCATTCGGCATGACGTCGAACGCCTCGGGATCATCGGGGCGCCACCAGACGATGATGTCGTCGACGACGGAGGCGTCGTCGGGGTCGAGGAGATGGGTGTACTGCGCTCGCCCCGGGCCGATCTTGGTGAGATCGTTGGTGAGGGTCGACTGGAGCCGGTCGAATGCATGGGCACCCTCGACACGAACCGTGCCGAGGTGCGACACGTCGAACATCACGGCGCGGGCCCGACACGCCAGATGCTCCTCGATCGTGCCCGAGGGGTAGGCGATCGGCATCTCCCAGCCACCGAACTCCACCATCGTGGCCCCGAGCGCGCGGTGCTCGGCGTCGAGGGGCGAGTGCTGGAGAGCTGAGGTCTGGTCGTTCATCCGGTTCGGCGGGAGGCGGCACGATCGGCCGCCGTGCCGGAACCGTCGGTCGCCAGCGGGGCGAGATCGGCTTCCAGTTCGTCGCGGACACCGCCCATCGAGAGCACGTTGAGGACGCCTTGGCCGTTCTTCAGCACGTCGACGAGCTGATCGCCGTCGCACAGCATCACGCTGCCGCCGTCGATGACGATGTGGGCGGCGGCGATGTCGGTGGCGACGTGCTTGCGCAGGTACTCGAACACCTTGCGCACCTGTTCGAGTTTGATGCCGGCGTCGAGCAGCTTCTTGATCGTCTTCAGCTCGAGGAGATCGTTGTACGAGTACGAGCGACGGCTCCCGCTCCCGGTGGCGTCGCTGAGCGACGGACGGATGAGGTCGGTACGGGCCCAGTAGTCGAGCTGGCGGTACGAGATGCCGACGATCTTGGCGGTCTGGGTGCCGCTGTAGCCGAGTTCGGCCGCTGTCGAGTCGTCGATGTCGTCTGGTGTGTTCTGCACGGAATGCCTCCGGTTCGTATCGCCCAACATCACGAACGTGTCCGAGCACGTCGTCACGGTCTCACGTCGTAGCTCACAGAAGCGTAGTTACGAGGATGTGAGATCGTGAACACTACGGAGTTCCGTGGGTGACGTCAACCATGAGTAGTGTGTGGCCGAACCACCGAGGAGCGTGACGTGAAGGTCGATGACAAGGTAGTGGCGCTGCTGCGGCAGATCAGTCTGTTCCACGGGCTCGACGACTCGACGCTGGCGAGCATCGCCCAGCAGACCAAGTCGTTCCACTTCCCGCCCGGCGCCTCGGTGATCGACGCCGATTCGTCCGGGAGGTTCGGACGCCTCTACTCCGTCGTCAGCGGCACCGCCGAGGTGAGGGTGGACGGCGAGGTCGTCGCCACGTTCGGACCGGGCGACTCGTTCGGGGAGATGAGCGTGCTCGACGGCAAGCCGCGCTCTGCCACCGTCATCGCCACGAGCGATCTCGAGACGCTCGGGCTGTCGTCGTGGAACATGCGGGCGCTGCTCCGCGAAGAACCGGAGATCGCCATGAGCGTGATCAACGAGCTGGTTCGTCGCCTGCGCGGCGTGGAACACATCGACTGACGCCAGGAGACGTCGGTCGGTCCGTCAGGAGCCGAAGTCCTCGGGGCTGACGTTCTCGATGAAGTCCTTGAACTCGTCGATGATCTCGGCGGCATCGTCGTCGGCCTCGGGGACCGGTTCCTGGCCGACGCGGTCGATCAGCTCGTCCGATGCGAAGAGTCCGGCGCCGCAGCGCACGGCGAGCGCGATGGCGTCGGACGGCCGTGCCGACACGATCTTCTCGCCGCTCGGCGTGTCGAGGTGCAGGTCGGCGTAGTAGGTACGTTCGCGCATCTCGGTCACGACAACACGGGTGACGGTGGCGCCGAGGACGCCGACGACGTCGAGGAACAGGTCGTGCGTGAGCGGCCGAGGCGGCTCGACGCCTTCGAGCGCATAGTGGATCGCCGACGCCTCCGGTGTGCCGATGTAGATCGGCAGGAGGCGATGTCGACCGTCCGCCTCGCGCAGCAGGACCATGGGTGTGTTGGCGGGAAGTTCGACCCGGACACCGATGAGTTCCAGAGGGACCACGAGGGCCACTGTACCCGTCTGCCGGCAACGTATGTCGTCGACGTCAAGTGTCAGTGCGTGTGGCGACGCAGCGCCGAGCGCATCATCGCCGCCCGCAATCGGCCTCCGGTCTGCTCGAGATCGTCGAGCTGGGCGACCGCTTGGGCACGAGAGTCGGGGTTGCGTTGACGCAGCAACGGCTGGATCAGTTGTTCGAACAGTCCGGCCTCGCGCTCTGCTGCGACACGCCAGCCGCGGAGGTGGCGCGGTTCGATTCCGGCATCGAGGAACCGCTTGGAGATCGTTGCGATCTCCACGGCATCCTCGTCGTACGGTCCGTCCGGCCCGCTCGACGCCGAGAGCACGCCGTAGGACTCGAGTTCGGCGAGCTGCTCGCGGGTGATCCCGGCCATCGCGCAGAGTTCGTCGGCGGTGAGCAGCAGCCCGGGCAACACCGCACCCGACGAGGCGATCGGGCCACGGGGTTCCACCGAGGGTGTCCGCTCCGCCGCGGCCTCGGCATGAGGCTGTTCGGATGGGGCCTCGGCCGGGGAGCCGCCGTCGGTGCGCTGGAAGAGGGCCGCTGCGCCCGTCACGGGAGCATCGACTGCCCCGTTGCCGGAGGCCTCGGGAGCTGGCGCGGCCGGGTGAGACGGTGCAGCCTCGTTGCGGACACGGCCGGCGCTGGGATGGCCTTCCGGACGAGGAACGTCGCCGGAGTCCCTGACGTTCTTGATGCCACGGGGCCGCGGCTGGTCGCCGGTGGGATCGATCTCTCCGGAGTCGATGCGGTCCTTGATCACACGCAGCGGGAGATAGTTCTCGCGTTGCTCGCGCAGGATGCAGCGCAACAGCTCGACGTCGTCGCCGTAGAACTTCCGGTATCCGGATGCTGTTCGCTCGGGATCGATCAGTCCCTGGCTCTCGAGGAACCTGATCTTGGAGATGGTGACGTCGGGGAACTCCTCGAGCAGTAGCGCCAACACCTCGCCGATGGAGAGATGCCCACCGACGGCAGTAGCCGCGACACCCGGCGGTGACGACTCAGACATCATGACGTTCGAAGAAGACGAGCCGGAACTTGCCGATCTGGAGTTCGTCGCCATGACGCAGCACCACCCGATCGACGCGTTCCTGATTGACGTAGGTGCCATTGAGCGAGCCGGCGTCGGAGACGACATAGCCGTCGGCCGTGCGCTCGATCTCTGCGTGCCGGCGTGAGACGGTGATGTCGTCGAGACTGATCTCGGAATCGGGATGCCGGCCGAGGCGGGTGACGGGCTCGACCAACGGGAACCGGGCGCCGGCCTGGGCGCCGGCACGCACGATCAACACACCGACCTCGCTCGGGAGGTCCCCGACGGGCACGACCACGTCATCGTCCTTGCCCGGAGCGTCCTGCAGCGGATCGACCGCAGCAAGCGTGATGGTGCGGTCGTCGAGCGAATCGAGCGGCGACCCGCAACTGGAGCAGAACGTGCTCGTCGGCGGGTTGCGGTGCCCACACTGGTTGCAGAACACGTGCGAACTCATGTCACCCCTCGGTCAAGGCTCGATACGCCTCGGCATCCATCAGGCCGTCGAGTTCCGACGGGTCGCTGATCTCGATACGGCAGATCCACCCGGCGCCGTACGGATCGCTGTTGAGCAGTTCGGGCTGCGATTCGAGATCGGCGTTCACCTCGGCGATCGATCCCGTGACCGGGGCGTAGATGTCGCTGACCGACTTCGTGCTCTCGACCTCGCTGAACGAGTCGCCCGCCGCCACGGCGAGGCCAGGATCGGGCATCTCGACGAAGACGACGTCGCCGAGCGCGTCCTGGGCGTACTCGGTGATACCGACCGTGACCGTGGTGCCGTCGACGCGCACCCACTCGTGGTCGGACGAGTAGCGGAGTTCGGCGGGGATGTCCATGGGTCAACCGTACCTCGGTTCACGTGTCGGCGGTGAGGGATGAGGAACGAGCGGAGGCACCGGACGCGACCGCCCGTCGCACCTGCGGAATATAGGCGATACCGGTCCAATAGCTGAGAATCAGTCCGGGGATGCCGAGAATCCAGGCTGCGGCCAGGAACACGTCGGCGCCCCCGATGTCGCTGTTGCCCATCAGGAATCCCGGCACCGAGAACATGAGGAGGAAGGTGGCGAGCTTGCCCCAGTAGGTGACGTCGATACGGGGCATCTTGAAGACCACCGTGGCGATGGCCATCATCAGCCCGACGAGGATCTCCCGGGCGAGCACCGCCACGCCGAACCACAGCGGGATCGCTCCGTCGATGATGATCGCCGTCGTCGCGACGAGAAACAGCAGTCGGTCGACGGTCGGGTCGAAGATCTTGCCGAACTCGCTGACCTGCCCCAGACGTCGTGCCAGGTAGCCGTCGACCCAGTCCGTGGCGCCCAACGCACCGAGCATCCAGGCCGCCGCCGCCCGATCCTCGAGCCCGAACAGCACGTAGAGGAAGACGGGTAGCAGGAGGAGACGCACGAGCGTGAAGGCGTTGGGGATCGTCCACAGCCCGTCGAACAGCGAGACCGTTGAGGAATCGGACGGCCCGTGGGGCTCGTTCGGTGGGGTGTCGTCGGTCACGGGCCACAGCGTAGGGTGCTCGCATGAGCACGGTGTTCACCAAGATCATCGAGGGCGAGTTCCCCGGCACGTTCGTGTGGCGCGACGAACGATGCGTTGCGTTCATGTCGATCAACCCGATGGCGCCCGGCCATGTACTGGTGGTGCCGATCGACGAGGTCGACCACTGGGTCGATGCGCCGCCGGAACTGGCTGCACACCTGTTCGCCGTGACGCAGACCATCGGGCTCGCCCAACGCGCCGCATTCGACTGCGAGCGCATCGGGGTGATCGTCGCCGGCTACGAGGTCCCGCACACCCACGTCCACGTCATCCCGACGTCGTCGATGGCACAGCTGAGCTTCGCCAATGCGGCGGCCGGCGTCGACCGCGACGACCTCGGGGCCTGGGCCGCAGCGATCCGGCGCGAGTTGCGTGCGGCCGGCGCCGACGGCGTCAGCGACTGACCGGGGCGATCAGCTCCGGCCCGTTGTTCCGCACGTTGTTCACGTCGGTCGACACCGCCTGCATCGTCAGCAGTTCCGGCGGCCCACCGTCGAGCATCTCGCTGAGCGATACCACGTCATGGTTCGACGGGTCGAGCCACGCAGCCCAGTGGTCGGCGGTGAGCACTGCCGGCATCCGGTCGTGCACGGCACGCACCGCTGCATTCGCGGTCGTGGTGATCACCGTCACGCTGTGCAGGAACCGGCCCTCGGCGTCGGCAGGGTCCTTCCAGACGGTCCACAAGCCGGCAACCGCCAGCGGTTCGCCGTCGACGCGATGGATGAACATCGGTTGCTTCAGTGGCTGTCCCTTGGCGTTCCGCGGTCCGTCGGAGCTGCCGGGCTTCCACTCGTAGAAGCCGTCCATCGGCACGATGCAGCGCTTCTTTGTCAACAACCCCTTGAACGCCGGCTTCTCCAGCAACGTCTCGGCGCGGGCATTGATCATCCTCGATGCGATCTTGCGGTCCTTCGCCCAACTCGGGACCAGCCCCCAGTGGAAAGCGTCGACGCGGGCGCTGCCGTCATCGTTGGCCACGACGGCATAGACGTCCTGCGTCGGCGCGACGTTGTAGTTCTCGCCGAGCGACTCGGCGACTGCCTCGGTCGGCAGTACGGCGTCGAAATACGCCGCGATCCGGTCGGGGCCGGCGGTGGAGACGAAGCGGCCGCACACGATGACCAGGCTACGTGTCAGCCCGCGGGGACCGAACCCCGGTACAGATCCTCGAAATTGGCGCGGTGGAACCGGTCCATGGCGTCCGTGTCGGTGGTGTCCATGGTGGCGTCGAAGCGCTGCAGTGGGTCCTTGGTGCCCTCGGGGTGCGGGTAGTCCGACGAGAACATGAACAGGTCGGCCCCGGCTTGTTCCATCATCCACCCGACGGGTTCGCCGGCGAACGGCGTGAACCGGAGATGGTCGTGCACGTACTCGCTGGGCAGCTTGCTGAGCTCACGCAGCGGTGCTTCGGTCTTCGAGAACTGCATCGCACGATCGAGGCGGCGCACCCAGGGCACCACCCACATCGCTCCCTCCTCGACCGACGCCCCGCGTAGTCCGGTGAACTTCTCGAACATGCCGTCGAGCACCATCGCCGCCCAGAACACCTCGGGGCGTTGGTGGATCGCCATGAAGTCCTTCGCCCGGATGTTCTCGCCGCCGCCGAGGAAGTCGGTGACCGTGTGCCCGTTGTCGTGGAACCCCGGCCGCACCGGCCGACCGCCGCCGCCGATGTGCGACACGACCGGCACGTTCTCGGCTTCGAGCATCGCCCACAGCGGATGGTGCTCGGGATGCGTCGGCGACACGACGCCCTTCGGCAGATCGGTCGGGACCATGACCGCGCGGCACCCCTCGTCGATGGCGCGGCGCGCAGTCGCCTCCGTTCGGATCGGGTCGCCCCACGGAACCGACGCCACCGCGAAGAGTCGGCGGTCGTCGGCACAGAACGCCGCCATCGCGCGGTTGAGCGCATCGGAGCCGCCGTAGAGGAGATCGAGATCGCGGCCCGCGAACTGGGTTGCGGCGAAGGTCGGGAACACGAGCTGCGCGGCGAAACCGAGTTGGTCGAGCACGAACGACCGCTCGGCGGCGTCGAACGCGCCGACCGCACCCCACCCCTTGGAGCGCAGGAGTTGTTCGGGGTCGCCGTCGATCGTTGCCACTCCCCCGGCGCGACGCGTGGCCGCTTCTGCGACCGCTCGATCGGCGAGCGCTCCGGCACCGCCGAGCGCAAGTGGCCGCAGGTCCTGGGCGGTCGAGCTGTCGGCGAACTGCTCCAACCATCCCGGCAACTCCATCACGTGACTGTCGGCGTCGAAGACGACACGATCCCCTACGTACGTCATGCGGAGCACCGTACTTCGTGGCGGTCGTGCAATGCTCTCCGAGATGACGCATGGATTGCTCGAGACCTACGACGACTCCCGGCGCCGGTTCCTGGACGCAGCCGATGCAGCCGGAGCGACGACGAGCACGTACGAGCATCCGATGCGCGGCATCGACGGCGAGGAGCTGGCGATCGACGTCGCAGCCATCGGCCCCGACGACGCCGAATCGGTGCTCGTCGTCGTGTCCGGAACCCACGGCGTCGAAGGCTTCACCGGTTCGGCCCTCCAACACCACTGGCTGGAACATCATGGCGCAATGCGTCCGCCGCTGCTCCGGGTCGTGCTCGTCCACGCCCTGAATCCGTACGGATTCGCGTGGGTTCGCCGCGTGAACGAGGACAACGTCGATCTCAACCGCAACTTCGTCGACTGGTCACAACCGCCACCGGCCAACGAGGACTACGGCGGGCTCGCGCACCTGCTGGTTCCCGACGCCTGGGACGACGACACCCAGCAGACCACGACCCTGCACCTGCTCGCCCACGCCGAGGAGGTGGGATTCGACCGGTTGCAGGAGATCGTGAGCGGCGGCCAGTACAGCCATCCGACCGGCGTGTTCTACGGCGGGACGGGACCGGTGTGGTCGCACCGATGGCTGGTCGATCACCTGCGCGAGCTGGTCGGGCCGGCGCGACGGCTGGGTCTCGTCGATTTGCACACCGGGCTCGGCCCGTGGGGTCACGGCGAGTTGATCTCCCACGAGGGCCGCGACGCACCTGCGTACCGGCGGGGCACCGCGTGGTGGGGTGACGTGCGTTCGATGCGCGACGGCGAGAGCGTGTCGGCCGATCTCCAGGGTGACTGGCTCGGAGCGCTCGAGGACCTGTTGCCCGATGTCGAGATCACCGCCGTCGCCCTCGAGTTCGGCACCGTCGACCCCGTCAGCGTGCTGCAGGCGCTGCGCGCCGACGCCGTGCTGCACGCCCACGGCGATCCGCTCGGAGCCGAGGCCGTTGCCGTCCGGGCCCAGGTGCGGAGCGCCTTCGCCGACGACGACCCGGCATGGTTCGAGGCGGTGTCGGCTCGCTTCGACGAGGTCGTCAGCGCGGCGATGTCCCACCTCGTCGATCGGCCCTGACGGAGCCGACCGGTTCAGGACGCTGCGGCGGCGATCTCGGTGCGAACGCGGTCGGCGTCGGGATGGGTGGCGATGTAGTCGTCGAGATCCTCACGCACCCGCTCGGCGTTGAGGCGGGGCTGTTCGACCGTTGCCCAGTGGACCATGCCGTCCCAGAACCGTCCGAACAGCTCACGGCCCGTGACGGTGCCGCCGTCCGTGGTCCGGAAGTTCACCGACTCCAGCTCGCCCAGGTACACGCACAGCGATCGGACGTGGATCAGTTCGTCGGTGCGGATCCGTTCGATGATCTCGGCCGCGAGTTCGGCGTCGGACCGGTTGTCGACGAACACGTCCGGCGACCGCAGGATCTCCTGGGCCTCGGCAAAGCCCAACTCGGCTCGGAATTCGATGATCAGGAGGTTCGCGAGGAGCGAGATCAACCCTTCGATCTCGGGCGGGAGCTCCGGCATGTACCTCGTGCCAGCGTCGGGACGGCCGATGTTCTCGGGTGGATCGGCGTCCGGGTAGGCGTCGGGACCGAAGGCGAGGTCACGGGCCAGGAACCACATGACGTCGTGCCCGCCGATGCCGAGATCGGGCTGGCCGCCCTCGTCGAGGCCGTGGGCCAGGAGCAGGCCGCCGCCGAGGTGTCCGATCGCCATCTCGGAGATGTCCTCGACGATCACAGGGTGGAGGTCGGGGAAGGCGACGTCGGCGAGCAGTCGGCCGCGTGCCTCGATCTTGCCGGTGATCGTGAGCTGGTTCCAGAACCATCGACCGAGCCCGTTGCGCAGGAGCACGAGTTGTTGGTCGACGCTGACCGCGCGGGTACCGGCGAGCAGCGACGCATCGGCACCGAACACGTCGCCGCCGCGTTCGCGCAGCGCCTGCGCCCAAGCGTCGAGCGCCCGCTCGCGCACGAGCGCACGCGGCGGCTGATAGGTCCCGGAGGCGTCGATGCCTCCGTGCACCCGCTGGTCGAGGATGACGTGGGGCGAGAGATCGGGGTGGTCGGCCGTCAACTCCGCCTGCGAATATGCGAGCTGCATGGCGTCACCCTATGCGCACGGGCGCTGCCACATCCGCCCACCGACCAGATGCCAAGATCACCCGGTGCTCAACCGACGCTCGATCGTCATCGCGGCCGCGTGTCTGATGTCCGCAGGCTGCGCGACGAGCGATGATCCCGTCACGAGCGATGACGCCTCTGCGATGGCGGCGACGGACGTCGACTGCTCCGAGGAGGCGCTCAACGGCGGCGACGAGGACTTCGTGTTCACCTCGGCGTACGAGGTCATCGACGGGGAACTGGGCGAGCTCTGCTTCGGAGCAGACGACGACACGATCCTCGATGCGTGGGAAGCGCTGGCGACGATCACCCCGCAGGGACAGCTCGACGACCTCGTCCTGTTCGGCGGATTCGTGGCCGACGGTGGTTCGGCTGACGGCACGCTGGCGTTCGTCAACGCGATCGACAGCGACGGATCCGGATTCCAGATGTCGATCAACACCGTCGATGCCGCTGCCGATCCCGACGAACTCCTGCTCACGATCGCCCACGAGTTCTCGCACGTGTTCACCGCCACCGGCGAGCAGCTCGACCGCAGCGACGAAGCGATCGACGAGTGCGCCACCTACCTCAACGGCGAGGGGTGCTATGCCGATGACGCGCTGATGATCGAGTGGATCGTCGAGTTCTGGGATCCGGGCGTGCTGGGCGGCGTCGATCCGACAACCGATTCGGTCGACGGCGCCGAGGACCGATGCGTCGACGACGACGGGTTCTTCGGGTCCTATGCGGCGACGAATCCGGAGGAGGACTTCGCCGAGGCGTTCAGCGCCTTCGTGTTCGGACTCGACCCACTGACCGACGGGCAGGCCGAGCGCCTCACGTGGATCGCGGCGCAGCCCGGCCTCGTCGAGTTTCGCGAGCGTGCAGCGGCCGCCGGCATGACGCCGCTGGCGAACAACTTCGACCACTGCGGCGCGTGAGGACCTCCTTGCGGGGCGCCCTGCCTACGATCTGGCAATGCGCCGGCGATCCCCTGCTCTGGTCGCCGTCACCGCTGCGATGATGCTGGCCGCGTGCACTGCGGCGGATGAGTCGTCGGGCGCGCCCACCCCGCCGAGCACCACACAGCCGAGCACCACGGCGACCGTGGACCGCACCGACCCGTCGGCCAGCACGACCTCCGCAGCGACGGCGGTCGACGCTGCGGCGTCGATGCCGGAACTGTGCGGCGAGACATCGGCGGCGGTGCTGGGCGTGGTGGAGAACCCGGCGCTCGACGAGGCGTCGGGAATCGTGGCCAGCAGGCGCCATCCTGGGGTTCTCTGGGCGCACAACGATGGCCCCGACGTGCGGCTGTTCGCCGTCGGGACGGACGGCGCCGATCTCGGTGTGCACACCGTCGCAGTCGACAGGGCAACCGACATCGAGGACATCGCGATCATCTCCGGTCCGAAGGGCGATGACCTGCTGCTCGCCGACATCGGTGACAACGGCGCAAACCGGTCGTCGATCCGGATCTACCGCTTCGTCGAGCCGGACCCGAATGTGATCGCTCCGATCACCGACGTCGAGGTGCTCGAGTTCGTCTATCCGGATCGGCCGCACAACGCCGAGGTCCTGCTGGTCGACGAGGCCGCTGGCCGCATCGTCGTCGTCACCAAGGAACAGCGGCCGGTCGAGGGTCTCCCGACCGAGTTCGGAACGACCGCTCCGTCGTTGCTGTTCGAGGGAGCACTCGACACCCGGGGCGACGGTCCCGCACAGTTGGCGGCTGCCGGCACACTCGACGCTCCCCTGCTCGAGACCCGCACGGTGGTCTCCTCACTTCACCCGAGCAGCCTGGTGGGCTTCGGTGGTGTTCCCACGGGCGGTGACGTGGCGCCCGACGGCACACTGATCGCTCTGCGCACCTACGAGACGATCTGGGTCTGGCATCGCCCGGTCGGGAGCAGCGTCGCCGCAGCGTTGACGGGCGATCCGTGCCAGGTCCCGGCGGCACCGGAACGGCAGGGTGAGGCTGTCGGCTTCCTCGACGGGACACTGCTGACCGTGAGCGAAGGAGTGAACCCGTCGCTGTTCGAACTCCGGCCCTGAGCGGCGCCGGGAGACCGGTACCCTGCGCCGGATGCCGAGCGACGAGAACCCCGACGATCGCCAGCTCACCGTGCTCGGCCGCACGGTCCGACATGCCATCGACCACGTCGAGGTGTTCCCAGCGCCGGCCGACGTGACGGTCGTGCGAATGACCAACGACGAGTTGACGTCGATGTGTCCCGTGACCCGCCAGCCCGACCTGGCGACGGTGGAGATCACCTACCGACCCGACCGCTGGTGCGTCGAGTCCAAGAGCCTGAAGCTCTATCTGTGGGGATTTCGCGACCGCGAGGTCTTCGTCGAGGCGCTCGCTGCCGAGATCGCCGGGGAGATCGCGCAGACTGCCCGGCCCCACAGCGTGACGGTCGTGGTCACGCAACGACCGCGAGGCGGCATCGAGGTCCAGGCGACCGCCGAACGGAGCGGGGCATGACCGAGCACTCCCCCACCACGCTCGTCCTGATCCGCCACGGCGAGTCGAACGTCACCGTCAATCGGGTGATCGGCGGGTACCGCACGTGCAGCGGACTGTCGGAGCTCGGGCGTCGCCAGGCGGAACGGCTCCGCGAACGCCTCGAGGCCACGGGCGAGCTCGTGGCCGACGTGCTGATCGCCAGCAACTTCCGTCGTGCCATCGAGACCGCTGAGGCGATCGCGCCGGCGTTCGGCAACCCCGACCTCGCCATCGAA
The DNA here is from genome assembly GCA_963728355.1 of Ilumatobacteraceae bacterium. GTDB lineage: Bacteria > Actinomycetota > Acidimicrobiia > Acidimicrobiales > Ilumatobacteraceae > Sva-07. The sequence goes on along the minus strand of CAVSJQ010000022.1, from coordinate 235,620 downwards.
CCCGGCTTCGGCGAGCACGACCCCGGGCCCGAGATCGACGGGATGACGTTCGACGGGTACGTCGAGCGGTTCGGCATGCCGGATTGGAGCGATCCCCACGTGGACGTGTTTCCCGGCGGCGAGACGATCGCGGCGTTCCATTCCCGCGTCGGCTCGGCGCTCGGCCGGCTGTTCGAGGAGCACCACGGTCGTTCGATCGTGATCGCCTGCCACGGCGGCGTCGTCGATGCGACGTTCCGCCAGTTGCTGCGCACAGCGTCGACCGGCGGGTTCGAGCTGCGCACGTTGAACACGTCGATCACCGAGTTCACCTCGGCGACATCCGGCGAGTGGCAGCTCAGGCGGTACAACGACGCCGCGCACCTCCACGGCTTACCCGCGGAGACGCCACGATCGACGCCGACGTCCTGACCGGCCCTCAGTGGCCCGTCAGCCGAACGTCAGATGACCCATTCGGTCTCGTAGCCGCCGTCCTTCTCCCACGTCGGCTCCTGGTTGCTCGGGTGCCGGCGCCGTGACTGCCAGCGTGTGATGTCGATCACGGCCTCGGCCCACTCGTCGACCATCACGGGATGGTCCGGCACGGGATGGTCCGGCACGGGATGGTCCGGCACGGGATGGTCGGTGCTCGGCTGACCGGTCTCCTCTGGTGGCCCCCATTCGACAGGCATGAGGTCACGATGACGAATCGACACGGTCGGTGCCAGGGACCAACGTCCCGACGCTCGGCGCGCCACGGGAACACGATCGCGACGGGCGGTTCACTTCGGGAGCGATACCCCATAGGGTGTCTGCCGTGTTGGAACTGGATGTCGTCGAGCGAACCGCACCCTCCTCGCTGGACGCGCTGCGCCGGTGGGGCGCGCGACAGTTCATCGTCGCCACTGGAGCGGCGATCGGGATCGCCCTCCTGATCGGCCTGCCGACCGACGTGATCCCGAATCCGGTGTTCGGGCGCCCGGTGCCGGTCACCTGGTGGTCGTACCCGACCCTGATCGTCACCGCCGTGCTCGGTGGCCTGCTCGCCGGCACCTACGTCCGCCGCGACTCGACGCCGGCGACCATCGACGAGATCGACACGCCGACCCGCAACGGCGGCGTGGCCGGCCTCCTGTCGTTCTTCGCCGTCGGCTGTCCGGTCTGCAACAAGGTGGTGATCGTTGCGTTGGGAACGACGGGTGCACGGCAGTGGTTCGAGCCGATCCAGCCGCTCCTGGCGGTCGCCTCGATCGTGCTGCTCGCCTGGGCGCTACGGGCTCGGCTCCGCTCGGCCGACTCGTGCCGGATCGGCTGACGCGGCCCCTCCCCGGTCGTGATGTCCCGCACGTGATGTCCGCACGTCGCTCACGCAGTGCCCTGATCTCTCCATGTGGACCGCTCTTGTCGCGCGCTTCGTGTGACCAGGAGGTTTGGCGCACGACCATCACGGGAACGAACCTGCCGTGATCATTCTGGGCCTCATCCTGCTGGTTCTCGGTCTCGTCATCGGCGTGCCGATCCTCACGACGATCGGAGTGATCCTCGTCGTCATCGGCGCCGTCCTCGCGATCCTCGGCGCGATGGGTCGCTCGGTGGGTGGACGCAGCCACTACTGGTGAATCGGGGCGGGCCACCGCCGCAAGAGGGACCGTCGCAGCGCCGATCGCTCACCGAATAGGTTCGCAGCATGCCAGGCACCCCGACCTACGCCGCCTCGAACCTCGACCGCATCGATCACGTCGTCGTGCTGATGATGGAGAACCGTTCGTTCGACAACCTGCTCGGCTGGCTCTACCAAGATGCGCCGCCTCCGAGGGGCCAGCCGTTCGACGGACTGTCCGACGACATGTGGTGCCCGTTCCACAATGCCGACGACGCCGGGCGCCCGTTCATCGAACGGGTCCATGTGCGACGCAACGGAGAGATCGGCCGCGGCAGGCGCTGGGCTCACACCGCGAAGGCCCAGGTGGACTTCTGTTCACCGACGCCAGACCCGGGTGAAGGGTTCGGCCCCACCACGCACGAATTGTTCGGCGGGTACCGCGTCGACGCGGCCTACTCGCCGGAAGCTTCGATGGCCGGATTCGTCGACGACTACCAGGCAGCGATGCGCTACGCCACGTATCAGTACGGGGCGGCACCCGGTGATCCGCGCGAGATCATGACGTCGTACACGCGGGTACAGACGCAGGTGTTGTCGACGCTCGCGCGAGCGTTCGCCGTCAGCGACCGATGGTACGCCTCGGTCCCCAGTCAGACGTTCCCGAATCGTGACTTCATGCATGCCGCGACCTCCAAGGGCCGGGTCTCCAACGGTCCCGACGGATCGTGCGACGCACGGACGATCTTCGAAGCGCTCGATGCCGCGGCGCCCTCAGCGGTGCCGTGGCGGGTGTATTCCGGCAACGCCGAGGCATCGGGCAGCGAGCATTCCTTCTCTCTCACCCGACTGGTCATGACCCGCCTCCAGAGTTCGGTGTACAGCGACCGCTTCCGGTCGATCGCCGAGTTCGCCGACGATGCGGCGCGCGACGATCTCGCGACCTACACGTTCCTCGAGCCGAACTTCCACACGCCGGGCCAGAACGACCAGAAGCCTCCGTCGGACATCCGGCCCGGTGAGCGCCTGATCGCCGAGGTCTACGACGCGTTGCGCACGTCACCGTGCTGGGAGCGGACGCTGCTCGTGATCACCTACGACGAACACGGTGGCTGCTTCGACCATGTGCCGCCCCCAGCGGGGGCGACACCGCCGAGCAGGAGCGACGGTCCCAGCGAAGACGGATTCCGGTTCGACCGGTTCGGGGTCCGGGTCCCGGCGGTGATCGTGTCGCCGCTGATCGAGGAGGGAACGGTCGCGAGACCGGCGAGCGACGTTCCGTTCGACCACACGTCCGTGCTGGCCACCCTGCACCGGCGGTTCGGAACAGCACCGTTGACCGACCGCGACGCTGCGGCCCCCGACCTCGCCCACGTCCTCACCCTCGACGCTCCGCGTACCGATTGCCCGACCGATCTCATCGGCTTGGCCATGCAAGGCGATGACACCGCGCCCGCGGACACGCGCCCGGTGCACCCGCTGACTCGGGCGATGGCTGACACGGTCACCGCACAGACGGGGCTCGTCATCCACCACCACGGCCGCTCCGAAGCAGAGGTCTCGGCCGCCGTCGTGGAGCACTCGAGACAACGGTTCGGTTGATCCGGCCGCCGCCCGAGCGGCGCTTGCGGCTGTGACGCGGGCCACGACACGGAAGTTTGTCCCGGTGCGCCCAACGATGGGACACTGTCCCGGGCGACGCCAAGGGGTGGCGGGCCGTGAGGGGGGAACCATGTCCGATTCGAGTTCCGGCGCATCCATGCCTGGAGGCGCCGTTCAGATCGAGCCGCGTGGCGCGTTCTACTACTCGTCGTTGCAGACGATGCTCGTCTACTGGCAGGTCGAACCTGCGGTCGCCGCGACGTTGCTGCCGAAGGGCTTGGAGCCCGCGATCTTCGACGGGCTGTCACTCGTCAACCTGAACTTCGAGCGTTACGCCACGGTCGGGGGGTCCTTCGACGGGATCGTCAACGAAGTCGAGATCAACGTCGTCGCGTACCCGACCCGCATGGCGGATGCCATCTATCGATTGACCACGCTGCAGTTCTTCCAGGGCGACGACCAGGCCAAGTTGTACGGCAATTACCGGGTCATCGTTCCGTGCGACAGCCAGGACGCGATCAGTGGCGGCGAGAAGTACGGCGAGAACAAGTACGCCGCGACATTCTCGGACCCGAGCACCGGTGGCGGCACGTACAAAGTGCCCGGAATCAACTCGCCCGGCATCACGTCGTGGACGATTCCGTGCTGGTCACCGCAGTCGGACCTGCTGTTCACGTTGTCCGTGCCCTCGCTGCCGGGTGCGCCGACGGTGCAGCCACTCTCACCGGTCCCCGATTGGGCGACGCTCGCCGGGTCCGATGGCACCACCTTCCTGATCCAGTCGGCCCGCAACATCCTCGGGACGTTCGACACCTGGCTGAACGTCGTCGACGGGGCGCCGGCGCCGTTCCCGTCGGGGACCGCAACCGTCACGATCGGCTCGGTCCCCGGGAACCCGGTGGTGGAGGCGTTGACGACGATGTTCGCCGGCGACCCGCAGGTGATCGCCATCTGCGAGTACGACTCGCCGCCCGCTGCAGTGTCGACCCACACGCAGTTGATGGAACCGATCTCGTGACCGCGGCGCCCGCGGAGGCAGCGTTCCACGACGCCTTCGTCCAGCTGTCCGCGGCGCTCACCGGGTTCGGTGCCCTCGAGCTCGAAGGCACCGGAGTGGCCGGCGACTACTCGTCGTTCGTCCAACAGCTGGTGGATGCGATCGCCTCCGAATCGCCGCTGTTCGCACAACGATTCGACGCAGTACTCACGACCGGGCCCGCGGAAGCGCTCACCGCCTCCTCGACCGACAATCCGCTCGGGCAACTGCTGCAGAACATCACGTTGCTGTGGTACATCGGCACGTGGGAGCAGCTTCCCGACACCTGGTATTCGGCGATTGGGGCGACCCGCCCGGTGGTCGACACGACCCACATCCCGTCGACGCTCGCGTACGCCGAAGGGCTCGCTTGGAGAGTTGCGTGTGCTCATCCCCCCGGGTCGCGCCCGACCGGATACGGCGGCTGGGGCCTCGCTCCCGTCGTTCGAGACGGCGAACTCCCACCGATCGCCCGCGGGGTGCCCGTCAATCCACCCACCTCCACGACGGCCGGTGGTACGCGATGAGCCAGTACGACGTCATCGTCATCGGTGGGGGCGTCGTGGGTGCTGCGGTCACCCGTCGCGTCGCAGCGGCCGGCAGGCGGGTGTTGATCCTCGAAGCCGGCATCGGCGATGCGCTCGACGTCGACAAGTACGAGGCGTATGTCGACGCGTTCCGCAAAGCGCCGGGCAAGGCCACCTCGACGGGATATCCGGCCAACCCGGTGGCGCCGTGGCCCAACGTGATGGACATGAAGAATCCGCCACCACCGTCCCACCGGATCCCTCCCGGCAAGCCGGAGACCGCCGGGTACTACGTCGAGGCCGGCCCGCTGCTGTTCCGCAGTGACTACCTGCGAATGCTCGGTGGCACGACGCTGCACTGGCAGGGCAGCTCGTTCCGGATGCTGCCGAACGATTTCAAGACCGCCACCACCTACGACCAGGGCGACGACTGGCCGATCGGATACGACGACCTCGAGCCCTACTACGAGGACGCCGAACTCGAGATCGGTGTGGCCGCCGACGTCATGGACCAGGCCTATCACGGGGTGTGGTTCCGGCCCGGCTACGTCTATCCGATGCAGCGGATGCCGCAGAGCTACATGGACACGTGGTTCTCCAACACCATCGGGAATCTGCCGGTCACGATCTCCGGCGACGAGTACATCGCGCGCTGCATCCCGCTCCCCCAGGGCCGCAACTCCGAGCCCAACCCCGCGTACAACCATCGCCCGGATCGCGGCTACACGCCCTCGTCCGCGGTCGGCGATCGTGACGCCGGTCAGCGTTGCCAGGGAAACTCGGCCTGCATGCCCGTGTGCCCGGTCCAGGCGAAGTACAGCGCCGCGCGCTCGTACGCCTCGCTCATCTCGCTCCCCAACGTCACCCTGCAGGTGAAGTCGATCGCCTCGAAGTTGCTCGTCGACGACGCCACCCAGGCCATCACCGGGGTGGTCGTACAGCGTTACGACGACCCCGATGCGCCCGACCCCAAGATCTTCACCGAGCAGGTGTCGGCGCCGATCGTCGTGCTCGCCGGCAACGCCATCGAGAACGTCAAGTTGATGCTCGCCTCGGGCATCGCGTCGGGCAACCCGAACATGGGCAAGCACCTGATGGACCACCCGTACCTCTACATCACCGGTTCGGCGCCAGAGCCCGTCTACCCGTTCCGGGGGCCGGACACGACCACCGGAATCGACAGCCTGCGCGACGGGGCGTTCCGATCCCAGCATTCGGCGTTCCGTGCGAGTGTGTCCAACTGGGGATGGTCGGGATCACCGAAGAGCGACGTCGTCGCACTCACCCAGCAAGGTCTGTATGGCACGGCGTTGCGCGACGCTCTCGGCGACCGGCTCACGACACAGGTGAAGCTCGGAATCATGCTCGAACAGTTGCCGTCACCGGGCAACACGGTGACGATCTCACCGGAGTACGTCGACAAGTTCGGAAACCCCCAACCGGTGCTGCACTACGACATCGGCTCGTACGAGATGGACGGCGCCGCCGCCGCCGTCGACGTCGCCCATCAGGTGTTCGCCGCCGCCGACATCATCGACTGCACCGACTGGGCCGGCCAGGAAAAGGCAAACACCGCGGGCTACACCTACGTCGAACACGAAGGTCGTTGGTACGCCATCATGGGTTCGGGTCACATCGCCGGCACGCATCGAATGGGCGCATCACCGACGACGGGCGTGACCGATACCGACGGCCTGGTGTTCGGGCACCCCAACCTGTACAGCGTCGGCTGCGGGTCGATGGTCTCGATCGGTACGTCGAACCCGACGCTGACCGGGGTGGCCATCGCCTTCAAGTCGGCCGAGGCGATCGTGAAGGCACTCAAGTGAGCATCCCCGAGATCGATCCGGCGACCGACCTCGCGCAGCTCCAGGCCGACCTGCAGCTGGCGTTGGAGGTCGAACATGCGACCGTTCCGCCATACCTGGCTGCGTGGGCGTCAGCCGAGACGGCCCAGGACCGCAACGCCGTACCGCGAAAGATCCTGCGCACCGTGTTCACCGAAGAGATGCTGCACATGACCCAGGTCGCCAACCTGCTGCTCGCGGTCGGTGGTACGCCGAGGCTCGCCTACGACGGGTTCGTGCCGCACTATCCGCACTCCCTCCCCGGTGCGGCGCCCGGCTGGGAGGTCCACATCCGACCGCTGTCAGCGATGGCGATCACCGACTTCAAGCGGATCGAACAGCCGGCCGGCGCCGGTGCTCGACCCGAGGAACGGGATTGGCACACGATCGCTCAACTGTACGCAGGCGTCGAGGAGCGCTTCGCGAGGGTGCTCGCCGAGTTCCCCACGATTCTCGCCGACAATGCCGCGCGACAGATCAAGCCATCGGCGTTCTACGGCAGCGCGCAGTTGCTCACCATCACGACCGCTGCCGACGTCACGGCCGCGATCACCGAGATCATCACCCAGGGCGAAGGCGCCGACGGCGGAGTCTTCGACGACGACCCGTCGATCTTCGCCGGGACGAGCAACAAGGAACCCGGCCACTTCGAGCGGTTCGTCGAGCTCGAGGTCGGCAAGCGATTCACCGACAGCGACACGCTCGAGACCGGGCCGAACGGCGCACCGTTCACGGTCGACTACGCCGACGTCAACCCGATGAGGGTCGACGCACAGCTCGCCGACTACGCCGATGCCCCCGAGGTGCTTGCGGTCCTCACCGACTTCAACCGGCTGTACGGACGTCTGCTCGGAGCGCTGGAGCTGGCCTACGGCGATTCCGGCGAGGCGTTCGTCGATGCGACGGCCGCGATGTTCGCCGTCGGCCAGCGCGCGGCCGAGATCGCTCGGATGCCGGACCCGACGATGCCCGGCTCGACCGTCGGGCTCGTCTTCGACCCGATCTTCGACTCCTGACGAAGGCGGTCCCCCGTGGAGGGGATCGACCTGCGCCTCGACCGGGCGCGCCGTCGGTTCGCGAGCTGCGCGCTCGTCGTCGAGCGGTGCGTCGTTGCGGTGTCACCCATGTGCAACCCGGCAGCAACGGTGCGGGTGTGTAGTCGCATCCGGTAACCACCACCACACCGAGGAGGAACATCATGCACATCACCCGACACGTCTCGCGGAGCTCGGACTCCTGGTACATCAAGGCAGGTACTGCGTTGGCGGGGGCACTGGCGCTGACCGCACTGGTTGCTTCGCCGGTCGCGACGGCCGGCTCACCGTCCGGTCAGTCCGACCTCGCCGAAGTACGCGCTGCGACAGCACGATTCCATCGCGTGGAGACCGCCGAAGCGGCCGGACATCAGCTCGGCTGGAAGGACCCGGACATTCCGATCACCGGATGCGTCGCCAAACCGGACGAGGGAGCGATGGGTTATCACTGGTTCGACCACGCAGGCATCGAGGACATCGCGCTCGATCCGCTACGTCCGGAAGGACTCGTGTACGAGCGGCTTCCCAACGGCAAGATGCACCTGGTCGCCGTGGAGTGGGTCGTTCCGGCCGAAGCGTGGCACGCCGCGGGCAACGAGGATCCACCCAGCGTGCTCGGCCACGAGATGGGAATCCTGAACCCTGCGCTCGGCTGGTACATCCTGCATGCGTGGGTGTGGAAGCCCAACCCCGCCGGAATGTTCGAGAACTGGAATCCCGACGTCGTCTGCCCCTGACCGCCCCTGCCGGCCTTCCGAACGCCCTGGTCGGAGGCTCCGCCTTCGACCAGGGCCGTATTCGTCGGGCTGGGGAGATTCGAACTCCCGACCTCTTGTCCCCCAGACAAGCGCGCTAACCAAGCTGCGCCACAGCCCGTATTGCATGTGGACCCCGGATGCTAGCGACCGATTCGATCGGCCCCTCCGTCGACTTCTCCGGCGCACGCCTCCGCCCACGCCAACCCTGTGACACCCCCTGGTCATGATGGAGGCATGAAGGTCAGCGGTCTCGTCGAGCGGTTGGAGGGAACCGATGTCTCGACGCTCGACTCCGGGGCGGTTGCGGCGAACCTGCGTGATCTCGAGCGTGTGCGGGGGTTCGTCGCCGAGACCGAGCACGCCCTCGCCCGCCGGGCCGACGAGTTGGCGGCCGCCGGGGCCGGGGCTCCTGCCGCCGACGTGCTCGGCCGGGTCGGGCACTGCTCGTCCCGGCAGGCGGAACGCACGGCTCGGAGGGCAGCGACGCTCGGAGAACTGCCGACGGTTGCGGCACAACTCGGTCGAGGGCACATCGGAACCGAGCACGCCGACACCTTGAGCAACGCCGCGCGACGCCTCGACGACACGGCACGTGAAGCATTGATGTCGATGGACGACGAGCTCGCCAAGGCTGCTGCTGCGTCCACCCCGGCGCAGTTCCATCGTTTCGTCGAGCGAGTCGTCGACCAGATCGCCGCTGACGCTGGGCTCGAACGAGCCGTCCGCCAACGTCGAGCGACACGCCTCACCAAGGGCATCAACGACGAGACCGGGATGTACTGGCTCCGGGCGGAGTACGACCCTGAATCGGGCGCACGTCTCTTCCGAGCGATCGAACTGGAGACCCGGGCGCTGGCTGCTGCGTCGAGCGAATCGTCCGATGACGGCGACGTCGCGGCACGAGCGCTGCTCGAACTCGCCACCTCGGCAAATCGCTCCCGGCGACCCGGCAGGGTCGAACTCCTGGCACTCGTCGACGTCGACACCCTGACTCGTGGCCGTCACGAAGGGTCGACGTGCGAACTCGGCGACGGCACCACCGTGCCCATCGACACGATGCGACGGCTCGCTTGCGACGCCCACATCCTGCCGGTCGTGCTCGGTGGCGAGGGTGTCGCACTCGACGTGGGCCGCAGCCGACGACTCGCCACGGATGACCAACGCCGGGCCCTTCGGGCGATGTACCGCACGTGTGGAATCGGCGATTGCGACGTGCCCTTCGACCGCTGCGAGATCCACCACATCGACGAATGGGATGCCGATCAGGGCGAGACGAACCTCGACCGGCTGATTCCCTGCTGCAGTCGCGACCATCACCTCCTGCACGAAGGAGGCTGGACGCTCGACCTCGACGCCCGAACGCGAGAACTGACGATCCGGTTGCCCGACGGAACGGTCCACCGACGAAGTCGACCCCATTCCGCGGCGGCGCCGACCGCCAGGCCAGCAGCGTAGAACGCTGCGCCCTCAGGTGATGATCTCGACGAACCGCCAGCCGAGGTAGACCACCAGAGCGGCGACCATCAGCTTGAAGTGCCACGGCGCCTTCTCGTCCTCGCCGTCGCCCTCGCCGGCAGGTGTCGGCTCCTCGATGACCCGGTGGCAGCTCGGACAGGTGCCATCATCGTTCATCGAGTTCGGCGTCCAGTACTTCGAACAGTCCTCACACCACGGCATCACGACACCCGGATTCACTCATGGCGGTCACTGGCGCTTGCGGACACGGATCTTGATCGCGGTGGCGCCGAGACCGAACTCTTCGCGGATCGTGCGCTCGATGTAGCGCAGGTAGTGCTGCGGCACTTCACGGTTGACGAACAGCGTGAACGTGGGCGGGTCGATCGCACCCTGGACGGCGTAGAGAATCTTGGCGCCACCTCCGATCGGCTGGCGCTGCTGGGCCGCCGCGATCACCTTGTTGACGTCACGGGTCGGCACCCGGGTGTGGTACTGGCCGATCGCCTCCTGCAGCCGGGGACGCAACTTGTCGACGTTCTTCCCGGTCAGTGCCGAGATCTTCAGAACCGAACTGTCGGCGACGAAGCCCAACATGCGGGCCACCTCGGCTTGGATCTCGAGGCGTGCCTCGGTGCCGACGAGATCCCACTTGTTCAAGATCAGCACGATCGGACAACCTGCGGCGTCGACACGCTCCGCGAGGCGCTGGTCCTGTGCGGTGACCCCGACGGTGGCATCGATCACCAGCAGTGCGACGTCGGCGTCGTCGATCGAACGGAGGGCGCGGACGAACGAGTAGTACTCGGCCGAGTCGTCGATGCGGCCCTTGCGGCGCATGCCGGCGGTGTCGATGAACACGATCGGGCCGTCGTCGGTCTCGACGAGCGTGTCGATCGAATCCCGGGTGGTGCCCGCCAGGTCGTGCACCACCGAGCGGTCGGCGCCGACCAGACGGTTGAACAGCGTGCTCTTGCCCACGTTCGGGCGTCCCACGATGGCCACGCGGGGCACCGCTGCCTCCACCTCGGCAGCGGCGGCAGCCTCGTCCTCGTCCACTGGACGCCACGGGTCGACCGGCTTGTTCATCGGCTGGCGCAAGTGTTGCGGGAACCGCTCGAGCACGAGGTCGAGCAGATCGCCCGCTCGGCGACCGTGCAGGGCACTCACGGGGACCGGTTCACCGATCCCGAGGCTCATGAACTCCCACATCTCGGTCTCACGGCGTTCGTTGTCAGCCTTGTTGGCGACGACGATCACCTCGGTGCCGGAACGTCGGATCCAGTTGGCGATCTGCTGGTCGTCGTCGGTGAGGCCGACCGATGCGTCGACCACGAACAACACGACGTCGGCATCCTTGACGGCCGCCTCGACCTGGCGGCTCACCTTGGCCTCCAGTTCGTCGCCGCCGGGCATCCATCCGCCCGTGTCGACGACCCGGAACGGCACGTCGAGCCACTCCGCTTCGAGCTCTTTGCGGTCGCGGGTGATGCCCGGGCGGTCTTCGACGATGGCCTGCTGGCTCCCGACGATGCGGTTGAACAGCGTGCTCTTGCCCACGTTGGGGCGCCCGATGATGACGACGGTGGCGATCTCGTCGGCGATCAGGTCGTCGGCCCCGTCACCGGTGTCGTCGGTGGATGCGTTGTGGTCGATGTCGGTCATGCCGGCTCCAGTGCGGCACGGAGTGCGATGCCGTCGGTCTCGATGATCTCCACGACCCGGGGAAGGTCGCCGACAGTCAGTCCGTCGAGGAAGCGTCCCTCGTCCGACAGACACACGTCCGGAAGCAGGTAGCGATGCCCCTGCGGCTCGGTGGCCAGTGCTCGACTGACGTCCTCGCCGGTCAGCAGACCGGTGACGCCGGTGTTGCCGCCGAAGAATTCGTTGCGAACGGCGATGATGCGGATGTCGTCACGGCCGAGCGACTCGACCAGGGGCGTGATCACCGGCGCTCCGAGCTCGCCCGTGAGGATGCCGATGGGAGCAGTGCGACGCGGCCGCAGTGAAATCGTGGCCGCACCGCTCGAACCGTCGGTGCCGCACGACGTGGCCGTACGCAGTCCGGTGTAGGCAGCGGGATTCGGCGGGGCGTCGACGGCGGCGAAGAAACCGCGACGTACCCCGGTGGCTTCGTCGGTGCGGCCGGCGAACTCGGCTTCGAACGTGCGGGCCATCCCGATGCCGTCCTCGTGCATGGGAAAGCCGTCGTAGCGTTGCGCATGCGGGAAGGGTCGTTGCGCCATCAGGTAGTACTCGTCGGCGGCGTACACCATCCGCTTGCCGAGTGTGGCCTGGAAAACGTCCTGCCAGTCGTCGACGATGTCGACGACCGCCTGCGCCTCTGCCACCGTGTGCAGACGCATCGCGGCCTCACCGTTGAACTTGGAGATGCCGAGCGGCACGACGGCGACCGACTCCAGCTCCGGGAACCGGTCGAGGATGCCGGCCATCGTGTCGGCGAGGACGGCGCCGTCGTTCACACCCGGACACACCACGATCTGGCCGCGCACGTCGATGTCGTGGTCGAGCAGTGCCCGGAGCCAGCGAAGGCTCATTGCCCCGCGGGGATTCTTGAGCATCTGGCTGCGCACGTCGGGGTCGGTGGCATGGATGCTGACGTGCAGTGGCGAGAGCCGTTCGGTGACCACCCGTTCGAGGTCGGCCTCGGTGAACCGGGTGAGCGTGGTGAAGTTGCCGTACAGGAACGACAGTCGGTAATCGTCGTCCTTCAGGTAGAGGCTGCGGCGCATGCCCTTGGGCAGCTGATAGATGAAGCAGAACTCGCAGTGATTGTCGCAGGTGCGAACCCGGTCGAACACGGCGCTCGACACGTCGACACCGAGCGACTCACCGGCCCGCTTCTCGATCGAGAACGCCAGATCGAGGCCGCCGCGCTGCACGTCGAGCTCGACGTCCGCTTCGTCGGCGGCCATCTGCCATTCGATGATGTCGCGCGGCACATCGCCGTTGATCCGCACGATCTCGTCACCCGCCTGCACGCCGGCCAGTGCAGCCGGGGAACCCGCTCGCCACGGCCACGACGATCGGCGAGAGCGAGCGCGACGGCGTGGCGCGCTCGATGTCGCGCTCGCTGGCGCGCTGGACGTCGGGGACGACGTGGACCGTGTCGGACATGGGTTCGTCAGGCTACCGGCAGGGCGTCTCGGGTAGCCTTGGACGAGATGTCACCCCCTGCAAGCGACTCGCGTGTCGAGCTCGTTCTCCTCGCCCAGCCGCGCGGGTTCTGCGCCGGCGTGGAGATGGCGATCAAGGCCCTGGCGTGGATGGTGCGGACCTTCCCGCCGCCGGTGTACTGCTATCACGAGATCGTCCACAACAAGCTGGTCGTCGACCGGTTCGTCGATCAGGGCGTCGTCTTCGTCGACGACATCGCCGACGTCCCGGTCGGCAGCCCGATCATGCTGTCGGCGCATGGGTCGGCACCGGAGGTCGTCGAGGCGGCACGCAGTCGCGGCTCGTACGTGGTCGACTCGGTGTGCCCGCTCGTCACCAAGGTGCACCACGAGGTCAAGGTGCGCGCCGGCAAGGGCTATCGGATCGTCTACGTCGGCCATGAGGGCCACGAGGAGGCGATCGGCACGATGGCGGTGGCCCCCGACGCCATCGATCGGGTCGAATCGGTCGCCGAAGTCGACGTGCTGGAGGCGTCGGACCAGCCGGTTGCCCTGCTCGCGCAGACCACGCTGTCGCACCGCGACTGGGAAGGAGTCGCCGTGCGGGTGAAGGAGCGCTTCCCCGATGTGTGGACGCCCGGCCGCAGCGATCTCTGCTTTGCCACGACCAACCGTCAGGCGGCGTTGATGGAACTCGCACACCGCTGCGACGTCGTGGTGGTGATCGGCTCGGCGAACTCCTCGAACACCCGGGCGCTCGAGCAACTCGCCCGCGAGGAGGGCTGCGAGCGGGTCTACCGCATCAACTCTGTCGCCGAACTGCCGTCCGATCTCACCGGCATCGTGGGGGTCACTGCAGGAGCATCGGCTCCCGAAGAACTCGTCGACGAGGTCGTCCGGTTCCTGGCACCCGCCCGCGGCGTCGAACTCGTCGACGTCACGCTCGAGGACGAGTACTTCCCGCCGCCGCGCAACATTCGCGACCTCCAGACGCCGTCGAGACGGCGACGACGGTGCTGCTCGGCGGCAGCCTGCTCGACCGTCCCGGGATGGACGACCGCGGCCTCGGCGCCAGCGACGTCCTGGCCAGCCTGAACCACTGAGTCCCCCGCCCTCCGTCCACACCAGGCGATGAGCGAAAAGCCCGTATTCGGGCGGTTGGCTCATCGCTCGCGGGAACTGGGGGGCGCTCAGCTGCGGGGGACCTCCGACCACGGCTTGTCGCGATCGACGCGGATGTCGCCGGGAAGGCCGAGGACCCGCTCGCCGAGGATGTTCTTCATCACCTCGGTGGTGCCGCCCTCGATCGAATTGGCCCGGCTGCGCAGAAAGGCCTTCTGGAGCGTGTCCGAACCCATGGCGGTCTCCGGGCGCACCATCTCGTAGCTGCCGTACAGCAGGCCGTCGGCGCCGAGCAGGTTGACGACCTCGTCGTAGATGTCCTTGTTCAGGTCGGCGGAGGCCATCTTGCCGATGGAACCCTCGGGCCCCGGGTCGCCCATCTTGCGGTTCTGGTTGGCGCGGATGTTGGTGAGCCGCAGCACCTCGGCGCGCGCCCACAGCTTCATCACCTGATCGAGTGCGACCGGGTCCTTGGCGTCCTCGGGGAGCCGCTGCCACGTCTGCACGAGCGCCGAGATCGTGCCCGACCCCTTGGCCGGGATCGAGCCACCGATCGACACCCGCTCGTTCATCAGCGTCGTGAGCGACACCCGCCAGCCGTCGCCGGGGCCGCCGAGCATCTCGGCGTCGGGGATCCGGGTGTCGGAGAAGAACACCTCGTTGAACTCCGCCTCGCCCGTCATCTGGCGCAGTGGACGGATCTCGACGGTCGGATCCTGCATGTCGACGACGAAGGCGGTGAGCCCTGCGTGCTTGACCGCGTTCGGGTCGGTGCGCACGACGAGCAGGCCCCACTTCGAGAGGTGAGCGAGCGTCGTCCACACCTTCTGGCCGTTGACGATCCACTCATCGCCGTCCTTCACGCCGGTCGACGACAGTCCGGCGAAGTCCGAACCCGAGCCCGGCTCGGAGAACAACTGGCACCAGATCTCCTCGCCGGTGAACAAGGGCCGCAGGTAGCGCTGCTTCTGCTCCTCGCTCCCCCACGCCACCACGGTCGGCCCGGTCATGCCGTGGCCGATCGGATTGCGGTACATGGGATTCGGACCGCCGGCGGCGAACACGCGCTCGTTGATCAGCTTCTGCAACTTCGGGTTCAACCCGAGCCCGCCGTGCCCTTCCGGGAAGTGCACCCAGGCGAGTCCACGGTCGAACTGCTCGCCGAGGAACACCTTCGGCTCGGTGGTCTGCGGAGGGAACGACTCGAGGAGTTCGTCGACGAGGTCGCTGACGCGCTGCTCGTCGGCATTCAGGCCGGTGCGATTGTCGGTCATCGTCATGACCGGCACCGTACTTTCGGCCCCCTGCCGGAATCCTGTCGAGCCACCGACCCCGACCGGCCCTCGCCACTCGGCGATGATGAGCGAACCGCCCACATCCGGGCTTTTCGCTCATCGCTCCCCAGGGCGCAGGTCAGTTGAAGATGGCGGAGGTGGCGGCGATCTCGGCGGCTTCCTGCTCGGCGAGCTCGGGAACGGCGTCGCGAAGATCCATCACGATGGCGAGACGGACGGCGTCGGCGCGGCCGGCGAAGACGCTCTTGAGATTGTTGAGCATCCTGATCACGATCTCGCGGTTCGGTGTCGGTTCGAGATACCGCTCGTTCCACGCCACCTGTCCTCCGGTGACCTGTTCGAACAGCGCTCTGGCCCCCGAGCGGTCGAGCACACGCCCGGCGTCGAACGGGTCGAAGAACGTGTCGGGATCGTCAGCCGGTCGCACGAGGAAGTGCGCCGGCATGCCGACCCCCTGCAGCTCGATCCCCAGCCGCCTGGACACCTCGATCATCAGCACCGACAGGCTGATCGGGATACCCGTACGAGTGGCGATCACCCGGTCGAGACACGAGTTGTGCCAGTCGTAGTACGCACGGCGATTCCCGACGAATCCCTCGCTGCGGAACAGGTACTCGGCCACGCCCCGGGGCGTCGAGGTCGGGCAGCGCTGCGCGAGGTCGTCGAGCGCCGCGAGCCAGTGGTCGAGGTCGACATCGGGTTGGATCGAGATGGAGATCGACAACGCCGCCTCGTCGAGCGGCACCGACGGCCGCCCCGGCCGCATGATCTCGGCGAAGCGGGCTCGGACCATGACCGAACCGTATCGCCGCCATGCGTCGCGTCACCCGAGTCGGCTACGTTGCCCGGCATGTTCCCCGGCGCACACCTCGAAACCCACGGCGACAAACCAGCACTCATCATGGCCGGGTCCGGCTTCACGCAGACCTTCGCCGAACTCGACGCTGCCGCCAACCGGCTCAGCCGCCTGTTCCGCGCGGCGGGTCTGCAGCCCGGCGATCACATCGCGATGTGCATGGAGAACCACGACCGCTACCTCGAGATCGTGTGGGGATGCCACTACGCCGGGCTCGTCTACACCTGTGCGTCGTCGCGGCTGACCAGCAACGAGCTCGAGTACATCGTCAACGACTGTGGAGCCCGCGCCTACATCACGTCGAAGTACAAGGCCGATCAGGCAGCGGAGATCATCGACAGCACGCCGAACGTCGAGCTGCGACTGATGCTCGACGGCACGATCGACGGCTACGAGAGCTACGAGACCGCCGTCGCCGAGCAGTCGCCGGAGCCGCTCGACGAAGAGCGCGTCGCCGGCTTGGACATGCTGTATTCGTCAGGCACTACCGGCATGCCGAAGGGGATCACCCGCGCCTTCCCGAACCAGCCGCTCGACGCGTCGCCCAGCGCAGTGCAGGGCCTCCTGCAGTTCCTGTTCGGCATGGACGGCACCAAGCGCTACCTCTCCCCCGCGCCCTTCTACCATGCGGCGCCGCTTCGGTTCTGCCTGTCGGTCCACGCGCTCGGCGCCACGATCGTGGCGATGGAGCACTTCGACGCCGAGCAGTACCTGCAGTTGGTCGAGCGCTACGAGATCACCCACAGCCAGGTCGTGCCGACGATGTTCATCCGGATGCTGAAGCTCCCCGAGGAGACGCGCAACGCCTACGACGTCTCCTCGCTCGAATGCGTCATCCATGCCGCCGCACCGTGCCCTGCGCCGGTGAAGAAGCAGATGATCGAGTGGTTCGGTCCGGTCATCCACGAGTACTACGCGGGCAGCGAGGGCAACGGCTTCGTGTACTGCAACAGCGAGAGCTGGCTCGCCCACGAGGGCACCGTGGGACAGCCGATCGTCGGAACGCTGCACATCGTCGGCGAGGACGGCGAAGAGGTCCCGCAGGGCGAGTCAGGCACGGTCTACTTCGAGAGCGAAGCCGAGTTCGAGTACCACAACGATCCCGAGAAGACGGCCGCGTCGCGACATCCGAAGGGATGGACGACGCTCGGTGACGTCGGCTACGTCGACGCCGACGGGTTCCTGTACCTGACCGACCGCAAGGCCTACATGATCATCTCCGGCGGCGTGAACATCTATCCCCAGGAAGCCGAGAACGTCCTCGTGACCCACCCCAAGGTGGTCGACGTCGCGGTGTTCGGCGTGCCCAACGAGGACTTCGGCGAGGAGGTCAAAGCCGTCGTGCAACCGGTCGAGATGCCCGCCGACGAAGGCGCCGCATCGGCGCTCGCTTCGGAGCTCATCCAGTTCTGCCGGTCGGAACTCGCCGACGTCAAGTGCCCCCGCTCGATCGATTTCCGCGAGGAACTCCCCCGGCATCCCACCGGCAAGCTCTACAAGCGCATCCTCAAGGACGAGTACTGGAAGGAAGCCGGACGATCGATCTGAGATGCGACGAGACCGACCTCAGCTCGGCGGCGCGAAGAACTCGAGCGGCAGGTTGTCCGGATCCCGGAACGACAACCCCGAACCGTACCCGGCGTCGACGATGCCGCCGTGGGCGACCCCGAGGTCGTCGAGGTGCGTCTGCCATGTCTCGAGTTCCACCCGGTTGGCGCATCCGAAGGCGACGTAGCGTCTCTGCGATGGTTGCAGGCAGGTCGGAATATCTGACCTCTCGGCGCGCTGACCGACCGTGGCAGAATACGGCTATGTCGGAGCAGGGCAGGGATCTCACGTGGGACGCCATGGCGACAGTGGCCGAACGAATGGATGCGGAAAGCGAGAGTTACACCGTCCTGGCCGCACGCCGGCGGTTTCTGCTCAGGTGGACCATCGAGGAGGGGCTCTTGGCGTTCCATGAGGCCAACGACCACTTTGAGCTCGTCAGGGCCCGTCCGTTCTTCAGTGAATCCTGGATTGACCATCAACCCGTGCAGGAAGCGGCCGCGAAAATCGGGCAATACCTTCGCGACCAACGTGTGACCAGCAGATGACCCGACAGGCCAAGCATCGGTTGAAGGACGAGTACTGGAAGGAAGCCGGCCGGTCGATCTGAGATGCGCCGACTCCGGCGATCCACACCAGTGGATCACCGGACGGCAGTCGGCGAGCAGCGTCGACGACCTCAACCGGGTGGCGCAAAGAACTCGTGCGGCAGGTTGTCCGGGTCCCGGAACGACAACCCCGAACCGTACCCGGCGTCGACGATGCCTCCGTGGGCGATCCCGAGGTCGTCGAGGCGCGTCTGCCACGTCTCGAGCTCGGCCCGGTTGGCGCAGCCGAAGGCAACGTGGTCGAGCCCGAGACGATGCTCGTCGAAGTCCGTGCCCGCATCGGAGCCGGCGAACTGATGTAGGCCGAGCAGCGTCCAGCCGATGAGCCAGACGACGTGTCGGAACGGACCGGTGTCCTCGTCGAGCACCGGGTCGGCTCCGATCAGGCGGCCGTACCACGGGACGCTGCGGTCGAGGTCGCTGACCGTGACGGCAACGTGCTGGATGGACGGGAAATCGGCCATGTCGGCCCCCTTTGTCACTGTGGCGCTCCACCCCCATGGCTCGCACCTCGGCGGATGGTACATCTCCGGCCGAGGGCGCTGAGACACCCCCCGTGATCCGAAAGTACGAGGGGGCGGTCTGCAAGCGCTAGCTTTCTGCGATTCGTTCCCGACGGGGGAACGGCAGCAGAGAGTTGGAACATCGTGGCTCCCATCGCGACGGACGAGCCCGGCTCGATCCGGTTGGTCGCCATCCGCAAGGAATTCGGCGACGTCGTGGCGGTCGATCGTCTCGATCTCGAGATCGACGACGGCGAGTTCTTCTCGTTGCTCGGCCCGTCCGGGTCCGGCAAGACGACCGTGCTGAGGATGGTCGCCGGGTTCGAGACGCCGACGGCCGGAGCGATACTCCTCGGCGGTCAGGACGTGACGTCGCTCGCTCCGTACGACCGCGATGTCAACACGGTCTTCCAGGACTACGCGTTGTTCCCGCACATGACCGTGCAGCAGAACGTGGAGTACGGCCTCAAGGTGAAGAAGGTCGATCGGTCGGCCCGACGGACGCGGGCGGGCGAGATGCTCGAGATCATGGGCCTGTCGGGCTACGGGTCCCGGCGGCCGAATCAGCTCTCCGGTGGGCAGCGTCAACGAGTCGCACTCGCGCGGGCTCTGGTCAACAAGCCACGCGTCCTGTTGCTCGACGAACCCCTGGGAGCGCTCGACCTCAAGTTGCGCGAGCGGATGCAGGTCGAACTCCGCACGATCCAAGATGAGGTCGGCATCACGTTCGTGTTCGTCACCCACGATCAGGGCGAAGCGCTGTCGATGAGCTCGCGGGTCGCCGTGTTCAGCCACGGCCGGCTCGAACAGGTCGGCACGCCGCGGGAGATCTACGAGAGCCCGGAGACGTCGTTCGTCGCCGGGTTCGTCGGCACGTCGAACCTGCTCGATGATGCGACGTCGCTGCGCCTACTCGGAGCGCACGGCGCCCACAACATCCGCCCTGAACGCATCCGCATCGTCGACGAGGCACACCCCGTCGACGCCGACGACGTCGACACCTCGGGCGTCGTCACCGACGTGCAGTACCTCGGCGCGGACTCGCGGGTGCTCGTCCGGATCGACGGAGGCGTCAGCCTCGCGGTGACGGTCCCCAGCGAGCATCTCCAGGGTCTCGATCCCGGCCGGGAGGTCCGCCTCAGCTGGCCACTCAGCGCAGCGCTTCCCGTCGAATACGACGATCCGTTCGAACCCGACGACAGCCGATCGATCAACGAAGACATGACCGACAACGGTCACCGAGCGAAGGAGCACACCACATGAGGACAGCCAAGCGATTGGGGGCGATCGGATTCTCGGTCGTCCTGGTACTCGCTGCGTGCGGCAGCGACGATTCCGGATCGTCGTCCGACGCACCGAGCGCCACCGACGCACCGAACGCGACCGACGCACCGGCCGGCACCGAGGCGCCCTCGGGCACGGCTGCGAGTGGCGAGATGCCGACGGAGCTCGGTGAGGGTGAGGGCGAGGTCAACATCATCGCCTGGGCCGGCTACGCCGAGGACGGCTCCACCGATCCATCGGTCGACTGGGTGACCCCGTTCGAGGAGGCCACCGGTTGTCAGGTCAACGTCAAGACCGGCAACAGCTCCGACGAGATGGTGCAACTGATGCAGACCGGCGAATACGACGGAGTGTCGGCATCAGGCGACGCGACGCAGCGGCTGATCGCCGGCGGTGAGGTGGCACCGGTCAACACCGACCTCATCCCGAACTATGCAGACGTGTTCGACGACCTCAAGCTCCAGCCCTGGAACAGTGTCGACGGGGTCGCCTACGGAGTGCCGCACGGTCGGGGTGCGAACCTCCTCGTCTACAACACCGAGTTGTACCCGACCGCACCCGATTCGTGGTCGGAGATGTTCGAGCCCACCTCTGCGGCCGCCGGTTCCATTTCGGTCTACGACTCGCCGATCTACATCGCCGACGCCGCACTGTACCTGATGGCGACGCAGCCGGAGCTGGGCATCACCAACCCGTACGCACTCGACCAGGAACAGTTCGACGCCGCGATCGAGCTGTTGACCCAGCAGCAGGATCTCGTCAGCCAGTACTGGGCGCTCTACACCGACCAGCAGGCAGGGCTGGAGGACGGCAGCGTGCTCGCCGGCACGACGTGGCAGGTGATCGTCAACCTGGCCCAGGCCAACGGTGCGAAGATCGACGCCGTCAAGCCGGTCGAAGGCGCGACCGGATGGTCCGACACCTGGATGATCTCGTCGAAGGCCAAGCATCCCAACTGCATGTACATGTGGATGGACCACATCATCTCCCCCGACGCGAACGCCCAGGTCGCCGAGTGGTTCGGTGAGGCGCCGAGCAATGCGCTCAGCTGCGACCTCACCGCTGACCCCGAACACTGCACGACCTACCACGCCGCGGACACCGAGTACTGGACGGACGTCTGGTACTGGGAGACGGCGACCGAGGAGTGCGTCGACGGCCGTACCGACGTGTCCTGCGTCCCCTACACCGACTGGGTGACTGCGTGGAGCAAGCTGCGCAGCTGACCGAGGAACCGTCCGTCGGCCCCCCGCCCGGGGGGCCGACGCGGCGGCTCGCGCGTGTCTTCACGCACCATCGCGGCCTCGGCCTGGTGTCGACCCTCGGCGCACCGGTCCTCTGGCTGCTGGTCGTCTACATCGGCTCGCTCCTGCTGTTGGTCGCCACCGCGTTCTTCAAGCTCGACACGACGACCCAGAAGCCGACCAGCGAGTTGACGTTGGAGAACATCGACACGGCGTTCACCACGCCGGAGTTCACGACCACGGTCATCCGCAGCATCGGCGTGGCGCTCGCGGTCACCCTGTTGTGCCTGATCGTCGCGCTGCCGATGGCCTTCTACATCGCCAAGGTCGCCAAGCCCTGGGCGTGCCGCGGGTTGATCGTCGCCGTGCTCCTCCCCCTGTGGGCCGGCTACCTCGTCAAGGGATACGCGTGGCGGGCGATGTTCAGCCCGGCGAGCAAGTTCTCGGCCTCCGGCAGCGGTGGCGTGCTGGCGTCCACCGTCGGATGGACACCCGGCTTCGGGCGGGTCGCCCTGGTGATCACGCTCGCGTACCAGTGGCTGCCGTACATGGTGCTGCCCATCTACGCAGGACTCGATCGGTTGCCGGCGTCGCTGCTCGACGCATCGGCCGACCTCGGCGGCAGGCCGCTGCGCACCTTCCGGTCGATCATCGCCCCGATGATCGTGCCGTCGATCGCCGCCGGATCCATCTTCACATTCTCGCTGTCGCTCGGCGATTACATCATGCCGAACATCGTCGGAGGGACCACGCAGTTGATTGGCAACCTGATCGCCCGGACGCTGCTCGCCCCCAACCAGCCGCTCGCCGCCGCCTTCACGCTGTGGCCGATCCTGATCATCGTGGTGTACCTCGCGACGATGTCACGACTCCGCGCATTCGAGAACCTGTGATGACCGCCCACCCGCCCACCGCCGCACGGCCCCCGAGGACGGAACGATGAATCTCAGCGCGCCCGCACGCTGGTCGCTGCGGATCTGGACCTGGCTCGCGCTGGCCTTCTTATACGTTCCGCTCGGAGTGGTCGTCGTGTTGTCGTTCAACACCTCGACGTCGGTGTCGTGGCCACCGAGCGGACTCACCACCGACTGGTGGTCGAAGGCCTGGCAGGCCGAGGGGCCGCGTGACGTGTTCGTCACCTCGGTGCAAGTGGCGGCGATGGCGACCGCCGTCGCGCTGGTACTCGGGACGCTCGCCGCCTTCGCGCTCCAGCGCTACCGCTTCTTCGGACGTTCTTCGATCTCCTTCCTGATCGTGCTGCCGATAGCGCTGCCCGGCATCGTCACCGCGGTGGCACTGCAGAACACGTTCAGCCGACGGATCGACCTCGGACCGATCGACTTCCAGGTCGGCTTCGGGATCCATTCCCTGGTGATCGCCCACGCGACGTTCTGCGTCGTGCTCGCGTACAACAACGTCGTCGCCCGTCTTCGTCGCATGTCACCCAACCTGCTCGAGGCATCCGCCGATCTCGGCGCCGATGGGCTCCAGACCTTCCGCCACGTGACCTTCCCGCTCGTGCGCTCGGCGCTGCTCGCCGGAGGAATCCTGGCCTTCGCGCTCAGCTTCGACGAGATCGTGGTGACGACGTTCACGTCGGGTCCCGGCATCGAGACGTTGCCCCAGTGGATCCTCAACAACCTCACGCGTCCCAACAACGTGCCACTCGTCAATGTCGTCGCCACCGTGACGATGCTGCTGTCGATTCCGCTCGCGTGGCTCGCGCAGCGCCTGTCCGACGCCCCGGGCCTCTACAGTCGGCCCCGTGAGCGCCGTCCATCCGTATCTCGACTGGCCGGGGCCGATTCCGTTCGCCCACCGCGGCGGCACGAGTGAGGCACCCGAGAACACGATGCCGGCGTTCGAGCACGCGGTGTCGCTCGGCTACCGCTATCTGGAGACCGACGTGCACCTCAGCGCCGACGGCGTGCTGCTGGCCTTCCACGACGCCGACCTGATCCGCACGTGCGGCGTCGACCGGTCGATCGCGGAGATGACCGCCGACGAACTCGCCGAGGTGCGAGTCGACGGTCGAGCGCCCATCCCGCTGATGTCCGAACTGCTCGAGCGGTTTCCCGACGTGCGGTTCAACATCGACTGCAAGTCCGACGCTGCGGTCGGACCACTCGCCGCCCTGCTGCGCCGGTACGAGGCGATCGACCGCGTGTGCCTGGGTGCGTTCAGCCACGCACGTCTCGCCAAGCTGCGCACCCTGCTCGGTCCTGACCTGCTGTCGTGCATGAGCCCGAAGGAGGTCGCCACGCTGCGGCTCGCGGGACGTGTGACCGGATCCGCCCGGCGTGTGGCCCAGGTGCCGGTGCGCTTCGGGGCGCCGAGCGGACCCAAGGGCGTCACCGTGGTCACCGAACGGTTCGTTCGCAGCGCTCATCGCCAGAACGTGCCCGTGCACGTCTGGACGATCGATGATCCCGTCGAGATGCACCGGCTGCTCGATCTGGGCGTCGACGGCATCATGACCGACCGTCCCGAACTCCTGCGCGACGTCCTCGCTCAACGGGGAGAGTGGCACGGCGCGACGACGGGCCCGTGACCTAACGTCGAGCGCATGTCGATCGCCATGCCCCGGTCCACCGTCCGCGCCCCGCACCACATGGTCGCGAGCGCCGATCAACTCGCCACCTCGGCCGGGCTGGCGATCTTCGCGCAGGGTGGCAACGCCGTCGATGCCGCCATCGCCACCAACGCCGCCATCGCGATCACGGGCCCTCATCTGTGCGGAATCGGCGGCGACCTCTTCGCCCTGATCCACGTCGACGACCCCGCCGATCCCGAGGCACCCGGCGAGACCTACGCGCTCAACGCGTCCGGACGAGCCGGCTCGGGTGCCGACCCGCAGAGGCTGCGTACCGAAGGCTTCACCGACATGCCGTTCAAACTCGACGTCCGGTCGGTCACCGTGCCGGGTTGCATCGACGGCTGGATGGCCCTCCACGAACGATTCGGGTCACTGCCGCTCGACGTGATCCTCGCACCGGCCCGTCGGCTCGCCGCCGAAGGATTTCCTGCAAGCCCACTGCTGGTCGGATCGCTCCGGCGTCTCGATGCCGAGAGCCGCTCCAACCTGAACGAACTGGCGTCGCAGGCCACATCGACCGGTGCCGTCGTACGGCGACCCGGCGCAGCCCTGGTCCTGGCTGCGCTACCGGCCAGTGGACGCGACGGCTTCTACCTCGGGGCATTCGGCGACGGCCTCCTCGAACTCGGCGCCGGGCTGTTCAGCGCCGACGACCTCGGCACCGTGCAGGCCAACTGGGAGGAACCGCTCCGGGCATCGGCGTTCGGTGTCGACCTCCATACGATCGCCCCGAACTCGCAGGGATACCTGACACTCGCCGCCGCTCGTCTCGCCGAGCGACTCGATCTGCCCGACGACCCCGACGACGAACGCTGGGCACATCTCCTGATCGAGGCGGCGATAGCCGCGGGATTCGACCGGCCCGAGGCGCTCCACGAACACGCCGACGGTGAGGCGCTGATCGCCGCGATCGATCAGCGCCTCGATCTGATCGGCCTGGAGTCCGCCGGCCGACGCACGATCCCGACGTCCGACGGCGACACGACGTATCTGTGCACCGCGGGCATCGACCGCGACGGGCGGCGCATCGGCGTGTCACTGATCCAGTCGAATGCGTCCGGGTTCGGCAGCCACCTCGTCGAACCCAACACGGGCATCAACCTCCACAACCGCGGCATCGGTTTCAACCTGATCGACGGCCACCCCGCCGAGTTCGGGCCGGGGCGGCGTCCCCCGCACACCCTCTCCCCTGCACTCGCGACCCGGTCGGGTCGACTGGCGTCGGTGTTCGGCACGATGGGCGGCGACGCACAACCCCAGATCCTGCTGCAGATCGCCGCCCGGCTCTTCCACCACGGCCAGTCGCCGACCGCGGCGATCGACGCCGGCCGGTGGATCCTCCACGGCCCCGACACCGGCTTCGACACGTGGACCGGCGCGGGCGGCCCGCTCGTGCACGTCGAGGGCCACGCCCCCTCCGGCTGGGTCGATGCCCTCGCCGCTCGCGGTCATCGCAGCGAGGCGCGTCCGGCCTGGGACTCGGGCTTCGGCCATGCCCACGCGATCGTCGTCGAGGACACCGGCATGTTCGCCGGCGCCGCCGATCCCCGCACGGTCATCGGCTCGGCCGCCGGTCTCTGACCACGCCCACCACGACGCCGGAGGCGATGAGCCAACCGCCCAAATCCGGGCTTTTCGCTCATCACCACCGCAGCACCGACCCGAGCGATGAGCCAACCGCCCAAATGCGGGCTTTTCGCTCATCGCTCGCGACGACGGCGAGGGGCCGACGGCGTCAGAGGAGTGGGAGGACCTCTTCGGCGAAGCGGGCCATCTGCTCGTCGGCCTTCTTGTACGGGTCGCCGATCAGGTGCGGGAACAGCGTGAGGTACTCGAGGCCGAGCAGGTCGCGGTAGAAGGCGACCTCCTCGGCGACCTTCTCGGGCGGGCCGACGAGGATCGTCTTGTTCTCGATCGACTCGTCGAGTGTCGGGATCAGACCCGGCTTGGAGGGCTTGCCATCGGGCCCCATGTAGCCGCGGCTCCAGCCGTACGGTCCCAGGAACTTCCAGAATTCGTCGTGACCGGGCAGCGCCGACGCTCGGGCCTCCTCCATCGTGTCCTCGATCCGGTACGACACGACGAGCATCCGCTTCTCGTGCGGCGCCAGCTCGACACCGTGTGATGCGGCGTATGTCTCGCCGTACTTGTCCCAGAACCGCTTGATGAAGCTGTAGTGCTGGTTCCAGAACACCGCGCCGTGATCGACGACGGGCACGTAGTCGAGCGTGGGAGGCGACGTCACCGCCTGCCAGATCTCGAACGGGTGGATCGGCCTCGGGATCAAGGTCAGTTCCTGCACGGTCTCGCCCCGGTCGGGGATGCCGGGGATGGGGATCTGGAAGTGCTTGCCCTGGAAGGAGAAGCTCTCCTGGGTGAGCGCCCGGCGGATGATCTCCATCGACTCCTCGAAGACCTCGCGGTTGTGGAGGTCGGCGTCGACCATGTCGGGATTGTCGAGCGATCCGATCGACACGCCCTTGTCGTTGAGGTGCAGGACCTCGCGCGGGACGGTGCCGCGACCGACACCCAGCATGCCGCGCCCACCCGACAGGTTGTGCAGCGTCGCGAAGTCCTCGGCGAGGCGCAGCGGATTCCACTGCGGCACGACGTTGAACATCGCCCCGAAACGCAGCGTCGTCGTCTGTGCGGCGATCCACGTGGAGATCAGCAGACCGTTCGGGATCACCTCGTAGCCCTCGTACTGGAAATGGTGTTCGGTGGTCCAGAACGAGTCGAAGCCGAGCCGTTCGGCTTCCTTGGCCGAGTTCACGTAGTCGAGCGTCGCCTTCCAGCATTCGTCGTTGGTGTAGCGGCGATCCATCGGCGCCGGTGCCCCGGCTCCGGCATCATCCATCTCGACGCCTCCGAAGAAGAAGGCGCCGAGCTTCAAGTCGGGACGTTCCGTCATCGGGCTAGCTTCGCGCAGATGGCCAGCACCCTCCTACGGCAAGCGACGATTGTTCACGCTGACCTGACACCGGGGCCACAGGACGTACGCATCGTCGACGACACCATCGCCGAGGTCGGTGACCGACTGACCCTCGGTGAGTCGAGCGCCGTCGACCTCTCGGGGTGGCTGCTGCTCGCCGCCGCCGTCGAGCCACACGCTCACCTCGACAAGGCGTTCCTGGCCGAGCGCATCGAGAACCCGACC
The DNA here is from genome assembly GCA_963728355.1 of Ilumatobacteraceae bacterium. GTDB lineage: Bacteria > Actinomycetota > Acidimicrobiia > Acidimicrobiales > Ilumatobacteraceae > Sva-07. The sequence continues at coordinate 208,432 of CAVSJQ010000022.1, read as the reverse complement.
GGTGATCTGATGGGCGCGATCACCGCCATGGAGTCCAACCGGGCCCTCCTCGACGTGAGCGACACGATCGAGCGGGCAGAACGGGCCGCCCGCCTGATGGCTGCGAACGGCTTCGGTGCCGTTCGGACCCATGCCGACACGACGACCGAGCACGGCCTGACGAGCATCGAGGCGCTCACCGAGGTGCGTCGCCGAGTCGCCGACGTCATCGATGTCGAGATCGTCGCACTGTGCGGCTGGCCCGTGATCGGCCACGACGCTGCGGATCAGCGAGCACTGCTACGGGCCGCCATCGACGCCGGGGCCGACCTGGTGGGCGGATGCCCGCACCTGGAGCGCGACGGCAACAGCGCCAAGGCGACCGCGTTCTTCCTCGAGACGGCCAACGACTACGCGGTCGGCGTCGATCTGCACACCGACGAGACCCTCGACCCGACGTCCCTCGATCTCGTCCACCTGGCCGAGATGGTCCTCGACGGCTTCGACCACCCGGTCACCGCCAGCCACTGCGTCAGTCTCGGAATGCAGGACGAGCCCCGTCAGGCCGAGATCGCGGAACTCGTGGCCCGTTCGGGCATCGGCATCGTCGCGCTTCCTCACACCAACCTCTACCTGCAGGGACGCGGTCAGTCGCCCATGCCGCGGGGCTTGACGGCCGTCGCCGCATTGCGATCGGCGGGCGTCGCCGTCGCCGCAGGAGCCGACAACCTCCAGGACCCGTTCAACCCGGTCGGTCGGGCATGCCCGTTCGAGACGGCCGGCCTGATGATGATGACCAGCCATCTGCTGGCGCCCGAAGCATGGGGAACCGTCACCACCGAGTCGGCACGCGTGGTGGGACGCTCGCCCGTCAGGGTCGCCGCCGGGGACCGGGCTGACCTGCTCGCCGTACGCGCGGCTACTGTTCGAGAGGCGATCGCTTTCGGACCACGCGATCGCATGGTGTGGCATCGAGGCCACACGGTGCCAGCGGCCTGAAACACGATGTACACAATTCGGACCCACGCAGGTCGCATCGTTGCCATAACGTCGCCTGGCGCGATCCGACAGGTCGTCTCGAGGAGAATCGTTCAACTTGCCCACCTACTCAGATGAGTCGACAGCGACGGTGCCCGCCACCGGCGACGATGCGGCACTTCGGTTCGACGGCCTCTCGATGGTGTTCGCCGACGGAACCCACGCACTCGATGACGTGTCGTTCTCGATCCGCCCAGGCGAGTTCGTCACCGTTGTCGGACCGTCCGGTTGCGGCAAATCAACCTTGCTACGCATCGCGTCGGGTCTCGAGGAGCAGGCAACGGGCGCGTGCACCGTCGATCGGGGGTCGATCGGATACGTCTTCCAGGATGCGACGCTGCTCCCCTGGCGCACCGTGCAGCGCAACGTCGAACTGATCGCCGAACTGCACGGGATCCCGAAGGCGGAACGAGCCGAGCGGGCGAGCAAGGCCATTGCGCTGGTCGGGCTCGACGGACACCAGGGCAAGCACCCCAAACAACTCTCCGGCGGCATGCGGATGCGTTGTTCGCTCGCCCGGTCCCTCGTGATGAATCCGAAGGTCTTCCTGTTCGACGAACCGTTCGGCGCACTCGACGAGATCAGCCGCGAGCGCCTGAACGACGAGTTGCTCGACTTGTTCATCAACGTCGGCTTCGCGGGGCTGTTCATCACCCACTCGATCGCCGAAGCGGTGTTCATGTCCACGCGGGTGTTGGTGATGTCGGGCAGACCCGGGCGCATCCTCGCCGACATCGAGGTGCCGTTCGAGTACCCGCGCATGCCTGAACTGCGCTACGACCCGGCCTTCGCCGAACTGTCCGGGCAGGTGTCGGGGCATCTCAAGGAGGCACACGGATGACGATCATCGCCGAGCCCGAACAGATCGGATTCGACGGGCCCCGCGGACCGGGTGAGAGCTCGACGGCGCCACCCGAGATCCGCTCGCGCGGCCGGGTCGCCGGTGCGGTCTGGCACTACGGACCGATCCTGGCGGTTTTCGCGCTGTTCATCGGCTTCTGGTACCTGACGCACTACGTCTTGCTCAGCGAGAACCGCCGCTTCATCGTGCCGCCCCCACATGACGTGATCAACGAAGCATTCTTCAACGACGTTGCCCGAGCCGAGCTGTTCGAGGGGCTCGTCAACACCGCACGGATTGCGCTCTACGGCTTCATCATCGCCACCGTGCTCGGCATGGTCGGTGCCATCGTGATGGCGTTCAACCGCACCCTCGAACGGGCGTTGTTCCCCTACGCCGTCGTGCTGCAGACGATCCCGGTCCTCGCTCTGGTGCCGCTGTTCTCGGTGTGGTTCGGACCCACGCGGACGGCACGGGTCGTGACGTGCGTGCTGGTTGCCATCTTCCCCATGCTCACCAGCTTCCTCTTCGGGTTGAAGTCGGTCGACCGGGGCCACCTCGACCTGTTCAAGCTGCACAACGCGAGCTGGTTCACCCGGCTGCGCAAGCTGCAGCTCCCCGCCGCGCTCCCCTCGATCTTCACCGGTCTGCGCATCGGTGCAGGGCTGTGTGTGGTCGGCGCACTGGTCGCCGACTTCTTCTTCAGCCGCGGCGATCTCGGGCTCGGTCGACTGCTGAACAACTACGCCAAGCAGCTCCAGTACGAACGCCTCTTCGGCGGCGTCATCCTCGCGTCACTCCTCGGTGTCACGATCTACGGCATCATCAGTTGGCTGTCGAATCGGTCGCTGCGGAGTTGGCACGAATCCGAGTCCGGTCACTCGTGAACCCGGACACGGCCACAACACCCACCCATCCGGAACACCACCGATCCCTCAGGGGGAGACACTCCATGAAACCCACCACCAAGAAGGCGCTCGCGGCCATCGTCGCACTCAGTGCGGTCGCGGCCGCCTGTGGCAGCGACGACGACACCTCGAGTGAGCCGGCCGCCACCGACGCTGCGACCACCGACAACGCGACCGAGAACACGACCGACGAGGCGGTGTGCCCTCAGAATCTCGTCATCCAGACCGACTGGTGGCCCGAGACCGAACATGGCGGCACGTACCAGCTGATCGGACCGGGCGGCGAGGCCGACGCCTCACTGTTCACGTACTCGGGCCCGATCGATCCGGCGTACGCCGTGGGCGGCATCGAAACCGTGGAGATCCGCGCCGGTGGTGACGCCATCGAGTTCCAGCCGGTCGCCGCCGTCCTGAAGACGGACCAGGACATCACACTCGGCTACGTGAACACCGACGACATCATCGAGCGGGCGCCGACCGTCGAGACCACAGCGGTCGCCACGACCCTCGAGATCAACCCACAGATCTTCATGTGGGATCCGGAGCAACTCGACATCGACCTCGACAATCCGGAGTCGATCAAGCAAACCGGGGCTCGTCTGCTCCATTTCCCGACCGCCACGTACGTCGACTGGATGATCGCCAAGGGATACCTCGACGAGTCGCAGAGCGATCCGAACTACGGCGGCGCCCCGGACCAGTGGGTCGCCGACGGCGGCGACTTCATGCAGCAGGGCTTCGCCACCAACGAGGTGTTCAAGTACGAGAACCTCATCGACTGGAAGGACGGTGCGCCGGCACCGGTCGACTATGCGATCATCCACGAGCTCGGTTGGCAGCCCTATCCGGCCGCCTACTCGGTACTCACGGAGCGCCTCGACGAGCTGTCCCCGTGTCTCGAGCTGCTCGTCCCGAAGCTCCAACAGGCCTGGGTGGACTACCTCGACGATCCCCAGCCTGTCGGCGACGCGATCATCGGCATCACCGAGGTGTACAACAACTACTGGACGCTCACCCCGGAGCTGAACGCTCGAGCGTTCGAGCTGTTCGAATCGGATGGCTACGGCACCAACGGCCCCGACGACACCTACGGTAACTTCGATCCCGAGCGGATGCAGACCGTCTTCGACGAGTTCGCCGTGATCCTGGAGAACCGTGGGATCACGCTTCCCGATGGGTACACGGTGGAGGATTCCTACACCAACGAGTTCATCGACGAGTCGATCGGTCGCTGAGCGACATCGGGCCGACCTGAACCCACGAACAAACCGAACGGGGGCGCTCTGATGAGCGCCCCCGTTCCGCGTCACCCGTAGGCGCAGAGGTCGAACGGGTTGCCGTCGGGGTCCACCAGATTGGCGATCGACCCGTACGCCTCCCGTCGCGCCGGGGCGACGAGCCGGGCACCGAGCCCGACGAGCCGTTCGATCTCCGAGTCGAAGTCTGCTGGATCGCAGGCCACGTCGAGATGCATCGAGCCCGCCCGAGTGACGCCGCGCTGGACGCCGAGACGCCGTCTGCCGCCGACGTCCGCGAGCACGATCCAGCGATCGACGTCTTCGCGCTCGACCTCGTGCAGCGCGAGCGCAGCCGACCAGAACCGTGCGCATGCCTTCGCGTCCGGTGCGTCGATCGTCACCAGGTCGAACACCGACGCCATCAGGCGGGCGTCCCAAGGAGGTCGAGCACCACCTGCAACAGCACGTTGGCGCCGGCATCGATGTCCGCATCCTCGGTGAACTCGGCGATGTTGTGGCTCAGCCCCTTGACGCTGGGGGTGAACACCATCGCCGTCGCGCAGATCCGCGCCAACATCTGCGCGTCGTGGCCGGCCCCGCTCGGCATGCGTCTCGTCGAGTGCCCGAGGCGCGTAGCGGTCGCCTCCACGAGATCGACCATGGCCGGGTCGAAGTCGACCGGTTCGAATCGCGCCAGCGACGACGTCGTGATCGTCACTCCTTCGGCCGCAGCCAGCTCGTCGAGGAACGTCGCAAGCCGGGATTCGGCTTCGCGCAGGATCCGATCGTCGGTGTTGCGCAGGTCGACCGTCATCACGACGCGCGCCGCGACGACGTTCACCAGGTTCGGGTAGACGTCGATCCGGCCGACGGTGCCGACCTGGCCGATCCCGAGATCCCGGGTGAGGTCACGGACGTAGGTGGCGATCGCCGCCGCGCAGTACGCAGGGTCGTGCCGCAGACGCATCGGGGTCGTGCCGGCGTGCGCCGACTGGCCGACGATGACGATTTCGGTCCACGAGATGCCCTGCACCCCTTCGACCACCCCGATCGTCACGCCCTCCGCCTCGAGCACCGGGCCCTGCTCGATGTGGAGTTCGACGTAGGCGTACGGTGCGGCAGCGGTCGGACAGGGCACCGGTCCGGCGTACCCGATGCGCTCGAGTTCGTCGCCGAGGCGAGCGCCGTCGTCTGCGGCGACGAGGTCGAGCGCCTCCTCCAACGGCAGGCCGCCGACGAACACCAGGCTTCCCAGCATGTCCGGAGCGAACCGCGAGCCCTCTTCGTCGGTGAAGAACGCCACCTGGAACGGACGCTGCGTCACCACGCCCGCTCGCTCCAGCGTCTCCACGATCTCGAGGCCGGCGAGCACGCCCAGATTACCGTCGAACCGCCCGCCGGTGCCGACGGTGTCGATGTGCGAACCGACCATCACCGGCGCCAGCGACCGGTCGGCGCCGGGTCTGGTGGCCACGACGTTGCCGATGGCGTCGAGCGCCACGTCGAGGCCGAGATCGCGCATCCACGCCACCACGAGGTCACGGCCGGCGCGGTCCTGGTCGGTCAGGGCCAGCCGCGCGTTGCCCCATTCGCCGTTCGGACCGTCGATCCGCCCGATCTGGCCGAGTTCGTCGAGACGACCCAGCAGCCGGCCGATGTCGATACGCAGCGCTGACCGGTCCATTTCAGCGCACCGGCAGTTCGAATCGGGCGACCTCGACGAGCGCCTCGCAGAAGGCGTCGACCGCCTGGGAGAACAGCTGCTCGCCCCGCTCGGCAGTCGCCGTCGTGGGATCGCCGATGTGGCCGTCGGGCCCGAAATCGTCCGACAGCCAACCGAATCCGACGGCGCCACCGAACCGTACGTACCGGTTTGCTGTGAGGTGCTCGGGCACGTTGCGGGTGGCCGCCGACATGTCGACGAGCTCGGGTGCGAGGTGCAGCATGAGGGAGGTCTCGTCGGTGCCGCCGTGGATCCCCATCCCGAGTTCGTCCGGGGCCGACACGCCGCCCTGATCAGGTGGGACACCGGGATGTGCGAGGAACGTCATCAACCCGTGGGCGAGGCGGATCTCGCGGTTGGCCACCCCGACCAGCGCCGAGTTCCCGCCGTGGCCGTTGAAGAACACCAGCCTGCGAGCCGACGTGGTGGCGACGCAGCGGCCGACGTCGTCGAGCACGGCGAGCAGCGTGGTGGCCGACAGCCAGATCGTGCCCGACGACCACGCGTGTTCGTTCGACTTCGTGTACGCCAGTGGCGGCAGCAACCAGACGTCGAGTTCGTCACCGACGCGTTCGACGGCCGCCTGCGAGACCCGGTCGGCGATCAACAGGTCGGTGTTGAACGGAAGGTGGGGGCCGTGCTGCTCGACGGCGCCGAGCGGCTGGACGAACACGCTGCGATCGGTGACGAGCCGGGCGACGTCGGGAGCGCGAAGTTCGGCGAGGTTGCGGGTAACGGAAGCCACATCGGCACGTTACGCCTCGGACATCGAACTGCGAGAGAATGTCGCCGTGACGACGCCCGCACACACCGACTTCGACGCCATCGTGATCGGCGCCGGGCACAACGGGCTGGTCACGGCGGCCTATCTCGCACGCGCTGGCATGTCGACGCTGCTGGTCGAGGCCCGCGCCGACGTCGGTGGAACCGCTGCGAGCGAACAGTTCGCCGGGGCCACGGTCAACATCTGCAACTGCGACCACCTCACCTTCCGGACCACCCCGGTGATCGAGGAACTCGACCTGGCCGCGCAGGGGCTGGAGTACATCGACCTCGAGCCCGCCCAGCACAACTTCTCGTGGACCTCCGCCGCCGCCGGGAAGGGATGGTCGCACCATCGCGACCTCGACGCCACGCTCGACGACATCGGCCGCCACTTCCCCACCCAGGTCGACGGCTATCGACGGTACGTCGCCGCGGCCGCCCCGGCGGTCCGGATGATCTTCGAGGCGGCCGCCGAGCCGCCGACGGTCGGCGGTCTGGCCCGCCTCGCGCTTCGACGCCGGTTCCGCGGTGCCGGAACGCTGATGCGCTGGTCGCGTCGCAGTGCGGCCGATGTCCTGCGCTCCTACTTCGACGACGACGCGCTCATGGGTCCGGCCGCCGTGACCGGCCCGATGGTGTGGGGAATCTCACCGGAGACGTCCGGTAGCGGCCTCGGCGCGCTGACGCATGCGATGCGTCACGTGGCCACGGTCGGCCGCCCGATCGGCGGGAGCGGCCGGGTGCCGGCCGCACTGCTCGCCGCCTTCGAGGCCGCCGGCGGCACGCTGCGCACGAAGAGTCCCGTCGACACGATCCTGTGCACCGACGAACGCATCAGCGGCATCGCCCTCGTCGACGGCACCGAGATCTCTGCGCCGATCGTCGTGTCCGCGTGCAACCCGCACGACACCTTCCTGCGCTGGCTCAAGCATCCACCCGCCTCGGCTGACGACCTCGTGCGACGATGGCGCAACGTCTCCCACGACCAGGGCTACGAATCGAAGATCGATGCCGTGCTGTCGGCACCGCCGGTGATGCGGGGCTTCGACCGTCCCCTCGGGCCGACATCGGCCATCGCGCCGAGTCTCGCCGAGATCGACCGCGGCGCCGCGATGATGCCCGAGGGACGAATTCTCGAACGGCCGGGGATCCTGGTGAACGTGCCGACGCTGATCGATCCGACGATCGCTCCCGCGGGCCGCCACGTGCTCTCCCTGGAGGCCCTGTACACGCCGTACGGATTCACCGGGGGCTGGGCCGACTCCACCGAGCCCCGGCGGTGGCTCGAGGCGTTCGCCGCACTGTGCGAACCCGGCTTCCTGGAGTCCATCGTCGAATGGCGGGCGATGACTCCCGACGTGTACGAACGCGATTTCCATCTGCCCGCTGGCCACGCCACGAGCTTCGCCGGCGGACCCCTCGCCGCATTCCGCAACGAGAACCCTGAACTGACCAGGTACGAGACCGCCGTCGACGGCCTGTATCTCACCGGTGCGGCCACGTTTCCGGGCGCCGGCGTGTGGGGCGCGAGCGGCCGCAATTGTGCGGCGGTCGTCCTCGAGCAACGCTCGTAGTGCCTCCCCGCGGTCCGGTCGACGCCTGCGGCAGCGGCGGAATGTCGAGGTCGGGGCCGGGGTTGACCTCCCTAGACTGTTCCCAACAGGTGTTCGCTCGAAAGGAGCACTCCTCCCCCATGACCCCCGGATCCATTCGCCTCGGCACGTACGCCGGCATCCCCGTGCGTGCGCACTGGAGCATGGCGATCGTCGCCGTGTGGTTCGGCGTGCTGCTGGCCGCCGACCTCGGCCTCGTCGGCGGCATCGTCGCCACGGTGGCGTTCTTCGCCTCGATCCTCGCGCACGAGTTCGGCCACGCCATGGTGGCTCGTCGCTACGGAGTGCGCACGGAGTCGATCGATCTGTGGGCGCTCGGCGGCGTCGCCCGGCTCGACCGCGAGTCGCCCAGCCCGCGTGCCGATGGCCTGATCGCCGTCGCCGGCCCTGCGGTGAGCCTGCTGATCGGCGTGGTCACACTCGGCGCCAGCTTCGCGTTCCGCTCCGACGTGCTCTTCTGGATCGGCTTCGTCAACGGTCTGCTGGCCGTGTTCAACATGCTGCCGGGCGCCCCGCTCGACGGTGGCCGGGTGCTCCGGGCGGTGCGCTGGGCGCGCACGGGCAACAAGTACCGCGCGATGCGTGACGCGGGCAACGCCGGGCGCGTGCTCGGCTGGAGCATGGTCGGAGTCGGCTTCGTGCTGATGCTCAACGGCCAGTTCGGCGTGTTCATCATGGTCACCGGGTTGTTCATCGCCCTCAACGCCCGCGCCGAGATCATGACCTCCTACGTCGCCGAGCAGCTCGACGGCGTCAAGGTCCGCGACGTCACCTTCTTCGGGATCGCCCAGGCCGGTAGCGACATGGACACCGACTCGATGATCGACCAGCGCCAGCGGCTCGGCGCAGCCGGGGCGGTGGCCGTGGTCGGCGACGACGGCGAGCTCGACGGGCTCGTGCTCGAGGACCAGCTGTGGGCGGTTCCGTCCGAACACCGGCCGATGGTGATGCTCACCCAGCTGATGGTGCCGTTCCACAACCTGGCCAAGGCCTCACTCGACGAGGATCTGGCGACCGTTCTGCCCCGCCTCGACCCGCTGCGGCCGATCGTCACCGTGTGGAACGACGGCAAGCTGCTCGGCATCGTGCACCCCAAGCGCCTGCAGGAGCGCCTCGAACAGGCGCGGAACCGGGCGTTTCCGAACGCCTCGACCGTCTGATCGGCGAGTGCTCAGGCGTCCTTGACCGACCAGTCGCGCTTGGCGACCGGATCCTGGTCGCTCCACGGGAAGTTGATCCACAGATCGGTGCGCTTCCAGACGTAGTCGCACTTGACGAGCGAGTGCGACTTCTCGTAGAGGACCCCGGTGCGCACGTCGGCCACCTTGCCCTCGACGAACTCCTGGACCGAACGCAGGGTGTGTCCCGTGTCGGCGACGTCGTCCACGATGAGGACGCGGGCATGGGAGACGTCGACGAAGTCCGGCGCCGGCGGCAGGATACGCGGCACCTCCAGCCGCTCGTCGACGCCGGTGTAGAACTCGACGTTCATCGTGTAGACGTTCTTCACCGACAGCGCGTACCCGATCGCTCCGCCGATCAGCAGGCCGCCGCGTGCGATCGCCAGGACCATGTCGGGCTCGTACTCGTCATCGGCAACCATCTGTGCCAACGCTCTCGACGCCGTCCCGAAGACGTCCCAGGTCATGATCTCGCGCTCGTCAGACATGGGTTCGGAACCTAGCCGCAGAACGATCGATCCGGTTCACTCGCCATGGGCGCACGGCCGTCACAGGCAGATGTCCGCTGGCCGGACGGGAACTCGATCGAGGGGCTTGCCGACCCCATCGACCTGGCGCAGCGCGTCGCGGATCGCGGCCACCACCGCCGGCGTCGAGGAGATGCACGGGGGTTCACCGACACCTTTGGCCCCCAGGGGTGCATGCGGATCGGGTTCCTCGATCAGGGTCGCGACGACCTCGGGCATGTCGAGGAAGGTCGGCAACAGGTAGTCGGTGAAGTTGCCGTTGCGGATGATGCCGTCGACCTGCACGATCTCCTCCATCACGGCAAGTCCCAGACCCTGGGCGATGCCGCCCTCGATCTGGCCGAGCACCGACAGCGGGTTGAGGGCACGACCGACGTCCTGAGCCGTCGCGATCTGGACGACCTTGACGAGCCCGAGTTCCGGGTCGACGTCGACGACCGCCCGATGGGCGACGAACGCGAACGCCGTGTGGCAGTTGCCCTGGCCGTTATCGTCGAGTTCCTCGGTCGCCGGGTGCCGGTACTCGACCGTCTCGTCGATGACGACGCCCGTGGTCGCCTCGGCGACCGGGACCCGCCAGCCGGACACCGTGTCGACGATGTCGGTGCCGTCGACGGCGAGCCGGAGCGGATCGACGTCGTGGGTGCGACCGACGTGCTCGAACAGCCGCTCACGAACGGTGCGGCAGGCGGCGTCGACCGCACCGCCGCTCATCCACGTCTGGCGCGACGCCGAGGTGGAACCGGCCGAACCCACCTCGGTGTCGATGCGGTCGAGGCGCACCTCGTCGACGCCCAGGATCGTGCGGGCGATCTGGGGAGCGATGGTGACGAAGCCCTGACCGACCTCGGATGTGGCGAACTTGAGGGTGGCGACCCCGTCGGCGAGACGACAACGCGCCGTCGAGTAGTCGTCGAAGCCCTCCGAGTACATGAGGTTCTTGATCGCGACGCCCCACCCGATGCCGCGCACGACGTCGCTGCGGTCCGCGGTGCGCCCGGCACCACCGGGAAGCCGCATGACGTCGACGGATCCATCGGCCATCGGGACGCCGCCGACCGGCGTGTCGGGCAACGGCAGGGCCGCCGTGTCGCGGATGCAGCGCTCGACCGGCGCCACGTTCATCACCGCCTGACCGGTGATCAGCCGGTCGCCGGTGCGCATCGCATTTCGCAGGCGGATCTCGACCGGATCGAGGCCACACGCCGCAGCCAACTTGTCCATCTGCGATTCGTGGGCGAAACACGCTTGCACCACGCCGAAGCCCCGCATGGCGCCGCACGGCAGATGGTTGGTCCGCACGGCGTAGCCGTCGACGACGGCGTTCGGGCACCGGTACGGACCCTGGGTGTGCGTCACGGCGTTGATCAGCACCGCCGAGGACGTCGATGCGTACGCACCACCGTCGAACACCATCCTCGACTCGATCGTGACGATTTCGCCGTCGGCTGTCGCATGGTGGCGCATCCAGATCGTGGCCGGGTGCCGGTGGACGTGACCGAGGAAGCTCTCGGATCGGCTGTAGGCGATGCGCACGGGACGCCCGAGGCGCAGCGCCAGCAGGCAGGTGTGCACCTGCAGGCTGATGTCCTCACGGGCTCCGAACGCCCCACCGACGCCGCCCAGCACCAGCCGGACCGACTCGACCGGGAGATCGAGGCACGCGGCGATCTGGGCGCGGTCCTCGTGGAGCCACTGCGTGGCGACGTGCAGCTCGACGCCCTTGCCACCCGGGTCGGGCACCGCCAGAGCGGATTCGAGACCGAGGAACGCCTGATCCTGCATGCCGATGTCGTAGGTGCCCTCGACGACGACGTCGCCGGTCGCCGACGGATCCCCGCACACGATGCGCTGGTGACGGATGACGTTGCCGTCGGGATGGATCGGCGGATGACTGCCGTCGATCGCCAACTCGGGATCGAGCAGCGGATCGAGCACCTCGTAGGTGACCACGATCGCGTCGAGCGCACGACGGCACGTCTCGGGGTGATCCGCGGCGACCGCGGCGATCGGTTCGCCGACGTAGCGCACCAGCACGGAGGCGAACACGGGCTGGTCGTGGGCGATCAGGCCGTATTCCATCGTTCCCGGCACGTCGGCGGCGGTGATCACCGTTTCGACACCGTCGATCTTCCAGGCGGCGCTGACATCGATCGAGACGATGCGAGCGTGGGGATGCGGCGAACGCAGCGTGGCCCCCCAGAGGCAGCCATCGGCGGACAGGTCGGACGAGAACTCGAAGGTTCCCCGTACCTTGGCGATGCCATCGGGGCGCATCGACGACGTCCCGATCGTGCCTGGACGGCCCGACTCGGTCGGTGTGCTCACCCGCTCGACGACGCTCACGAGGCGTCTCCTCGTCGCTGCACGGCGACCTGTTGCACGGCGTCGATGATCCGGCCGTAGCCGGTGCAGCGACAGACGTTGCCGGCGAGCTCCTCGCGGATGTCGGTGTCCGTCGGTGACGGCACCCGTTCGAGCAGGTCGTGGACGGCCATCACGAGCCCCGGCGTGCAGAATCCGCACTGGACGGCGCCGGCGCGAACGAACGCCGCTTGGACGTCGCTGGGCGCATCGGGCGGTGCGATGCCTTCGATGGTGACGATCGGCTGGCCGACGGCGGACGCCGCCATCACCAGACACGAGCACACGAGCACGTCATCGACCATCACGCTGCACGACCCGCACTCACCTTGTTCGCATGCGCCTTTCGCCCCGAGCAGACCGAGCCGGTCGCGCAACGCGTCCAGCAGGCTCTCGCCGAGCCACGAGTCGTGCACGTCGCGTTCGACGCCGTTCACGTGCAAGACGTAGTGGTCGCTGTCGTGGCTCATCGAACCTCCCTCATGCGGCGACCCCGGTGCTCGATGCCCGTCGGGCCAGGCGCCGCGCCAGCACGCCGACCGCGTGGCGTCGGTAGTCGGCAGTCGAGCGGTGGTCGGTGATCGGCCGGCTCGCTGCCGACACCAGCGAGGCGAAGCGATCGAGATCGGCCGGCGTTGCGTGGAGTGTCGTCCAGTCGAGCGTCGCCGCGAGATGTCGTTCCGCCTCCGGGCAGCGCAGGACCGTCGGTCCGACCGAGCCGAGTGCGACACCGACATCCCGACGGGTGCGGTCGAGGACCACGCACACGCTCGCCACGGCGATCACCATGGCGTTGCGAACCCCCACCTTGGCGTACCCCTGCCATCCGTCGACCACGGGGACGGTGGCGGAAACGATCAGTTCACCGGGCTCGAGCGCCGTGCGTTTGACGCCGACCATGAACTCTCCGACAGGCACGGTTCGCCGACCGGACGAGGATGCCAACTCGACGACCGCATCGAGTGCGCTGAGCACGGGGAGGCCGTCACCGGCGGGCGAACAGGTCCCGAGGTTGCCGCCGAGCGTTCCGGCGTTGCGGATCTGCGGGGAGCCGACGGTACGTGCCGCCTGCGACAGGGCGGGGACCATGTCCGCCAGCGGCCCATCGAGCATCTCGCTGTAGCTGACCGCCGCACCGATCGTGACCGACGCCGACGCCGGGTCGTGGCGCCACGAACGAAGTTCTGGGATCCGGTTCACGACCACGACGGATCCCGACGGTCGCCGGTGTCCGTCGTTGACCTCGACCATCAGATCGGTGCCGCCCGCGAGGAGCGTCGCCGACGGCTCGTCGGCGAGGTGCTCGACCGCCTCGTCGACGGTGTCGGGCAGATGCACGGCCATGAAGCGTGACTGTACAAAACGTCAACGGCCACGGCGCGATCATCCCGCGGGTTTCACGCGGCCGAAACGTCACTCGCGGTGACCCGGGCCTCGGCGCGTCGCGCTGCTAGCTTCGCTGCGATGTTCGCAGGCAGATCGGCGTCCGCCGGGTCCGACGAACCCGATGCGGACCAGGTTCCGGACCAGACGTCCGACCAGACGCTGGTCGCTGCACCGCGTGCGCTACCGCCCGACGACAGCGCGACGTGGACGCGTGCCGTCGCCGTCGGCCTCGGCGCCTACCTCATCTCGCGCCTCTGCGTGATCGCGGCCACCGCAGTGCGGGCCTCGCAGGTGATCGTCGACGCCCGAGCCGACGGCGAACCCGAGCCCGGCGTCGGCTCGTTGATCAGCGGCGTCCTGACGTCGTGGGACGGACGCTGGTATCTCGAACTCGTTCGGCGCGGCTATCCCGAGTCCATACCGCCGAACATCACCTACGAGCAGCTCGAGGCGCGCGCAGCGTTCTTCCCGCTGTATCCCTGGACCGTCCGAGCCGTCGACTTCGTGCTGCCCGGTGGTGACACCTTCGCCGCGCTCGCCGCCAACTTCGTGCTCGGAGCGATCTCGGTGCTGCTGGTCGGCCTGCTGGCGCGCCGTCTGTATTCGGTCGGCGTCGCCGCCCGCACGATGACGCTCTATGCGGTGTTTCCTGGCAGCGCCATCTTGTCGTTCGCCTACTCCGAGGCGCTCTTCATCGTGTTGGCTGCGGCCTGTCTGCTGCTGTTGGTCGACGAGCGTTGGCTCCTCGCGGGGCTGACCGCAGCGTTGGCCACGGCCACACGGCCGAACGGCGTGGCGATCGTGGCAGCGTGTGCCGTCGCCAGCTTCCTCGCGATCCGCCGACGTCGGCAATGGTGGTCGCTGATCTCGGTCGCTCTCGCCCCGGTCGGCTTCGTCTTCTTCCAGTGGTACGTCGACCGCACCGCCGGCGAGTCCGGCGCCTGGTTCCGAGTGCAGCGCGAAGCCTGGTCCGAGGGAACCAGCTTCGGAGCGACCGCCGTCACGAACACGATCGGATTCTTCACCAGCCCGTTCTCGTCGCCCGCCGACGCACTCACCGCGCTCACGATGATGGCGTTGGTGTTCATGGTCTTCTGCGCCTGGCGCGTCCGCCTGCCGTGGATCCTGGTGGCGTTCTGCGCCGTCGTCGTTGCGCTGATGCTGATCCCCGAGACGGTGACGGCCCGACCGCGATTCCTCTTCACGGCGTTTCCGTTCTTCATCGCCGTGGCCGCTTGGTGGCCGGAACCGTCCGGTGAACGCGATCACCACCGCGCCAGCTGGGAATACGCGGGATGGGACTTCACGCTGGTCGTGTGCGGCGCGGGCCTGGCCACGCTCACCGGGCTCTATGCAGCCTTCGGCGTCATCCCCTGACGGGGCCGAACGGACAGCGGATCTCAGACCGGCTTGAGCTCGTAGAGGAACTGGTAGCCGAAGAACTGGGGACGCAGCTTGACCGTCAGCTTGTCGACCGTGCCGAGCACGCCCACCTTGGCGCTCTCTGCGTCGTCGCCCGATCCCCGCTTGGCGACGTCGAACGGCAGCCCCGTCGCCTCGCGCCGCACCACGACGAGGCCGGCATCGTCGATGAGGTGCTCGAAGCTCCGACGGGTGAAGAAGCGGATGTGGGTCGCATCGAGGATGCCTCGGCGGTCGTAGTCGAACAGCCCGAGCGCGGTACGGGTGCGCGGGTACCAGTGACCGAAGTTGGGCACGCTGGCGATCACCGATCCGCCGGCGGCGACGAGGCGCCCGGCGTCGTGGAGCAGGCTGCGCGGATCGCGGACGTGTTCGATGACGTCGGCGCACAGCACGATGTCGTAGCCGCTGCCGACCGAGTCCGGGATGCCGTGTTCGAGATCGGCCTGGATGAATCCGTCGAGGCGCTGCTCGACGCCGTCGAATCGGTCGACGTCAACGCCGGTGACATGGTGCCCCAGCGTGCGGATCCGCTGGCCGAGCGCACCGTCGCCGCATCCCAGGTCGAGTACCTTCGCCGGTTCACGGTTCGCGAGCCAGTTGAGGAGGCGCCCGTGCGAGGAACCGGGGCCGGGCTTGAGTTCGTACGGTTCCGACGAGAACGCCAACTCGCCCGACCCGAAGCCCATCTTGTGCAGCCGGTACCGGCCGACGAGTTTCGACACGTCCCAGGCATATTCGAGTCCGTTGACGTGGCAGATCTCGTCGCCGTAGTACGTCGGGATCGGGATCTCCGCGATGCGGGCACCGGACTCGATCAACTGGACGATGATCTCGGTGTCGAAGTCGAACCCGTCCGAGTTGTCGTGGAAGGGCAGGCCCTCCAGAGCCCGCACCGAGTACGCCCGATATCCGCTGTGCCACTCGGTCAGCCTGATTCCGGCCATGGCGTTCTGCCAGGTGCTGAGGATCCGGTTGCCGACGTACTTGTAGCGCGGCATCCCGCCGTCGATCGCGGCGCCCGACTTCATCATGCGCGAACCGAACACCGCGTCGGCCTCGCCGGCGACGATCGGCGCCACCATCTGGGGGAGGCATTCGGGTGCGTACTGCCCGTCGGCGTGCAGCAGCACGACGATGTCGAGGCCCTCGTCCATCGCCCATCGATAGCCGTACTTCTGGTTGCCGCCGTAACCGAGATTGACCGGATGCTTGATCACCTTGATCGGACGGTGCCCGGATCGCTCCTGATAGGCGAGCCCCACGCCGTACGTGTCGTCCTGGCTCGCGTCGTCGCAGACGAACACCTCGGCGACCTGGTCGAAGAAGCTCTCGGGGATCCGATCGAGGGTGGTCGACAGGTGCTGTTCGGCGTTGTACGCCACCACCAGAATGCCGATTCTCGGAGCTGCCGCTTCGTCGTTCACGAAGCCGCATGCTAGCCCTGCACATGGTCCAACGAGATGACCGCCGAGTGCCCCGTCCTCTCGGCTACCCTGCCGCGTCGATGAAGGGATCGCGATGACCCAGCCGGACACGAATGTCGACGCCGAGCGGCCCGAACGCTCCGACGACAGCGCCGACGCGTTCGTCAATCTGTCTGCGATGGAGGCCCGCGTGGACGAGCTGCGCGAGTCCTACCGGTCCGCTGCTCCCTTCGCCCACATCGTGATCGACGACGTCTTACCGGCCGACGTGCTCGAGCGCGTGTACGCCGAACTCGGCGCGATGAACGCGGACGACTGGAACAGCTACATCCACTTCAACGAGCGCAAGTTCTCCAACACCGATTCGGCGAGCTGGGGCCCTACGCTGCGCGCGGTCAGCGACGTCCTCGCCGGCGATCGATTCAGGCGCCTGCTCGAAGCGATCAGTGGATTCGACGACCTGCACGCGGACGTCACCCTCGACGGCGGGGGGGTCCATCGCTGCTACCGCGGCGGATTCCTCAACATCCACTCCGACTTCACCGCCCATCACACGATCCAGACGTGGCGCCGGCGGGTCAACCTGCTGCTGTACCTGAACCCGGTCTGGGAGGCCTCGTGGGGCGGCGATCTCGAACTCTGGGATCGCGAGATGCTGCGCTGTGAGGCGAAAGTCGCTCCGATCGGCAACCGCATCCTGCTGTTCTCCACCGACGAGCACTCCTACCACGGCCACCCGGACCCGTTGCAGGCGCCCGACGGGGTGGCGCGCCAGTCGCTGGCGCTGTACTACTTCACCAGCGAGGACAGGCCGCTCGCCAAGGCCACCGACTACCGACCACGTCCCGACGACGGCGCCAAGAAGTTCATGATCTTCGCCGACAAGAAGGCGCTGGCGGCCTACGACGTCATCAAGCGGCGCTTCCACGTGTCGGACGATGCGGTGCGCAGCGTGATGGCAAAGTTCTCCCGTCGGCCGAAGTGAACGTACCGGTTGGCTGACGTGACCGACACCGTCGTCGACGACCTCGACGAGCATCCACCGACCACGGTCGACACCGATGCGCCAGCGCCGGTGCGTCATCCGCGCACGCCCGCCGACCGGATCATCGACGCCGGCGTCGCGCTGATCTGCTTCGCCGTCGGCACGGCATGGACGTTCAATCCCTTCCGCACCCAGTTCACCGGCGGCACGTTCGCCAACTACTTCGAGGGTCAGGCACGCGCGTTCCTCGACGGGAACCTGGCACTCGAGCGGGGCGTGCTGGGCATCGAGGCGTTCATCCGCGACGGCAAGGAGTACATGTACTTCGGGCCGTTCCTCGGCATCATCCGGCTGCCGTTCGTGCTGATCTCCGACAACCTCGACGGGCGGCTCACGCTGCCGTCGCTGTTCATCGGCACCGCACTGCTGTACTGGCAGTCGAACAAGCTGCTCGATCGCATCCTGGTGCTCGTCCACCCGGGCGTCGAGCAGAGCTCCACCGAACGGTGGATCCGCCTCGGCTGGCGCGCATCGGTCGCCACGGGCACCGTGGTGCTCGTCCTGCTCGCCATCCCGTGGGCCTATCACGAGGCCCACCTGTGGAGCGCGGCGCTGTTCGTCACCGTGCTCAACCAGATGTTGCGGTTCCCCGACATGCCGACCAATCGGATGTGGATCTTCGGGCTGACCCTGCTCGCCCTGGTCCTGAACCGGCCGACGACCGCGTACGCAGGACTCCTCGGAGTCGCCACGCTGATCGCCGTCTCGCTCTGGCGGCGGCTCGCGCCGCGTCGAGCGCTTGCGCAACTGTCCGGGTGGTTCACCCTGGCGCTGGTCGCCACGGTGTCGGTCAACTGGGCCAAGTTCCGCCGCCCGTTCGGCATCCCCATGGAGGACCAGTTCTTCACCAAGATCGACGCCAACCGCGCCGAGATGCTGGCGCGCTACGACAACAAATACTTCCAGAGCGAGTTCATCCCGACCAACGTCTGGGCGTACTTCCGACCCGACGGTGTCGACATCTCCACGCGCTTCCCCTTCATCGACGCCCCCCGCAAGCTGCCCTGGGTGTGGGGCGACGCCTTCTACGACGCCACCTATCGCACGGCCAGCGTCACCGCGACCAACCCCTTGCTCTTCATCGCCTCGGTGGTCGGCGTCATCTCCTTCGTGCGGTTGTGGCGCGAACCGACGTTCTGGCGCCTGGCACCCGTCGTGGCGGCCGGCATCCTCGCAGCGGGCGGCGTGGCCGGGTGGGGCTACATCGCCACCCGCTACCTCACCGACTTCCTGCCGGGCATGCTGGTGCTCTCCGCGATCGCCATCGCCGTCTTCGTGCGGTACGTCGACGGTCGTTCCGAGCCGTTCTCCCCGATCGTGCGGCGGGTCGGTCAGGTCGCAGCGGTCGCGCTGGTCGCGTGGTCGATCGTGGCGAACATGGCCATCGCGTTCAACTACAGCTACAGCCTGGGCGATCGCACCGAACAGATGACCCGCCTGCTCGACATCCAGGACGCAGCGGCGGGAATCATCGGTCCGTCACTCGCCGATCGCACGGTCTTCCTCGACGACTTGCCGTTCGAGCGCTACGACCCCACCGAGGTCGGCACTTTGGCGATCATCGGCGACTGCGACGCCCTCTACTACTCCAACGGCGACACGGTCGACACCTGGGTCCCGGTGGAGTACGGCGACAGCGACTGGCGCCGCGACTACGTCGTCACCCCGACCGACGAACTGGCCGTCGGCTACGAGATCGAGCTGGTGCGCCTGTCCGAGACGGCCGACTTCGACGAGAACGCCTACTGGTTCAGCCTGGTACTGCGAGTCGACGACATCCGTCCCGCCGACGACGAGATCGAGTACACCCTCACGATGGTCGACAACTTCGGCCAGATCCCCGCAGAGGAGCTGATCATGCCGCTCGAGACGGCCTCCGAATTCTCGATCACGTTCGACCAGAACCGTCGTCGATTCTTCGTCGAGCGCGACGGGCGCAACATCCTCTACGGCCACTTCGACATGGATCCGTTGTACGACTCCCCCGAGCCGGGGATCTCGTGGGTGCCCGCTGGCGATTTCGGCGGTCTGACGTTCGAGACGTTGTCGCTCGACACGCCGTGGTGCGACCGGCTCGCCGCAGCGGCGACCCCATGACGCCACGCCACGACGGCATGCTGCTCGCAGCGTGCACCGTGGTCTACCTCGCCATCGCCACCCGGCTGACCGACGGGTTCGGCCGAACCCAGTTCGACAACCGGGCCTATGCCGACTTCTTCGACATCCAGGCCGATGCCCTGTTGCGAGGCAACCTGGCGCTGCCCGCCAACTCCCTCGGTCTGGAGGCCTTCATCGTCGACGGGCGTGAGCAGATGTACTTCGGGCTGTTCCCGGCACTGCTGCGACTTCCGATCACGGCGTTCACCGACGCGTTCTCGGGCCGCCTCACCATCGTGTCGTCGCTGCTCGCCTGGTTGCTCTTCGTCCTGTCGGCGTGGGCGCTCCTCGAGCGGGCGCTCCCCCGTCTGCTGGGCGACGAGGTGACCGCCGTCCGCCGTTGGCTGGTGCTGTTCTGGAAGGTCGGCATCGCACTGGGCACGCCGATGCTGATGCTCGCCGGACCGGTCTGGGTGTTCAGCGAGGCGATCATGTGGGGCGTGGCGTCGTGCACGCTCGTGCAGTACCGGCTGTTCCGCGAACTGGAGGACTCCACGCCACGCAACCAGTGGTGGCTCGGCGGCGCGCTGGCCCTCGCCGTGCTCAATCGGCCGACGCTCGGCCTGGGGTGTCTGCTCGTCGTCGTCGCGGTGGTGATCCTTCGGACCTGGCGCCACCGGCGGTTCGGTCTCCCCGAGTGGCGTCTGGCCGGCGCCTCGGTCGTGTCGCTGCTGTTGCTCGTCGTACCGAACCTGCTGCGGTTCGGTCGACCCCTCGGCCCTCCGATGGAACTCCAGGTGCTCAGCCAGGTCGACGAACAGCGGATGCGGATGCTCGAGTACGCCGGCGGTGACTTCGTCGACCCCCGCTACCTGCCGACGAACCTGCTCGCCTACCTACGCCCCGACGGCCTGTCGGTGGGCACCCGCTTCCCGTTTCTCGATGCGCCTCACCAGCTCCCGCACGTGTTCGGTGGTGCGGTCTACGACATCACCTATCGCACGCCCAGCCTGGCTGCGTCGACGCCCCTGCTGTTCGGTCTCGCCGTGCTCGGCGCCGTGATCGGCATCGTCGCCATGAGGGAGCGACCCACCACGCGCTGGTTGTTCGCCGTCGCAGCGGCCGGACTGCCCGCCGCTGCGACGCTGCTGATCTGGGGTTTCCTGGCGCCTCGCTACCTGGCCGACTTCGTGGTCACGCTGCTGCCGCTGAGCGTGCTCGGCCTCGTCGGGCTGATCCGCTACGTCGATGCCCGCAGTCACTCCGCTCGGCGTTGGTTCGTCGTCGCCGCATTCGTCGTTGCCGCCTGGTCGCTCGCATCGAACACGGCGATGGCACTGTCGTCGTCGTACCTCACCGGACCCGACGGCGGCGTCGACGAACTCGTGGCACTACAGGGCCGCGACGACTACTGGACCAGCGCCGACACCGTTCGCCACGACGACGTCGAGGCGTTCTCGTTCGAGCGTGAGGACCCGCCGCCGGTCGGACGGATCGCGATCCTCGGCGACTGTGCAGGTGCCTGGTTCTCCACCGGCGAACCGGTCGATCCCTGGCTGACGCTCGGGTACGGCACGAACAACTTCCGCCAGGTCTTCGACGTGCAGGTCGACGACGCCGCCTCGCTGCCCATCACCGTGCCGCTGGCGACCTTCGCCAACGTATCGCCGGTCGATCCCGCTGTTCCCAACACGTTCGAGCTGTCGCTCGTCGTCGGCGCTGACGGGACGTTCTCGCTCGATCTCGCCGACGAGTTCGGGGTGATCACCTACGAGCTCGACGACGTGGGACTCGGCGAGGCATTCGAGCTGGCAGTCACGTCCGATCCGGTGCGGGCGTCGATGTTCTTCGAGATCGACGGCGAGACCGTGGCGTTCGGTCACGTCTTCACGCGTTCGCTGTACGGCCCCGGTGGCCAAGACGTCACGTTCACCGACGGTGCCACCGAGTCCGGTGTCGACGTCGCGGCGATCGCTGCTGACCAGCGCTGCTGACCGGCGCTGCGTCTCGGATGATCTTGAACGTCCGCGCGAGATCGCCGACAAGGTCCACCGCAAGCGAACACCTCTCGAGATCCAGGCGGTCTGCGCCGCGAGCAGGGCAGCGTCCCTGCGCAGTCACGTCATCCCTGGGCGCGCTCACCCTTCGCAGCCTTGGACGCAACCGTACCGATCCTGCGCTCTCTCGTGTCCTGCCTGGCTGCACTGATCACCCACCAGAGCATCGCCTTGCGGGTGCTCGGGGGAAACCGATCCCACGCACGACGTGCCGTCGGCTCGGCGTCGAGGGCCGCAGCGAGATCCTCGGGCTCCACGAGGTCCTCCACCGGATCGAGGATCGTCCACCAACCATTGGCTCTCGCAATGTCGACGGCGCGGCGTCCAGCATCGGTCATCGATCCCGCTGCCTCCATGTCCGCCACGCGTTGTCGGTTCAGCCGGGTCCAGGTGCCCTTCGGTTTGCGGGGGGTGAGGAGCTGCAGTGCTCTGTCGTCATCGAGGCGGCTCACGGTGGAGTCGATCCAACCGAAGCAGATCGCCTCTTCGACCACGTCGGGATACGGACACGTCGGTCGACCGGTGACCGACCTCCACGAGCACAGCCAGACGCCGGGGACCGCGTCGTGATTCGCTTGGAGCCAGGCTCGCAACTGCGGACGGGACTCTGCGTGGTAGATCGGGTAACCGAACTTCCACGTCGCCGGGTGAACGGACGACGAATCCGGCACCGAACTCATCGCCCGCGAGATCCTTCGTCCAGACCGGCAAGATCCCGCCGGACGTAGCGCAGGTGTGCCCACTCCTCCTCCAGGATCACGCGCACGCAGTCACCGACGGTGGGACGCCAGTCCCCACCGCCCCACGGGTTGTCGCGCTCCTCGGCGAGCAGCTCCGGCGTGGCCGTGACGAGGAAGTCGGTCACCAACTGCTGTCGTTCGGCTCGGACTGCGAGGATCTCGTCGAACGTCGGCACGCCGGTGCGGAAGATCGACATGTCGAAGCCCATCTCGGCCGCACCGGTGAAGATCAGGCCGATCTCGTGGAACGGCTGCTCCATCCCCATGATCCCGCCACGCAGCCAGGCGTCGGTCGCCAGCACGAGATGACGCAGGGTCTGTGCCAGCGACCACTCGTCGTCGACGTGGGCGTCGAGGAGTCCCGGTGGCGTGTTCGTCACCGTCGTGTCCCATGCGGCCTGCACCGCCACCCAACCGTTGCGCAGTCCCTCGGGCGTCTGCGCCTTCTGCAATTCTCGGCCGGGAAACTGCCGGTTGAGTTCGGCATCGACGAGCGGCACCACGTCGATGCCGTTGACGATGAGGCTGCCGAAGAACAGGTCGTGGCTGTCGATGTCGAGCCCGTCCACGTCCACGCTGCGCATCGTCACGCCGCTGACGTCACACGATCGCAGGGTGGCGCCCCGAAAGCTGGTCCTGACGAAGGTTGCCCCTTCGAACTCGTCGTTGCCGGAGACGATCCTCATCCCTGCATTCTGCCCGCCGACGGTGACCGCTCGCAGCGCTCGCCTGGCGGACCGTTCGAGACGGCCGAGCATCCGCCAGTGTCACAACATCGTGGTTCGGCCGGACCGGGAACACGGCTACCGTGTCGCGGTGCACATCGCCGTGGTCAGCGTCAACGTGTCTGGTCCCCGACCGCTCGGTCCCCCAGGGTCGGAGGTCACGTCGGCGATCGCCAAGGAGCGCGTCATCGCCGGCAACCTGGCGCTCTCGGAGTTGAACCTCGACGGCGACGACCAGGCGGACCGCAGCGTGCACGGTGGCGTCGACAAGGCCGTGTACGCGTATCCGTGCGAACACCTCGCGTCGTGGGCGGTCGATCTCGACCAGCCGGATCTGGCGGCGTCGTCGACGGCGCCATTCGGCGAGAACATCTCGACGCTCGGCGCGACCGAGGACGACGTCTGCATCGGCGACACGTGGGCGTGGGGCTCCGCGGTGCTCCAGGTCGCCCAGCCACGCTGGCCGTGTCAGAAGCTGACGCTGTACCGCGGGACCGCTGCCGTCGGTGGGCTGATGCGGTCGAGCGGGCGAACCGGCTGGTACCTCCGGGTGCTCCAACCCGGTCTCGTCGACGTCGCCGGACCCATCACCGTGCTCGAGCGACACCCGGCGGGGCTCTCGGTGCGAGCTGCCAACGACGCGATGCTCGACCGCTCGCTCATCGGCCGATCGACGGTCGAAGCGCTCGCAGCGCTCGACGGCGTGCTCGCCGATGAGTGGCGCACACCGCTCGTCGAACGACTTCCCCGGTGATCGACGTGTACCTGTCGACTGCACCTGCGCACTAACGGTCGAGGCGACGCCAGACGACATCGGGAGCGAACCGCAGCAGCCCCATCACGACACGCAGGATGCCGGGCACCCACACCACGCTTCGCTTGCGTCGCAACCCGGCCGCCACCGCCGTCGCCACGTCGGCCGGGTCGGCGGTGAACGGCGCCTCGTCCATGCCCGTGGTCATCGACGAGCGGACGAATCCCGGTCGCACGGTCATCACGTGCGCGCCGGATCCCGCGAGCGAGTGACCCAACCCGGTGGCGAACCCGTCCTGGCCGGCCTTGGTGGACCCGTAGACGAAATTCGAAGCCCGGGTGCGGATGCCGGCGACGCTCGACAGCACGACGAGCGTGCCGTGACCCTGACGGCGGAGCTGGTCGGCCACCGCCAGGCCGCTCGACACGGCGCCGACGTAGTTCACCTGCGCCAACGCGGCCGCCTCGACAGGGTCGACGAGCCCGGGCGCACCGAGCTGCCCGAACGCCTGGATCACGACGTCGAGATCGCCGACGCGTTCCACGACGTCGGCGACGACCGCAGCATGCGTCTCCGGCGCCGTTGCGTCGAATGCCACCACGACGGTCTCGGCGTCGCCGAAGTGCAGCGCATCGGCGTCGACGTCGTCGGGCCGGCGTACGGCCAGCACGACCGTGCGCAGCGCGGGAGACACCAGTTCGGCGACGATCGCCTGACCGATGTCGCTGGTACCCCCGAGTACGAGAATCGTCTGGGGTTGGGCGACGGCGTTGTTCACGATGTGGTTCCTGTCGGTTCGGTCTTCAGCTCAGAGAAGGTGGAGGCGTCGGGCCTGGTCGCTCGCCCACACACCGTGGGGGTCCACACGGCGACGCACCGCGAGGAATGCGTCGAGGCGGGGGTAGCCGGCCCGAATGACTGCCGGTGTGGTGGTGGCGTCCTTGGCCAGGTAGTGCCGGCCCCCGACATCGAGGACCCGCCGATCGAGATCGGCGAGCAGCTCGGCCAGTCCGGATGCGGCCGCCGGGAGGTCGAGAGTGAGCGTCCATCCCGGCGTCGGGAAACTCAGCATGCCGCCGCTCTCGGGACCGAGCCGCTTGAGGACGGCGAGGAAGCTGGCGTGGCCGGAGGCTGCGACGGTGGCCACGATGGCTCGAAGCGTGTCGACGGCGTCGAACGGCACCACGAACTGGTACTGGAGGAAGCCGGGACGCCCGTAGAGCCGGTTCCAGTCGCCGACCATGTCGAGGGGATGGAAGAAGCCGGTGATGGATTCGAGGCCGGTGTGTGAGCGTGGCGCCTTGCGGTACCACAGCTCGTTGAATGCCCGGACGGCCGGTTTGCTGAGCAGGTTGGGAAGTCCGCGTGGCACACCGACCAGCGAGGGCGGACCGAATGCCAGCGGATCGTCGAGCGCACCCCGGTCGCGTTCGGTGACATCGGCGAGCGTGGCGTGGTCACCCCGGGTCAGCACGGAGCGGCCGAGGTTTGCTCCGCTCGCCACGAGGTCGACCCAGGCAACCGAGTAGCGGTACCGGTGGTCGCCGGACTCCATCCGCTCGAGCAACGAGTCGAGGTTCGGGACGCGCTCGGTGTCGACGAGGCAGCGGCTGGTCTCGATCGGCAGCAGCCGCACGGTCGCCTCGGTGATCACGCCGGTGAGGCCCATGCCACCGATCGTGGCCCACCACAGGTCGGCATCGGCCTGCGGGGTCACGAGGCGTTGCTCGCCGTCGGCGGTGAGCAATGTGAAGGAATCGACGTGTTCGCCGAAGGAGCCGTCGGCGTGATGGTTCTTGCCGTGGATGTCGCTGGCGACCGCGCCGCCGACCGTGACGAATCGCGTGCCGGGGGTGACCGGCACGAACCAGCCCCGCGGCACGACGTGGCGCATCAGCTCGTCGAGGCTGACCCCGCCGCCCACTCGCACCGTGCCTGATGCCGGCTCGAGGTGGATCGGCCCCGGCGCCAGCCGGACGACGCTGCCGCCGCCGTTCTGCGCCGAGTCGCCGTACGCCCGACCCAGTCCGCGGGCGATCGCACCACGCGTCGCGCCCAGACGGGCGAGCAGGTCGGCGGTGAGGTCGTCGGCCGCAACGTCGAGGACGTCGGCGACGGACGGCGCGGTCCGGCCCCAGCCCGAGAGTTCGCGTCGCGTCGACCTCATGGCGCCAGTCTGACGGCGATCGGGGCGTTCACCACCCGTTCGGTCACGACACGTACACGGCCAGTCCGTACACGACCGCCCAGCACAGGCCCAGGAGCTGCAGCAACCGGTCGCTGGCGAAGACCTCTTCGGGTGCGGCGCCGCCGCCCTTCTCGAGCACGAGCAGGTATCGCATCAGCGCCATCAGCATCGGAACGATCGACAGTTCGTAGAACGGCCAACTGCTGCCGGCGTCGGCGCTGGTCTCGAACGCCCACACGCAGTAGCTGATCAGGACGCCCGCCAGGCTGACCGACAGCATGATCCGCAGGTAGCCCACGGAGTACTCCTCGAGCGTGGCGCGGGTCCCCGCATCGTCGCCGACCTCGATCAACTCGGCGTAGCGCTTGCCGACCACGATGAACAACGAACCGAACGTGATGCACAGCACGAACCAATTCGACATCGGCACGTCGACCGCGACGGCGCCCGCAGCGGCACGCAGCACGAAGCCGGCCGCCACGGTGACCACGTCGACGACCGGCACGTGTTTGAGGTGCAGGGTGTAGGCGATCGTGATGACGATGTAGGTGGCGACGACCGCAACGGTCTGCCAGCGCCCGGTGGCCGCCGCGAGCGCCAGGGCGATGATCGGGAACGCCGCGCCGGCGGTCCGGGCCACCGGGACCGAGAGCTGGCCGGACGCGATCGGCCGGTTCCGCTTGGTCGGATGGCGACGATCGGCCTCGACGTCGAGCAGGTCGTTCCAGATGTAGATGCCGCTGGCGGCGAAGCAGAACGAGACGAACGCCACGAGCGCCAGCACGAGGTTGTCGCCCTCGTCGAGCACGCCCGCCGCACCCGGCGCGGCGAACACGAGAATGTTCTTGATCCACTGTTTCGGGCGCGATTCGCGCAGCAACGCCCTCAGCACGGAAGCTGCTCGTGTTCGCGCGCGTGGGAGGTCATGGCGACGGTGACGGTAGTGGCCGGCGGCGCCGCAGACGGGCATCTCATCGGGGCATCGCCCCACGGCCGAGCCAATGGGCCTCGTCGGCGTCCGCGAGCAGTTCGCGGTCGCCGCGGGAGTCGCCGTAGGCGCTGAGGTGGACGGCGGCTCGTCCACCAGCGTGGCGATCGAGCCATTCGTGGAGTCTGACGACCTTCTCGGGACCACGGCAGTTCGGCCCGTCCAAGCGGCCGGTGAGGATCCCGTCGTCGCCGACCTCCAGGCGCACCGCCAGCACGTCGTGCGCCCCGAGCAGGTCGGCGAGCGGCCGCAGGTAGACCTCGAACGACGCCGACACCAACAGCACGGTGTCGCCGGCATCGGCGTGACGGTGCAGCGACTGCACGACCTCCCGACGCAGGCGCCGGTCGTGCACCTCGCGTGCGAAGAGCTGGGCGTCGGCCTCGACGAGCTCGATCGGCAGTCCACGGAACGTGGCCGCTGCGCTCGCGGCCTTCAGCGCGTCGCGATCGCGGCGCATGCCGGCGCGGGTCAGGCCGATCGGAGTGCGGAGCATCCTGCGCACCAGCGTGGGCGTGCCCACCGTCCGGCGCAGGAACGGCACGACGCAGTCCGTACTGGTCAACGTGCCGTCGACGTCGAATGCGGCGACGCCCGGGCGCCCGCCCTCGCCAGGGGTGGCGTTCACGTCAGGTGGGCCGGGATCGCCGCCAGCGCATCCCAGTAACTCGGCCAACTCTTCGAGACGACCGCAGGGTCGGCGATCTCGATCCCGTCGACCACGAGGCCGAGCAGTCCGAAGGCCATCGCCAGCCGGTGGTCGTGGTGGGTGTCGAGCCGAGCCCCGTGGAGCAGGTCGGTCGGCTCGATCAGCAGGCCGTCGGGTTCGACGTGCACGAGCGCGCCCGTCTTGGCCAGTTCGGTGGCCAGGTCGCCGAGACGGTCGCTCTCCTTGTTCCTGATGAAGCCCACGCCACTGATGCGGGTCGGGGTGACCGCCTGGGTGGCGACCACGGCCAGTGTCGGCACGAGATCGGAGATGTCGGCCATGTCGATGTCGATGCCCCGCAGCGGCGTGTCCCGCCGGCGCATCACCACGGTGCCGGCGGCCCCGGCGGCCACGATGCAGCCCATCGATGCCAGCAGGTCGACGAATCGGGCGTCGCCCTGCACCGACGACGTGCCGAGGCCGGGCACGCTGACCGCTCCGCCGACCATCGCTGCGGCAGCGAGCGGATAGCTGGCCGAGCTGGCATCGGGTTCGACGACGTAGCGGGTGGGCAGGTACTCGCCGGGGGCGACGGTGACGTGTCGATCCCTGATGTCGACCTCGGTGACACCGAATGCAGCCATCACCGACCGTGTGATCTCGAGATACGGGCGCGAGACCAGGCCGGACGACAACCACAGCTTGAGGCCGCCCGGGATGTAGGGCGCGATCAGCATCAGCGCCGTCACGTACTGACTGGAGACGTCACCCGGCATCACGACGGCGTCGGCGCGTCGCAACGGCCCCGAGACGGTGACGGGGAGGCGTCCGGGCATCTCTGGCGACGTGACCGTGGCGCCGAGTGCGCCCAGCGCGTCGTGCAGCGGGCCCATCGGCCGGCCGCGCAGCGGAGGGGCGCCATCGATCGTGTACTCCCCCACCCCGAGGGCGCAGAGGGCGGTGAGGAAACGCGAGGTGGTGCCGGCCAGACCTGCCTCGAGACGCAGCGGCCCGGGCGTGAGCGCCCCCGCGGTGCCGATCACGTCGGCGACATGCTGCACGCCGTCGATGCGCAGACCGATGCCGCAGCCCAGTCGTTGCAGGCTGTCGATCATCGCGGTGGTGTCGTCGCCCGGGGCGACGCCGAGGATCTCGCTCGTGCCGTCCGCCAACGCTGCACACACGAGTGCCCGATTGACGATGCTCTTCGACGGCGGCACGACGACCTCGGCGATCACGGGCCCGTCGGCTCGCCGAACGCGGTGGCGATCCGACATCTCGGCGTCCGATTCGGAGGTCACGACAGCGGCTGGACGGCCGGGCGGAACCCGCGTGCGAGCAGGCCACCGCGGAACAGTTCGACCAGTGCCCGGTCGACCAGCACCACCACCACTCCCCTGGTGCTCTCGGCCACGTGGACGACCTCGAAGCTGGCGATGTTGACGCTGAGTTCGGCGGCCAGCGTGAAGACCTCGGCAGCCGCACCAGCGCGATCGGGAATCGGGATGCGAACCTCGGCGAGTTCGTCGGGATGCGCAACCCGGGTGGGCAGGTTGGCCCGGGCTTGACGGGCGGCGGTCAGGCGGGCGTAGAGCGCCTCGCGGTCGTCCGCGCCGACGATGTCGCGTACGTCGCTCAGCCCGTCGATCAACTGGTCGAGCACCTCGACGATCGCCGTGCGGTTCTCCGCGCAGATGTCGAGCCAGATCCCGGGGCGTCCGCTGGCCACCCGGGTCATGTCACGAAAGCCGCCGGCGGCCAGTCGCAGGAGTGCAGCGTGTTCCTCGGAGCGGTCGCTGGCCAGTCCCATCAGCGTGGCCGCAGTGAGATGGGGGACGTGGCTGACGACGGCGACGAGTCGATCGTGGCGCTCGGGTGTCAGTGCCACGACCTCGGCACCGAGGGATGCGACCACCGAGGCGACGCGCCCGAACACCCCGTCGTCGCTGTCGGGACCAGGCGTCAGCACCCATACGGCGCCGGCGAAGAGGTCGCTCTGGGCGCCGTCGAGGCCGTCGAGTTCGGAGCCGGCCATCGGGTGGCCACCGACGAACCTCGTGTCGGCCGCCGACGCACAGATGGCCGCCTTGACGCTGCCGACGTCGGTGACGGCTCCACGGGTGTCGGCGAGGGCACGCTTGACCTGATCGACGGTGGAGAGGACGGGAACCGCGACGAACGTGATCTCGGCATCGGCGTCGACACCGACCGTGTCGACGATCCCTCGATCGAGCGCCACTGCCTCCGTGTCCGCATCCGTGTCGTCACCACTGACGTGCCATCCCTGCTGTCGCAGGGCGAGCGCGATGGAGCCACCGATCAGTCCGAGCCCGATGACGTTGGCTCGACGCAGCGCCCCATCAGGGTTCGGCGCCGAGTTCGGCGCAGGGTCACTCACGGGGATCGATCGTATCCGTGGTGTCCGCCGGCGGTGGCACGGCTCCCACGCACTCCGTCAGCGCCCGCCATTCGTCGGTCGTCAGCTCTCGCCAGGACCCGGGCGCCAACGCCCGATCGGTGATCGGGCCGATGCGTGTGCGTACCAGCCGGGTCACCCGGTGCCCGACCGCTTCGCACATGCGGCGGATCTGACGGTTGCGTCCCTCGTGGATGGCGATGCGCAGCACCCCCGGATCGGGCTGTGACACCCTGGCCGGCGCCGTCATCCCGTCATCGAGCGCCACCCCGTTGCGCAGCCGGCGGATCGCACCCGCCGAGACGGGGCCTCCGCTCACCTCGACCAGGTACTCCTTCTCGACGCCGCGAGAGGGATGGGCGATGCGGTTGGCCAGGTCGCCGTCGTTCGTCAGCAGCAGCAGCCCCTCGGTGTCGACATCGAGACGGCCGACCGAGAACACCCGCGGTTCGCGCGGCACCAGTTCGACGACCGTCGGCCGCTGGTGGGTGTCACGAGCCGTGGTCACCACGCCGATCGGCTTGTTGAGCAGGTAGTACACCAGGTCGGGCCGCACGCCGATGGGTGCCCCGTCGACGGCGACGAGATCGGTGTCGACGTCGACGCGCCGTCCCAGCACGGCCACCTCGCCGTTGACCGTCACCCGACCGGCAGCGATCAGCTCCTCGCAGATGCGGCGGCTCCCGTACCCAGTGGCGGCGAGCACCTTCTGCAGCCGTTCACCCTGCGGCAGCTCGGCACTGCGCTGCGCCATCTGCTCCCACAGCGGAGGTTCGGGCGTCCGATCGCCCGGATCGCTCACGGCTCGGCGTCGCCGGGCATCGAGGCATCGGGCGCCGGATCGGTCCCCGGCTGGCGTGCACCCTCGGAACCACCGGTGGTCGACACCTCGATCAACGGGGTGACGCGCAGACCGGTCTCGAGCGCTTCGACGACGTCGGCGCTGGGGATGAACTCCGCGATCGGTGGCAGATCGTCGAGCGATGCGAGACCCAGCTTCTCGAGGAAGGTCGCCGTCGTGCCGAACAGGATGGCCTGACCGGGACCCGAGTCGCGTGCGACCTCGTCGATGTAACCGCGCGCCTGCAGGGTGCGCAGCACGCCATCGGGATCGACGCCGCGAATCGACGCGATCTGACCGCGTGAGATCGGCTGCTTGTAGGCGACGATCGCCAGGGTCTCGAGTGCCGCGCCGGACAGCCGAGCACGCTGGTCGTGCAGCAGGAACCGTTCGACGTAGGGCGTCATGTCGTCGGTCGTCTGGAACCGCCACCCGCCGGCGATGTTGACCAGTTCGAATCCGTGGCCGGCTGCGAGGTACGCCTCGGCCAGTTCCTCACACCACTGCTCGACCATCACGGTCGGCTCCTCGAGCAACTGCGCGAGGAGCTCTGCGGGGACCGGGTCGTGCGCCACCAGCACGATCGACTCGATCGCCCGTTTGTGCTCGGCGACACGATCGCCGTCACCGGATCGATCCGACGGGTCAGAGGTGTCGTCGAACGGCGGAAGTGACTCGGGCAGTTCGTCAGCCATGGCGCACCGTCACCCCTCGTAGGCGTCGATCAGGATCGCCGAGGTGTCGAAGTGCTCGCCGGCGCTCCACGTGACCTCGATGTCGCCGAAGCGCTCCGGCTGGTCGAGCTCGACGGCGCCCTGCTTGTAGAGCTCGAGTACGGCGAGGAACCGGATGATCACCTCGATGCGATCGGCGAGATCGGCGGTGAGACGCCGGAACGTGATCCGCCCGACGCGCGGCAGTTCGTCGAGGAGCTCACCCACCGCGTCGGCCACGGTCGTCGTGATCGGGTTGACGTGGAACAGGTCGACGACGGGGACCGGCTTCGGCGTGAGTGCGCGGATCGCAGCGTTGCGCACGCTGGTGACGCTCGTGCCCTCGAGCATGTCGGGCACGACCGAGGCGAACCGCTCGTCCGGACCGACCACACGCGGAAAGGAGAGGTCGGCCTCGTCGGCCAGCTTCGAGAAGATCTGTGCGACGTCCTTGAAGGTCTTGGCCTCGAGCAGCCGCGCGAGCAGCATGTCGCGCTCCTCCCACAGGGCGAATTCGTCGTCGAGGTCGATGTCGGTCGGGTCCGGCAGCAGACGGCGGGCCTTCAACTCGACGAGCGTGGCGGCGATCAGCAGGAACCCGGTGGCGACGTCGAGGTCGAGCATCTGCATCCGCTCGATCTCCGACAGGTACGCATCGACGATGCTCGACAGGTTGACCTCGTAGATGTCGACCTGCTCGCGCAGGATCAGCTGCAGGAGCATGTCGAAGGGCCCCTCGTACACGGGGGTGGAGACGTCCATGTTCATCGAGGGCCCAACCTACCGGAGCGACACCCGTGCAACGGGGTATCGTCGGCGCCCGTGAGCAACGCCGACGAACCGGTCCCCGACGGCACGACGACGCGTGTGCTGTCGTGCATGCAGCCCACCGGCGACGTCCACCTCGGCAACTATCTGGGGGCGCTGCGCAACTGGGTGGAGGGCCAGCACGCCTGCGACGCCTTCCACGGCATCGTCGACCTCCACGCCCTCACCGTCATCGACGAGCCCGGCGTCGTCGGGCGCCAGACGATGTCGTTGGCGGCGATGTTCTTCGCCATCGGACTCGATCCGGACGTGGCGACGGTGTTCGTGCAGAGCCACGTTCCCGAGCACAACCAGTTGGGCTGGATCATGGAGTGCACGGTCAGCTACGGCGAGCTGTCGCGCATGACCCAGTTCAAGGACAAGAGCGCCAAGCGTGAACACGAGTTCGTGTCGGCGGGTCTGTTCACCTATCCGGCGCTGCAGGCGGCCGACATCCTGCTGTACGACGCCGACGAGGTCCCGATCGGCGACGACCAACGCCAACATGTCGAGATCACCCGCGACATCGCCATCCGCTTCAACCACCGCTTCGGCGACACGTTCGTGATCCCCGAGGCGGTCACGCCTGCCGCTGGTGCCCGCGTGATGAGCCTCCAGGACCCGAGGTCGAAGATGTCCAAGTCCGACGATTCCGGCGCGGGCTGCGTCTACCTGATCGACGAGCCCGCCTCGGTGATGAAGAAGTTCAAGCGGGCGGTCACCGATTCCGACACCGGGCCGGATGCCGTGCGCTACGACCGAGCGGCGAAGCCCGGCGTGGCGAACCTGCTCGAGATCAATGCGGCGGTCACCGGTCGCACACCCCAGGCGGTTGCCGACGACTACGAGCAGTACGGCAGGCTCAAGGTCGACACGGGCGAGGCGGTCCTCGCGGTCCTCGACCCGATCCGCGCCCGTTACCTCGAACTGCTCGACGACCCCGGCGAACTCGCCCGTCTGCTGCGCGTCGGCTCCGACAAGGCCCGCGGGGTCGCCTCGGCCACGCTGGCCCGGGCCCACGCCAACATCGGCCTGCTTTCGTCCTGACGCCGCGTTCTCGTGAACAGATGCACCACGGGGAGGTGAGGTCGTCCACGAGTACGGTCGGCGCAACGTGATGACCGCCCGGCTGACCCGGACCGACCGGCGGATCGTCAGCTTGGCGATCCCGGCACTGGGAACGCTCGCCGCCGAGCCGTTGTACCGCATCGTCGACACGGCGATCGTCGGACGTCTCGGCACCGATCAACTCGCCGGTCTCGCTGTCGCCGTGACCCTGCTTGCACTGGTCGTCGCCGGATCGAACTTCCTCGCCTACGGCACCACCCAGCGGGTCGCGAACCGGCTGGGCGCGCAGCAGCCTGCCGAGGCCGCCGAGGTGGGAGTGCAGGCGATGTGGCTGGCCGGCATCATCTCGATCGCCGCGGTGCCGGTGCTGGTGTTCGGCGCACGGCCCCTGGCGGCGGCGATCGGGGCGGAGGGAGCCGTGCTCGGGTTCGCCGTCGAGTATCTCCGCATCGCCGCGGTCGGCGTGCCGTTCGTCCTCGTCGCCCTGGCGGCGCAGGGTGTCCAGCGCGGCGCGTCGGACTACCGGACGCCGCTGATCATCCTCGTGGCGTCGAACGTCGCCAACCTCGTGATCGAGGTGGTGATGGTCTTCGGACTCGACCTCGGGATCGCCGGTGCCGCCTGGTCCACGGCGATCGCACAGGCAGGTGCCGGCGTCGCGTTCCTCGTCGTCGTGCGACGACACCTCGAACCGGCTCGCCACCGGTGGCCCCGCTGGTCCGAGATGGCACCGCTGCTGACCGTCGGGCGCCACTTGCTCCTGCGCGTCGGCTCGATGCTCGCCGTGTTCACGGGAGCAACGGCGATCGCCGCTCGCGTCGATGCACCCACCCTGGCGGCACACCAGGTGGCGATGACGATGTTCCTGTTCCTGGCGCTCGTGCTCGACGCACTCGCCGTGCCGGCACAGACGCTGGTCGCGGAGGAACTCGGCCACGGTGGATCAGGTGCTGCTGACATCGCACGACGCGTCGTTCGGCTGTCGCTCGTCGCCGCCACGGCGATTGCGCTGGTCATCGCGGCGATGTCCCCGCTGCTGCCCCGCGTCTTCAGCGACGACCCCGCCGTCGTCAGCCGTGCGACCGCCGCGCTGCTGTTCCTCGCGGTGCTGGTGCTGCCCGGCGCTGTCGCCTTCGCCGACGACGGCGTGCTCATCGGCGCGGGCGACTACCGGTTCCTGGGCGTGGCCGCCTTCGGCTACCTGGTGGCGGTCGCGCCGATCGCCCTCGCCGTGCTCGCCGCACCCTCACTCGGTATCGCAGGAATCTGGTGCGGACTGGTGCTGTGGATGGTCCTGCGCGCCGTGGTCAACACGCTGCGTGTCCGGCTGGTCCTCCCGAACACGAGTTGAGGTCCGGCCGCGCGGCGTGCGGAGTGGGTCAGGCGTGGTCCGAGCGGTTGAGGTCGGCGAAGGCGGGTCCGCGCTGGGCGATCAGGTCGACGGTGGCCGGATAGGATCCGGCTGCGTGCGCCATCGCCGCACCGATCGCCTCGTGATCGTGATACGCCGCGAAGGCCCTCGTACGGGGGCCGACGAGCGTGGCGATCACCCTGCCGAAGGTGCCGAGCCCGCACTCGATCTTGCCGACGTCGTGCAGGATCGCTCCGGCCACCTCGGCCCGCGTGGCGGTGGGGCGGTGACGCACGAAGCGTTTTGCCACCGTCGCACTGTGGCGGCGGTCCTGATTCGACAGCTGGATCCACAACGCGCGTTCACCGGGCAGGAGGTGTTCGTCGACCCAGACCTCGTCGTCCACCGACGGTGGCGTCGGGGGAAGCGATGTGACGAAGCGGGCGGCCAGGTGCCACGCCTTGACGAGGGGATTCGCCTCGCTGGTGGTCGCTGCGTCGCTCATCGGGCCAGTGTGGCGCGGGGATGGGCCGAGCGGTACACGTCCCACAGGCGCTCCTGGCTCACCTTGGTGTAGATCTGGGTGGTCGAGATCGACGCATGACCGAGCATCTCCTGCACGACGCGCAGATCGGCGCCGTGGTCCAACAGATGCGTCGCGCAGGAGTGCCGCAACACGTGCGGTGAGAGTTCGTCAGCGATCCCGGCGCGGGCACCGTACTTCTTGATCACCTGCCACGCCGCCTGACGCGTCAGGCGGCCGCCCCGGGTGTTCAGGAACACCGCTTCGGCGTCGTCGCGGCTGCGCCACTGGTCCGGGACGATCAAGGCCCGACCGCTCGGAGAGAACCAGTCGTCGAGTGCGGCCGCCGCGCCGGAACCGAAGGGCACGATGCGTTCCTTCGCCCCCTTTCCGTACAGCCGCACCAGCCGGGCGTCGAGATCGATCTCGCCGATCGACAGCCCGACCGCTTCGGAGATCCGGGCGCCGGTGGCGTACAGCAACTCGATCAGGGCCACATCGCGGCGATGGATCGGCTGGGTGACGACCACGGCGTCGAGCAGGCTCGTCACCTGTGCCTCCGTGAGCGGCTTCGGGATCCCCGACGGCACGCGCACTCCCTCGAGTTCGGCTGCGGGGTCGTCACGTCGCTCGCCCTCGATCGACAGGTACCGGTGCAGCATCCGGACCGCCGCCAATTGGCGTGCGATCGACGACGTCGCCGCCCCGCTGCGTCGCCGGATCCCCACGAACTCGACGAGTTGCTGATGACCCACGTCGAGCACGGTCGTGCCCTGCGTCGACAACCACTCGCAGTACGCGCCGAGATCGCGGCGGTAGGCGGCGATCGTGTTCGCCGAGCGTCCCTTCTCCGCGACCATCCACGACAGGAACTCCTCCACCTCGATCGGCAGCTCGGAGCGCGCCATCAGGGGTCTCAGCCGTACGTTTGGTCCGAGGCGCGCAGGCGCCGATCGGTCAGCAGGAGTGCGACCACCGACTTGGCATCGCCGATCTCTCCTTGTTCGACCATGGCGACGGCGTCGGCCAGCGGGAGGTGGAGCAGCTCCATGTGCTCCTCCTCGGGACCCTGGCGGTCGTGCGGCACCGGGGTGCACTCCGTGGCCAGGTAGAGCGTGGTGATCGAATCCGTCATACCGGGAGACGGGAGCATCTCGGTGAGCAGCTCCAGTCGGCCGGCTTGGAGCCCCGCCTCCTCGACGAGCTCGCGACGCGCCACCTCCGCGGTGTCCTCGCCGTCGACATCGCGCATGCCGGCCGGAATCTCGACGATCGCTCGTTCGTACGGCGGCCGGTACTGCGACACGAGCACGACCGAGGGGTTCCCTTCGGCGTCGAACACGAGTGGCAGCACGCCGACGGCTCCCGGGGATCGAACGATGTCGCGGGTGAACGACGATCCGTCGGGCGCCTCGAACTCGGCGACCGCCAGATTCCAGACGTGGCCCTCGTGGACCGTCCGTTCGGAGACCCGGCGGAACCCGGTCACGAGGTGAGCGATGCCGGTGCGTCGCTGGCGTGCTCGTCGGCCTGCACGACCTCGGTTGCCGACGCCTCCGGCTGCGCCCGGCGCCGGAGCGCGGCGGCGATCAGCTCACGGAACAGCGGGTGCGGCCGGTCGGGACGGCTCTTGAACTCCGGGTGCGCCTGGGTGCCGACCCAGAACGGATGTCCGGGCAGCTCGATGAACTCGACCAGACGGTTGTCGGGCGAGGTTCCGGAACACCAGAGCCCCGACTCCTCGAGCTGCTTGCGGTAGCGCTCGTTGAACTCGTAGCGGTGGCGGTGGCGTTCGCTGACCACCGGCTCGCCGTACGCTTCGGCGACCTGCGAGCCCGGAGCGAGCACCGCGTAGTACGCGCCCAGGCGCATCGTGCCGCCCTTGTCCTCGATCCCGCGTTGTTCGAGCATCAGATCGATCACCGGGTGGTGCGTCGTCGGATCGAACTCGGTCGAGTTGGCGTCGGTGAGCCCGACGACGTCGCGGGCGAACTCGATCGTCATCGCCTGCAGCCCCAGGCAGAGGCCGAGACACGGCACTCCCTCCTCGCGGGCGTAACGCGCTGCTGCGATCTTGCCTTCGACGCCGCGGTAACCGAACCCGCCGGGGATCACGATGCCGTCGAGATGGTTGAGCTGTCCAGCAGCGAGCAGGCCCTCGACGCTCTCGGACTGGATCCAGACGATCTCCACGTCGGCGCCATGATGGAACCCGGCATGCTTGAGGCTCTCGACCACGGAGAGATACGCGTCGGGAAGTTCGATGTACTTGCCGATCAGTCCGATGCGGACGGGCGTCGTCGCGGCCTCGACCTTGGCGACGAACTGCTCCCAGTAGCTGAGATCGGGCTCGCCGTCGATGCGCAGTAGATCGCAGACGAAGTCGTCGAGTCCCTCGTCGTGGAGGATCAACGGGAGTTCGTAGATGTTCTTGGCGTCGGCGGCGTTGACGACCGCACGTTCCTCGACGTCGCAGAGGCTGGAGATCTTGCGCTTCAGGTCGTCGGACAGCGGTGCTTCGCTGCGACACACGATGACGTCGGGCTGGATGCCTCGGCTGCGCAGTTCGGTCACGGAGTGCTGGGTCGGCTTCGTCTTCTGCTCGCCCGATGGGCCGATGAACGGCACGAGGGTGACGTGGATGTAGCAGACGTTGTCGCGGCCGACCATGTTGCGGAACTGGCGGATCGCTTCGAGGAACGGCAGGATCTCGATGTCGCCGACGGTGCCGCCGACCTCGGTGATCACGACGTCGACGTCGTCGTGGGCGACGCGCTGGACCCGTCGCTTGATCTCGTCGGTGATGTGCGGGATGACCTGCACCGTCTTGCCGAGGTAGTCACCGCGACGTTCGGCGGCGAGCACCGCCTGGTAGATGGATCCCGTCGTGGCGTTCGAGTTGCGTGACAGGTTCTCGTCGATGAACCGTTCGTAGTGGCCGAGGTCGAGGTCGGTCTCGCCGCCGTCGTCGGTGACGAAGACCTCGCCGTGCTCGAACGGGTTCATCGTGCCCGGGTCGATGTTGATGTACGGATCGAGCTTCTGCAGCGTGACCCGCAGACCTCGCAACTTGAGGAGCCGTCCCAGCGACGAGGCGGTGAGGCCCTTGCCGAGCGAGCTGGCAACGCCTCCGGTCACGAAAATGTGCTTCGGCATTCGACCATTCCTCCGTCTCGACGTGCTGTCGCACCCTGCTGTCGTGTCGGGTGTCGCGCGACACCATGACGGGACATCACCCTACCCGCGGTGTCGTCGTCGACGCGTCTTCCCCGCCGATTGCAGCAGGCGATCGCAGCGAGGGCTGAGGCACCTGGCGGCACCCGGTCGCTCAGATGCCGAGCAGTTCACGGGCGTGCTCGAGTGCCGAAGCGCTCGTCGAGCCCGACAGCATGCGGGCGATCTCCACGACGCGGTCCTCGCCGGCGATCGCCGTTGCCGTCGCGCGGGTCTGGCCCTCGCTCACCGTCTTCGAGACGGTGATCTGGATGGTCGCCGCAGCCGCCACCTGCGCGAGATGGGTCACCACCAGCACCTGATGGCTGCGCCCCAACGCCGCCAGTGCATCGCCGATCGCCTGCGCTGCGGCACCGCCGATGCCGGCGTCGACCTCGTCGAAGACCAGGGTGCGGCCACCGTCGACCGCAACGTCGTGGTCGACCGTCGCCGACGAGAGCACCAGCCGCAGGGCGAGCATCGTCCTGGCCAGTTCGCCTCCCGATGCCACCCGGGTGAGCGGCAGCAGCGGCGCACCGGGGTTCGCCGCCAGCACGAACTGGACCCGATCGCCGGGATGGTCGTCGTCGTGGTCCCCGATTTCCACGCCGACCGCGGCGTGTTCCATGGCCAGCCGCTGCAGTTCCGTCTCGACGGCGGCCGCCAGCTGCGGACCGGCGATCCGGCGCCGACGGCCGACGACCTCGGCCGCCCGGCGTTCGGCGGCCAGCGCCTGCTGACGCAGCTCGTCGAGCGCAGCGGCGCGCTGGTCGAACTGCTCGAGTTCACGGAGCCGTTCCTCCGCCTCGGCATGGAACCCCATCACCGAGGCCAGATCGTCTCCGTACTTGCGCCGGAGGTTCTTCAGCGTCTGGCGACGGTCACGGATGTCGGCGAGGCGCTCGGGGGCCTCGTCGATCGACTCGCCGCCCGCTCGTACCGCGCCGATCAGGTCGTCCAGTTCCGCAAGCAGGTCGCGAAGACGCGACGCCTCGACCGAGAACGGCGACCGACCGTCCAGCAGACCGAGCGCTGCCGACAGCGCGTCGCGCGCTCCCCCGTCATCGCTCAGCGCCGAGGTGGCGGCTGCTGCCGCCTCGCGGTGTGCCGTCGCATCGGCCAGCACGGTCTCCTCGGCATCGAGCGCGCGGTCTTCGTCGGGATCGACGACGGCGGCGGCATCCAGTTCGTCGACCTGGAACCGGAGCAGATCGATCTCTCGCGCCCGGGCGCGTTCGTCGCCGCCCAGCGCTGCGAGTTCGGCGTCGATCTCGGTGAGCCGGGCCCGAGCGGCGCGCAGCGAAGCGAGATCGACGTCACCGAACCGGTCGAGCGCCGCACGCTGGGTGGCCGTCGACAGGAGGGACTGATGTGCGTGCTGGCCGTGGAGATCGACGATGTCCGCGGCGATCTCGGCGAGCGATGCGACCGTCGCCAGGCGGCCGTCGACATAGGCACGGGATCGGCCGTCGGCGGGAACGACCCGGGTGAGCACCCGTTCGCCGCCGTCGGCCATCACGAACCGACCGTCGACGCGTGCTTCGGCTGCCCCGTGACGCACCATCGCGGTGTCGGCGCGGCCACCGACGAGCAGCTCGATCGCCTCGACCAGCATCGTCTTGCCCGCACCGGTCTCACCCGTGACGGCCGTCAGACCACCACCCAAGCTCAGCTCGACACGCTCGATCACGCCGAGGTTCTCGATGTGCAGTTCGGTGAGCACGGCCGCGATCCCCTCCGTGCTCAGCGGTCGGCGAGGCCGAACTTGGCCTTCAGGATCTGGTGGTAGTGCTCGCTGCCGAACCGCACGAAGTTGGCCGTCGACTCCGACGGGGTGCACGCGACGACGTCACCGTCGTCCAGTGGCGCGACGGGCTGGCCGTCGAGGACCAGCTCGCCCACCCGATGACCGGAGACCTCGATCTCGATGGTCTCCGACGGGTCGAGCACCAGCGTCCGGTCGAAGAGCATGTGTGGTGAGACCGGCGTCAGCAGCATCGCCCGATGCCGCGGCGACACCACCGGACCCCGCGCCGACAGCGAGTAGGCGGTCGAACCGGTCGGCGTCGCCACGATCAATCCGTCGGCCGCGTAGTAGGTGAACGGTTCACCGTCGATGCGAGCCAGCAGCCGTACGGTGTGCCCCGACGCCGCCTTCTCGACGACGGCCTCGTTGAGGGCCCGTCCGACGAGGACCCCGTTCACCGCCACGTCGAGCATCATGCGCCGATCGAGCGTCCAGCCGCCGGACTCCGAACCCGCGACGAATCGGTCGAGCGCATCCTCGAGCCGATCCGGCTCGACCTGGGTGAGGTAGCCGAGCGAGCCGAGATTGACGCCGAGTACCGGTACCGGCGCACCCTCGAGCAGCCGCACGCTGCGCAGCATCGTGCCGTCTCCACCCAGGCTGAGCACCAGGTCGGCCTCGGCGATGGGACGCAGACTTGCGCAGTCTCCGAGGTCGAGTGCTTCGGCGTCGCCGACGGGCATCCAGAACGTGATGCCGTGGTCGGTGCACCATGCTGCGGCGTCCTCGGCCAGGCTCCGGGCCGTGGATCGTTCGTGGTGAGCGACGACTGCGACGCTGGTCATCGGGTGGCCCCCGTCGCCGTGGTTGCATGGACCAGGAACTCCCGGTTGCCGTCGGCACCGGTGATCGGCGAATCGGTCCATCCCCGAACCGAGCATCCTGCGGCGACGAGCGCAGCGTCGATCTCGCCACGGACGCGTTCGTGGATCGCCGGATCGGTGATGATGCCGCGCCCGCGATCGACCTCTCGGCGGCCGGCTTCGAACTGCGGTTTCACGAGGAGGACCATCGGCGACCCAGGTTGGCACAGAGCGGTCAACTTGGGGATCACCAGTTGCAACGAGATGAACGACAAATCCCCCACGACGAGGTCGACCGGACCGCCGAGCAGGTCGGCGTCGACGTGGCGGACGTTGTGCCGCTCGAGGTTCGTGACACGAGGATCGG
Source organism: Ilumatobacteraceae bacterium (assembly GCA_963728355.1). GTDB lineage: Bacteria > Actinomycetota > Acidimicrobiia > Acidimicrobiales > Ilumatobacteraceae > Sva-07. Next base: position 166,868 of record CAVSJQ010000022.1, on the reverse strand, counting down.
CACGCAGTCGTTCGTGGAGTTGACCGTGCCCGACGTCGAGTGCGACCACGTGCGCGGCGCCGCGCTGCAGCAGACAATCGGTGAACCCACCCGTGGACGCACCGGCGTCGAGCGCCCGACGACCGTGGACGTCGATGCCGAACACGTCGAGTGCATGGTCGAGCTTCTCCGCCCCTCGTCCCACGAACCTGGGGGGCGGTCCCTCGACGACGACGGCATCGCCCGGCGCCACCTGGCGAGCGGGCTTGTCGGCCACCGAGCCGTTGACCAACACCCGATGGGCGGCGATCAGCGCCTGTGCTTCGGTCCGGCTCGTCGACAGTGCCCGACGAACGAGTTCGGCGTCGAGCCGGCGGCGCGTCCCCACCGACGCTCAGTCGGTACTGGCGGCGCCAGCCTGCGTGGCGGGTGCCGTGCTGGCAGCGGTGCTCGTCGCCGGTGCCTTCTTGGCCGGCGCCTTCTTGGCCGGCGCCTTCTTGGCCGGTGCCTTCTTCTTGGCTGCGGTCTTCTTGGTCGTGGACGTGCGCTTGGCTGCGGTCTTCTTGGCCGGCGCCTTCCTCTTTGCTGCGGTCTTCTTGGCCGGCGCCTTCTTCTTGGCTGCGGTCTTCTTGGTCGTGGACGTGCGCTTGGCTGCGGTCTTCTTGGCCGGTGCCGTCGTCGACGGCGCCTGTGCAGCGTCGATCTCGGACTTCACGCGCTCGGCGATCTTCTCGGCCAACTCCTCGAGACGGTCCTCGAGTTCGTCGAAGCGCTCCGACAGCCAACTCATCTGCTTGGAGACCTCGCGCTGGACGTTCTCACTCACACGATCCGAGGTTTCCCGGCTGCGGTCGAGGAGGGTCTGCACGGCCTTCTCGGCGTCGGACCTGCGGACCTCACCCGCCTTCACGAGCGACTTGACGATCGACTCCGCCTGCTTCCGGGAGATGTCGCTGAACTCGACACCTGCATCGACGAGGCGCTGAACGGTGGATTTTGCCATGGCCCAAGACTACTCATCAGCGGCGCTGGACGGGGCGAGGCGGCGAGCGACTTCTCCCAGGTCGGCGACGTCGAGATCGACGGCGGTGTCCTCGTCGAGCGACGACCCGGGACGGGTGACACCCGAGCGCACGAGAGCGAACCGGCAGCCGAGTCGCGCAGCGAAGCGCCCGTCGGTCTCCGGGCGGTCACCCACCATGATCACCCGCTCAGCGGCGAACGGCCGCTGCGGTGTGGACAGTGTGGATGCCACGAGTGTCGCCAGCGGTTGATGCGGTTTGCCGGCGATGGTGGGCTCGACACCCGACGCCGACGCCACGGCGGCGAGGATCGAACCGCCGCCCGGCAGGAGGCCCTGCGGGGTGGGGTAGGTCGTGTCACTGTTGGTGCCGATCAGCCGACCGCAGGTACGTGCGGCGTCGGCGGCAACGCTGAGCCGATCGTAGTCGAAGTCGCGATGCAGGCCCACGACGACGGCGTCGACGACACCGGTGATCGGCCGACCGGTGTTGACGACCGCCTCGACGTCGGCCTGCTCGAGCGCCTCGACGACACCTGCACCCGCCGCTACCAGGACCCGCTCGCCTGCTTTCACCAGCGGCGTGACGGCCATCGCCGAACTGACAACGTCGCCGTCGGCCGGGATGCCGACCTCGGCCAGCGCCGCTCCGTGCTCGGCCAGCGTCGCCGCCGAATTGTTGGTGACGAACAACACCCTGCGCCCCGACCGACGCAACGCCGCGATGGCCTCTGCAGAGCCGGCGATGGGCTGGTGGGCCAGCCAGACCACACCGTCGAGGTCGCACAAGACACTGTCGATCTGCTGGAACCAGTCGGCCACGACATCGATCGTTGCAGCCGCGGGGCCTGGTCGTGACATCCTGTCGTCGTGCCACGTTTCACGCCGTTTCCCGCCTTGCGCTACTGCGATCCTGACATCGACGACCTGATCGCACCGCCGTACGACGTCGTGTCGGACGCCGACCTCGACGAACTGGGGGCCCGCAGCCGCTGGAACATCACCCACGTCGACGTCCCCCGCGAGGCGGACGGCCCCGGACGGTATGACGCCGCCGGCGCCACGCTGCGCGAATGGATCGAGGCCGGCGTGATGGACTACGACGACGTGCCCACGTTCACCATCTACCGGATGCGCTTCACCGATGCCGCCGGCACCGCTCGCGACATCGCCGGCGTGCTGGGCGGCCTCGAGGTCGTCGACGAGGGCGCTGGGGGCGTGCTGCCGCACGAGCGGGTGACGCCCAAGGCGTCGACCGACCGCCTCGACCTGACGAGGGCCACGCAGGCCAATCTGTCGCCGGTGTGGGGCCTGTCGTTGGCGGACGGGCTCACGGCGCTGCTTGCCGAGCCAGGCGAGCCGGTCGCCTCGGTCACCGTGGACGGAGTCGACCACGTGGTCGAGCGCGTCACCGATCCGGAACGCATCCGGGCGATCGCCGACAGAATCGGCTCCGACGATGTCCTGATCGCGGACGGCCACCACCGCTACGGCATCAGCCGCACCTATCGCGACGAGGTGCGCTCGGCCAACGGCAACCGGCCGAACCCCGCCGACGAGACCCTGGCGTTCGTCAACGAGCTGGTCGCCGACCAGCTCTCGGTCGAAGCGATCCACCGCCTCTATCACGACGTGTCGTTCGACGAGCTGGTCACTGCGCTCGATGCCTGCTTCGAGCGCAGTGACGCGGGCTCGCCGGACGACACCACGCTCGCCACGATGGACGACGACGGTCTGCTGTGCCTGGTCGGCCCCGACGGCGCCGCGCAGTGGCTGCGTGCCCGACCCGGCGCGTTCGACGGTGTGCGTGCGCTCGACGGGGCCTGGCTCGAGCACGCCCTGGCGGAGCTCCCGCACGCCGTCACCTACCAGCACGGCGTCGCTCACGTCGTCGACGCCGTGACGTCGGGCGAGGCTGCTGCTGCGGTGCTGATCCGCCCCGTGAGCGTCGCCGAGATCGAGCGCACCGCACGCGAAGGCGCCCTCATGCCGCCCAAGTCGACGTTCTTCACCCCCAAGCTGCGCACGGGCCTGGTGATACGCAGCTTGATCTGAGGCGAACCGCGCCGCGGATCACGCAGCCAGGTCGAGGAGGCGATCGGCCGCCTCGCTGAGCGCTGCAGCGACACGCCGTCGGCGCCGCGCAGGGATCACCGACTCCGCGACCACTTCGGTACGGCTCTGCGTCGCTCCGCCGACCCGGAAGAACCGGCGCCGGACGGTACCGACGACGACGACCTCGACACCCGGCACCAGGATGCCGAGTTGCGACGGGGTCGGATCGTTCCAGGCGACGGGAACTGAGACAGTGCAGCGGCGGCCGTCGGACCGGACCCTGGTGCTCACGTCGAACTGCACGACGACACCGCCGCCGGGGAGGTCGCGGGCGAGCGGCTCGCCGCGCAGTGCGCCTCGGATGACGGCGACGTTGCTCGACGCCGCCGACTCGTTGCTGTCGTTCATGGTGTGCTCCTCGCGGTGATGGATCCGTCGGGGAGAGTCGGTCGACGACCACCGTAGAGCAGCCGTGTCACAGAGTTGCGCGAGCCGACGACGTCGGCCGCCACACCCGGCGCTTGCTACGTTCCGACGATGAGCGACATCTCCGAACCACCACCACTGCGGTGGGGCATCGCCTCCACGGGCTCGATCGCGTCCAGCATGTGCACGGCGTTGCGCACCCTGCCCGGAGCCGAGGTGGTCGCCGTCGGCTCGCGGAGCCGCGACGCGGCCGACCGCTTCGCCGACCGCTTCGGCATCCCTCGCGCCCACGGCACCTACGACGACCTGTGGGCCGACGACGACGTCGACATCGTCTACGTCGCGTCGCCACACAGCCACCACCACGCCATGACGATCGCCGCACTCGACGCCGGCAGGCACGTGCTGTGCGAAAAAGCGTTCGCGGTCAATGCGGCGCAGGCCCGCGAGATGGTCGCCGCGGCCGCCCGCAACGACCGATTCCTGATGGAGGCGATGTGGACGTGGTTCATCCCGGCGGTCGTCGACATCCGCCAGCGCGTCCTCGACGGCGAGATCGGTGACCTGCGGGTGATCGAGGCGAACTTCGCCATCCCGGTCGCCGATCCGGACGGCCGGCACCGCCGCATCGACCTCGCCGGCGGAGCGATGCTCGACATCGGCATCTACCCCGTCAGCCTCGGCCGGTTCCTGGCCGGTGATCCCGTCGACGCCAAGGTCAGCGGCACCTTGGGCGACACGGGCGTCGACGCGACGGTCGGCGGTGTCGTGCGCCACGAGGGCGGAGCGCTGACGGTGTTCCACACCTCGTTGGACATGATGGGCAGCCTCGGCGCCTCGGTCTACGGCACGCTCGGCCGCATCGACATCGACCCACCGTTCTGGTATCCGAGCGGCTTCACCGTGCTGCTCACCGGGGAGGAACCGGTGCACGTCGACATGGCGAACCAGGGGCTCGCGCACGAGGCGGCGCACGCGATGGAACGGATTCGCGGCGGCCACCGCCAGAGCGATGTGATCCCGCTCGCCACCACGGTGTCGACGATGGAGCTGCTCGACGACATCCGGGCGCAGCTCGGCGTCGTCTATCCCGAGGAACGCTGACCGGATCAGCTCGGGTAGCCGGCGAAGGATGCCTTGAAGACGCCTTGGTGCAGCAGCACCGTGGCTGCGTGGACGCCCGTCTCGGCGTCGGTGATCGTCGACTCGGTCCAGTACGACTCGACCCGCTTGGTCTGACCGATCCCGACCACCGTGTGCTCGACCCGATACGGCCGACCGACGAAGACCGGGCCGTCGACGAAGCGCACCTCGAGGTCGATGAACAACCCGACCGCCGGGCCGCGCACGGGGAAGTGCGCGTTCGAGCGGTGCGCGATGACGCTGATCATCTCCGTCGGCACGATCGGGCGCCCCCAGGGGCTGTCACCGTCGGGCAGATACCACGACGAGCGCTCGGTGATCCGCTCGAGCTTCTGTGCCAGCGTGAACGGATACAGGCTGCCGTTGTGGTCGTCGAAACCCATCGCCACGGGCTCCGGCACGCTCACCCGCATGCCGATCTCGAGCTGGTCGACGATGTGCAACGAACCGGGATCCTCCAGACCACGCTGACGGCGCTCGTCGAGCTCGGTCGTGTCGTCTCGTCCGATCGATGCCGTGCCGGTCAGCACCGGTGTCGCGTCCGCCTTCTCGGCGGCGATGCGCGCCAGGGTCGGAGTCACCGGTGTGAGCGACGCTCGGAGTTCGTCGCCCTCGACGACCATGTTGAGGAAGTGCGAACTCACGCATCCACGTTCGAACCAGCTGCGCCCCCAGCGTTCGACCGCCAGCGGATCGATCTGGCTGAAGTGTGTGGGACCCTCGATCGGGGCGCCGGCGAGGCCGAGCTTCGCCGCGGTTTCGTTGTCGTGGACGCTCGTGTGGCCCGCGTATTCCTGCTCGGCAAGCATCTGCGCCGGCGCTCGGAACGGACCGAGTAGCGTCTCTGCATCACGGTCGATGTCGGTGTCGAAGCTCATCGCGTCAGGTGGCGGGTGGCAGGACCTTGAGGCCGAGTTCGGCGAGCGCCTTGGGATCGCCGGGGATCGGTGAGTTGGTCATCGGATCCTGGCCGGACTGGGTCTTCGGGAAGGCGATCACCTCGCGGATGTTCTCCTCGCCCGCGAGGATGGCGACGAGGCGGTCGAGGCCGAACGCGAAGCCTCCGTGCGGCGGTGCGCCGTAGTCGAACGGATTGAGGAAGAAGCCGAACTTGCGGTCGGCCTCCTCGTCGGAGATGCCGAGCGCCTTGAACACGCGCCGCTGGAGTTCCGGTTCGTGGATTCGGATCGAACCGGAGCCGAGCTCCCACCCGTTGAGCACGAGGTCGTAGGCGATCGAGCGCACCGACAACGGGTCGGTCTCGATCTTGTCGAGATCGTCCGGATGCGGCGTCGTGAAGGGGTGATGACCGGGCTTCGGGCGACCGGTCTCCTTGTCGACGCCCACGAAGAGCGGGAACTCGACGACCCAGACGTAGCGGTACGGCCCCTCGTGCACCGGTGGACGGCCGATGTCGTTGCGGAGCGTTCCCAGCACCTCGCAGGTGGTCATCCATTCGTCGGCGACGATCAGGATCAGGTCGCCCGCCTCGGCCGACATCGTCGAACGGACCTCGGCGGCCTCGGCCTCGGACAGGAACTTCGCGACCGGCGACTCGAAACCGGAGCCCTCGTTACCCTCGCCGACTTCGGCCACTTTCAACCACACGAGGCCCTTGGCACCCAGTGACTTGGCGCGGTCGGTGAGCTTGTCGAGCTGATTGCGGCCGTAGTCGGCTGCCGCACCAGGGACGCGGATGCCCTTGATCGATTCGGCGCCGGCGAACGCCTTGAACTCGGTGGCGGCGAACACCGGCGTCAGCTCGACGAGTTCGAGCCCGAAGCGCAGGTCGGGCTTGTCGATGCCCCAGCGGTTCATCGCCTCCTGCCAGGTGATCCGCTCGATCGCCGGCGGCCGTTCGCCGGTCGCCGCTTCGGCAGCGTCGAGTACCGCTTCACTGACAGCGTCGAGCACGTCATCCTGCGTGACGAAGCTCATCTCCATGTCGAGCTGCATGAACTCGTACTGCCGGTCGGCACGCAGGTCTTCGTCGCGCAGACAACGTGCCATCTGGTAATAGCGGTCGACGCCTCCCACCATGAGCAGTTGCTTGAACAGCTGGGGCGACTGCGGCAGCGCATAGAACGAACCCGGCTCCTTGCGCGACGGCACCAGGAACTCCCGTGCGCCCTCCGGGGTCGAGGGAACGAGCATCGGGGTCTCGACCTCGACGAAACCCTGACGTTCCATCCCGGCGCGTACCGCAGCGTTGACCGCGGCGCGTACGCGCAGGTTCTTCTGCATCCGCTCACGCCGCAGGTCGAGGTAGCGGTGCTGGAGTCGGATGTTCTCGTCGACGTCGTCAGCGCGCGCGTCGATCGGGAACGGTGGCGGGTCGGCCTTGCGCAACACCTCGACCCGGCACTCCCCCAGCTCGACGTGGCCGGTCGGCAGGTTCTCGTTGACCGTCCCCTCGGGCCGCTCGCGCACGACACCGGTGATACGCAGGACGTATTCGCTGCGCACGTCGACGTCGTCGTTGATCACACACTGGACGATGCCCGAGTGGTCGCGCAGGTCGACGAAGGCCAGATGCTCTCCGTGCTCGCGACGCCGCCCGACCCAGCCGCACACGCTGACGGTCCGGCCGATGTGTTCGCGCCGGAGCTCACCGCACAGATGCGTGCGCATCGACGTTGCCTGCGAGGACGTGGTGGGGATGGTGGTGTCGGTCATGAATGGATCAATTCTGTTCGGGATGGGAGGCGGAACTCGGGCGGGTGGGCGCGGTGAGATGAGCCATGACCGTGGAACGGTCGACCACGACCTGGTCGCCGTCACCGTGCATGGGTTTGACGACGACCGTGCCCGCTTCGAGCTCGTCGTCGCCGACGATGAGCGCGAAGCGTGCGCCGCTGCGATTGGCGAGCTTCATCTGGGCCTTCATCGACCGGTTGTCGTAGCCCCGGTCGACGGCGAACCCGTCACGGCGCAACTCGGCGGTGAGCACGGTGGCCTCCAGCCCGCCGGTGACATCGACCACGAAGGCGTCGAGCACGACCGGCTCGGCGGCGAACACGCCCTCGTCGTCGCATGCCAGCAAGGTGCGCTCGACGCCGAGCGCGAACCCGACGCCCGGCGTGGCGGGTCCGCCGAGCGCTTCGACGAGCCCGTCGTAGCGGCCGCCGCCGCCGAGTGCGTTCTGCGCCGAATCCAGCGTGCCGCCCTGGAACTCGAAGATCGTGCGCCGGTAGTAGTCGAGACCGCGCACGAGCTTCGGCTCGATCGTGAACGGGATGTCGAGGGAGCGCAGCCCGGCGAGCACTGCGGCGAAGTGGGCAGCGGCGTCGGCGCTGTGGAACTCGGCGATCTGCGGCGCAGACTCGATGTGCGGCTGGTCGATGTCACGCTTCGAGTCGAGCACGCGCAGAGGATTGCGCTGGAGGGTCGCCCGGCTCTGCTCGCTCAGCGCATCGCCACAGGCAGTGAAGTGATCGCGCAGCGCCTCGACGTAACGGGTGCGGTCGTCCGGCTCGCCGAGACTGTTGACGAGCAGCTCGACCTTGCGCAGACCGAGCCGGGCGAAGAACTCCCAGGCCAGTGCGATCGCTTCGACGTCGAGGTTCGCGTCGTCGGCGCCGAGCACCTCGACGCCGACCTGATCGAACTGGCGGTAGCGCCCACGCTGGGGCTTCTCGTAGCGGAAGTTCGAACCGGCGTAGAAGATCTTCCACGGTGTGGTCGGCCGGTGCTCGGCGAAGGCCCGACAGACGCTGGCGGTCATCTCCGGGCGCAGTGCGACGTGCCGATCGCCCTTGTCCACGAAGTCGTACATCTCCTTGGTGACCACGTCGGTGGCGTCACCGATGCGGGTGAACACACCGAGGTCCTCGAGCAGCGGCGTGATGAGCTGCCCGTAGCCGGCGCGCTCGACCACGTCGGCGAACACGTCGACGAACCGGCGCCAACGTCCGCTCTCGGGCGGCAGGATGTCCCGCATGCCGGGACTGGTCTGGAACGCGGGCACGGCCGATCAGGCTACCGGCGTGGCCGCCCCTCGATTCCAGCGCATTCCTGAGCACATCACCAGCGAACGATCCACCAGCAGGCGATGAGCGAAAAGCCCGTATCAGGGCGGTTGGCTCATCGCTCAGGGTCGAGGGTTGCGTGCCGGGCGTCAGGCGACCGGTGTGGCAGCGCCGGGGATCAGGCGGTAGGCGTCGTAGACGGAATCGACGCCCTTGATCGTGCGCAGCACCGCGTCGAGATAGCCGGGATTGGCGAACTCGAACTCGAAGCGCATCTTGGCCACCCGGTCGCTCCCCGTGACCGTCTGGCACGACAGGATGTTGACGTGGTGGTCGGCGAGGGCGTTGGTGACGTCTCGCAGCAGGCGAGATCGATCGAGGGCGACCACCTCGACCCCGGCCACGAAGGTGCGCCCGGGGCGTTCCTCACCATCCCATTCCACCTCGATCATCCGCGTGGCCTGTTCGGCCGACAGCGATGCTGCGTTCGCGCAGTCCGAGCGGTGCACGCTCACGCCCCGGCCGCGTGTGACGAAGCCGATGATCGAGTCGCCGGGCACCGGCGTGCAGCAGTTGGCGAGCCGGACGAGGACGTCGTCGAGGCCTTCGACGTGGACACCGACGGGGGTCTCGTGCCCGTCGCGGCGCTCGCGGCGCGGTGTCGAGACGGTGGCGGGGAGCTGTTCACCGGCATCGCCGTGGAACGCCTTCGCCAGGCGTTGGGCCACCGATTTGGCGGACACGTGGTGCTCGCCGATCGCCGCCAGCAGGGCGTCGAGGTCGACGTAGCTGAGCTCGGCGACGACCGCTTCCAGCTCGGGCGACTTCCACACCTGCTGCACCGCGAGACGTTCGCGGCGCAGCTCTGACGTGAGGTCGTCGCGGCCGGCCTCGACCATGTCGACACGACGCTCACGGCTGAACCACTGGCGGATCTTGTTGCGCGCCCGCGGTGAGACCACGAAGCTGAGCCAGTCCTGCGACGGGCCGGCGGTCTCGACCTTGGACGTGAAGATCTCGACGTTGTCGCCGCTCGCCAGTACGTGGTCGAGCGAGACCAGCCGACCGTTGACCTTGGCGCCGATGCAGGCATGGCCGACCTCGGTGTGCACGGCGTACGCGAAGTCGACGGTGGTCGAGCCGACCGGCAGGGTGATCACCCGCCCCTTCGGTGTGAAGACGAACACCTCGTCCTGTTCGAGGTCGGTCTTCAGGCTCTGCATGAATTGCGCCGGATCGGACACCTCCTCCTGCCAGTCGATGATCCGACTGAGCCAGTCGATGTCGGCGGCGTGGTCGGTGCCCTCCTTGTAGGCCCAGTGCGCTGCCACACCCCACTCCGCGCGCTGGTGCATCTCGACGGTGCGGATCTGGACCTCGATCGGCTTGCCCGCCGGACCGATCACCGTGGTGTGCAAGCTCTGGTAGAGGTTGAACTTGGGCATCGCGATGTAGTCCTTGAACCGGCCGACGACGGGGCGCCACCGGCCGTGGATCGAACCCAACGCGGCATAGCAGTCCTTCATCGACTCCACGACGACGCGGATCGCGATCAGGTCGAAGATCTCGTCGAACTCGCGGCCCTTCACGACCATCTTCTCGTAGATGCTCCACAGGTGCTTGCCGCGCCCGGTGACCTCGGCTTCGATGCCCAGTTCGTCGAGCCGGGCTCGGACCTCGGCGAGCGTCTTGGCCAGGTAGAGATCGCGCTCCGGCGTGCGGCTGGACACCAGATGGTCCAGTTCCGCGAACCGCTTGGGGTGCAGCGCGGCGAAGGCGAGATCCTCGAGTTGCTGCTTCATCTCCTGCATGCCCAGGCGGTGAGCCAACGGTGCGTAGATGTCGAGCGTCTCCTGGGCGATGCGCTGCTGCTTCTCGAGCGGCATCGCGGCGATCGTGCGCATGTTGTGGAGGCGGTCCGCGAGCTTGATGACCAGGACCCGGAGATCCTTGGCCATCGCGACGAGCATCTTGCGCATGCTCGCCGCCTGCTGCTCTTCGCGAGAGTCGAACTGGATGCGTTCGAGCTTCGTGACACCGTCGACGATCGCGGCGACCTCGGAGCCGAAGTCGCGCTCGACGTCGGCCACCGTGATCTCGGTGTCCTCGACGGCGTCGTGCAGGAGCGCAGCGGTCACCGACACCTCGTCGAGGCCGATGTCGGCGACGATCTGGGCCACTGCGAGCGGATGGTTGATGTAGCTCTCGCCGCTGGAGCGCATCTGCGAGCGGTGGGCGTCAGCAGCGACGCGGTACGCCCGGCTGATCGTCGACACCGGCGACTTGGGATGGCGTCGACGGTACGACGCCAGCAGCGGTGTGAGCTCGGAGTTGGCGACCTCGACGTGTTGGCGCCGCCACGGGAGCACGCGATCGACGGTCCCCACGGTGCCTCTCAGTAGTGCAGAAGCGCCTTCACCGGGCGCTCCCCCAGATGGGCCCGGCCGCCCAGGGCGTCGAGTTCGAGCACGAATCCGAGTCCGGCGATCACGCCACCGAGCGTCTCGACGAGGCGGGCAGTTGCTGCGGCGGTGCCCCCGGTGGCGAGGACATCGTCGATGATCAGGATCCGTTCGCCGGGATGAATCGCATCACGGTGGATCTCGAGCTTGTCGGAGCCGTACTCGAGGTCGTACTCCTCGCGCACGACCGCCCACGGCAACTTGCCGGGCTTGCGGACCGGTACGAGTCCCGCACCGATGCGGTAGGCGACCGCCGAGGCGAAGATGAACCCTCGGGCCTCGACACCGACGACCCGATCGACCGGGGAACCCGCGAACTCCTCGACGAGTCCATCGACGGCGCTGGCGAACGTGGTGGCGTCGCCCAGCAGTGGCGTGATGTCGCGGAACGTGACGCCATCGGTGGGATAGTCACGGATGTCGCGCACGAATCCGCGGAGGCCCCGATCGTCTGCGGGCAGCTCGGCTGCGGAATCACCTGCCATGGTCGGAGGTTACCGCCACTGGATGCCGTCGGCATCGACGGGCGCCCGCCGGATCAGCGTCGCTTCTTCTTGCGCGGCCGTGGCGGGTGAGACAGGAGGCGGTCGGCGTGCGCAGACGTGGTGGACCCGGGAGCTGCCGGCGCGCCGGCGGTGACCGGCTCACGATCGGCGTGGCGGTCGCCGTCGCCGTGAGGGGTGTCCTCCGGAATGCGTCCGGTGACACCCGCACCCATCACGGCGGCTCGGAGATCGTCACCGAGCAATCGCTGACGCCGTGACGTACGGCCGGTCTTCGACTTCAGGACGGCGAGCAGAGGCGTGGCGATGAAGATCGAGGAGTACACGCCGGAGATCATGCCGACGAGCAGGGCGAGGGCGAATTCGCTCAACGACACGGCGCCGAGCAGGCCGGATCCCAGGATCAGCAGCGAGATCACGGGCAGGATCGACGAGAAGCTGGTGAGCAGCGACCGCACCACCACCTGGTTCATCGAGATGTTGACGATGTCCTCGTAGGGCATCTTCGTACTGGCGTAGCGGCCCTCGTTCTCCTTGACCCGGTCGAAGACGACGATCGTGTCGTACAGCGAATAGCCGAGGATCGTCAGGAAGGCGATCACGGTGGCCGGAGTCACCTCGAACTGGAAGACCGAGTACACGCCGACAGCGACGACGACGTCGTTGACCATGGCGGCGATCGCGGCCAGCGCCATCCGCCACTCGAATCGCAGCGAGATGAACACCGCCACGACGAAGAGGAAGATCACCAGCGCTCGAACGGCCTTCTCGGTGATCTCGGCACCCCACGTGGAGCTGGTGAACGAGAAGCTGATCTCGTCGACCGTCACGCCTGCGGCCTCGGCGAAATCGGCGGTGACCGCCGCGGCCTCGTCTCGCGGCAACTCCTCGACCTGCACGGTGACGACGTCGGACGTCTCCGAGCTGCGCAATTGGATGCGGGCTCCGGTGGTGGAGATGTCGTTGGCTCGCAGGACGTCGGTTGCCTCGTCGACGCCGAAGGTCTCGCTGGCCGGGATGTCCCAGGCGTCGCCGCCCTCGAAGTCGAGGCCGAGGTTGAGACCCTGGGTGAACAACGACCCGAAGGTCACCACCACGGCGACGACGGCCAGGATGAGGCCGATGCGACGCTTGCCGTAGAAGTCGATCGCCGTCTGCCCGCGGAACAGCCGGCCGAGGCCGGTTCGGGAAACGCTCGTGTCGAGGGTCATGTCGTGGCCACGTTCATGCCGAGCACGTGCTCGCGCTGCGCCATCAGCTTGCTGCGAGCGAGCAGCAGCACCGCCGGACGGGTGAAGAAGTAGCAGACGAGGAGGTCGCAGATCGTGGTCAGGCCGAGGTACAGGGCGAAGCCGCGCACCGAGCCGACGCTGAGGGAGAACAGGATCCCGGCGGCGATCAGCGACACGACGTCGGCGGACCAGATCGTGCGCCAGGTCATCTTGAAGCTGCGCGGTGCCGCGTTCTTGATCGTGCGCCCATTGCGGAGTTCGTCCTTGATGCGTTCGAAGAACACCACGTAGCTGTCGACGGTGACGCCGATCGCCACGATGATGCCGGTGACGCCGGCGAGGCTCAGTGCGTAGTTCGTCCAGCCGGACACGAACGACGCCATCGAGAACACCATGCCGGCCCACACGGTGATCCCGCCCACGATGACCAGCGCGAGCCAGCGGTAGTAGAGGAGGAGGAACCCCAGCACGAGTGCGAGTCCGAACAGCCCGGCGATGATCGCCGCCTGCAACGAATCGGAACCCGCCGACGGTGACACCGTGCGGGCCTCTTGAGCCTCGACCTCGACCGGGAACGCACCGCGGTTGAGGACGGAGGCGAGGTCCTCGGCTTCGGACTGGGTGAAGCTGCCCGTGATCGACACCGAGTCGGTGAAGTTCGGCTCGTTGACCGTCGGCGCCGACTGCACGACGCTGTCGAGCACGATCGCCAGCCGCTGCGTGGGGCACGTCGGGACCCGGTTGAAACACTGGCTTGCGAGGTTGTTCCACGTGTCGCGGCCGTCACCGCCACGGAGGTCGACGGCGACGCCCCATCCCTGTGACGGGTCGAGCGTCGGCTCGGCGCTGCCGCGCTCGAACACCTCGCCGGTGCCCTGCGCCGGGCCCAGACATTCGGCGCCGCCGTCTCGGGTCGGCAGCAACTCGGCGGTGGGATCTGCCGTCTGAGTCGGTGCGACCACCGGCGCCGGAGCGTCGGTCGGCACGGCGTCGGTCGGCACGGTGTCGGTTGGCACGGTGTCGGTCGGGAGGGTGTCGGTGGGTGTGCTCGTCGGCGGGGTCTGCGCACGACGGATGCCCTGCGGCTCGGTTCCGGCGGGAACGCTGCCGGACGGGTCGGTGGGGCCGACGACCGGACCGACGGGCGCGGCGTCGACCGGCTGGCAACTGCCGGGGTTGAGCACGGGGCGCAGTTCGACCACCCCGGACACGTCGACGGCGGAGAGTGCCTCCTGCTGATCGCGGACACCGGGGAGGTCGACCACGATCGTGGTGCCCTGGACGCGCACGTCGGGTTCGGCGATGCCCTGGCGTTCGAGTTCCGAACGGATCTGATCACGGATCACCGTGAGTTCCTCCGGCGTCGCCGGCTCGGTCGGCGACAGGATCACCGACACGCCCCCCTGCAGGTCGAGGCCCAGGATCGGAGTGTTGTCGGTGGCGACGTTGAAGACGAGCGTGACGACCACGATCAGCACGACGCCGATCAGTGAGGTCCAGAGACGACGTGTCATGCAGTCCGCTCAGTCGTCGTCGGCGGCGGTGGTCGACGCCGTCTCGTCGGCGTTCGCCTCGACGTCGCCGTCGTCGAGTGATGCCTTGCCGGAGATGGCCGCCCGGGCGATGCGGATCTGCACGTCGTCGTCGATCTCGAGCCAGAACCTGCTGTCGCCGTCCTCGCCGGTGATGACGCCGTAGACGCCCGAGGTCGTGATGACCTCGTCGCCGACCTGGATCGAACGCTGCAGCTCCTGTTGCTCACGCATCCGGCGACGCTGCGGCCGGATCATGAAGAAGTACATGGCGAAGGGGATCAGCAGCAGGATGAGGAGCTGGATGATGGCGCCACTGCCACCGGAGGATGACTCCTGGGCGATGAGGGCGGAGATGAGGTGCGAGGACATGACGGCGTGCGATCCTATCTGCGAACTGCTCTCGGCGCCCGTCATCCCCACACGTCGAGCACCGACCGGTGCAGCGACTCGAACGTCCCCGCCGCGATCGCGGAGCGCATCGATCCCATCAGGGCGATCGTCCACGCCACGTTGTGAATCGACAACAGGCGCGACGCGCTCGGCTCGCCGACCTGGAGTAGGTGGCGCAGGTAGCCGCGGCTGTGACGGGCACAGACCTCGCACGGGCAGGTGGGATCGAGCGGTTCGTCGAGTTCGGCGTTGCGGGCGGCCTTGGCCTGGAAGCGTCCCGTCGAGGTCAGCGCCGTCCCGTGGCGACCGAGCCGCGTCTGCATCACGCAGTCGAACTGGTCGACGCCGAGTGCGACGGCCTCGACCAGTGAAGCGGGGTCGCCGACGCCCATCAGGTAGCGGGGCCGATCGGCCGGGAGTTGCTCCAACGCAGCAGCGAGCGCAGGAAGCATCTCCTCGCGGGTCTCGCCCACCGACAGCCCGCCGATGCCGTAACCGTCGAAGCCGATCGCCACGATCTGCTCGGCGCTCTCGCGGCGCATCGTCTCGCTGATGCCGCCCTGGACGATGCCGAACAGCGACTGGTCGGAGCGGCTGTGCGCGGCCTTGGCACGCTGCGACCAGGCGGTGGTGCGCTCGAGTGCCGTGCGGATCACCGGTGGCGGGCTGGGTAGCGGGGGGCAGACATCGAGCACCATGGCGATGTCGGCGCCGATGCGCTGTTGGACGTCGACAGCGATCTCGGGCGTGAACCGATGTGTCGAGCCGTCGTAGGTGCTCTTGAAGGTGACACCGTCGTCGTCGACCTTCGGATCGAGCGAGAACACCTGGAACCCGCCCGAGTCGGTGAGCGTGAGTCCGTCCCATCCGGTGAACCGGCCGAGCCCGCCGAAGCGCTCGACGAGTTCGGCGCCCGGGCGCAACATCAGGTGGTACGTGTTGCCCAACACGATCTCGGCGCCGATGCGTGCGTAGTCGTCTGCGCTCAGGTACTTGATCGCTCCCCGGGTGCCGACCGGCATGAACAGCGGCGTCGTGTACGTCCCGCGGGCGGTCGTGGCAGTTCCGGCTCGCGCGGCACCATCGGTTGCCGCCACGACGAGGTCGACCGGATGCATCGGGTCGACGGTATCCGCGACGGTTCGGTTCTCACGCGAGTCGCACGATGGCATCGAGGACCAGGGCGCCCCCGAAACCGATCGCGAGCCACACCCGCAGCTGGACTGCGTGCGCCTGCATCCAGGACTCGCCTCGTGCGATCATCGCGGCAGCACGACTGCCCCCGATGACGACGATGCCGACGAGGACCGACACGAGCAGTGTGGCGATCCCGATGTACAGCGCGAGCAGGGTGAGGTCTTCGAGGTCACCCAAGTCGGCGTTGCTGACGGAGGCCATGGCGAGAAAGGCGAGGGCGAGGCGTTTCGGCCCGCCGAATCCGAGAAGGGCGGCCATCGACAGCACTGCGCCGGGCCTGACGTGACCCAGTCTCGCGACGGTCGCGGCGGTGCGTCCGGTGTCGCTCGCCGACGTGGCGTGGCGGGCCTTCAGGCCAGCGGCGATGAGCGCCAGGCCGAGCAGCAGGGCGAGGAGTCCGGCAAGGGTCTCGTGCGCACCGAGCCGTTCGACCGCTGCCTGACCGAGGACGAGACCGAGCAGTGCCGCGATCGACGTCCCGACCAGGAACCCGATCAGGAACGCGATGCTGTTGGTCCGGGGACGCTCGCTCTTGATCACGACGAGCGTCGCCGCCAGCACCAGCGGGCTCGCCGCGGCGATGAGCCCGTAGAAGAGGACGTGGCCCGTCGAGGAGATCACGCGAAGCGTCGCAGAGCGCAGTCGATGACATCGCCCAGCACCTGTGTCGCCCGACGCATGGGCAGAAGGTACCTCACGGGTGCGTCGCCGCCGCGACCAACCGGGTTCGTGGGTCGCGACCGGTCGGCCACGCGAGCAGCCACGGTGCACCCGGCCTGTGCCGGTAGGGCCTAGGGTTCCGTCCGTGGCGGCGATCCTGGCTCTGGTGGCGGCGTTCCTGTTCGCCTTGGCGGCCACGCTGCAACAGAAGGGAGCGCTCGAGCTGCCGAGCGTCTCGCTCGCCCAGCCGACGTCACTGCTGAAACTGCTCGGCCAGACGATGTGGCTGATCGGCACCGGAGCGATGCTCACGGGGTACGTGGTGCAGGCCGCGGCGCTCGACCGTGGCCAGGTGTCGATCGTCCAACCGCTCCTGGTCACCACGATCGTCTTCGCCCTCCCGCTCGGGTACTACCTCACGCAGCAGCACGTCGGCAGACGAGAGGTCGCCGGTGCGTTCGTGATCATCGGCGGGCTCGCCCTCTTCACGATCTTCGGACAACCAGCCGAGGGCAACGGCAACGCTCCCAACTCCGACTGGATGATCGTGATCGTCCTGGTCGGCATCGTCGCCGGGACGATGCTCGTGTTCGCCCGCCGAGGTGGTCTCTCGATGAAGGCAGCCCTGTACGGCTCGGCTGCGGGAGTGCTCTTCGGTCTGTCGGCGTCGCTCACCAAGCCGACCCTCGACTACCTGCACGACGGCGTGGGAGAGATGCTGACGCACTGGGAACCGTACGTCCTCGCGTTCGTCGGCATCCTGGGCTTCGTCCTCCAGCAGATCTCACTCGGGACGGGGCGCCTGGCACCGTCGGTGGCGACAGTGTCGACCGTCAACCCGTTCGTGTCGATCCTGATCGGCACGTTCCTGCTCGACGAGCGTCTCAGTCGACCGCCGTGGCACGTCGCCGTCGCGATCGTGGGACTGGTGCTCGCACTCGGCGGTGCCATCGTGATCTCGTTGGCGACCGAGAACGCCACGCACGAGCCCGTCTCGCCGGCGCCGCCGCCGGTCCCTGCGGCCTGAGTCAGCATCTCCGCAGCGCCTCAGGTGGCGTGGCGGTCGAGCAACATCGCGTCGCCGAAGCTCAGGAACCGATAGTCGCCGGCCAGCGCCGTCGCGTACAGCGACCGCCACCGGGGCCCGACGAAGGCGTCGATCATCATCAGCAGCGTGGTCTTGGGCAGGTGGAAGTTGGTCATCATCAGATCGACCACCTTCCAGTCGAAGCCACGGTGGATGAACAGGTCGGTGCGACCGGATGATGCGCCCGAGCGGGCTGCGGATTCGAGCGCCCGCACGGCGGTGGTACCGATGGCCACCACCCGGTCGGCGTCGCGACACGCCTCCGTGGTCTCCGGCGGGACCCGGTAGCGCTCGGTGTGCATGGGATGGTCGAGCGGGTCGTCGGTGCTGATCGGCTGGAACGTGTCGAGACCGACGACCAGCTCCACCGTCGCCGTGCGCACTCCCCGCTCGGCGAGCCGCTGGAACAACTCCGGCGTGAAGTGCAGGCCCGCCGTCGGCGCCGCCGCCGATCCTGGCTGGCGGGCGAACACCGTCTGGTAGCGATCGGGGTCGCCGAGACGTTCGGAGATGTAGGGCGGCAGTGGCATCTCGCCGTGGCGGTCGAGCAGGGCGACCGGGTCGTCGTCGCCGACGAGTTCGACCCAGAAGGTGTCACCTGCGGGCGTCCGCTCCCCCATCCGCACGAGCGGCACGTCGCAGGCCGACAGGATCTCGCCCACGGCCAGCTTGCCGCCGGGGCGCACCAGGGCCTCCCAGGTGCGCCGATCGGCGTCCCACGGCTCGAGCAGCAGTACTTCGGCGGCGGCGCCCGTCGCCCGGTGCAGCCGGAGCCGGGCCGGCAGCACGCGCGTCTCGTTGACCACGAGCAGGTCGCCGTCTCGGAGCAGGCCGGGCAGGTCGCTCACCCGACGGTGGTCCGGGGCCTCGCTGCCCCGGTCGACCAACAGTCGCGCGGCGTCTCGGGGTTCGATCGGCGTCTGTGCGATCCGGCTCTCGGGCAACTCGTAGTCGATGTCGGCGATCTGCACCACGGCAGGTTACGCGGTGCCTGGCACCGCGTCACCGGTCAGTCGAAGAGCGAGCCGGTACCCGGCGCGCGGCGAGGGGCGGTGAGGCCCAGGTGCTCGTAGGCGGCGTCGAGGACGACTCGGCCGCGCGGTGTCCGGGCGATCATGCCCTGGGTGATCAGGAATGGCTCGTAGACGTCTTCGACGGTCTCGGGTTGTTCGCCGACGCTGATCGCGACGGTCGACAGCCCGACGGGTCCTCCGTTGAACTGCGTGCACAGCGCCGTGAGGATCGCCCGGTCGACCTTGTCGAGGCCCCGGTCGTCGACCCCGAACAGCGCCAACCCCTCGCGGGCGACCGCAGCGTCGATCGTGCCGTCGGCGCGGACCTCGGCGAAGTCGCGCACACGCCTCAGCAGTCGGTTGGCGATGCGCGGCGTTCCCCGCGAACGGCGGGCGATCTCCCACGCCCCCTCGCGGTCGATGCGCACGTCGAGAATGCCCGCGGCGCGCTCGACGATCGCCCGCAACTCCTCGTCGTCGTAGTAGTCGAGTCGGGCCACGAGCCCGAATCGATCGCGCAGCGGCCCGGTGATCATGCCGGTGCGCGTGGTGGCGCCGACCAGGGTGAACGGCGGCATCGTCAGCCGGATGCTCGACGCCGCCGGTCCCTTGCCGACGACGATGTCGAGCTGGAAGTCCTCCATCGCCGGGTACAGGATCTCCTCGACCGCCCGCGAGAGACGGTGGATCTCGTCGATGAACAACACGTCACCGTCGTCGAGTTTGGTGAGGATCGCAGCGAGATCGCCGGCGCGTTCGAGAGCAGGACCGGAGGTGACGTGGAGATGCACACCCATCTCGGTGGCCACGATGCCCGCCAGGGTGGTCTTGCCGAGTCCGGGCGGGCCGGCGAACAGCAGGTGGTCGACGGGTTGCTCGCGCCGGCGGGCGGCCTCGAGCACGATGCGCAGGTGCTCCTTGAGTTCTCGCTGTCCGACGAACTCGTCGAGTGCACGGGGCCGCAAGCCCGCCTCGAGTTCGATCTCGGCGCTGACGATGTCGTCGGGACCGCCGATGCCCGGGTCGAGGAATTCGTCACGCACGCCGCGCACCCAGCATCTTGAGCGCGTCGCGCAGCAGGCTCGCCGAGTCGCCACCCGTGGGCAGCTCCCGCAGGACGTCTCGGATCTCGTCGGTGCCGTACCCGAGTCCGGCCAGCGCGTCGCGGACGTCGGCAACCGCCGACACCGAGCTCCCGGCCCCGCTGTCGAGCACGGGGACCGACAGCCGGTCTCGCAGCTCGATGATCAACCGCTCGGCGGTCTTCTTGCCGATGCCGGGCACGAGGGTGAGCGCCGCTGCATCGTTGTTCGCGACCACGTCGAAGAGCGCAGCCGGCGGATGGGTGGCGAGGATGGCCACGGCGAGCGCCGGGCCGATTCCGTGGGTGCCGATCAGCACCTGGAACGTCGACCGATCGTCGCGCGACGTGAACCCGTACAGCGTCTGCGCGTCCTCTCGGACGTGGTGATGGATGTAGAGGAACACCGGCGTGCCCGGCTCGAGTTCGGCCAGCACCCGGCTGGACACGGTGACGAGATATCCGACGCCGCCCACCTCGAGCAGCACGTCGCCGGCGGTGGTGCGCTCGAGCACCGATCCCCGCAGCGAGCCGATCATGGCGTCCTCCCCGGGGTCGATGTCACATCGGGCCCGGCACCGTGTGACGCTGCGGCAGCTCGGCGGCCGAGCATCGGCGACATCGCCAGGTGGCACAGCGCGAGGGCGGCGGCGTCGGCGGCGTCGGGCGGCTTCGGCAAGGCTGACAGGTTCAGCCGGGCCTGCACCATCTTCTGGACCTGCAGCTTGTCGGCCCCGCCCCAGCCGGCGACGGCGTCCTTGACCTGGTTCGGCGTGTACTGCACGACTTCGCAGCCGGCGAGCGCTGCTTCGGCCAACGCCAGCCCGCTGGCCTGGCCCACGCTCATCGCCGTTCGGACGTTGACCTGGAAGAACACCTGCTCGACGGCGACGACGTCGGGGCGGTACTCTTCGAGCAGGTCGGTGAACTCGGTCCGCAGTGCAGCCAGACGCATCGGGAGCGGGTCGGTGCGCGGTGTCGTGATGACGCCGAGGGAGATCGCCACGGCAGTGCGGGCTCCTCGACCGTCGACGACGGCGAACCCGCAACGGGTCAATCCCGGATCGATGCCGAGCACGCGGCAGGTCGCAGACGACGTCCGGGAGGCGGCGCTGTTGGCGAACACAGGTTCGAACCTTAGTGCGCCGACCGCATCAACGTGTGATCTTCTCCAGTTCGCCGATCAGCTCCCTGACCGGTCGGAACGTGAGCCCGGCGATCGCCCGATGGGCGTAGCGGACGACTCCGTCGCCGTCGAGGATGAACACGCTGCGCCGCGGAAAGCCGATCGGACCCAGCGTGCCGTACTGGGCTGCGACCGCTTTGTCGGTGTCGGACAGCAGCGGGAATTCGAAGCCGTGCTTGCCGGCGAAGGCATCGTGGCTGCGCACGTCCTGCGCCGAGATCCCGATCACCTGGGCGTTCATGTCGCTGAACTGCTCGAGGTCGTCGTTGTAGCTGTTCAGCTGCTTGGTGCACACCGGCGTGTCGTCGCCGGGATAGAAGACCAGCACCACCGGACGGCCACGGAATTCGGCCAACGAGTAGTCCCGTCCTCCGGTACCGGGCAGCGTGAAGTCGGGGGCCTGATCGCCGACACCGAGGGTCACGAGGCTGCCAGCTCCATCAATTCGTCGGTCATGTCGAAGTTGGAGAATACGTCCTGCACATCGTCGTTGTCCTCCAGTGCGTCCAGGATCCGCAGGATCGCCTTCGCGTCGGAGGTGTCGGTGACCGGCACCAGGTTGTCGGCCACCATCGGCGAGTCCGCCGAGATCACCTCGATGCCGGCGTCGTCGAGCACCGTCTTGACGTCGTAGACGACGGAGGGCTCGGTCATCACACGGAACGAACTGCCCTCGGCGACGACATCGTCGGCTCCGGCCTCGATCGCCGCCATCATGATCGTGTCCTCGTCGACGCCGTCGCCCGTGATGATCACACCGCGTCGATGGAACTGCCAGCCCACGGCGCCGGGTTCGGCCATCGAGCCACCGAGCTTGGAGAAGATGTTGCGGATCTCCGCACCGGTGCGGTTGCGGTTGTCGGTGAGCACGTCGATCATCAGTGCCACGCCACCGGGGGCGTAGCCCTCGTACATGATGCTCTCGTACGTGCCGCCGTCGTCGTCGCCGGTCCCCCGCTTGATCGCGCGGTCGATGGCGTCATTGGTCATCCGCGCCGCTTTGGCCTTCTGCACCGCCGTGCGCAAGGTGGGGTTCGAGTCGACGTCGCCGCCGGACTTGGCCGACACCTCGATCTGACGTGCGAGTTTGGCGAAGAGCTTGCCGCGCGCCTTGTCGGCAGCGCCCTTCTTGTGCTTGATCGTTGCCCATTTGGAATGGCCGGACATGAGAACTCCGTCGGTTCGGGGGTGGTGCGTGAGATGGTGCGGTCGGTGCGTGCGGGTGTGGCGTCAGTCGGTGAGCGAGTCGATGAACACGGCATGGAGCCGTGCGTCGTCGCTGAGTTCCGGGTGGAACGCTGCCACCGTACAGCGTGCGGCGCGCACGAGAACAGGGACGCCGTCGTGGCGCGCCAGCACCTCGACGTCGGGTCCGACCCGTTCGACCAACGGCGCCCGGATGAACACGGCGTGGAAGGGGTCGGCGAGGCCGTCGACGGCGAGGTCGACCTCGAAGCTGTCGAGCTGGCGTCCGTACCCGTTGCGGCGCACCGTGATGTCGATCAGGTCGAAGCCGCGCTGATCGGGACGGGCGTCGAGGACGTCGGTCGCACACAGGATCATGCCGGCGCAGGTGCCGAACACGGCGAGCCCGTCGATCAGGCGACCCTTCAGTTCGTCGAAGAGCCCGCTGGTGGTGAGCAGGCGCGACATGGTCGTGCTCTCGCCACCCGGCAACACGATGGCGTCGAGCCCGTCCAGATCGGCCGGCGTCCGCACGAGCGGTGCGGTCGCCCCGAGGTCTTCGAGTCGCTGACGATGGACGTCGAATGCCCCCTGGAGGGCGAGCACGCCGACCCTGGGGCCGGACCCGGGTGTGCGGGTGTCACCAGCCCCGATCGGCATATCGCTGGTTGATCTCGTCCATCTCGATGCCGGTCATCGGCGCCCCGAGTCCGCGGCTGACCTTGGCGAGCATGTCGGCGTCGTTGAAGTGGGTCGTCGCCTCGACGATCGCCTTGGCACGCGGGGACGGGTCCTCCGACTTGAAGATGCCCGACCCGACGAACACGGCTTCGGCGCCGAGTTGCATCGCGAGTGCAGCGTCGGCGGGGGTGGCCAGGCCGCCGGCGCAGAACAACGGAACTTGCAGCTTGCCGGTCTCGGCGATCTCCTGCACGAGCGGCAGCGGCGCCTGGAGCCGCTTCGCCCACTCGAACAGCTCGGCCTCGTCGGCCTGGGTGATCTTGCGCATGTCACCGATGATGTTGCGGAGGTGACGGACCGCTTCGACGACGTTGCCCGTGCCTGCCTCGCCCTTCGAGCGAATCATCGCTGCCCCTTCGGAGATGCGACGGAGCGCCTCGCCGAGGTTGGTGGCGCCACAGACGAACGGCACGTCGAACGCGAACTTGTCGATGTGGTGCGTTTCATCAGCCGGTGTGAGCACCTCGGACTCGTCGACGAAGTCGACGCCCAGCGCCTGCAGGATCTGCGCCTCGACGAAATGACCGATGCGCGCCTTGGCCATGACGGGGATGGACACCGCGGCCTGGATGCCCTCGATCATCTCGGGATCGCTCATCCGCGCCACACCGCCGTCGCGGCGGATGTCGGCCGGAACGCGTTCGAGCGCCATGACGGCGACCGCACCGGCGTCCTCGGCGATCTTGGCCTGTGCCGGGGTGACGACGTCCATGATCACGCCGCCCTTCATCATCTCGGCGAGTCCACGCTTGACGGGGAAGGTTCCGGTGCTGCCTGTCATTCGGCCATCGTACTTTCGTCGGGGGCGTTCTGCTGCGGCCTACTCACGGTGCGGGTGGTGCTGGCGGCAACACCTCGATGCGGCCGGCGTCGACGTCGGCGATGTCGGCGAGTTCGATCCACGTGTTGCCTGGCGTGAGCGCGATCGGTTCACCATCCTCGGTGACGAACTCGATCGGCTCGGTGTTGACCTCGCGGGTCCACGAGCCGGTGCTGACCTCGCCGTTGCTGAACACCCAGACCGGCCCGGTGCCGACCGTCTGCGCTTCCGGGCTTCGCCGATCCGCCGGGCTCGGAGCGTACGCAACACCCATCACGACGACATTGGCGGCCCGGATGCGCCCGAACAGCTTGTCGTCGTGCGGCCGTCCGCGCTGCGAGCGGTCGAACCGGGCGACCTCGGGATTCCAGGTCCACTCGATGCTCTCACTGCCGATGCGGGCCTTGACACCACTGGTGGCGTCGCCGTCGAACGCCTCGTCGGTCTCCAGGTACACGAACTGCTGGCGCGGCGCTGTCGGCTCGTCGCCGGGCGCCTGTTCCCAGATGACGTCGGTCGAGGTGTAGAGATTGTGCGGTGCGCTGCCCGGTCCCCGGTAGTACCCGCGAGCTCTGTTCGGGCCCAAGTTGATCAGCGTCGAGTCGTTGATCGCCCTGGTCACGTTGGGGTTGCCGCCGCTCCAGACGAAGAGCGGGAAGAAGAACGACGTGAACAGGTCGATGTCCTGGGTACGCCCCGAACGGATGGGACCGATCGGATCCGAGCTCTGTGAGTGGAACACTGCGGCGAAGCGGGTCGTGCGGCCCTCGACGACCTCCTCGAACACGATGTCGGCGACGGCGAGCCCACTGTGGTTGGGGACGGCGGCGGGATTGTTGTCGATCTTGGCCACCAGTGCTGGCCGCGGGATGATCTCGTCGGCACGCTCGAGCGGGGCTCCGGTGAGCGGCTGGCGGATCGTCTCGGGCACCGTGGTCGTCGTGGTCGACGTCGATGAGGTGGTCGTCGTCTGCTTGACGGTGGTCGTCGTGGTCGACGACGTGGTGGCAGCGCTCGTGTCAGCCGATTCGTCACCACCGCCGCCGCATGCGGCGGCGACGAGTGCGAGAGCGGCAAGCCCGGCCATGGGGCGCATCATTTTCATCAGAGTTCTCTCAGGAGTGCGATTCGCTCATCGAGCGGGGGGTGGGTGTCGAACATGCGGTGGATGCCGCCGAGCTTTCCGTCGTCGCCGACGCCGCTCATCGGTTGCTCGATCCACAAGTGTGCCGTAGCGGTGGACGCCGAATGCGTCACGGTCGTGTCGTCCTTGAGTTTTTCGAGCGCGGAGATCAACCCGGGTGGGTACCGGGTCAGCTGGCAGGCGCTGACGTCGGCGAGGGTTTCGCGGCGGCGCGAGATCGTTGCCTGCATGATCTTGGCGATGATCGGGGCGACCACCAGCATGATGATGCCGATGTAGGCGAGCGGATTGGTGCCGTTGCCCTGGTCGCCGCGCCGGGCGACGCGGCCACCGTTCCACCACATCGTTCGAATCGCGAGGTCGGCCATCAGAGCGACCGCACCGACCATGACGACTGCGAGCGTCGACACGAGGATGTCGTAGTTGCGGATGTGGCTGAGTTCGTGCGCGACCACGCCTTCGAGCTCGACCCGGTTCATCTTCTCGAGCAGGCCGGTGGTGACGGCGATTGCGGCATGGTTGGGGTTGCGTCCGGTGGCGAATGCGTTCGGGGCCGGGTCGTCGATGATGTACACGCCGGGTTTCGGGAGGCCGCCGGCGATGCACAGGCCCTCGACGAGGTTGTGCAGTCGCTGGTACTGCTCGGGCGGCGCCGGCCGGGCACGGCTCACCGACAACGCGATCCTGTCGGCACGCCAGTACGACACGAAGGCGACGACGCCGCTGAGCACGAGCGCCACGAGCGTGAACACGATGCCGTTGCCGACGACCGCCCCGATCGCCGCTCCGACGAGCGCGACGAGCACGACGAATCCGGCGACGAGCAGCACGCTGCGACGCTTGTTCGATCTGATCAGTTCGAACATCGGTGCGGATCAGAACTCGACCGTGGGGACCACTCGGGCCTGGTCCTCGGCCTCGAAGTATTCCTTCGGTTCGAAGTTGAACATCTTCGCGATGAACACCGTCGGGAACGACTCGAGCTTGTTGTCGTAGGTCAACACGCTGTCGTTGTAGAACTGACGGGCGTAGGCGACACGTCCCTCGGTGGCGGTCAGCTCCTCCTGCAGAGCGAGGAAGTTCTGGTTGGCCTTGAGGTCGGGGTAGGCCTCGCTGAGCGCGAACAACTGTCGCAGCGCCCCCGTCAGCATGTTGTTGGCCTCGGCCTGGGCCGGAGGGGTGTCGGGTGCAGCCATGGCGGTGTTGCGGGCCGCGATGACCGCTTCGAGCGTCTCACGCTCGTGGGCGGCGTATCCCTTGACGGTTTCGACGAGGTTGGGGATGAGGTCGATCCGACGTTTCAGCTGGACGTCGATCTGCGACCAGGCGTTCTCCACCTGGTTCCGAGATCGGACGAGTCCGTTGTACGAGACGATCAGATACCCCACCAGGATCACCACGACGACGATCACGATGATGAGAACAATCATTGCAACGAGTGTACGGCGGCCCGGTGGGTCAGGTGGAGGATGGGCCGATCGAGCCGTAGATGTCCAGGTAGCGATCGGTCAGCGCCGTCATCGCGAAGCCCTCCGCACGCTCGCCCCCCGTCCGACGCAGGCGGCGGACCAGATCGGTGTCGGTGACCGCCCGGCGCAGCGCCTCGCCGAGGGCGTCGACGTCGCCGGGTCGGACCAGGAGCGCATCGACGTCATCGGTGGCCACGTTGCGGTACCCGTCGAGCGAGCTCGCCACGACGGTCGTTCCTGCGGCCATCGCCTCGATCAACACGACGCCGAACGACTCGCCGCGCAACGAGGGTGCGCAGAACACGTCGGTGGCGCGTAGCCGGGCGAACTTCTCGGCGTCGGTCACCCTGCCGAGCCAGTGAAACCGGTCGTCGCCGGCGGTCGTGGCGCTCAATTCGGCCGTGTCGGGCCCGTCGCTACCGATCCAGACGTCGACGTCGAGACCTGCGCTCCTGACCGCGTCGACGAGCACACGCAGCCCCTTGCGTTCCTCGTGGCGACCACAGAAGAAGATCGTCGGTCGGCCTGACGATCCCGCCGGGCCGCGGGGCCACGGCGGCACCGAGCGGATCGCTTCGAGTTCGACACCGTTGAACAGCACTTCGTACTCGCCGCCCAGATGGCTGCGCACCAGCTCGAGGGCATCCTTGGACACGACGACCTTGTGGTCGATCCGTCTGATGAGGCGGCTCAGCGCAGGACCCAGGATCCGGTAGCTCGCCGACGTGCCTGCAGCGTGGAACGTGCCGACGGTGGGAGCCGCGTGCACCATCAACGCCGTCGATGTCGGCCCAGGAGCCAACGGTTCGTGGAGGTGCAGCACGTCGAACTGCTCGTCGGCCAGCACCCGCAGGGTGCGCAGGGCCGCGGCAGGGTCGGGGGCCAAGGGGGCGATCGACCCATTCGCCGACAGGGGCAGGGAATCTCCGAGCGGCGTCACGAACGCCTCAGGCGGCGGACCGTCGCAGGGACCGAGCACGCGGGTCTCGTGGCCACGGCGTCGCAGCTCGCGTGCCAACCCGAGCGCCTGGGCCTGGACGCCGCCCGGTACGGTCAGGCTGTACGGGCAGACGATCCCGATCCTCATGCGGCTCGACGTCTCACGCCGACGACATGTCTCGTGCCACCCCGAAACGGCACTCGAGTTCATGTGCTTCGAGCGGCCCCGAGAGCAGGTAGCCCTGGCCGATGTCGCAGCCCAGTGCCTGCAGGGCGCGTAGCTGCGCCGGACGTTCGATGCCCTCGGCGACCGAGATCACGTCGAGGCTGGCCGTCAGTTGCAGGATCATCGTGGCCAACGAGGTTGGGAGGCGCGGGTCGTCGACTTCCTGGATGAACCGACCGTCGATCTTGACGATGTCGACTGGGAACCGCTGCATGTACGACAGCGAGCAGTAGCCGGTTCCGAAGTCATCGATCGCAATGAGTACACCAAGTGCACGCAGCAGAGCAAGGTTGTCCGATCCCGACTCGATCTCCTCGACCAGAATCTTCTCGGTGATCTCGAGCACCACCAGTGACGGATCGAGCTCGTGGACCTCGAGCGACCGTCGCACCTGATCCACGAATTCCGACGAACGGATCTGCAGTCCCGAGACGTTCACGCTGACGCGCTGCGGCCCGTTCGCCTGCCATCGCGCCGCAGCCCGGATGCTCCGATCGATCACCCAGTTGCCGATCTGCACGATCAGACCGGCCCGTTCGGCGATCGGGATGAATTCCGACGGCGAGATGGGACCACGGATGGGATGGTCCCATCGCAACAACGACTCTGCGCCGATCACCTGCTGCGAACGGAGATCGACCATCGGCTGGAACACGAGTCGCAGCTGGTCATCCTCGATCGCGGCGCCGAGATCGCTGCGGAACTCCAGATGACGGGTGGCCGCCAGGCGCATCGACGGATCGAAGATCTTGATCTGGCTCTTGCCCGCCCGCTTGGCCTCGTACATGGCGATGTCGGCATCGCGCAACAGCCCGGCGGTGGTCATGCCCGGCGTCGACACCGCGACGCCGACGCTGGCGAGCACGGCGACCTCGTAACCGGCGAGCGTCACCGGTCGGCGCAACGAGTCCAGCAGACTCTCGGCGACGTCCAGGGCCCGGTCGATGCCTCCCCGATCCTCGAGGAGCAGTGCGAACTCGTCGCCCCCGAGGCGTGCCGGTGTGTCACCGGCGCCGGCGACCTGTCGGATCCGGTCGGCGATCGAGCGGAGCATCTGGTCGCCGACGCCGTGGCCCATGGCGTCGTTGACCGATTTGAAGTCGTCGAGGTCGACGAACAGCACGACCACCGGGTCGTCCTCCGGACGGGCAACACGCAGCGCGTGATCCATCCTGTCGAGGAACAGCGCCCGGTTGGCGAGGCCCGTCAGTTCATCGTGGAAGGCGCGGTGACTCAGCTGGCGCTCGAGGTTGCGTTGCTCCGTCACATCCCGGAAGGTCGCGACCAGTCCGTCCACCGCGTCACCGCCCAACAGGTTGGCGATCGTCGCTTCCATGCGGCGACATTGGCCGTCGACGCGAACGAGGCTCGCTTCGAACCTGACCATCTCGCCTCGAGGCAGGGCGGCCGCCGCCCGGAGGTCGGTGCCGGCCGCCATGCGATCGTCGTTGGAGACCAAACCGATCAGCGACCTACCGATCCAGTCGGCGGGCCGGTGACCCAGGGTGCTGGTGAGTCCCGGGCTGGCGTACTTGATCACCCCGTCGGCCTCGGCGAGCAGGACAACGTCGCTCGAGTGTTCGACCATCGCCGTCAGCCGGTCCTGGCCCTTGCGTTCGGTGAGTTCGCGCACCGTTGCGACGAGGCGCCACATGCGTGTCAGCGCCAACACGACCACGACCACGGCGCACACGGCTGCAATCGTCAGGGTCGTCCGGGTCCCGAGCCCGGTGAGATTCAACGTCAACAACACCGTCAACGGGGTCAGTGCGGCCACGCTGAGCCAGACCACCCGACCGAACTTGACCAGCGGTGCGGGCTCGATCGTCCGGCTGCGGTGCGTCATGGTGGCGTCGAGGGCCGCTGCTCCGACGAGCAGCGGCGGAGCGATCGACAGCGCCGCCACCAGACCGCCCGCTGTCATCGAGCCCCGCAGTTCGGCGATGCTGCGTGCCATGTCGGCCACCAGGAACAACCCGACACCCAGCGCCAGCAGTGCCGTCGCCGGCACCCGGAACCGGTCCTGGACGGCCGTGCGGAAGGCGACGGCGAGCGCCAGCGCATCGATCATGGGGATCAGCACCGCCCACACACGGTCATCGAAGCTCAGCCCGCGGTCGGCGAGATACGGCTCGGCGACCGCGAGCCAGACTCCGAGGCCGATCGCGATGCTGACGATGGCCGTCTCGATCGACCCCAACGAGTCCTCGTGCGGCGACCAATCCCGACCGAGCATGGCGACTGCGGCGACCAGCACGCCCGCGGAGGCGAGATGCAGGGCGTCGACGACCGACGGGAAGGTCTCAGATCCCTCGAAGTAGCGCCGCGCCCAGATCAGGTGGGTGATCGCCAGGAGGCCGAGCGAGGCCGCCGTCAGCGACCAGGCGAGCACGCGGCGGGGCTGGTGCGCAGCGATCCCGAGCAGCACCGCGCCGACACCGATCGTCGGGGCGGCCACCCGGATCGTCTCGGCCAACGGCGTCGCGGGCAGCACGCAATACACCACCGTGAGTGCAGCCGCCGCTGCCACGAGGATGCGGGAGCGCATCGTCGTCTGATATGTGTCCGCCGCTTCGATGTTCTGTCATCGGCAGGCCGCTCAGACGACTTGACGATGGTTCCCGTAGCCCGTGTCGCTCGGCCAGTTCGGCTGGAACATGTGCCACTGGGACGGCGCCCGGCGGATCAGGATCTCCAGTTCGTGGGCCAGCAGTTGGGTGATGCGCTGGACGTCGTCGCGCAGCCGCTTCTCGACACGCTCGACGGGCAGCGGCGGCCGTACCCAGGCGAAGTGGCCGTCGACGCGCCGGGTGAAGTAGACGCCGGTGGGCAGGATCGGTGCACCCGTGCGCAGCGACAAGGTGGCCGGGCCGCCCGGCAACGTGGTGCGTTCCCCGAAGAACTCGACCTCCGGTCCCCCGCCCTGCAGGTCGCGGTCCGCGAGCAGGCAGACGACATGGTTGTCGCGCAGCGCTCGCATCACGGTCTGGCCGGCGTCGGGCCCGAGCGCCACGACGTGCATGCCGAGCGCCGACCGCAGATCGACGAACCAGTCGAACAGCTCCGGCGGGTCGATCTTCTCGACGACGACCGTGATCTCGTGGCCCTGGTCGGCGATCCACCGTCCCGCCCACTCCCAGCCGCCGAGATGTGGCAGCACGAGGATCACCCCGTTGCCCTCGGCGAGCGCGTCGACGATGTGCTGGTACCCCTCCACCTCGAACCCGCGCTCGACGGTGGCGACCGACAGGTTCGGCAGGCGAAAACTCTCGAGCCAGTAGTGGGCGTACGAGTCGAACGCTTCCTGGACCGCCCGACGCAGGCGCAACCCTCGCAACGTCGGGTCGGCCCGACGCAGGTGCCGCTCGATCATCGCCCGCCGCTCAGGGCTGGTCACGTTGGCGCCGAGTCCGGCCGGGGCCACCATCCCGGCGGCGAGCACCGCAGGGAGCCGGCGGGCGGCGAGCGCACCGAACCGGTACGACGACGTCGTCGCCGCATCGACCAGTCGGCGCGAACCGACGAACGCGTCCGGGAAAAGGGAGCGTTCGGCCATGACGATGCGGTGGTCAGCTCGGCCGGCGCGGCACGCGAGTGCGGCGCCGCTCGGTACGAGCGACACGGCGGCTCTGACGTCGCGACCGGCGCATCTCGATCCTCGCTGCGGTCACCGGCGCAACGGCCGCCTGCCTCCAGACCTTGACGAAACGCTGAATCGCGGTGATCGAGGTGAGCACCAGCATGATCCACAGGATCGGGATCAACAGCACCGGGAACAGCAGGCCGAGACAGATGGCGATGATCCGCTCGGCGCGTTCCATCAGCCCACCCTTGGCGTCGATACCGAGCGATTCGGCCTTGGCCCGCTGGTAACTGATGAGGCTCGACACCGCCATCACCGCGAACGGCAACAAGGACATGTGCGGCGACTCCTCGCTGGCGAAGTACCACGCGATGCCACCGAGCAGCAGTGCATCGGTGATGCGGTCGACGGTGGAGTCGAAGAATGCCCCGCGCTGGCTGGCGGTGTCGGAGGCCTTGGCCAGCGCCCCGTCGAGCAGGTCGGGCAGGGCGGCGAGGATCACGAGCACCAGTCCGAGCCGGAGGTTTCCGGAGCCGATCGCCACCGCCGCGCCGACGCCGACCAACAGCCCGAGGATCGTCAGGTGGTCGGGCGTGAGGCCGGTCTTGCGCAGTGCTGCGCCGACGGGCTTCACGGCCTTGTCGACCGGAGTGCGGAACTTGCCGTCGAACATCGAGACGACGCTATCGCGACTGGGCGACGACGTCGGGATCGTCGAGTTCAGGGTTGGCCTCGCGCAGGTGCTCGACGATGCGGCCATCGACGGCGTCGACGAGAACGAGGCCCCGTTGCGCTGGCGGATCCTCGGCCGAGTAGCACAGCACGCGCCATGTGGGACGGCTGCGTACCCCGCGCCACACCTGCTGCGCGGACGCATGGCCGACGGGGAATCCGAGTGCCCCTTGCGCGGCGACGAGCGCGTCGGTTTCGTCGACGTGCATCCGCCAGCCGCTGGTGATCGAGAACACGCCCACCGCCGCGAGCACGCCCGCCGCCACGAGCCATCCGCCGTTGACGATCGCAGCGCCGTCGAACGCCACGTAGACGATCACACAGATCGCTGCGATCACCAGGTAGAGGGCGCCGGGCCAGCGTCGACGGCTGTTGTCGGGAAACTGGTAGGGGCCGACAAACGCCGACGGGTCGAGATCGGCGGGAAGTTCGTCGCGCAGGTCGTCGGTCATCGCTGTCAGGCTACTGACGCTCGGGGTGAGCGGCCGCCCACCCGGCACGGAGTTTGGCAGCGGTGTCGACGAGCGCCTCCGGCAGGGTCTGGGTGTTCGAGACCGCCGTCATGAAGTTCGAATCCCCGGTCCAGCGCGGCACGACGTGCACGTGGAGGTGGTCCGGCACCGATCCACCCGCCGGGCGACCCAGATTCAGCCCGATGTTCAAGCCCTCGGGGGCATAGACCGACCGCACGACTCGCACCGCATCGGTGACCGTGGCCCACAGGTCCGTCGTCTCCTCGGGCGTCAACCCATCGAGGTCGGCCACCTCCCGGTACGGGACCACCAGCAGGTGGCCGGTCGTGTACGGGAAGAGGTTGACGATCACGAAACAGGTGTCACCCCGGTGGACGATGTGGGTGTCGCTGTCTGACGCACCCGAACGCAACAGCCGCGTGAACACGCTGCCCGTGTCGGCGGGATCGTTCGCCGAGCGCGTCGGTGCCGAACTCACGTAGCTCGACCGCCACCCCGACCAGATGCGTTCCACCATGTTCAGGCGCCGAGCGCCGCCGATTCGGCGTCGGCGACCTCGCCGAGGAACTGTTCGACGAACCTGCCGACGGGCACCCCCCGTTCGACCTCGCCGCCGCGCGGGTTGACCCCGACCGTGCCGGCGGCGACGTCGTCGTCGCCGACCACGAGGACGTAGGGGATCTTCTCGAGCTTGGCGTTGCGGATCCGCTTGCCGAGGCCGTCGTCCGCGGGCGACGTGTCGACTCGGGCGCCGGCGGCCTCGAGTGCCGCCACCACGGTCGCCGCGTACGGCTCGTGCGCCTCGGCCACGGCGAGCACCCGCACCTGCGTCGGTGCCAGCCACGTGGGGAACGCGCCCGCGTAGTGCTCGAGCAGCACGCCGAAGAACCGTTCGATCGAGCCGAACAGGGCGCGGTGCAGCATCACCGGACGGTGCCGGTTGTTGTCGGCCCCGACGTACTCGAGGTCGAAGCGCTCGGGTAACTGGAAGTCGGCCTGGATGGTCGACAACTGCCACGAGCGGCCGATCGCGTCGCGGACGTCGATGTCGATCTTGGGGCCGTAGAAGGCAGCATCGCCCTCCTTGACGGCGTACTCGAGGCCATGGGCGTCGAGCGCCTCGCGCAGCGCCACGGTGGCCTCGTCCCAGAGCTCGTCACTGCCGACGTACTTGTTCGGATCCTTCGTCGACAGGTTGAACGTGAAGTCGTCGAAGCCGAACGCCCGCAAGACCGAGAGCACGAAGTCGAGCAGGCTCGCCACCTCGTCGGCCAGTTGTTCCTTGGTGCAGTAGATGTGGCTGTCGTCCTGGGTGAATCCTCGGATGCGCAGCAGTCCGTGGAGCGTGCCCGCGCGTTCGTAGCGGTAGACGTTGCCGAGTTCGAACAGCCGCAGCGGCAGTTCGCGGTAGCTGCGCTGACGGCTGCGGAAGATCAGGCAGTGCATCGGGCAGTTCATCGGCTTCATGTAGTACGTGCCGTTGTCCATCTCCATCGGCGGGTACATGCCGTCCGCGTACCACTGGAGATGTCCCGACGTCTCGAACAGCTTGCCGTTGGCGAGATGGGGGGTATAGACGAACTCGTACCCGCCGTGCTCGTGGCGCGTCCTGCTGTAGTCCTCCATCAGCTTGCGCACGATGGCACCCTTCGGATGCCACACCGCGAGGCCGCCACCGAGTTCGTGCGGGAAGCTGAGCAGGTCGAGTTCGGTGGCCAGCTTGCGATGGTCACGCTTGGCCGCTTCCTCCAGCTGGTGGAGATGCTCGGCGAGCGCCTGCTTCGACTCCCACGCCGTGCCGTAGATGCGCTGCAGCATCGGGCCCTTCTCGTTGCCACGCCAGTAGGCACCCGACACCCGCTGCAGCTTGAAGAAGCCCAGCTTGCCCGTGGACGGGACGTGGGGTCCGACGCACATGTCGACGAAGGAGTCGGTGTTGCGATAGGCGCTGATGACGCCACCCTGGCCGACCTCGGCAGCGTCCTCGCTGTCGGCTTGGGCAGACTCGACCCGTTCGATGATCTCGACCTTGTAGGGCTGGTCGGCGAAGAGTTCCTTGGCCTGGGCCATCGACATCTCCGAGCGCTCGAACGGCTGGTTCGCCTTGACGATCTCGCGCATCTCGGCCTCGATGCGTTCGAGGTCGTCGTCGCTGAACGTCGCCCCACCCGGCAGCTCGAAGTCGTAGTAGAAGCCGTTCTCGATCGCCGGACCGATCGAGAACTTGGCGCCCGGGAAGAGGCGCGTGACGGCCTGGGCCATGACGTGCGCCGTGGAGTGACGCAGCACGTGACGGCCCTCCGGCGTGCCGGCGGTGATGATCGCGACCTCGGCACCGTCGTGCAGCGAGGCGGTGAGGTCGGTCTCCTGACCGTCGACGACCGCAGCGACCGCCGCCTTCTTCAGGCCGGAGCCGATGGCAGCGGCCAGATCGAGCGCCGTGGCGTCGTCGGCCAGTTCGCGCTCGGAGCCGTCGGGGAGAGAGACCGTGATGTTCGACATGCGACCGTCAGGATAGGAGCAGGCGCCCCCGTCCGACGGCTGAGTTGCGATCCGCCGATCAGTTGCCGGCCACGAGCGTGAGCTCGCGTTCGAGCGTCGCCTGCGGGGTGACGATCGTGATCGGGTTCGGCTCGGACACCGACGCAACGCGAGCGGCCACCGTGGGCTCGGTCTCGGCCGTCGCCCCCGCGTAGGTGTTGACGTAGGTCTGCCCGGTGAGTTCGCGAATCTCGAACATCACTTCGTCGATCATCGACCGCCACGCGATGTGCTCGGCACCACGGGCGCGATACCGCTCGGGCAGGATTCCTCGGCCGATCTTGATCTGGCAACTGCTGAACAGCTTGGGGACCTTGGCGTCGGGCGGCTGGATCTCGTCGGTGCCGATCACGCCGACCGGGAAGATCGGACAGTCGAGCTTCATCGCCAGCCGGGCTGCGCCGGTCCGTCCCTTGTGCAGGTTGCCGTTTCGGCTCCTCGTGCCCTCGGGGAAGATGCCGAACAGCTCCCCGCGAAGCAGCACCTGCTCGGCGGCGTCGAGCGCAGCGGTGCTCTTGTCGCCCCCGGAACGGTCGATCGGGATCATGCCCATCGCCGGGAACAGGTACTTGGTCTTCCACGAGTCCATGTACTCGGCCTTGCCGACGAAGGAGATGTTGCGCGGCACGGTCAGCATCAGGAACGCCGAGTCGAGGAAGCTGATGTGGTTCGGGCACAGGATCGCCGGGCCCGACGCCGGCAGGCGTTCGTAGCCGCTGAGTTCGATGTTCCAGAGTCGCGACGCCACCGGGCGACCGATGCGACGCACGCGTTGCTGCATCGCTCCTGCTCCCGGTCGTGACGTCATGGCCTGAAGAGTAGACCGCACGATCGCGCAATTGAAGCGCGAACCGTGAACTTCGTGTCAACGGCCGATTCGGTCGAGGTCGACGCCGAGCAGTGCGGCAGCTTCGCCGACGCCGGCGCCAACGCGCGCGGCGTCGTCGATCGCTGCGATGGCCCCCGGCGTGTCGAGGTCGTCGTCGAGGCGGGAGCGGACCTCGTCGAGGAGGTCCGGGTTGGATCCGGAGCGTTCGTTCCACGCATCGAGACGCGCTGCGTTGCGCGGCATCAGGTCGCTGTCCCACTCCCACTCGGTGCGGTAGTGGTGCTCGATGATCGCCAGGCGGATGGCCCGCGGATCCCAGGTCTCGCGGAGCTGGTCGACGAAGACCAGGTTGCCGAGGCTCTTGGACATCTTCTCGCCGTCCTTGTGGATCAGCGCGGTGTGCATCCAGTGCTTGACGAACGGTTCGCCGGTGGCGGCCTCGGACTGGGCTCGCTCGCATTCGTGGTGCGGGAAGATGAGGTCCGCTCCCCCGCCGTGCAGATCGATCGTGGTGCCGAGTTCGCGCAGGGCGAGTGCCGAACACTCGATGTGCCATCCCGGGCGCCCCGGACCCCACATCGTGTCCCAGGACGGCTCGTCGGATGCGGAGGGATGCCAGAGCACGAAATCGAGCGGTGACCGCTTGTTCGGATCGTCGATGTTCCCGCCGCGTTCCTTGGCGAGCATGAGCATCTCCTCGTCGGAGTAGTGGCTCAACGAGCCGAACGATCCGAACTTCGACACGTCGAAGTACACGGAGCCACCCGACTCGTAGGCGAAACCGCGGTCGAGCACCATGCCGATGAAGCCGCGGATGTCCGGGATCGCGGACGATGCCCGCGGGGCGGCCGCCACCGGGAGTGCGTTGAGGGCCTCCATGTCGCGCTCGAACCGAGCTTCTTCGCCGGCGGCCAGGTCGAGATAGTGGATGCCGAGCTCGCGTGCCTTGGC
This sequence comes from Ilumatobacteraceae bacterium, assembly GCA_963728355.1. Lineage (GTDB taxonomy): Bacteria > Actinomycetota > Acidimicrobiia > Acidimicrobiales > Ilumatobacteraceae > Sva-07. The sequence continues at coordinate 130,297 of CAVSJQ010000022.1, read as the reverse complement.
GAACAGCGGGTCGTCGACGTCGGTGACGTTGCGGATGCAGCGCACCGTGTGCCCCTTGTCGAGCAAGCGGCGTTGCAGCACGTCGTAGGCGATGAACGTCGCCGCGTGGCCGAGGTGCGTGGCGTCGTACGGGGTGATCCCGCAGGTGTACATCAGTACGTGGTCGTTCGGTTCGAACGCCACGATGGCGCGCCGCGCGGTGTCGTAGAGCTGCATCACTCGGGGACAACAACGCGAGGGTCGCGTTTGATTCCCGTCAGCTTCGGCGCCACCCGGGTCTTGTAGCGCACGTTGAGCTGCAGCAGCACGGCGGTGAACGCCTCGATCGCCATCGCATTCGACAGTTCCCCTGCATCGAGCGGGCGACATCCGGGGAACTTCTCGATGATCTCGCTGACCGAGTGGACCGCCGCCGGATCGTCACCACAGATCAACACGTCGGAGTCGATCGGCTCGTCGAGGTTGCCGAGTTCTGCGGCCGGAAGATGGTGGAACGCAGCGACGACGTGCGAGTGGGGAACCGCTGCCTGCACGTGCGCCGCGACGCTCCCGCGGGGTGGCACCAGCGGTTGGAACTCCTTGTTCACACGGACGAGTGCGTTCGCCATCGACACGACGATCTTGCCCTCGAGGGCGTCGGCATTGTCCTGGGCGGTGCGCGCCGCGGAGTCCCATGGCGTGGCGATCACGACGAGGTCGCAGTCGGCGGCCTCCGAGTTGTCGCCGGCGGCGAGCAGACCTGCGAGGTCCGGCCACGCAGCGAGCAACTCGTCGACCTTCGCTGCGGCTCGATCCTTCGATCTTGAGCCGATGACCGTGGAATGACCGGTGCTCGCGAGGCGGGCGGCGAGCCCGCTTCCCGCTGGTCCGGTGCCGCCGAAGATGCCGATGCGCATGGCGACAGCGTGGCACACGAGCATCTCGAATCACCAAGGGGCGCACAACGGCCCCGGCGATCATCTACGGTCCCGGACATGGGTCTGCTCGACGGCAAGAAGATCGTGATCACCGGCGTCCTCACCGACGCTTCGTTGGCGTTCGGCGTGGCGGAACTCGCGCGGCGTGAGGGCGCCGACATCGTGCTCACCGGGGCGGGGCGGGCGCTGAAGCTGACGCAACGAACCGCCCGCAAGCTCGGCGACGACATCGACGTGTTCGAACTCGACGTGACCGTGCCCGAGCACGGCGTGGCGGTTCGCGAGGCGCTCACCGAGAAGTGGGGCCACGTCGACGGCGTGCTGCACGCGATCGGGTTCGCTCCCGAGGTGTGTCTCGGCGACGATTTCCTCGCTGCGCAGTGGGACGACGTCGCGGTCGCCATGCACATCTCCGCCTATTCGCTCAAGGCGCTCGCCGATGCGTTCCTGCCACTGATGGGCCCGGGCGGCTCGTTCGTCGGGCTCGACTTCGACAACCGCCAGGCGTGGCCGGCCTACAACTGGATGGGTGTCGCCAAGTCGGCGCTGCAGAGCGTGTCGCGGTACCTCGCCAAGGAGGTGGGACCGCAGGGCATCCGGTCGAATCTGGTCGCAGCGGGACCGATCAAGACGATGGCGGCCAAGTCGATCCCCGGCTTCGCGAAGTTCGAGGACGTCTGGGGAGACCGGGCGCCGCTCGGGTGGGACGTCACCGACTCCGAACCGGTCGCGCGAGCCGTCGTCGCGCTGCTGTCGGACTGGTTCCCCGCCACCACCGGCGAGATCATCCACGTCGACGGCGGCTACCACGCGATCGGTGCGTGAACCGAACGTGTGAACAGATGGGTTCGCCATCGGCCCATTTGTTCACGCGTTGGTCGGGGTACGGTCGATGGCGTGAACCGGCTCGCCGACGAGACCTCCCCGTACCTCCGCCAGCACCGCGACAACCCGGTCGACTGGTATCCGTGGGGCCCCGAGGCGTTCTCGGCCGCGAAGCAACGCGACGTGCCGATCCTGCTGTCGGTCGGGTACTCGGCGTGCCACTGGTGTCACGTGATGGCGCACGAGTGCTTCGAGGACGCCGACGTGTCGGCGAAGATGAACGAGTTGTTCGTCAACGTCAAGGTCGACCGCGAGGAACGTCCCGACGTGGATGCCCTCTACATGGATGCGGTCCAAGCGATGACGGGTCGCGGCGGCTGGCCGATGACGGTGTTCATGACGCCCGACCGCGAACCGTTCTACGGCGGCACCTACTTTCCGAAAGAGGCGTTCCTGCAACTGATGGACGTCATCGACGACGTCTACCGCAACAAGCCGGATGACGTCCGCCAGAACGTGACGGCCCTCGTGACCGCACTGGCGACCAGCGAACAGCTCCGACCGAAGAACGACGCACCGGGCGTCGACGTGCTCAACGCCGGACTGCAGAGCCTGGCCCGGGCGTTCGACACAGGGTGGGGCGGCTTCGGGCAGGCCCCCAAATTTCCGACGACGTCACACCTCGAGCTGATGCTGCGCGCCTACATGACCACCGCCGGCGACGGACCCAAGCGCATCATCACAACGACGCTCGATGCCATGTGCTCGGGCGGCATGTACGACCACGTCGGCGGCGGGTTCGCCCGCTACTCCACCGATCGTGAATGGCTCGTTCCGCACTTCGAGAAGATGCTCTACGACCAGGCCCTGCTCGTCGGCATCTACCTCAAGGGCCTGATCGTGCTCGGGCGACCCGACTGGCGCCTCGTGATCGAGGAGACGGTCACCTACGTCCTCACCGAACTGCGCCACCCGGACGGCGGTTTCCACTCTGCCGAGGACGCCGACTCACCGGACCCCGACGGCAACATGGTCGAGGGCTGGTTCACGACCTGGACGCCCGACGAGGTCCGCGCGGCGCTGCCGGACACCGACGCCGACGTCGTCGAGACGTTGATCGACTGGTACGGCATCACCGATGACGGCAACTTCGAGCGCCGCTCGATCCCGAACCGCATCGCCGCGCGCGGCCAGCTCGTGCGGACGCCGGCACTCGACGCCGCCGTCGCCGCCCTCCGCGTTGCGCGGGCACGGCGGCCACATCCCGGCCTCGACGACAAGGTGCTCACCGAGTGGAATGCGCTGTTCCTGTCGTCGCTCGCCCAGGCGGCCGCCGTCTTCGGGCGACGTGACTGGCTCGACGCGGCGATCGCCAACGGCGAGTTCCTGCTGCGCGAGCTGCGCGCCGACAACGGCCGCTGGTTCCGCAGCTGGCAGGCCGACGGCCGTCCGCCGGCACGACACATGGCACTCGCCGCCGACCACGCCGCACTGGTCGATGCGTTCACCCGCCTCGCCGAGGCGACCGGCGAGGCACGCTGGATCGAGGAGGCCGTGCGGACCGCCGACACGATGCTCGACTGGTTCTTCGACCCGGAGCAGGGCGGATTGTTCACCACCGCCGAGGACGCCGAAGCCCTCGTGGTCCGCCAGAAGGACCTGACCGACGGTGCAACGCCGTCGGCCAACTCGACCGCCGCGATCGCCCTGTTCCGCCTGGCGGCGCTGACCGGCGAGCAGCGCTACGCCAATCAGGGCGACCGGATCCTGCAGCTGCTCGCTGCTGCCGTCGACAAGGCGCCCGCTCAGTACTCGAATGCGCTGGTCGCGACCGACCTGCGCCGCCGCGGCCTCACCGAGGTCGTCGTCGTCGGCGACCGACCGGACCTCGTGCGGCTCGCCCAGTCGGTGTGGCGTCCCGACACCGTGCTCGCCTGGGGCGAGCCCTACGACTCGCCGCTGTGGATCGAGCGAGACGAAGGATTCGGCTACGTCTGTCGGAACTACGCGTGTGAGCTGCCCCAGGACACCCTGCAGGGATTCGCCGAAGCGTTGACCGGGCGCAAGGTCACCATCACGGGCAACACGATCGTGACCGAGCCACGAGATGCGCCGGACGACGCGGCTACCAGCGGCCCCGATGAATGATCTGACGGGACGTGCGTCGGGTGCGCCCGGCGCTCCGCCCGGGGCCCGACGAAGGGTCCTCGTCTGACGCGTCGGCGCGGTGACCGAGCGCGATCGCGCCCAGCAGATCGAGGCCGGCAGGGATCCCGAGACGATGGCGGAGTTGACGCTCGCCTCGGAACACACCGAAGAACAGCGCCCCCAGGCCGGCGTCCTCGGCGGCGAGCAGCAGCGTCATCACCGCCATCGAGGTATCGATCGTCCAGTACGGCACCGGCCATGCCGCCGCACCGGCGCCGAGGCCGGTCCGGGCCTTGTCGGGCTCCGCGTAGCGGTCGACGTACGCCTTGGAGTCGGCGAGCGGCAGGGCGATCACCGGCGCCGTGAGCAGGTGCTGCCAACGGAACGAGTCGCGGTTGACCGTCGGCAGCGTCGCATCCCAGAAGTCCGCTGTCTGCTCACCTTCGAGCACGACGAGATGCCAGCCCTGGGTCTTGCCGGCGCTCGGCGCCCGCGCCGCCAGGTCGACCAGACCGTCGAGGACGCCCGGTTCGATGCGACGAGCGTCGAATGCGCGGGTCATCCGGCGGGAGCGGACGACCTCGGCGAACTCGGTCATCTCGTCGCCGTCAGCGCCGCTGTCAGCGCTTCCCGAGCTTGAGCAGATCTTCGGCCATCGTCCAGCCGTACACGACCATGGCACCGCCCTTCGCCACCGGCACGGCGTCGAACATCTTGACGACCTCGGGGTCGAGCTTGTCGGGCTTCGACGATTCATGGTCGAGGTACCCGTCGGCGCTGCCCGTGGCGGCGATGAACGAGTTGGCGTCGTACTTGGCGTCGACGCCGAAGCGCTTGGCGAGGCGACGACCCCAGGCCCGTTCCTCGCCGACGGCGTTGGAGCCGGGTGACGGGGTGACCTCGCGCAGATCCTTGAACGCCTCGAGGCCGTCGGCGTTGACGAACCGGCATCCGACCACGACGTCCTCGTCGGGGAAGGCCATGAGCGCTCGATGGTACGCCTCGCCGATCAGGCCGCGAAGGACCTGGTCACGCTTGGAGGAGCGCTTGACCGACATGAGACCGATCAGCACGCACGGAGTACCGCCGATGCGTTCGAGCGTGGAGAACGTGAATCCGTGCAGCGCGCCGCCGAAACGGGCGGTGGTGATCAGGACCCAGTCCTCTTTCGCCTTGGAGAGCTGGCCGGCGCTGAACGCATCCTCCATCGACGCCAGTTCGTCGAGGTCGGAATCGGTCAGGGCCGCAGCGTCGTTGGTCGAAACGTCCAGTGCCATTCGCCCTATTCTACAGCAGCACCGCCTCATGCCCGAAGGCCATGCGAAGTTCACCCACCGACCGGTCGAGATCGACGCGGAACTCGTCGGCGAGCTTGAGCACCTTGCCCTGCCCGATGTCGACCATCACCACCGAATCACCAGGGTGTTCGCGCAGGATCCGCTTGAGACGCTGGATTTTCAGTTCGTCGAGTGCCACCGACGGCAACCGCAGCCGCAGCGGGGCGGCAGGCCCGTCGCTGAGGCCGGAGAGCACGGTGACCGTCTGTCCGATCAACCCGAATCGTGACTCGTCGCGCCGATCGAGGCGACCCTTGACCGACACGATCAGGTCGTCCTCGAGCTTGTGGCCCTGTTCGGCGAGGGTCCGCGGAAAGATCGTCACCTCGATCGAGGCGTCGAGGTCCTCCAGCAGGAACACCGCCATCTGGTCGCCCTTCTTGGTGAACTTGCGGGCGAGGTTGGTGATCACCCCGCCGACGACGACGTTGGCGCCGTCCTCCATCGTCTGCAGTTCGAGCACCGAGTGCTCGACCTTGCGACGCAGCGCCGCCTCGACGCCGAACAGCGGATGGTCGGAGACGTAGAGACCCAACATCTCCTTCTCGTACCGGAGTTGTTCGGTCTTGTCGAAGGCCAGCTCGGGGATCTCGGTGCGCTCGTCGAAACCGTCGCCCGAGCCGCCGCCATCGCTCGCCTCGTCGTCGCCCCAGTCGCCGAAGAGGCTCATCACGCCCTTCTCACGCTCGCGCCGACGCTTGACCGTGGTGTCGATGATGTGCTCGAACACGGTGAGCAACCCGCGGCGCGTGTGGCCCAGGTTGTCGAAGGCGCCGCCCTTGATCAGCGACTCGATCGTGCGCTTGTTCAGCACCGGTTCCGGCACCCGCTCGACGAAATCGTGGAAGCTGGTGAACTGCCCGTTCTCCTCCCGCTCGGCGATCAGCAGTTCGACGAGCGCTTCGCCCACGTTGCGGACCGCGGACAGCCCGAAGGTGATCGCTCCCGGACTGCCGACGGCGAGCGTGACGCCCGGTGGCACCTCGTCGGGGGCCAGCGCACCGAAGTTCGACATCGACCGGTTGACGTCGGGCGGCAGCACCTTGATGCCCATCGACCGGCAGTCGCTGAGGTAGGTCGCTGCCTTGTCGAGGTTGTTCTTGACGCTGGTCAGCAGACTGGCGATGTACTCGACCGGATAGTGGGCCTTCAGATACGCCGTCTGATACGTGACGAGGCCGTACCCGAACGTGTGACTCTTGTTGAAGGCGTAGTCGGCGAACTTCTCGATGATGTCGAACAACATCGGACCGAGGTCCTTGCCGTACCCCGTGCGCTCGACCCCAGCCTCGAACGCATCGCGCTCCTTGGCCATCAGCTCACGAATCTTCTTCCCGCATGCCTTGCGGAGGTTGTCTGCTTCGGCGAGGGAGTAGCCGGCGAACTTCTGGGCGACGCGCATCACGCTCTCCTGATAGATCATCAGGCCGTAGGTGTCGCCGAGCACCTCCTTCGCGTCCTCGTGGAAGTACTCGACCGGTTTGCGCTCGTTCTTGCGGTCGGCGTAGTCGTAGTGCATGTTGACGCTCATCGGCCCCGGCCGGTAGAGCGCGAGCACAGCGGACACGTCCTCGAAACTGTTCGGCGCCATCGCCTTGAGCAGCTGGCGCATCGGCGGCGACTCGAGCTGGAACACACCGATCGTGTCGCCTCGGGAGAGCAGATCGAACGTCGCCTGGTCGTCGAGCGAGATCTCCTCGACGACGAACCCCGGATCGCGCTGCGCCCTGATCATCGCCTCGGCGTCGGTGATCACGTCGAGGTTGCGCAAGCCGAGGAAGTCCATCTTCAGCAGCCCGAGGTCCTCGACACCGTGCATTTCGTACTGGGTGACCACCGGGGCATCGGCGGGGTCCTGGCCCGACTCGGGCTTGCGTTGGATCGGGACGTAGTCGGTGACCGGATCCTTCGTGATCACGACCGCCGCCGCGTGGATGCCGTCGGAGCGCTTCAGCCCCTCGAGGCCACGAGCGACGTCGATCACCTTCTTCAGGTCGGTGTCGGTGTCGTACATGGCTCGCAGGTCGGCGGCCGCCTTGTACCCGTCGGCGTACTTCGGATGCTGTTCGAAGCAGTACTTGAGGGGCGTGTCCCGCCCCATCACCATCGGCGGCATCGCCTTGGCGAGCTTGTCACCGACGCCGTATGGGTAGCCGAGCACGCGAGCGGCGTCGCGCACGGCGTTGCGGGCCTTGATCGTGCCGAACGTGATGATCTGTGCGACGTGGTCGCGGCCGTAGCGCTCGGCGGCATAGCGGATCATCTCGTCGCGGTATCGCGAGTCGAAGTCCATGTCGATGTCGGGCATCGACACGCGGCTCGGGTTCAAGAAGCGCTCGAACAGCAGGTCGTACTGGATCGGGTCGAGGTCGGTGATCCACAGGCAGTACGCCACCGCGCAGCCTGCGGCCGATCCTCGTCCGGGGCCGACCCGGATGCCGGCGTCGCGGGCGTGCTTGATCAGGTCCCAGGTGATCAGGAAGTACGACGCGAACCCCATGTCGTTGATGACCTTGAGTTCGTAGCTGAGCCGCTCGACTGCATCGTTGGGGATCTGGTCGCCCCACCGCTTCTTGGCGCCTTCCCACGTGAGGTGCTCGAGATAGGACGCGTCGTCGAATCCCTCCGGGACCGGGAAGTTCGGCAGCAACGGCTTGCCGAACTCGATCTCGAGATTCGCCCGCTCCGCGATCCACAGCGTGTTGTCGCACGCAGAGGGCACCTCGCGGAAGAGGTAACGCATCTCGGCGGCCGTCTTCAGGTAGTGCTCGCTGCCCTCGAACTTGAATCGCTTGGCATCCGACAGCAGCGCACCCGTCTGCACGCACAGCAGCGCGTCGTGGGCCTCGTGATCTTCCTGGTGCGTGTAGTGGCTGTCGTTGGTGGCCAGCAGGGGCGCGCCGATCTTCTTGGCGATCTCGATCAGCTTGGGATTCGTTTCTCGTTGGGCGGCCAGTCCGTGGTCCTGCAACTCGACGAAGAGGTTGTCGCGCCCGAAGATGTCCTGCAGGCGGGCGGCCTTCTCGATCGCCGCCTTCTCGTCGCCGTTGAGCAGCGACTGCAGGACGTGTCCGCCGAGACAGCCGGTGGTGGCGATGAGGCCGTCGGAGTACTTCTCCAACAGCTCCCAGTCCATCCGGGGCTTGTAGTAGTAGCCCTCCATGAACGCGAGGCTCGACAGCTGGATCAGGTTCTTGTAGCCGGTCTGGTTCTCGGCGAGCAACGTCAGGTGGTAGTAGAGCTTCTTGCCGCCCTCGGTGTCGCCACCCGAGTCGTCGAGGCGTCCCCGGCGCGTCGGGCGTTCGGTGCGGTGATCGTGGGCCATGTAGGCCTCGGTGCCGATGATCGGCTTGATGCCCTGCTTGTTGCACTCCTTGTAGAAGTCCAACGTGCCGTACATGTTGCCGTGATCGGTCATCCCGATCGCCGGCATGCCGTCGGCGACCGCCTTGGCGACCATCTCGTCCAACCTCGCGGCACCGTCGAGCATCGAGAACTCGGTGTGGACGTGGAGGTGGGTGAAGGAATCGGGCACGGTTCTCGTTCGCGAATTACTCGGGTGTGGTTCGCCGACACCATAGTCGCGCCTGTTGGTTACCGCTCACGGGTCCTGTCACCGATGTCGTCCGGGCGTGCGGCCTTCGGCCGGTCCCGCCCGACATCGGCGCCACCCGTTCGCTATCAGACGCCATCTGTCTTTCCGGACCCGACCCGAAAAGACAGGCGGGCAGTCGTGTCGACTCCTGGCGGTGGTTGAGCGCGCTTATAGGTAGGTGCCGGGGCGGTCGCCGCCGGATTCTTGGGGGCGCTGCTGGGGCATCTGGGGCTGACCGCCCGGCAGCTGGCGCATCTCCTGCAGCTGTCGTTGCGCCGCGAACTGCTGCGCCATGAGGGTCGCCTGGATTCCGTGGAACAGGCCTTCGAGCCATCCGACCAACTGGGCCTTGGCGACGCGTAGTTCGGACTCGCTCGGGATCTCGCCGTCCTCGAACGGGAGGGCGAGCGATGTCAACTCCTCGCGGAGATCCGGCGACAGCGACCCCGCCAACTCGGTCACCGAGCGGTCGTAGATCTCGGCGAGACGTTCACGCGACGCCTCGTCCAGCGGTGCGGCACGCACCTCCTCGAGCAACTGCTTGACCATCGAGCCGATCCGCATCACCTTGGCCGGCGACGTGATCGACTCCTCCTCGGACTCCGGTGCGTCGTCGCTGCCGTCGTGGGCGACATCCGGGGGCACCGCTCCGTCCGTGATGTGGTCGGGCTGCAACGATTCGTGGGTCTCGGACATGGCTCTCCCTTTCTACCGATCGGCTCGACCGATCGTCGTGGCGGGTCGTGACCTGGGGCTCGTCACGCCAGCGCACCGACGAGCGGCACGTTCACCTCGGCCGACGTCAAGGAGCCGTGACGACACACCAGCGCGAACGGGCCGGAATCGTCCGGATCGTGGAAGCTCACCGGCTCGTGGGCAACCAGCGCCACGTCGCCGAGACGCGACCGGATCGACGGCGCCATCGCCGGACCGAACCACTGCTCGTCGAGCGTCTGCTCCTTGGTGACCACCCACGCGAGGTGGCCGAGTTCGTCCTGTGCGACGGCGGCGACGTCGTCGGTTGCACCCCTGGCGGCGTGCAACCAGCGGAACCGTCCTTCACCGGACTGCGTGGTGACGGAGGCCAACAACTCCGCCGACGGGGTCACCAGCCGGTCACCCACGTGCACCTGTCCGTGATCTGCCGTCACGAGCAGTGCGGTACCCGCCGGAAGCGACTCCAACACATCGGCGACCAGGCGGTCGGCGGCACGCAACTCCGCGTCGTAGAACGGACCGAAGCCGCGCTCGTGCGCGATCTTGTCGATGCCGCCGTAGTAGCAGTACACGAAGCGTTCTCCCGCCTCGACCTGGTCACGGGCCTGCACGGCAATCGACGACGACGCTCGCCAGCCGACCGGATCACACCCACGCAGGTGCGCCTCGGAGAACGCCGAACCCTGCAACTCGGCAACGCTCACGACCGGCACCGTCTGACCGAGGAACGGCTCGAACGGTTGCACCTCGCGAGGCGGATGTGATCGCCGCACCGCCTGTTCGCCCACGCACCACCGCAGCACGTTCATGACCTCGCCGCCCACGACGATCCGGTAGCCGACCAACCCGTGCTCGGCCGGCGTCAGCCCGGTCGTGATCGACGTCAGCGCCGTCGCCGTGGTGGTCGGCGCCACCGTGTGGATCGCGCGACCCGTCATCGACGCCACCGTCGGCATCAGGTCACGGTGCGTCTGGAGTTGATCCCATCCCAGGCCGTCGAGGACCAACACGACCACCGCGTGCGCCGACGCCACCGGCTCGGGCATCCAGCTCGGCAGCCCCGATGTCCACGACGCCGGACCCAGCAACGCAGGAATGATCCCACGAACGTTGGCCCCGCCGTAGTCCGGAATGATCGGGCCGTCCGCCGCGGCGCTCGTGGTCACCTGTGCAGTCCACCACGTTCATCGACCTTCCGACAAGCACAACGCGAGAAGCTGAGCTCCCTGGGCCAACTGAGTAACGTCATCATGTGCGCATCTCGACCCGCGGTGACTACGCCTGCCGTGCCTTGCTGTCGTTGGCGCTGCATGCCGACGAACAGGGACCCACGTCGGTTCGCGACATCGCCGAGCGCACCGCACTCCCCCAGCCGTACCTCGAGCAGATCCTGCTCGCCCTCAAAGGAGCAGGCCTCGTGCGCTCCAAGCGCGGTGTCGGCGGCGGGTACATCCTCGCTCGTGATCCCGAGGACATCCGCCTCTCCGAGATCGTCTCCGCCGTCGACGGTCCGATCACCCTCGGCGACTTCGGCCAACCCCACCAGGACGGCGCCTGCGACCACGAGGGCCAGTGCGTCCTGCTCGGCATCTGGAATCAGGCCGGTGACCACATGCGCACCTACCTCGAGGGCTTCACCCTCGCCGGCATCGCCGCCATCGCCCGCGGCGACGCCCCCTGGCCGTGATGATTGCTCGGCCTCACGGCAATCCGTAGCGCGACGATCGAGGTCGGCCTCGTCCGGCTCGTCGCTGGCGCTTCCCTCGCCGGCGTGCCGCGGCCGGGCGTGCCGCGGCCGGGCGATGAGCGAAAAGCCCGTATCAGGGCGGTTGGCTCATCGCTCAGGGTTGGGCGGCGTCGAGCCAGGCCTGCAGGTCGGGCGCGAGCGGGCTGGTGAACGTGACGCGTTCGCCCGTGTCCGGGTGGTCGAAGGCCAGTTCGGCGGCGTGCAGGAAGGGTCGGGTCAAGCCCAGCATCGGACGGCGCTGCCCGTACGTCGGATCGCCGACCAGCGGATGGTTGATCGAGGCCAGATGGACCCGGATCTGGTGCGTCCGCCCGGTCTCGAGGCGGCATTCCAGACGCGAGACCAGTGCGGGACTGCTGTAGGTCCCCACGACGCGGTAGTCCGTGCGAGCCGGACGGCCCCCTGCGACCACCGCCATCTTCAGCGGGTCGCCGCGGTCGCGGCCGATCGGTGCGTCGATGATGCCATGCGGCGCATCGGGAACACCCCACACCACCGAGTCGTACCGCCGCGTCGCGCTGTGGTCGGCGAACTGCTCGATCAGCAGGTCCGCAGCGACATCGGTGCGCGCCACCACGAGCAGCCCCGAACTGCCGGCGTCGAGCCGATGCACGATGCCGGGCCGGATCGGATCGGCACCGACGCCTTCGAGCTCGGGATATCGCGCCAGCAGGCCGCTGACCAGTGTTCCCTCCATGTTGCCCGCGCCAGGGTGCACCACGAGACCAGCGGGTTTGTCGACCACGATGACCGCATCGTCCTCGTAGACCACCCCGAACTCGATGGTCGCGTCCGCCGACGGCAGCGGCGGTTCAGGAATCGCTCGCGGGTCGACCTCGACGGTCTGGCCCTCCTGCAGCCGGACCTTGCCCGACGATGCCGGCTGGCCGTCGACGCGGACACCGCCTGCCGCGATCGTCGCGGCCGCCTCGGCCCGGCTCAGGTCACCGATCAGTGCCACGATCCGATCGAGTCGCTCACCCGCCAACGCCGACGGGACCGCTTCGGCGATCATCCGACACCGCCGTTGGCCGTGCCGTCGAGCCGGTCCTGCTCAGCGCCGTCCTGCGGCTCGTGGCGATGGGCCCGTGCGGTGATAATGCTGTTGAGGATCAGCAGTCCGGCGCCGACGTTGACCGCCATGTCGGCCACGTTGAAGATCGGGAACCACTGGAAGTCGATGAAGTCGACGACCGCTCCCTGGAGGAAGCCGTCGTCACCGCGCACGAGCCGATCGATCAGATTGCCGGCGGCACCACCGATGAGCAGTCCCATGCCGATCGTGCTCATCGGGCTCGCTTCCGTCCGCAGCGACACCAGCAGGTAGACGATCACCAGCGTGGCGACGACCGCGATCACCGGCCCGAAGCCCTGACCCTGGCCGAACGCCATGCCGTTGTTGAACGCAAGGTTCAACCGCAGCGTCCAGAACAGGTCGATCTCACGATCCGTGCCGAGCGAGGTGACCGCCCAGTGTTTGGTCAGTTGGTCGACGGCGATCACCGACAGCGCGATCGCCACGGGCGCCCGCCACGCGCGGACAGCGGGCATGGGTTCAGCGCGGACCGACGCCGCTGACCTTCTCGGCGGCCAACACGGTCGTCTCCGGGATCGCTTCGAGGCGTTCCCTCGGGATCGGCGTGCCCGACACCTCGGAGTAGCCGTACGTTCCCTGCTCGATCCGTGCCAGAGCGGCGTCGATCTCCAGGATGGTCTGGCGCGCCTGAGTGGACAGCACCCGATCGAGGTCGCGTTGGACGACCATCGTGTCGCCCTCTCCGCCCTCGTCGTCGAACTGCACGTCGCCCATCTCTCCGTCTTCGATGATGCTGGTCGCCTCGTCTTCGAGCCGTGTCGCCCGCGCCAACTCGGCGGCGCGGCGAGCGAGCAGCTCGTCGCGCTGCTCCTTGAGGAACTTGACGTCGAAGTCCTTCGTGTAGGCGATCCCGTCCTTGGTGTGTCCCCGTGGTGCAGGGATCTCGACGCGTTCGAACTTGGCGTTGGACAACAACGACGGCGTGAGGCTGGTCGCACCGGGCTGTCGGGGTTTGCGTGCCGCAGGAGCGGCCTGAGTCGTCTTGGTCGTCGGCTTGGTCACGGTCTTCTCGTCGGGGGCCTTTCTGGCCGGTGCCTTGTCGGCAGCCGCCTTGGTTGCGGGAGCCTTCTTCGCTGGAGCTTTCTTGGCTGCGGGAGCTTTCTTCGCTGGAGTGTTCTTCGATGGAGCGTTCTTCGCTGCCGACTTCTTCGCCGGAGCCGTCGTGGAGGGGGCCTTCTTCGCAGGAGCCTTCTTCGCAGCAACCGCCTTCTTGGCCGGCGTCTTCCCGGCTGGTTTGTCGGCCGCCCGCTTCTTGGCCGCCTGCTTCTTGGCCGCCTGCTTCTTGGCCGCCTGCTTCTTGGCCGCCGTCTTCTTCGCGACCGTCTTCTTCGCGACCGTCTTCTTCGCCGAGGCCGTCTTGGCGGGCGCCTTCTTCGCTGCTGCCTTGGTGGCGGAACTCGTCTTCTTCGATGCGGCCATGTGCGCTCCTCTGGGCAGTGTGAGCGCCGGACTCTACCGGAGAACCAGCCGGGATCGCCTGCAATCAGCCGGCGACGGCGACGGCGATCACCGGCTCGGTGCCCGCTGCGCCGGCCACCCGCTCGGTGAGCACCGTGGTGGCGAGCGTCTCGCCTGCGATCAGGTCGCGGTGGGTGTCGACCGCATCGATCCACTCGTCGGTGGCGGACACGGACAGCTCGATGCGGTCGGAGACGTCGAGGCCGGCATCTCGCCGGGCCTGCTGCACCAGCCGCACCAGGTCGCGGGCGCGTCCTTCGAGTTCGAGTTCGTCGGTCACCTCGATGTCGAGGGCGACCACTCCCGCATGGTCGCCGAGGCCGGCGCTGGCCTGGTCGCCGGACGCCACCAACTCGAGCGAGTACTCGCCCGGTTCGAGCGTGACACCGCCGACCGTGACGACGTCTGCCTCGACGGTCCAGTCGCCGGCCTTGTGGGCCCTGATGACCTGCTGGACGTCCTTGCCGAGACGGGGACCGAGGCGGGCGGGCACCAGCTGGAGTCGTTCGGTCGCCACCGACGCGACATCGGTGGTCAATTCGACCCTGCGCACGTTCACCTCGTCGGCGATCACCTCGACGAAGTCCTCCAGACGGCCGGCGTCGGCAGCCGCCACGGTGACGCTGTTGAGCGGCAGGCGGACCCGACGCTGATGCGCCTTGCGCACCGACAACGTCGCCGAGCAGACGTCGCGCACCAGGTCCATCGTGTCGACCAGGTCGTCGTCGGCGGGCAACTCGTCGAGCGTGGGCCAATCGGTGAGGTGCACGCTGGTCGCTGCAGCCCCCGCGACGTCGCCGCCGGCGTGGAGGCCGCCGTAGATCTCCTCGGACACCAAGGGGAGCAACGGCGCTGCCACGCGGGCGAGCACCGACAGCACGGTGTGCATCGTGTCGATGGCGTCGTGGTCGCCGGCCCAGAACCGGTCACGGCTGCGCCGCACGTACCAGTTGGTGAGCACGTCGAGGTGGTCGCGCACGATCTGGCACGCTGCGAAGAGGTCGTAGTCGTCGAGTGCCGCCGTCATGCCCTCGACCAGCGCTCGGGTCTTGGCGAGCACGTACCGGTCGAGCACGTTGGGCGAGTCGGTCCGCACCACGCCCTGATGTCCGGCGGCATTGGCGTAGAGCGTGAGGAAGTACCACGAGTTCCACAACGGCAACAGCACGTGGCGCACCGTGTCGCGCATGCCCTCCTCGGTGACCATGCCGTCGCCACCGCGCAGGATGGGCGACGACAGCAGGTGCCAGCGCATCGCATCGGCGCCGTGGGTGTCGAACATCTCACGAGGGTCCGGGTAATTGTTCAGGCTCTTCGACATCTTGCGCCCGTCGTCGCCCAACACGTTGCCGTGGCTGACGCAGTTGGCGAACGCCGGTCGGTCGAACAGGGCCGTGGCGAGGACGTGCAGGGTGTAGAACCAGCCGCGCGTCTGGCCGATGTACTCGACGATGAAGTCGCCCGGGTAGTGGTGTTCGAACCAGTCCTGGTTCTCGAACGGGTAGTGCACCTGGGCGAACGGCATCGAGCCCGACTCGAACCAGCAGTCGAGCACCTCGGGAACTCGCCGCATCATCGACGCGCCCGTCGGATCGTCGGGGTTGGGGCGCACGAGATCGTCGACCTCGGGGCGGTGCAGGTCGGTGACGGTCACGCCGAAATCGGCTTCGAGTTCGGCGATCGAGCCGTACACGTCGATCCGCGGATGGGTGGGATCGTCGGACTGCCACACCGGGATCGGTGACCCCCAGAACCGGTTGCGGCTGATCGACCAGTCGCGAGCGTTCTCGAGCCACTTGCCGAAGCTGCCGTCCTTGATGTGCGCCGGCTGCCAGGTGATCTGCTGGTTGAGCTCGACCATGCGGTCGCGGAACTCGGTGACCTTGACGAACCACGACGAGATCGCCCGGTACACGAGCGGCTGCGAACAGCGCCAGCAGTGCGGGTACGGGTGGTCGTAGGTGGCGTGACGAACGACGACGCCACGCTCCTTCAACTCGCGGATCACCAGTGGATTCGCGTCGAACACGTGGGTACCGGCCCAGTCGGACACCTCGGCGGTGTAGCGGCCGTGCTCGTCCATCGGGCACACGGTGGGGATGCCTGCGCCGTTGGCGACCAGTTGGTCCTCCTCGCCGAAGCCCGGTGCCAGGTGAACGATGCCGGTGCCGTCCTCCGTCGACACGAAGTCCGCGGCGAGCACCTGGAAGGCGTTCGGCGTGTCCGCGAAGTAGCCGAACAGCGGCGTGTACCGCCGCCCCACGAGTTCGCTGCCTTTGATCGTGCGGACCGTGACGGCGTCGCCCAGTTCGGCCGCGTACGCGCCGAGCAGCGACTCGGCCATCACGTACTGCGTGCCGTCGAGCTCGACGACCGCGTAGTCGATGTCGGGCCCGACGGCGAGCGCGAGATTCGATGGCAGGGTCCACGGGGTGGTGGTCCAGGCGAGGAGCTGTTCGCCGGAATCCAGTTCGAACGCGACCGTGAGCGCCGGGTCCTGCCGATCGCGGTAGACGTCGTCCATGCGGGTCTCGGTGTTCGACAGCGGCGTCTCACAACGCCAGCAGTAGGCGATGACGCGGAACCCCTCGTAGATCAGACCCTTGTCCCACAGCGTCTTGAACGCCCACATGACGCTCTCCATGTAGGAGAGGTCGAGGGTCTTGTAGTCGTTGTCGAAGTCGACCCAGCGAGCCTGGCGCGTGACATAGTCACGCCAGTCGTCGGTGAACTGCAGCACGCTGGTGCGACAGGCGTCGTTGAACTTGTCGATCCCGAACGCCGTGATGTCGGGATGACCGGAGATGCCGAGCTCCTGTTCGGCCTTCACCTCGGCCGGCAGGCCGTGGCAGTCCCAACCGAACCGTCGCTCGACGCGCCGGCCGCGCATCGTCTGATACCGCGGGATGGCGTCCTTGACGTAGCCGGTCAGCAGGTGGCCGTAGTGCGGCAGACCGTTGGCGAACGGCGGCCCGTCGTAGAACACGAACTCGTTGGACCCGTGCTCACCGGCGCTGCGTTGGTCGATCGACGTCTGGAACGTGTCGTCCTTCGCCCACCGAGCGAGAATGTCCTCTTCGAGGCGAGGAAAGTTCGGCCGGGGGTCGACGTCTGGGTAGGCCACGCCACGATGCTACCGACGAGGTTCTGACGCCGGACCGAAGGTTCCGGGAGCGCCGCCTGACCTGCGCCGCGGCTCAGTTGCGATCGTTGTCGAAGGAGAACCGGAAGTCGTCGTCGGTCCGCCCACGACCTTCGTCGCCGACTGCGGGCATCGCCTCGGTGGCATCGTTGCCGAGGTCGCCCGCTGAACCCACTGGCTCCTCGTTCGCGCCAGGCTCCGCTTCGACGTCATCGGTCCCCACCACGAGATCGTCGTTCGTCGACGACTCGGAGGAGACCGAACCCTCCCCACCCGACTCGTCGCCCAGATCGCTGCCGCTGTGATCTGCACCGGCCACGGCGGCGGTCGACCAGGTCGGTTCGTCGTCCGAGGCGGACAGCAGCGGCCGACGCACCTCGCCGATC
The DNA here is from genome assembly GCA_963728355.1 of Ilumatobacteraceae bacterium. Taxonomy (GTDB): domain Bacteria; phylum Actinomycetota; class Acidimicrobiia; order Acidimicrobiales; family Ilumatobacteraceae; genus Sva-07. The sequence goes on along the minus strand of CAVSJQ010000022.1, from coordinate 112,929 downwards.
CCGCCCGGGATGCGCTCGGTGATGTCGACGAGGGCGGTGGCGGCCTCGCGCAGTCGGCTGCGCTGGTCGGTGAGGAACAGCTCGAGCTGTTGCACGTCGGACTCGAGGAAGTCGCGGCGAGCCTTGAGCGATTCGACCTCGCCGGCGATCGCCAGGCGTTCGGTCTCGCCGAGCCTCCTGGCCTCGGTACGCGACTCGTCGAGGAGCTGTGCCGCCATCTCGCGAGTGGAATCGAGGGTGGTCGCCGCCTCGTCGTTGGCTGCACCGACGATGCGCGCGGCTTCGCGCTTGGCCTCAGCGACGGCCGTGTCGGCCGTGCGCTGCGCGAGGACGAGCGTGCGACTGATCGTCTCGGCCTCGTCCGGTGACGCCTCGATCGTGGGTGACGGTGCGGCGGCACCCGATTCGGAGACCTCTTGCAAGCGAGCGACGGCCGCGCGTGCCCGCGCCTCCATCGCGGTGGACTGGTTCTGGGCTCGTTCAAGTTCGTCCGCGACGTCGTTGAGGAAGACCTTGACTTCGTCCGGGTCGACGCCCTTGCGGACCGTCTTGAACTCGGCGCTGCGGACGCGTTGGGGACTCATCTCCATGGCATGCTCCTGTGGTCGTCAGTCGTCGTACTCGTCGTGGCGCTGCGGGCGCTGTGATGGTGGCTTCAAGAGGTAGACGCCGGTGGCGACCTTCTCCATCGAGCCGTCGAGCGCATAACAGATACCGCTCGCAAAATCGATCAGTCGGCGGGCGATCTCGCGTTCGGTGCCCTCCAGGTTCATGATGACCGGCTGGCCGTCCTTGAATTTGTCGGCGACCTCTTGGGCCTGATCGAACCGTCGGGGCCTCACCGTATGGGGTTCCATCGATCCTCCCGGAACGCTGCGCAGGGTCGGCTGCGGTGTCTGATTCGGCCGGACCTGGACACCCGAATCATCAGAGCGGCCGTTGGCGGCACGCCGTGACGGCGACGCATCGAAATCGCGCGACGGGAAGCTCGGCCGCGCCGACACCGTACGAACCGTCGGTTCGGCCTCCGGCTCCCAACCGCGTTGGTTGCCGCCGGCCGGGCGCGGCTCGACATCGCGTGTTCCGCGACTCGAACGCGACGGCGCCTCGGGCTCGTCGTAGTCGTCGTAATCGTCGTACGCATCGTCGGGACCGAGACCCAGGTAGTCCATGGTCCGTTTCCAGAGTGACATGCATTCCTCCTGCTCGGCGCAGGCTAGCCCAGCATCCGCCATCCGAGGTGGACGCCACGTCGGGTTTCGCTCGCAATCACGGCCGGGTCGTCGAGCGCAGTGGCCGGTTGCCGAACAGCGCGGTGCCGAGGCGAACCTGCGTGCTGCCCTCCTCGACGGCGACCTCGAGGTCCGCGCTCATCCCCATCGAGCATTCCTCGAGCCCGAGGCGATCGACCAATGCCCGGACGTGACGGAATCCGAGCCGCGCCGCTTCGCTGTCGAGTCCGGTCGGCCCGACCGTCATCAGGCCCCGCACGACGAGGCCGCGCTCGGTCGCACGATCGACGAGCGCCGACGCGTCGGCGACGTCACAGCCGCCCTTGGCGGGATCGCCGGTGGTGTCGACCTGCACCAGGACACGGGCGCCGGGCGCCCGCTTTGCCACTTCGTCGATCACCGAGGGGCGGTCGAGGCTGCACCAGAGGCCGACCAGCCCGGCCAGTTGGCGGACCTTGTTGCGCTGCAGCCGGCCGATGAAGTGCACGTCCGGACCGAGACGCTCGACGGTCTCGCGCTTGTCGAGCAGCTCTTGGGCGTAGTTCTCTCCGATCGCGTCGCAACCTGCGACCATCGCAGCCTCGATCGCCTCGGGCCCGAAGCCCTTGGTCACCCCGACGACGGCGACGCGGTGGGACCACGGCCGGTCGACGGCGGCGATGCGCGCCCTCACCTCGACAGCACGGGCGCCCACGGCGTCGATGTCCATCACGCCTCCTCGAACCAGGCGACGAGGGCGTGGCGCTCGACGTCGGAGCGGCGGCGGTGGGAACGGAATCGCCGATCGCAGCCGGTGCATGTGCCGATCGCATCGAGGGTGACGCCACGGCGAGCCAGCCCGGCAGCGACAGCTGCAGGCAGATCGAGCGCTCGCGTTCCCCACGCCGTCGATCCCGTGACTGCGCACACCGGTGCACCGACACCCATCGCCACGCGCTCGAGGTCGTCAAGGCCGAATTCGTAGCAGCATGCATGGATGCACGGCCCCAGCACCGCGGTGTCGACGCGTGTGCCGGTCGATTCCAGCGCATCGACGGCCACGTCGATGACGCCATCCGCGAGTCCGCGCCAGCCCGCGTGAGCGACCGCGCGCGACGTCGCGTTCGCGCCGAACAGCGCGATCGGGGCGCAGTCCGCGACCCACACCGCGAGCGGCTCGTCGGACCGCTCCGCCACGAGCACGTCACCGACCGCCGCTACCGGCCATTCGACGGTGTCGAGCTCGTCGACGGACACCACGTCGACTCCGTGGACCTCGTCGAGCATCACCCACGGCGCGGCGGTCAGGGCATGTTGGCGCCCGCGAAGAATCTCGGGGTCGACCCGTTCAGGATGGACGTCGCCGTCTGCGCACTCGGTGACCGCAGCGACCGCGATCCGTCGTGCGATCGGGCGCCGCAGGAGTGGTTGCACGTCGTACGGCCGGAAGGAGCGCCGCCGTGCGCTACTTCAGGAACGACGGGACGTCGAACTCGTCGTCGCCGTCGTCGTCGGCCAATGGATCCTCGTCGTCATCGGAGCCGAAGAGTTCCGTGATGCGCGTCGAGGTGGTTCGGGGACCGTCGTCGACGGTGCTGCGCAGTGCGGCCGGCTCGTCGAGGCGGTCGAATCCGGCGGCGATCACCGTGATGCGGACCTCGTCGCCCATCTCGTCGTCGATCACCGTGCCGAAGATGATGTTGGCGTCCTGGTGCGCCACACCGTGGATGATCTCTGCGGCGGCGTTCATCTCGAACAGCCCCATCCCCGACGGGCCGGTGATGTTGAGCAGGACGCCGCGAGCGCCGTCGATCGCCGATTCGAGCAGCGGGCTCGAGATCGCCGCCTTGGCGGCGGAAACCGCACGATCGTCGCCACTCGCCTGCCCGATGCCCATCAGCGCCGAGCCGGCGTTGGAGAGCACCATCTTCACGTCGGCGAAGTCGGTGTTGATCAGACCGGGTGTGGTGATGAGCCCGGTGATGCCGGAGACACCCTGCAGCAGGACCTCGTCGGCCATCTTGAACGCGTTGAGGACGCTGGTCTTGTCGTTGGCGACGGTCAGCAGCCGATCGTTCGGGATGACGATCAGCGTGTCGACCTTCTCCTTCAACTTCTGCACGCCGTTGTCGGCCTGGACCGCCCGGCGACGTCCCTCGAACGAGAACGGACGGGTCACGACGCCGATGGTGAGCGCACCGGCCTCACGTGCGATCTCTGCGATGACCGGCGCTGCGCCGGTGCCGGTGCCGCCGCCTTCGCCGGCGGTGATGAACACCATGTCGGCGCCGCGGACCATCTCCTCGATCTCATCGTGGTGCGCCTCGGCGGCGGACCGGCCGACCTCGGGGTCGCTGCCGGCACCGAGTCCGCGGGTCAGATCACGACCGACGTCGAGCTTGACGTCGGCATCGCTCATGAGCAATGCCTGTGCGTCCGTGTTGACGGCGATGAACTCGACGCCCTTCAACCCTGCATCGATCATCCGGTTGACGGCGTTCACGCCACCACCGCCGACGCCGACGACCTTGATCACGGCGAGATAGTTCTGCGGAGCGCCGACCATCAGCGGGTCCTCCAAGTGTGTGGGTTCATGTTTCGGATCGTTTCAGCCGTGCGAGCGGAGAATGCACGCGGACAGTGGGAGCAGACGTTGTCGAACACATCCTGTCAGGTCCGACATCTACAATTGTGGACGCTCACCGTACCGTGACTTCCGACGTCGAGACGTCGATCACCGTCACCGGCTTGGTGCCGATGTCGTCGAGGGTGCGCTGAAGGCGCACGAGCTTCTCGATCTGCGAGTTCTCGCCGATCGCAGATCCGAATCGCACCTCGACCGGGCCCTGGTCGCCGGTGAGGACCAGGACGAGGTCGGCGCCGTCCGGCGTCACCAGCATCGAGTCGACACGGCTGCGGATCTCCGGCGTGAGCTTGGTGACGAGCGAGGCCGCCGAGGAGTAGCCGATGGAGGCGAACTGACCGGGGGCCACGTCGAGGGTGCCGGGTCCGGAGATCCACACGAGCGCCACCGGTTGTCCGTCGACGAGTGCGAGCACCCGGCCCTCGACATCGAGCACCCGGACGCGTCCGTCGGCCCCCATCATCGCTGCCACCGGCGTGCGCTCGCGGATCTCGATCGACGCGGCATCCGGGAACGACGTGCTGACCCGGGCATCTCTCACCCACGGGATGGCCTCGATCTCGGCTTCGACGGCCTCGGTGTCCACGAGCAGCACCGCCGTCCCGGTCAGGTCCTCGATCACCGCGTCGAGGGCCGCCTGGTCGGTGTAGACGTTGCCCGTGACGGTCACCCGGTCGACGGCGAACAGCCCTGATCCGAGCAGGGCCAGGACGCCGACCACCACCAGGAGTACCACTGCTGCCAGCGCCAGCCACCAGAGCCGACGGCGGTTCGCCGACCGCTTCACCCCGATGCGCCGTTGCCGGATGCGGGGCTCGATCCCCCTCGTCGCTGCCTCCTGGGGCAGGATCGCGTCGCTGCCGCCGTCGTCGTCGATGAAGATGGGCTGCGACGATGACGTGTCGCGTTCGAGTTCGTCGTCGAGGTAGGCCGCGTCCGGGAGATCGTCGCCGACGATGGCGATCGTGCCGCGCGACGTCGGCCCCGATGTCGCCGGCGACGGTGATGGATCGGCGTCCTCGTCCCCGCCGTCCGTGGCGAACGCCCGTGAGAGTTCGTCGAGGACGACGTCGTCGGCGAGCGCTTCCCCAGGCACCGGATGGTCGTCGGCCGCACCGGTGGAGACATCGTGCGCGGTGGTGGCCGACGCGTCGGAGCTGGCGTCCCGCCGGCGGCGCCACACCATCAGAACACGTCGCCTTCGTCGAAGCCCACGAGGCGGATCTCACTGCGCAAACGGAACCCGCTGGCCTCCTCGACGCGTGCACGGACGAGGGCCATCAACGCGAGCACGTCGTCGGCTCGACCACCCTCGTCGGCCTGGATGAAGTTGGCGTGCTTGTCGGACACCATCGCGGTTCCCAGACGGTGGCCCCGCAGTCCGGCCGCATCGACGAGCGCGCCGGCGCTCACCTCCCCCGGCACCGGGTTGACGAACACCGACCCGGCGTTCTGGCCACCGGGTTGGTGGGCGCGGCGCCAGGCGACGATGTCGCCGATCAGCCGAGCCGACGCGTCGGCGTCGCCGTGCTGCAACTGCAACGTGGCGTCGAGCACGACGTGGTGCGCCGCGAGCGAACTCGACCGGAAACCCAGGTCGAGTTCGTCCACCGTCAGCGTGCGTTCGAGGCCGTCGGCCAGGTCGCAGATGGTCACCTCGACCAGTGAAGCAGACATGTCGGAGCCATGACCACCGGCGTTCATGCGAACGGCACCACCGATCGATCCGGGCACGCCGACGGCCCACTCGAAGCCGGCGAGACCGGCGGCTGCGGTCTTGCGGGCGAGTACCGGGAGGGTCACCGCCGCCGACGCCCTCACGGTCGCCGTCGCAATGTCGATGTCGATCGTGGCCCCGAGCTCTCCGAGCCCGATCACGATGCCCGGGAATCCGGCGTCGGCGACGAGCAGATTCGATCCGCGTCCGACGACGAGGACCGCCAACCCCGACGCCGTCGCCGCCTTCGCCACCGCCGCGAGTTGGCGTCGTTCGCTCACGCTCACGAACAGCGCCGCACGGCCGCCGACGCGATAGGTGGTCATCGATCCGAGCGGGACGTCGCGCTGGACCGCCTCGCCGAGCTGGCCGAGGTGGACGAGCGCCACCTCGACGGCGTCGACTGCATCGGTCACTCCCGACTCGACCGGTGCGTCAGCGTCGGCGGACATCGAGGACCTCTGACGGAAGCGTGGCGATGTCGCCGCACCCCATCGAGATGCAGACATCGCCGTCGCGCAGTTCTCCGGCGAGGAACGAGACCAGGTCCTCGCGGCGCGGCAGCCAGACCACGCGGCGGGCGGGATCGGCTTCGGTGACCGCATTGACGATCAACTTCCCGGTGACACCCGGGATCGGCACCGTGCCGGAGGCGTAGATGTCGGTCAGCACGACCAGGTCGGCGCCGGTGAACGCCAGTGCGTATTCCTGCCACATGTCGGCGATGCGGTGGTACCGGTTGGGCTGGAAGACGGCGACGACACGACGCCAGGAGTCGCCACTCTGGCGGGCTGCTCGGATCACGGCATCGATCTCGGAGGGGAGATGGGCGTAGTCGTCGACGAAGGTCGCTCCGCGGTCGATGCCGCGCACGTCGAACCGGCGGGCGACACCGCCGAACCGGGCGAGCGCCGCTGCGACGTCGTCGAACGAGACGCCGACACCGAGCGCGATCGCCGCCGCGCCGGTGGCGTTGACGACGTTGTGGATGCCGCGCAGCGGGAGCACGATCTCGCCCAGGTGCTCGTCGGCCAAGCCGTCGGCGGTTCGGCGCACCAGGCCGAATCGGAACGATCCGGACGTGGCCCGCACGTCGACCGCCCGGACGTCGCATGCCGGGCCGAGACCGTAGGTGAGTGCTCCGTGGCGCGCCGCCAACGCAGCGCCGATGGGATCGTCGCCACAGATCACCTTCGGGCCGTCGATCTGGCCGAGGTAGGTGTCGAATCCGTCGACGATCCCGTCGAACGAGCCGTAGTGGTCGAGGTGGTCGGCCTCGACGTTGGTGAGGATCGTGCCGAACAACGGCAACTCGAGGTGGGTGCCGTCGCTCTCGTCGGCCTCGACGACCAGCCAGTCGCCGTGGGTCCACTGCGCCCCCGTCCCCACGTCGGTGACATCGCCCCCGACGACGAAGCTGGGCCGCATCCCGGCCTGGGCGAGCATCAGCATCAGCATCGACGTCGTCGTCGTCTTGCCGTGGGTGCCGGCCACCGCCAAGGAGTGCGCCCGGGCGCAGATCGACGCCAGCATCCCGGCCCGGCTCAACGCGGTGACCCCGGTCGAGCGTGCCTCGTCGAGTTCGATGTTCGCCTGGGGGATCGCCGTCGACGCAGTGACCGCGTCGACGCCGTGGACGAGGGACCGGTCGTGACCGATGTGGACATCGACGCCTGCCGCCCGCACGCGCTCCAGCACGGGATGTTCGCGCAGGTCGGATCCCGACACCGCGTGGCCCATCTCGGCGAGAGCGATGGCGACCGCACTCATGCCGGGACCGCCGACGCCGACGACGTGGAGCCGATGGGCGATCGAGAGGTCGAGCGGTGGCTGAGGGCGCGCCGACGAGGGCACCGGCCGGTCGGCCAGTGCGTCGATCACGCGTTGTACCGATGGTGGGACGGCGCTGCGGACGGGGGCGGCGAACGTGGGGGTCGTCACGATGGCGTCGATGTTACGGCGACGCGTTCGATCAGACCCGCCAAGGCGCCCGATCGGTGAAGCGCGCCCCGACGGCTGGCCGCCTCGGCGAGTTCCGCACGTCGCGCCGGCTCGCTGCGCAGTCGGTCGATCGTCTCGCCGAGCCGGCCGAGTTCACGCTCCGGAAGCAGGATGGCGCCGCCGACCTCGGACAGCCACATGACGTTGTCGGTCTGGTGGTCGTCGGCCGATGCCGCCCACGGCACCAGGATCGCCGGGGTGCCGGTCACGGCGACCTCGTGTACGGTGCTGGCGCCTCCACGGCCGATCATCAGGTCGCACGCCGTGTAGACAGCGGCCATGTGGGGCTCGTAGGCGACCACCTGGTGGCACACGGCCCCGTCGACGCGGGTGACGGTGTCCACGAAGCGTTCGCCGGCGATCTGGCGGACGGCGAGCCGGTCGTCGTCGCGGTGGGCTTCCAGGTACCGCGCGATCGCATCGTTCAGGACGCCGGAGCCCAGTGAGCCTCCCATCACGGCGATCACAAATCGGTCGTCGTCGAGACCGAGTGCCCGCCGCGCCGCATCGCGCCCGCTCGCAGACGAGCGATCGACGTCGAGGATCGTCTGACGCAGCGGGGCGCCGGTCACCTCCGCCCGCGGCAACGGTGAGTTCTCGAACGCGACGGCACACGCTGCGGCGGAGCGGGCCGCCAGCCGGCTCGCCCGGCCCGGCGTCCGGTCGTACGACACCACCACGACGGGGACACCGAGCCGCCGCGCGGCGAACACGGCCGGCATGCTGGCGTACCCACCGACGGACACCACGACGCGTGGTTGCCACTCTCGTAGCAGTCGCATCGCCGCCCGGGTGCTGCGCAGCATCTTGGGCACGAAGGACAGGTTGGAACGCGTCAGTCTGCGCTGCACGCCCACCACGTCCAAGAACTCGTACGGGTACGGCGTCTCCGGCAGCAGTCGGGTCTCCACTCCGCGCCGGGCGCCGACGTAGCAGATCGTCGATGCGTCGTGGCCCGCCGCGACGAGCGCATCGGCGACGGCGAGGGCCGGGAGGACGTGGCCGGAGGTGCCACCGCCGGTGACCACGGCGTAGGCGCGGCCGGTCATCGGGCGTTGATGCGCCGCGCCACGCTGAGCAGCAGTCCGGCCGCAGTCATGCTGACCATGAGCGAGCTGCCGCCCGCGGAGAAGAACGGCAACGTGAGACCGGTGACGGGCATGAAGCCCACGACACCGCCGATGTTGACGATCGCCTGGACTCCGAACCATGCCGCGATGCCTCCGGCCAACAGCATGCCGAAGCGGTCCGGCGCCGCAATCGCCGTCTGCACGCCGAGAGCGACCAGCATTGCGAATCCGCCGATGACCGCGACGGTGCCGACGAGGCCCAGTTCGTCGGCGATCACGGCGAAGATGAAGTCGCTGTGGGCGTAGGGCAGATACCCGAGCTTGGCGTTGCTGCCCCCGATCCCCGACCCGGACAGGCCACCCGATGCCATGCTGAGATAGCCCTGGTACGTCTGGTACGCGAGGTGGTCCTTCTCCTCGGCGATGTTCATGAAGGCCGTGAACCGATCGAGCCGCCGCGGGCTCGACACGACGAACAGCAGCGCACCGCCGATCGCTGCTGCGGCCATGCCCGCCAGCGGCGTCAGTGGCACACCGGCGATCCATGCCACGCCGAAGACGATCGCCCCGAGCACGACGGCGGCGCCGAGGTCGCCCTGCATCAGGCACAGGCCTGCGCCCACTGCGGCGATCGATCCGAGCGGGAACAGCGTGGCGGTACGGTCGCCGAGTTCGTCGCGACGACGTGTCAGCAGGTCGGCTGCCAGGATGACGACGGCGATCTTGAGGAACTCCGACGGCTGAACGCTCAGGGGGCCGAGGCGGATCCAAGAGCGGGCGCCGTTGACGCTCGCACCGATGCCGGGTGCGAAAGGGGCGGCCATCGCCGCGACCGCCAGCAGGGTGACGGGGATGACCAGACGCTGCCACCGGCGGTAGGAGATCTTCACCATGGCGACGAGCGCAACCAGTCCGAGCCCGGCCCACACGGCCTGCTTGGCGAACACCCGGTAGGGCGAGTGGCCGAGGTTCGCCTCCGTCACCGCCGAGGCCGACAGGACCATCACCAGGCCCAGCATGACCAGCACCGAGACGACGCCGGCGATCGCGTAGAACGTGCCCGTGGGCGGGGCGAGCACCTCGGTGGCCAGGCGTTCACGTGCGGGCCGGACCCGCCTGCGGCGGCGCGGCGCCGTACTGCGGCGCTGCGCCGGGCGGGCGCGCGGAGCAGCCGCCCCACCATGGAGTCGATCGAGCGTGGCGCGTCGGCGATCGCCGACGCTGATCGTGCTGGTCATGCGTACCCCTCTCGGTTCGTTCCGGTCACCGGCGTCCCAGCGGCGCCGAAACGCTCCAGCACCAGGGATCGGAAATGGTCGCCACGGGCCTCGAAACCCGTGTAGTGGTCGAAGCTGGCGCATCCCGGTGACAGCAGCACCGTCGTCCCGGGTCCCGCGATGCGCGCGGCGTGATCGACCGCATCGGCGAGATCGGACACCATCTCAACGCGGGGTGCTTCAGCGAACGCTGCGGCGACGGCGGGAGCCGTGTCGCCCATCGCGATGACCGCATCGATGCGGGCGATGTCATCAGCCATCGGAGTGAGGTCGACGCCCTTGTCGTACCCGCCGGCGATCAACACGAGGCGATCGAACGAGCCGATGGCGGCGACCGCGGCGTGCGGTGTGGTCGCCTTCGAGTCGTTGTACCAGGCGATGCCGTTCCAGGTGCCGATGTGTTCGAGACGGTGCGGCGGGCCCGTGAACGACGCCAGCGTCGACACGATCGAGTCCTCGGCGACGAGGCCGGTTTCGAGGACGAGTGCCGATGCGGCGAGGGCGTTGGTCAGGTCGTGCGGCAGGCTGCGCCTCATCGCCGACACCGATACGATCGCTCCGCCCGGCCCGACGAGGTGTCCGTCCTCGACGCGGTAATCGGCGTCGGAGGCGCCGAAGGTCACCTGACGCCCCGGTGCCGACCGCAACCGGCGCATCACCACCGGGTCGTCGACGAAGCCGACCGCCACGTCGTCGGCGTGCTGGTTTGCCCACACCTGCGCCTTGGCGGCCTCGTAGGTGTGCATCGATCGATGCCAGTTGAGGTGGTCCGGAGCGAGGTTGAGCCAGGCCGCTGCCTCGGCGCGGAACGTCGGTGTCCAGGCCAGGCGGAAACTGGTGCACTCGACCACGAAAGCGTCCAGGTCCGTCGTGATCGCGTCGACCAGCGGCGTCGCCGTGTTTCCTGCGTCGATCGTCCGCACGCCGCCGGCACGAAGCATCTCGACGGCGAGCAGGGTCGTGGTCGTCTTGCCGTCGGTTCCGGTGATGGCCAGCATCGGTCGGGGGCCGCCGGGGCGCTCCTGCTCCCAGCGGTAGGCGAGCTCGATCTCCGACACGAGCTCGACACCTGCGTACTGCGCAGCAGCGATCACCGCATGGGTCTCGGGAACCCCGGGTGCCGGGCTGACGAGTTCGCACGACCGGATCACGTCGTGCAGCACCTGGGCGTCGGGGCGCTCGAGCAGCTCGACGCCGAGATCGGCGGCGAGCCGGCGACGGCGGTCGTCGACGTCATCGTCGGCGGCAACGACCTCGGCACCATGGTGCAGCAGCGCTCGCACCGTCGATTCGCCCGCTACCGCGAGGCCGTAGACGAGTGCCCGAGTCACAGTTGCACCTGCGCGGTGAAGTCGGCGATGAAGATCGCGAGCGCCGACGCGACGCAGATCGCCGAGATCAGCCAGAATCGGATGATCACCGTGGTCTCGGGCCAGCCGATCAACTCGAAGTGATGGTGGATCGGCGACATCCGGAACAGCCGCTTCTTGCGACCCGACGCCTTGAACACACCCATCTGGACGGCGACCGAGCCGGCCTCGATCACGTTGATGCCGCAGATCAGGACGATCAGCAGCGTCGTGTTCAGCGTGAGCGCACAGAACGCGAGCGCTGAGCCGATGGCGAGGGCGCCGACGTCGCCCATGAAGATCCGTGCCGGCGCCGCATTCCACCAGAGGAACCCGAGGCACCCGCCGGCGAACGCCGCAGCGAACACACCCATGTCGAGCGGATTGACCACCGTGGCGTAGATGTCGGGATTGCGGAAGGCCCAGTAGGCGATGATCGTGAAGGCCCCGAAGCCCATGAGGGCGGAGCCGGAGGCCAGTCCGTCGAGCCCGTCGGTGACGTTGACGGCGTTGGTGGTGGCCCAGATGATCATGCCGGCCCACAGAATCCACACGACGGTGGGAACCTCGAGACCGACCGCTCCCCTGGTCGCATTGATCGTCTCGGAGATGCCGGTGCCGACCACCAACCACCACGCCATGGCAATGCTGGCCACCATCGTCAAATAGTTCTTCTGCTTCCAGAAGATGCCGCGATTGTGCCGCTTGCGCACCTTGATGTAGTCGTCGAGGAAGCCCATCAGCGCCATGAACAGCACGCCGACCCAGACGATCATCGTCTGGTCGGAGAAGGCGAGACCGCGCCGGAGGTGGGCGATGAGCCATCCGATGAGGGCCGCGCCGACGATGGCGAGACCGCCCATCGTCGGGGTCCCCTGCTTCAGCATGTGGTGTTCGGGTCCGTGGTCCTCCTTGCCGAGGATCGGTTGGCCGCGGCCGCGCTGGCGGAAGAACAGGATCAGGTACCGGGTGCCGAACAACGACACCAACATCGAACTCGCCCCCGCCAGGATGATCGCGATCACGAGCGCGCCTCCAGGAACTCGCGGGCGACCACTCGGTCGTCGAACTCGACGATGTGGTCGGCGAACTCCTGCGTGGCCTCGTGGCCCTTGCCGGCGATCACCACCACATCGCCGGCACCTGCGGAACCAATGGCCTCGCCGATCGCCGTGCGGCGGTCGACGATCGTCACGACCCCGTCTCGTCGGCCCGGGGCGATGCCATCGAGGATCTCGCCGATGATCGCAGCGGGCGGCTCATCGCGAGGATTGTCGGAGGTGATCACGACCCGATCGGCGTGACGAGCGGCCACCGCTCCCATCGTCGGACGCTTCGCCCGATCGCGGTGACCGCCGCAACCGAACACGACGGTGAGCGAACCGGTCACTCCGACGATGCGCCGCGCTGCCGCCAGCAGTCGTTCGAGACCGTCGGGCGTGTGCGCGTAGTCGACGACGACCGTGACGCCCTCGCCACGGCTCGCTTCGCTGTCGACCACTTCGAACCGGCCGGGCACGATCGGCAACGTCGAGACGGCGCCGATCGCGACGTCGGCGTCGATCCCGAGTTCGACGGCGGTCGTGAGTGCCGCCAGTGAGTTCGCCACGTTGAAGTCGCCGCCCATCGGCACCTCGACCCGCTTGCCCCGCCAGACGTAGCGGTGAGCAGCGGCTGTGACCTCCACCTCGGAGACGTCGTCGGCGCTGCAGGTGACGACACGGAACTCGCTCCCGGCGACATCGGACGATGCGGTGTCCGCGAGCAGACGCCCGTGGGGATCGTCGACGTTGACCACACCGAGCTTCGAGAACGCCGGTGAGAACAGTCTGGCCTTGGCTCGGAAGTACTCCTCCTGCGAGCCGTGCAGGTCGAGGTGATCGTGCCCGAGGTTCGTGAACACCACGGCGTCGAACTCCGTGCCGTCGACACGATGCATCGCCAACGCATGCGACGACACCTCCAGCACTGCAGCGGTCTTGCCGGCCGCCAGGAAGTGCTGCAGCATCGCCTGCAGTTCGGGCGCCTCGGGCGTGGTTCGGGGGCCGTGCAGGGTGCCGACGACACCGCACGGTGATCCTGCATCCTCGAAGATCGACGACAGCAGGGCGGCGGTGGTCGTCTTGCCGTTGGTTCCGGTGATTCCGACGGTGGCGAGCGTCCGACTCGGGTGGCCGGCGAGCTCGGCCGCGATCGGACCGAGTCGGAGACGTGTGTCGTCGACGATGATCTGCGTCACCGTGGCCCCGGACGGGTCCTCGAGTACCTCGAGCCGGTGGTCGGTCAGCACCGCCGTCGCTCCGGCGCGGACAGCATCGGCTGCGAAGACGTGACCGTCGTGGTGTTCACCGCGAAGGCAGGCGTACAACGACCCCTGTACGACCTGTCGCGAGTCGTGGGTGACGGAGCCGATGACGACGCCCCGACCGATGAGGTCCCGGAGGGCGCCCAGGCCGGTCACGTCGGACGTCGACGACATCGAGGGACTCACGACGACGGGCAGCCGGTCGATCCCGGCGTGGGGACGATGCCGAGTTCGTGGATCAGTGTCGGTGCGAGTTCGGCGAAGACCGGGGCTGCTGCGGTGCCGCCGAAACGGTCGTTCGTGCCTGCCGGCGGTTCGTCCACCGAGACCAGCACGGTCACCTCGGGATGCTCGGCCGGGAAGAACCCCACGAAGCTGGCGTAGTAGATCCTCTCGCCGTCGTCGTCGTAGTAGGTGCCGTTGTCGGCCGCCTTGAATGCCGTCCCGGTCTTGCCGGCGATCGACAACCCGTCGACCTGTGCCCGGGTGGCGGTTCCCCGGCACACGACGTTGCGCATCATCTCCGTCGTCTGCACGGCGGCCTGCTCGCTGACCACCGCACGAGACTCGGACGGTTCCGTCTCGGTGACGGCGCCATCGGGTCCGACGGTCGCTTTGACCAGTTTCGGCGCGACGTAGGTGCCGCGGTTGGCGATGGTGTTGATCGCAGCCACCAATTGCAGGGAGGTGCTCGACACGCCCTGACCGTATGCGACGGTGACGCGTTCCGAGCCCCAGAGGTCCTCGGGTTGTTTGAGGATGCCCGGCGACTCACCAGGGAAGTCCAGCGCCGTCTTGGAACCGAGCCCGAAGGCAGCCATGTACTCGCGATGGCGCTCGCGACCCATCTCCTGCTGGACGAAGATCGTGCCGATGTTCGACGATTCGGTGAGGATCTGGGCGACGGACATCACCTCGTCGGGGTGCTGGTGCGAGTCCTTCAGGAGATCGTCGTAGTACTGCTTGCGCCACGGCACGACGTACGACGTCTCCGGTGTCACGAGCCCCTCGCTGAGTGCACTGGAGATGGTGATCACCTTCGCCACCGAACCCGGCTCGTAGGCATCCACTGCGGCGAAGTTGCCGGACGTCACCTCGTAGACACCGTTCTCGTCGTTGCGGCGCACCGATGCCATCGAGTAGATCTCGCCGGTGTCGGTGTCCATGGCAATCGCCGTCGCGCCCTTCGCGCCGATCGAGGCGACCTGCTCGAGCAGCACCTGCTCGGTCGAGTATTGCACCGACCGGTCGAGTGTGAGCACGAGGTCGTCGCCCGCAACCGGTTGCTCGGTGACCAGCTCCGAGCCTGGTATCGATCGGCCGCCCGGGGCGACCTCCCGGCGCATCTCGCCACCGGTCCCCGTGAGCACGTCGTCGAACTGGAGCTCCAGGCCCGAGATCCCGACTCCGTCGATGTTGGTTCGTCCGATCACGCTCCGACCGGTGTCGCCGCCGGGCATCTCGCGCCGACTCTCCCGATCGACGTTGACGCCGGCGAGCTTCATCGCAGCGAGCTGATCGCCGATGTCCGCGTCGGCCTGACGGCGCACGAAGACGAAGCCCCGGTCCTTGGTCGCGATCTCGGCGAGCAGCTCCGAGACCTTGTCGTCGGGCAGGTCGAACAGATCGTCGAGGATCTGCACGGTGGCGGGACCGTTGTCGATCAGCTTCGGGTTGATCGACACCGTGACCGCCGGCACCGACATCGCGAGCTCGGCGCCGTGCCGGTCGAACACGGTTCCCCGCTGCGCAGGGATCGTGACCGACCGTGTCCACTGGCTCGCGGCCGCGGAGCGGAGGGTCTCGGCCTCGGTCGTCTGGAGGTAGGTGACACGCCCGATCAGTCCGAGCAGCACCGCCGCGATGACGATCAGCGCAACGATCAACCGCCGGCGCGGCGAACCCGACCGGAACCTGGACTCCGCACGGCGCGGCGGTTTCGACCGGACCCTGGGAGCCTTCCGAGCGAGTGGCGACCGGGTCGATGCTGAACGGGTCGAAGCTGCTCGGGACGTCGTCGATCGGGTCGATGTAGTCCGAGTCGGTGCGGAGGACGCGTTGCCGTGCGACCTTCCCGCCGCAGTTGCTGGACCTGTCGACCGCATCCGGCGGCCCGACCGCGCCCCGGTCCTCGTGGGCGCCGGGGTCGCCGATCGTGACCTGGGCGTGTTGCGGTGGCGACCATCGGGCCCGGCGTGGGTCCTGGTCCCCCCGGCCACTCCGTGAGTTCGTGTCGCCGACTTCACGGCATGGCCTCGGTGACGGACTTGACCGCTCGGAACTGGTCGAGCGGGTCGGTGTGGATGACGATGCGGACGGCGTTGTCGCCGATGGGCCCGGCGGCCGCCAGCTGTCGCGCGACCGCTTCCGGTGTCACCGACACGAACGTGGTCGCCCGGCCACGCCGCATCCCCAGCTCGGACGCCGCCACTGCGAGCCGGACCGGCGAGCGCAGCTCTGCGCGTTCGTAGCGCAACTCGTCGAAGCGCTCGCGCTCGGCGGCCACCTGGCGGTCCAGCCGGTCGAGGCGCAGCTGGCGTTCGGCGAGCTGGGTGTGGAACACCGCTGCGCCGAGCAGTCCGAGAAAGATCAGCGACCACGTGAGCGCGACGAGCACCGCAGGCCAACGACGGCGACGCGGAACGACGGCCAACGACGTGGCGGCCTTCGGCGCCGTGGAGCGCGAGGCACTGTCGCGCAGCAACGGGAGTGCGATCATCGGTCGTCCACCGGCATGCCGTCGCTCTTGCGCGTCGCTTCGACTCGTTCCACGACGCGTAGACGGGCGGACGCCGCCCGGCGGTTGCGCTGCCGTTCATCGTCACTCGCTCGTTTCGGAACACCGCGGACGATGCGCACCGTCTGGATGGCTCCGCACACACAGGGCAGGTCGTCGGGGCAGTCGCAGGCGCCCGACGCCACGGCGAAGCGTTCCTTGACGATGCGGTCCTCGCCGGAGTGGTACGACAGGACGGCGATGCGTCCCCCGGGCCGGGTTGCCTGCACCGCCTGGTCGAGCGCATCGGGCAGTACGCCGAGCTCGTCGTTGACCTCGATCCTGATGGCCTGGAAGGTGCGCTTGGCCGGGTGTCCACCGGTGCGGCGTGCGGCGGCGGGGATCGCCGACGTGACGATCGCAGCGAGTTCCGAGGTCGTCTGGATCGGACGGGCTGCGCAGATCGCCCGCGCGATGCGGGTGGCGAAACGTTCGTCGCCGTACCGCTTGATGATCCGGGCGAGGTCCGACTCGGAGTACCCGTTGACGACGTCGTCCGCCGACCACGCCTGGTCGGCGTCCATTCGCATGTCGAGCGGACCGTCGTGGCGGTACGAGAACCCGCGATCTCCCCGATCGAGCTGCGGCGACGAGACGCCGAGGTCGAACAGGGCTCCACTGATCTCTGCGACGTCGTGGTCGGCGAGGGCGCTGTCGAGTTCGTCGAACCGGCGGCGACTGGTGCGGACCCGCCTGCCGTAGGGCGCCAGCCGGGCGGTTGCGGCGGCGAGCGCGTCGCTGTCCTGATCGATGCCGATCACGTCGAGGTCGTCGCGCGAATCGAGGATCGCTGCGCTGTGGCCGCCGCCGCCGAGCGTCGCATCGACGATGGTGCCCGACGGCACCGATGCAAAGACGGCGGTGATCTCCTCGACCATGACCGGGGCGTGCTGGAAGTCATCAGCGGTCTCGTCGTGGTCGGTCATCGTGCACCACCGGCGATCTCGTGCTGCCCGGCCATCTCGTTGCGACGGTGAGCGTCCGGATCCCAGATTTCGATCTGGTCGATGTTGCCGAGCACGACGACTGCGGCCTGCGGGGCGAGTCCGGCATGGTCGCGGAGGCGGGCGTCGAGCGTGACGCGGCCCTGCTTGTCGATGGTGGCCTGGCTGGCCGACGAGGCGAAGGCGCGCTGGCGGTTGCGGGACACCTCACCGCGCTTGGCCTTGGCGACCATGTCGGCGGCCTCGGCTTCGAACGATTCGACGCTGCGGACGCTGACGCAGCCGTCGTCACCGAAGAAGAGGTAGCAGTGGTCGCCGAGCTCACCCCGGTACGACGACGGCAGTGCCACTCGTCCCCGTTCGTCGAGCTGACGCTCGTAGACCCCGACAAACACGCGCCGCGTTCCTCATGCTTTCCACCCCCGCGGCGAGCCTGCCGTGCCGGGAACGCGGGAGTTCTCCCCAGCGCTCCCCATTCTTCCCCCATTTGCCCCCATTGTCAACCATCCTTCCCCATTATCGCCCCAAGAGTCCCCACTGCCTCCCCCGCTCCCTGACCACAACCCCCCCCCCCCACCGGCGCTCCCCGGTGATGAGCGAAGCGACCTGATACGGGCTTTTCGCTCATCGCTCGCGCCGGCGGGTGGGGTCAGGCGAGCGTGTCGGCGAGGGTGGCGACGACCGCCTCGGCGAGCGCCGCCGGCAGCGTGGCGACGGCAGCGAGGTCATCCGGACCGGGACGGCACCCCGGGGCGAACAACTCGACGAGCGAGCTGCGGACATCCGAGGCGTACCAACAGCACTGGAGGCGAGCGGCGTGGCGCGTCCGGCGCTGGCTGATCCCGACGAGTTTGCGCCCCCCGATCAGCACTTCGCCCGCACCGACGCCGTCGAAGCAGACCTGCTTCGACCACGCCGTGGAACGCAGCGGCCCCGTGTGCACCGTGACGTCGTGCGCCCCGGTCAGTGCGGTGATCACCGCCGCGAGGTGCTGGCCGAGCCACACCATCGGGCCGTGAACGTCGTCGGACCACCCGACGCACCCGGCCGGGACGATCACATCGATCCAGGTGACCTCGCCGGGCACCAGCAACACCGCTCCCCCACCGCTCCGGCGGCGAACGACGTCGACGCCGGCACGGCGACAGGCGACGACGTCGACCACCGAATCGTCCTGGGTCGAGCCCAGCACCAGTGCCGGCGCAGTGACCTCGTGATGCCAGATCTCCTGCGGTGGCGGATCGGGCACGGTCCGACCGTGAAAGTCGGCCGCAGTCGAACGAGACCGGACGAGCCGGTACGACGGAGCAGGGTTCACGACGCGAGTGGCAGGTACGGGCGCCAGGTGTCGGGGACTCCGCTCACCGACACCACGACCCATGCGGTCGCCCGCGGCGCATGGCACGGCCGGGCCAGGCGCATCCCCGCTTCGTCCGGCGTGCGATCTCGCTTTCCGAGATTGCAGGGGCGGCACGCCGCGGCGACGTTCTCCCAGCTGTGCGGACCACCCTTGGAGCGCGGGACGACATGGTCGATCGAGTCGGCGCGAGCGCCGCAGTACTGGCAGCGATAGTCGTCGCGGGCGAAGATCGCCCGGCGCGACAGGGCGGCACGACGCACGTAGGGAACCTTGACCATGTACCGCAGCCGGATCACCGAGGGACGGGGCAGGCTCAGCCGCTCGGAGTGGATGACGCGTCCGTCGTCCTCCAGCACGTCGGCCTTCTCGGCGATGACCAGACAGGTCGCCCGTTCGCTCGACACGATGCTCAGCGGTTCGAAGCTGGCGTTGAGGACGAGCGCGCTCAGCACGGCGCGGCCCCCGATCGTGAGGCCCTCAGGCGTCGAGTCGCTGCCAGTCGCGGCACCATCGCAGGTAGTTCAGCACATCTTCCGGCTCGGGGCGATGCGAGATGTCGCCGTACTGCGTCACGAGACGGAACTCGAGGTAGGAGCGTGACGGCACCGGCAGGTAGGGCGATCTGGTCCACCACCGCGCCGGCACCAATCGGAGTCCCTGCCTGACGGCGGTGGTCCACACCGACGGGTGCCGCAGGACGGCGCCGACGACAGCGATCACGCGCTCGGGCGCCCCGACGTCGCGGCGTTCACGCCGGCTTGGGTTCCTTGGGGAGCTGCAGGATCATCTCGCCGATGATGTTGCGCTGGATCTGCGACGAGCCGGCGTAGATGGTGCCGGCGCGGGCGTTCAGGAATGTGTTGACCCACGAACCCGAGGTGTTCGCAGCGCCCGGATCGTCGGTCTGGAACGACGACGACGGGGGTCGCCCTTCGACGACGAGGGCGTCGGCACCGAGGATGTCGACGGCCAGTTCGGTGACCGCCCGGTGGTACTCGCTCCAGTAGAGCTTCGAGATGGCGCCGTCGGGCCCGGGATGGTGCCCGGCGAGGAACTGGGTGAGGGTGCGCTGGCCGAGGAACCTCATGATCTGAACTTTGGAATGGCACCAGGCCAGCCGTTGCCGGATGATCGGATCGTCGGTCAGACCACGCTCACGCGCCATCTCGACCAGTCGGTCGAGTTCGGCCTGATAGCGGATCGGTCCGGTCGCCGCCGCCTCGCCGCGCTCGAAACCGAGCAGCGACATCGCCACCGCCCAGCCGTTGTTCACCCCACCGACGACGTCGTCCTTCGGGCAGCGAGCATCGGTGTAGAAGACCTCGTTGAACTCGCTCTCGCCGGAGATCATCTTGATCGGACGGACCTCGATGCCGGGCTGGTCCATCGGCACCAACAGGAACGAGATGCCCTTGTGCTTGGGGGCATCGGGATCGGTGCGTGCCAGCGTGAAGATGTGGTCGGCGAGATGACCCGCCGACGTCCAGATCTTCTGGCCGTTCAGCACCCATTCGTCGCCGTCGAGTTCGGCGCGCAGTCCGACGTTGCCGAGATCGGAACCCGCATTCGGCTCGGAGTACCCCTGGCACCACGTGTCCTCACCGGAGAGAATCCGCGGCAGATAGTGCCGCTTCTGCTCCTCGGAGCCCCACATCAGCAACGTGTTGCCGAGCATCTGGATGCCGAACACGTCGTTGGGTCCGCCGGTCGGCACGCCGGCGCGGGCGAACTCCTCGGCGAGGATGACCTGCTCGGTCGCCGTGAGCCCGGCTCCGCCGTACTCCTTCGGCCAGCCGGGGGCGAGGTAGTTCGCCTCGTACAGCGTCTTGCGCCATTCGGTCACGAATTCGCCGATGTCGTCGCCCTCGAGCGCACCCAGGCCGGCCCAGTTGGAGGGCAGTTTCTCTGCGAGGAACGCCTGCACCTTCTCGCGGTACGCCTCGGCTTCTGGGGAGTAGGTGGGATCCATGCTCCCGAGGTTACTCGCCGGTATCAATCGGGGCCACTGGCGCCGACGAGTGCCGCAGCTCCGACCAGTGGTTGCACGAAGCCGGACGGTTCGATGACCTGCAGGCCGGTGAGGTGCGGCAGTCTCAGCCGGGCGGCCACCTCCCGACGAACCGTGTCGAGCATGACGTCACCGAACGTGTCGACGACGACACCGGACAGCACGAACGTGGACACGTCGAACGCCGCCGCCGACGATGCGATCGCCCGGCCGACCATGATCCCGGTGCGTTCGATGATCGACGGGGTCGCGCGCCGCAGCGGGCGATTCATCTCGGCCTCGAGCGCCGACGCCGACGCGAGTGCGGCGAGGCAACCACTGGCACCGCACGAGCAGGTCTGGCCGCCGGGATCGACCGTGAGGTGGGCGATCGAGCCGGCATTGCCATGGGCTCCTCGGAGACGGACACCGTCGATCATGCATGCCGACTCGATCGTGCGGTCGAGCACCAGCGTGAAGAAACTCGACGTGGTGAGGGTGTCGCCGTAGCGCAACTCACCCTCAGCAACGGCACCGGCCAGCGTGTCGAGGACCACTGGCAGGCCGGTCAGATCCTCCACGTGCCCGCGCAGCGGGAACCCGGACCAGGCCGGCAACGCCGCCGGCGAAACCGAGCCGGCAGGCTCATCGATCGGACCTGCGCAGCTCACCGCAACGGCGGATGGCGCAGCGACCTCGTCGGGTCGTGCCGCCAGCACCCGCCGCACGAGATGCTCCAGCGCTCGCCAGACCTCACGGTTCGGCGTGCCGATGCGGTCACGTACGAGCACCTCGCCGCGCTGGTCGACGATTCCCGCTGCGAGCCGCCCAGGGTCGACCACCACCGCCAGCACCGTCGTCTCCATCGGACCCACAGTCGGCGAAGCTACCCCGACTATCGCCGAGGCGATCGCCGGTCTAGCCTTTCGTCGGTGACGACCGATATCGCCGACGACGCCAGATCAGCGCGCAATTCGGCGACGACCGCGGACGGCGCAGCGGCGGACGGCGCCCCGATGCGCGCATTCGCCGACCTGTTCGACGCGATCACGTCCAACGTCGCGCAAGTCCTCCACGGCAAACACGAAGCGATCGAGCTGGCGGTCATGTGTCTGCTCGCGGAGGGCCACCTCCTGATCGAGGACGTTCCCGGCGTCGGCAAGACGTCGCTCGCCAAGGCGCTGGCAGCATCGATCGACTGCACCTGGAAACGGATCCAGTTCACCCCCGATCTGCTGCCGACCGACCTGGTCGGCGTCAGCATCTATCAGCGCTCGACGGAGACATTCGTCTTCGAACCCGGGCCGCTCTTCGCGAACATCGTGCTGGCCGACGAGATCAACCGGGCGTCACCGAAGACGCAGTCGGCGTTGCTCGAGGCCATGGAGGAACGCCAGATCACCGCCGACGGTCGCAGCCGGTCGCTCGAGGCACCCTTCATGGTGATCGCGACCCAGAACCCGGTCGACCAGGAGGGCACCTATCGGCTGCCCGAGAGCCAACTCGACCGGTTCCTGCTGCGGATCTCGATCGGGTATCCGGCTCGCGACGCCGAGATGCAGATGCTCGACGTGCAGGGCGCCGCCACCTCGATGCAGGCGCTGGCGCCCGTCGTGTCGAGCGAGGAGATCCGGGCGATGATCGCCGCCGTGCGCCGGGTGCATGTCGCCAAGGCCCTCAAGTCCTACCTCGTCGACCTCGCCGCGACGAGCCGTCGCCACCCGGGAATCGAACTCGGCCTGTCACCGAGGGCGACGCTGCAGCTCGCGGCGGCCACCCGCGCCCACGCAGCTGCCCGGGGCCGAAACTACGCGACACCCGACGACGTCAAGGTGGTCGCTCATGCCACGCTCAGCCACCGCGTCGTCGTGCGGGCCGAGCACGGCTCGCAACTGTCGCCCGAGGATGCGATCAGCGAGGTGTTCGATGCGGTCGCCGTGCCGGTCCCTCGTTGAGTCGGTGAGCCCATGGCCCGTCCAGCCCTGACACGCCAGGGCATCGCCGTCGTCGCCGCCGGCCTCCTGGCGATCGCGGTCGGGCGGATGTTCGGCATCATCGAGCTCTACGTCATCGCCGCCGCGTTCTTCGCATCCGTCGTCGCGGCGCTCCTCTACGTCGGGATCCGCCGCCCGCGGATCGAGGCCGATCGTTGGATCCATCCATCGGTCCTGGTCGTCGGCGACACCGGCCACGTCGACATCCGGCTGCGCCATCGCGGCCGCGTCGGGTCCGCGCCCTTCGTGTTGGAGGAACCCGTGGTGAGAACGATGACCGAGGACCACGTGGCCCGATTGCCGGTGGCCGCACTGCGCGCCGGGACCGTTTCCTCGTCGGGCTACCGGGTACCGACCACCACGCGCGGCGTGATCGGGCTGGGACCGCTGAGGATGGTCTTCGACGACGCGCTGGGCATCGCGCGTTCGAGCACGCCGATCGTGGACCGTGACGAGATCGTCGTCGCTCCGCGCACGCTGCCCATCGACATGCCGGAACTCGGACGCGGGACGCTCGGCCGCGCGCTCCTCGAGTCGTCGCGCCGCCTGGGGCCGGGCGACTTCCACGGCTTGCGCGAGTACGCCACCGGCGACGAGCCGCGCACCATCCACTGGCGGGCGTCGGCGCGCACGGACGACCTGATGGTGAAGGAGTTCACCGTCGAGGGCCTCCACCGGTGCACGGTCGTCTTCGACCCATCCCCGGGAGCCCACGCGAGCAACGCCGCATTCGAGCACGGTGTCACGGCGGCCGCCAGCCTGGTGTCGAGCGCTATGCGCGCCGGCCTCAACACCCGGTTCGTCACCGGAGGCGGCATCGACCTGCGCGGCCCGGAGGTCGTGCACACGACGCAACGGGTGCTCGCCCGGATCGAGCCGAGCGAGGCGCCGCTCGCCTTCGACACCGACATGGTCGACGGGCTGGTCCTGTTGGTGGTGGTCACCGGGTCAGGTCATTCGGGGGCGTGGCGAGCCAGCCAAGCGGTATCGGATCCGACGATCACGAGAGTGCTCGTGGCAACCGACGAGATCCCGACCGGGGTGAGGTTGGCCGTGCCGGCGCGGTCCGATGCCGAATTCGTCGCCGCGTGGCAGTCGCTGGTCGGTCAGCCGACCAGCAGCGCTCGCCAGGTCACGGTGGTCGGGTCATGAGGTCGTCGACCAGCCGTCGCGGACTCGGCAACGACGTGCTGGCGACGCTGATGGTCGCGGCCTTCTCGATGGCCGTCGCCCTCGGGTTCGCGCGCTCGTTCTCCGGATGGCCCTTCGTCACCGACATGGCGGTCCTCGTCGTGGCCGGACACGGCGCGGGACTGGTCCTGCGCCGATTGCGGATCCCGGCGTGGCTGGCGGTGCCGGCGACGGCCATCGTGCTCGTCTGGACCGTGCTCGCGGTGTACTACCCGGAGACGTTCTCGTGGGCGCTGCCGACCAGCGACACCTGGACGATCCTGCGCGAGCAGCTCACGGCGGTGCGACAGGACTTCCGCACCGCTGTCGCGCCGGTCGACTACGGCGGCGGGTGGGACGTGCTCGCCGCCATCGGCCTCGCCGCGGCAGTGCTGCTCGCCGACGTGTTCGCATTCCGCGCCGACGCGCGAGCCGAGACATTGGTTCCCGGTGGAGTCCTGTTCATCTTCGTCGGTGCACTCGGCGACGAACGACTGCGGGTCGCGTCGACCGTGGTGGTCGTCGGCGTCGGCGTCGCCACCACCGTGACCCTGCGGGCGTACCACGCGGAACCGGTGCGCGGTGACGCCGCGTCGCCGGTGCGGAAGTGGCCGGCGGCGATCGCGTTCGGTGTCGCCGTCGCCGTCGCCGCGGGAATGATCGGACCGCGACTTCCCGGTGCGAACGCGGCACCGATCTACGAGACGAGCGGGGGCGGCGGGGGTGCCATCCAGGTGATCAGCCCGCTCGTCGACA
This sequence comes from Ilumatobacteraceae bacterium, assembly GCA_963728355.1. Lineage (GTDB taxonomy): Bacteria > Actinomycetota > Acidimicrobiia > Acidimicrobiales > Ilumatobacteraceae > Sva-07. The sequence goes on along the minus strand of CAVSJQ010000022.1, from coordinate 88,368 downwards.
TCAAGCCACGGCTGACGAACCAGTCGACGGCGGAGCTGTTCCGGGTCAGCGCCGACGCCGAGTCGTACTGGAGATTGTCGGCGCTGGCCGACTTCGACGGCAGGAAATGGAGAATCCCCGACCGCGAACTGCTGTTGATCGACGAGACGACCGGCCCTCCGGACGATTCGATGGCATTCAACCGCCAGACCATCACGATCGGAGCGTTGGGCGGCACGTTGCTCCCCGCCGCGCCCGATCCGTTCCAGGTGTCGCCCAACGCACCCTTCAGTTGGGAGCGCGAGTCGGCGACGCTCGTACGAAACGACCGAGATCTACGCCGCGGCGACACGATCGAGATCGTGTCGGCGACGTCCGGTGCCGACGCCGCCCGCCTGAACGTGACCGCGTCGTCCGATCCCCCCGACCCCATCTACACCGATCTCCCGGACGACCTCCCCGAGCTGGTCCGCACAAGGGCCAGCGAGGTCACCGCCGGTGCCACGACCACGTTCGAAATCGCGTCCAGGCTCGAGTCGTGGTTCCAGGACAACTTCGAATACAGCACCCAAGTCGAGGCCGGCCACGACAATTCGGCGATCGAAACCTTCCTGGAAGACCGCATCGGGTACTGCGAACAGTTCGCCGGCACGTACGCCGCCATGATGCGAACGCTGGACATCCCATCGCGGGTGGCGGTCGGATTCACGTGGGGCGTGCCGGTCGGCGACGGCGAGTTCTCGGTGCTCGGGCGCAACGCCCACGCCTGGCCGGAGGTGTGGTTCGACGACATCGGCTGGATCATCTTCGAACCCACGCCCGGGCGTGGCTCCCCCAATGCGCAGAGCTACTCCGAGATCGCCCCACGCCAGGACACCACGGCAGGGCCGGGCGACATCGACGCCGGCGGCGCCGCACCACCGGTCACCGTTGATGCCGCACCCGTCGGCGAACCCGGCCTGCAGCTCCCCGACTTCACCAACAACCCCACCGGTGAGACGCCGACGCCCGCCACGCCGACCACCGGTGAGGACAGCGGCACCCAGTGGCCCTGGCTCGTCGGGCTGGCCCTGCTCGGCGTGGCCATCGCTGCGCCGAGCGCGGTCCGACATCTCCGTCGCCGCCGCACGGCTCGCTCGGTCGACCAGCAACTCGCCGACGCCTGGCAACGCGCCACGGGCGCTGTCTCCGCCGCCGGCGTGCCGTTGCGCAGCTCGGACACGCCGTCGGAGGCAGCGGCGCGCACCGCACGCCACCTCCCGTGGGTCAACCGGCCGATGTCGTCACTGGCCGAGGCGGTGACCGCGGCCGCCTACCGCGCCGAGGGCACCGCCGGATACGACGACGTCGGCGCGCACGGCGAGAGCGCCATCAGCGACTGCCGCAACTGGGCGAAGCAGATCGATCGGGCGGCGACGGAATCGCTCGACTGGCCTGATCGGCTCAGGCGCCACTTCACCGCCTGGCGGTGAGGCGACGGACGAACTCAGCGGGTGGCGTCGTCGTCGACGTCTGGTCGACGACCGCTGAGCCATGCCGAGATCGGCAACTGTCCCAGCCGTTCACGTCCCAGCAGTCGCAATTCCGACTCGAGCAGGATCGCCATCACCAGCACCAGGACGAATCCGCCGAACGCCACGACGAAACTGACGGCCAGTCCGCCGATGGTGATCACGAGGCCGAGGATCAGTCCCATGATCAGCATGATGGACCGGCGGCGCGACACCCGGTACCCGCGTTGGGAGAACGTGGGGTCCTGTTCGAGTTCCTGCTCGATCTGTCGCAAGATGCGTTGCTCATCCTCGGAGAGAGGCACAACGCAATCATCGCACGTTTCGGGCCGATCCTCAACGCGGTCGCGGCCTTTCTCCGCGCATTGATGTCTGGTCGTCGGCAGGCGGATCGGCGTGAGGGCCCCACTGCTGCTCGCCGCGGCGCACCATCCGCAGCCTGCCGGACTCCAAGGCACTCGCCGGGCCGATTGCACCCGCACCGAATCGATCACGGATCCGATCGAGGGCGTCGGTCGTCGCAGCCCAGTCCGGCGAGGCCCCGAGCACGTCGTCGAGGCTCAGTTGTCGGGTGCTGGGGCCGAGATTCGAGCCGCCGACACCCAGCAGGCGCACACCCGGCGACGGGTCGATCGCCTCGAGCAACGGCGCCAGTAGATCGACGATCTCCGGCGCGAGGTCCACCGCCTCCGGACACGTGACCGACCGGGTGATCGTCTGGAATCCGGTGTCGAATCGCAGCTTGAGCGTCAATGTCCGCGCGCCCACGCCTGCCCCTCGGAGCCGACCGGCCACGGCATCCGCGAGCCGGACGAGTTCTCGACGCAGTTGGTCGTGTTCGTACCGGTTCGTGGCGAACGTCTCCTCGTGGCTGATCGACTTGGCCTCGCGTTCCGGCTCGACCGGACGGTCGTCGATGCCCCGGGCGAGTCCGAGCAGATGGCGCGCCTGGCGAGCGCCCAGTGCCGAGGCGAGGACCGATTGGTCGACCATGTCGAAGTCGGCGACCCGGCGGATCCCGATCCGATGCAGTCTGTCGAGCGTCACGGGTCCGACTCCCCACAGCCGCTGCACGGGGAGTGGGCCGAGGAACGCCAGCTCGTGGCCGGCGGCGACCACGACGACGCCAGGGCCGGGTTCGACCGCCGACGGCGTGGCCCGTGGCTTGGCCTCGACCGAGGCGAGCTTCGCCAGGAACTTGTTCGGCGCCACACCCACCGAGCAGGTCAGCGACAGCTCGGCTTCCACGGCATCGCGGATCGCTTCGGCGATCGTGGGTGCCGGTCCGAACAACCGCAGCGATCCGGTGACGTCCAGGAACGCTTCGTCGAGCGACAGCGGCTCCACCAGCGGGGTGTACCGGTCCAGGATCTCACGCACCTGGGCGCTGACGTCGGAGTACAGCGCATGATCGCCGGCCAGGAAGACCGCGTGTGGGCACCGACGCTTGGCGACCGCCGATGGCATCGCCGAGTGGACGCCGAAACGACGGGCCTCGTACGACGCCGCAGCGACCACACCCCGGGCGCCGGTGCCGCCGACGACCACCGGCTGGCCTGCCAGGTCCGGGCGGCGACGCAGCTCGACCGAGACGAAGAACGCATCCATGTCGACGTGCAGGATCTGGCGGGGCCCGGTCACGTCCCCAGTGTGGCCCGGTACCATCCGCGCGGTGAAGACCTCGCCGGAGTCCGACAACGGCCGCTCTCTCTCTGCGCTGCCCTCCGTCGGTGTGCGCATCGGTGCGTTCGCGGCGATTCTCCTCGCGGGGCTGGCCGGCGCCCTGATCGGGTACTCGCTGATCGAGTTGCAGTGCGAGGGCGACTGCGGGCTCGCCACCGGCCTCGGCCTGCTCATCGGGGCCGGCGTGGCGGCCGGCGGCATGGCGATCGTCGCCGTGCTGGTGATGCGTGCGATCGGCGAGTGGCGCGAGATCGAGGACCGCACCGGCGCCGGGCACGCCCCGCGATGAGCACCCACCACGGCACGACCGACGGCGGAGTTCACGCCTCCACGGACGATCTGCGATCACTCGCGACCGTTCTCGCCAGGCGTGCCGGCACGCTGGCCCTCGACGGCCGTCGGGGTCTCGGCGTCGACCAACCGGTCGCTCACGACACCAAGTCGACGCCCACCGATCCCGTCACCGAGTTCGATCGTGCAGCGGAGGCCGCCATCGTCGAGACGCTGCGGGCCCGTCGCCCCGACGACTCCATCGTCGGCGAGGAAGGGGCCGGGCACGAGGGATCGTCGGGCCTCGAATGGCACGTCGACCCGATCGACGGCACCGTCAACTTCCTGTACGACCTTCCGGCGTGGTGCACGTCGATCGCCGTTGTCGACGAACACGGGCCACTCGCCGGCGCCGTCTACGTGCCGGTGACCGACGAGCTGTTCTCCGCGGCGCGAGGTTCGGGCGCCACGCGCAACGGCGTGCCGATCCGGTGTTCCGCGGCGTCGACGCTCGCCATGTCGCTGATCGGCACCGGCTTCAACTACGCACCGGCCACCCGTGAGCGCCAGGCCCGTCGACTCGCCGCGCTGCTCGCGCAGGTGCGCGACGTACGCCGCTACGGGTCGGCCGCCCTCGATCTCTGCATGGTGGCGTGCGGCCGGCTCGACGCCTACTACGAGGAGTATCTCAACTCGTGGGATCTGGCCGCCGGGGTGTTGATCGCGTCCGAGGCCGGTGCGGTGACCTCCAACTTCGGCGACGGTCCCGCCGATCCGGACGCCACCGTCGCCGCCGCCCCCGCCATCCATCGACCCCTGCTCCACCTGATCACCAGCATCGACACCACCCTCGACACCGGGATCGACACCGGCGTCTCCGACGAGCACTGAGCCTGACCCGCCCGGGACTCCCCCGCCGCGTCACGAAGGTGATGAGCCAACCGCCCTGATACGGGCTTTTCGCTCATCACTCGTCTGCACCCGTCCGAAGCGATGAGCCAACCGCCCGAATACGGGCTTTTCGCTCATCACCCGGATGGGCGATCGGAGCGGTTCTGTCCGTCATGGTCACCGTTCACGCCGAGGATGCGGCATCATGGTGGCGTGGGTACACGCATCCTGGCCGTCGAGGACGACGAACGCATCCGATCGGCGGTCAAACTCGCCCTCGAGGACGAGGGCTGGATCGTCGACGAAGCAGAGAGCGGCGAGGAGGCGATCGAAAAGTTCGCCCGGTCGAATCCCGACGTCGTGCTGATCGACATCATGCTCCCCGGCATCGACGGCTTCGAGCTCTGCCGGACGCTGCGCCGCACGAGCGACGTCCCCGTCGTGATGGTCACCGCCCGCAACGACACCCATGACGTGGTCGCCGGGCTCGAGGCGGGGGCCGACGACTACCTCACCAAGCCGTTCGCTCCCAAGGAACTGTCCGCTCGCATCCGGGCGCTGCTGCGGCGGATCCGGCCGAGCGCACACGGTCACGCCCGGTTGAGTTTCGGCGACCTCGAGTTGATCCCCGACGAGGGCAAGGTGCTCCGTGGCGGCGACGAGGTCCACCTCACCAAGACCGAATTCCGTCTGCTCTGCGAACTGGCCGACAGCCCCGGCAAGGTCCTCAGCCGCGAGGTCCTGCTCGACAAGGTGTGGGGCTACGACTACTTCGGCGACGGTCGCCTCGTCGACGTCCACGTCCGACGCCTGCGCACCAAGGTCGAGGTCGACCCGGCCAACCCGCGCCACGTCGTCACCGTTCGCGGGCTCGGGTACCGGCTCCAGACGTGAGCGAGGGCGGCTGGTTCCGTCGCCTGGTCAACCGCTCCCGCCCGGCGGCACTTGGGCTGCGGCGACGCATCCTGCTGATCTTCACGCTCGGGTCGCTCCTGCTGTCGGTCTTCCTCGCCACGACCACCTACGGCCTCACCCGCTCCAACGTGGTGCGTGAGCGCGTCGACACGGCGATCAACACCTCACAACGCAATGCGCAGGGGGTCGAACGAGATCTCCGGTCGCTGCCGGCGGACGCCGAAGCGGCACGGGCGTCGCTCACCCGCATCGGCGTGACGGACTATCTGATCTGGTACGCGGACAGTTGGATCGGTGGTGGCGCCACGTTCCGCGACGCGGACGTCCCGCCGCCGCTGGCGATCCGGGTGATCGACGACGGGACGTCCGCCAGCCAGATCGCCCGCCTGGGCGAGGAACTCAACGTGGTGGTCGGGTGGGACCTCCCCGGCATCGGCGCCTACTTCGAGGCGTTCAGCCTCGACGAGGCCGACTCCACGCTGTCGAGTGTGCGGCTGTCGCTCGTGCTCGCTGCAGCCATCACGACCGGCCTGGGCGTCCTGCTCGGCATCTTCTCCGCACGGCGCGCCGTGCGACCGCTCGGCACTGCCGCGCAAGCGGCGTCGGCGATCGCAGGGGGCCGGCTCGACACCCGGCTCGAGACGACCGACGACCCGGATCTCCGAATCCTGACCGAGTCGTTCAACGACATGGCCGAGGCGCTCCAGCAACGCGTCGAGCGCGACGCCCGCTTCGCCTCGGACGTCAGCCACGAGCTGCGGTCGCCGTTGATGACGTTGTCGGCGTCCGTCGAGGTGATGGAGGCGCGACGCGACGAATTGCCCGAACGATCACGCGCCGCCCTCGATCTGCTCTCGAGCGACGTCGTCCGGTTCCAGGGCCTCGTCGAGGACCTGCTGGAGATCTCCCGGTTCGATGCGGGCGCGATCCGCCTGCACATGGAGGAGCTGTTGGCGGCAGAGTTCGTTCGCCACGCGGTGGCGGTCAGCTCGATCCCGGACACGCCGGTGCACGTGTCCGAGCGCGCAGAGCTCGCACTGATCCGGGGCGACCGTCGCCGACTCGCGCGTGTGATCGCCAACCTGATCGACAACGCACGCGCCTACGGCGGCGGCAAACCGGAGGTGTCGATCACCGTCCTCAACCCCGACGACGAGCCGATGTCCCACATCCTGATCGCGGTCGAGGACCACGGCCCGGGTGTGCCGGAGGAGGAGCGCGACCTCGTGTTCGAACGATTCGCCCGCGGTGGCGGCGCCGGCCGACGTACCGGCAGCGAGGGCGCCGGGCTCGGTCTCTCGCTCGTCGACGAGCACGTGCGGATGCACGGCGGCCGGGTGTGGGTCGAGAACCGCCTCGACGGCGAGCCGGGTGCCCGGTTCGTGATCGAGTTGATGGCCGTGGAGCTCGACGAATGAGGAGGATGCTCGTACTGGCGATCGTCGCCTTGTCGGTCGTGACCGGATGTTCGATCCAGCCCGACGCCGCGCCAAACGACCTGCCGGCCGAGCGCGCCGACGTGTTCGGCGAACCGGCGACCGGCGACGAGGCCGCCGGCACCAATCGGATCTATCTGCTGGCGCCGACCGATCCCGAAGCGCCGCAGCGACTGCGTGCGGTGCAGCGCGACGTCACGACAGCGCCAGGCGCCGTCCTCGCATCGCTGTTCGCCGGACCCAACGCCAGCGAACGAGACGCACAGCTCGACACGGCGATACCGGCCTCCGTCGAGCTGTTGTCTCCGCCACGCCCGGTCGGCCAGGTGCTGACCGTCGATCTCAACGACGCCTTCGACGAACTCACACCTGAAGGCCTCCGACTCGCGGTTGCACAGATCGTCTCCACGGCAACGGACATCGAAGGTGTCGAGGCGGTGCAGTTGCGTGTCGACGGCGAACCGCGCGTCTGGCCGCTCGGCAACGGTGAGCTCACCGGCCGGCCACTGACCCGGTACGACTACCCGGGTCTGATCGAGTCGAGCCAGCCGCCCTTCCCGGCGATTCCGTCGCCCATCCCGTGAGTCCTTCAGCGACGGTGCGGCGAGCGGTGTTGGACGGCTGCCGCATTCGCTGGTAGCACTTTGCCATGGCCTGGGACAGCAGTCGTCCGGTTCCGTGGAACCGGCTGATCCGTGAGTGGTTGATCTATGCGGCGATCATGTCTGCCGTCTTCGTCATCTTCTTCCGCGGCGACAACGTGTTGGGGGCGATCGCCGGCGTCCTGATCAGCGGGCCGTTGTACCTGACGTTCGGGGCGGTGTTGGCCAAGTTCGGTTACCAGCGCACGAGGCTCAAGGACGTGCGGGGTTCGAAGCAGGGAACCAACAGCTCGGACGATGCCTCGACTGCGGCGGGCTCGGACGCTCCGCGAGCGCGGCCCGCCCCGACGAGCCGGACCTCGGGCGGCGGCAACCGGCCCAAGGCGTCGAGTCGACGGAAGCGCTGATGGCGACGGCCGACGATCAGCGCTGCGTCATCGCAATCGACGCGGGCACCACCGGTGTCCGCAGCCGTGCGGTCTTCGTCGACGACCGACCGGTGATCGCTGCGTACCGTGAATTCGCTCAGCACTACCCCGCTCCGGGCTGGGTCGAGCACGATGCCACCGAGATCTGGAACGTCGCCGCCGACACGCTGGGCGAGGTCATCGACCACGTCGGCGTCGAGAACGTGGCGGCGATCGGGATCACCAACCAGCGCGAGACCGTGCTCGCGTGGAACCGCTCCACCGGCGAGCCCTACGGCACGGCGATCGTGTGGCAGGACCGCCGTACCGCGTCGCGATGCGACGAACTGGCTGCTACCGGCCACCTCCCGCTGATCCGGGAACGGACGGGTCTGGTCCTCGACCCCTACTTCTCGGGGACCAAGGCGGCGTGGCTGCTCGAGCATCGCGACATCCCGGTCGACGATGACCTGGCGATCGGCACGATCGACTCGTGGCTGGTGTGGAACCTCACCGGAGGCCGTCGCTTCGTCACCGACGTCACCAATGCGAGCCGCACGATGCTGTGCGACATCCGCACATGTGCTTGGGATCCCGAGCTGTGCGAGTTGTTGGGCGTGCCGATCGACGCCCTGCCGGACATCGTGCCGTCCAGCGGGCGGATCGGCACGACGGCGCCCGAGTGCGGCGTCGCCGAGGGCCTGGCGATCAGTGGCATCGCCGGCGACCAGCAGGCGGCGCTCTTCGGCCAGGCGTGCGTGCACCCCGGCATGGCGAAGAACACCTACGGCACCGGATCGTTCGTCCTGCTCAACGTCGGCGAGAGCTGTCCGCCACCGACGGAGGGCATGCTCACCACGGTCGCCTGGAGGCTCGACGACGGCACCACGCACTACGCGCTCGAGGGGTCGATCTTCGTCACCGGCGCTGCCGTGCAGTGGTTGCGCGACGGCCTGCAGATCATCGACGACGCCGCCGAGACGGGTCCACTCGCCGAGTCGGTCGCCGACACGGGCGGCGTGTACGTCGTGCCGGCCTTCACCGGGCTGGGGTCGCCGTGGTGGGACCCGTATGCCCGCGGAACGATCGTCGGCATCACCCGAGGAACCGGCCGGGCCGAGATCACACGGGCGGTGGTGGAATCGATGGCCTACCAGACCCGCGACGTCGTCGATGCGATGACGGCAGCCAGTGGAACGCCGCTCGTCGAGTTGCGTGTCGACGGCGGGGCGTCGGCGATGGATCTGCTGTGCCAGTTCCAGGCCGATCAACTCGGTGTGACCGTGCAGCGACCGCTCGACCAGGAGACGACCGCTCTGGGGGCCGCCTATCTCGCCGGTCTCGCTGAGGGGGTCTGGGCGTCGGTCGACGAGGTCGGCCAGCAGTGGGTTCTCGACGCCGACTTCACGCCCGCGGCGGATCGCGCCGTGGCCGACGCCCTGCACGGGCAGTGGCTGCGTGCCGTCGAGCGGTCACGGAACTGGGTGTCGTAGCAGCAGGGCGTCTGCGAGGCGCAACAACAGCGAGAATCGCACTCGTTCGCGTTCGTGGATCGGGTTGCCGGTGCGACCGGCGGCGACGGTCAGCGTCGAGGCGGACATGTGGCCCCACAGCAGGTCGCTCGGCGCCGAGTCGTCGAGACCGTCGAGGTGCTCACTGCCGGCCAGGAATGCGGTCAACCAGCCGACATCGGGGGGTGATCCCAGCTGGGCGATCGGGTCGCCGTCGCGCAGAGCGATCACCCAGTCGGTCTCGGCGAAGCGCTGGATCCCTGCGAACATCACCTGCAGTCGCTCCTCCACCAGGCTCTCGGCGATGGCGGCGCCGAGCGCCAGCGCCGACAGGCTGGCGTCGGTGCGGTCCGGGTCGACCACCCGGATGCTCTCGACCGAGACGCCGTCGACCGCATCGATCTCGGCGGTCAGCAGCGGCATCAGGTCGTCGTCGGGGAGCGACACGGTCAGCTCGTCGATCGCTCGACCGCCGCCCTGTTCGAGGATCTCGATCGACAACACGTCACCTCGGACGGCCCCGATCCGGCTGGCCACCTGCCCCAGGGCTCCAGGGCGATCGGGCATCCAGACCCGCACGACGATCGTGACCACGCCCGGACGGTACAAGTCCCATGGTCACCCGGCGATGACCGCCCCGTGACCATCGTGTTACAGAGGCAGGCTTCTGGCATCTCCGCTGCCTCAAGGATTCGGCAAGATCGCTCGTCTTCACTTCGGCGGTGACGCCGCCGCACCGATCACCACAGCAGACGAGCGACGAAGGACGTGCGCAATGCGAGCTGGAAAGGCCATGGTGACGGAACCCCCCGGACTCGGCGATGCCGTTGCCGGGAGCCGTTCGGCGTCTGGCCGAGTACTCGTGGTCGACGAGCACGCGGTGGTGGCGGCCGGATTGAAGCTGGCACTCTCCGAGCGGTCGTGGAACGTCGAAACGAGCGATGGACCCCGCGCTCAGGACGTGATCGACCATGCGCAGGAGTTCAAGCCGCAGTGCGTGCTCCTCGACACCCAGATGCGCAACGGCATCGGCAGCGGGATCGAGCTCATCCGGCCGCTGGTGGCGACCGGTTCCCAGGTGGTGATGCTCACCGCCGAGCGCCGTCGGTCGGTCCTGGCACAGTGCCTCGAAGCGGGTGCCGCCGGATGGATCGGCATCGGCGCCGGGCTCGACGAGGTCGACTCGACACTGGGTCTGGTCATCCAGGGACGCCCGATCATCGGACGAACCACCCGCGCCGAACTCCTCGAACGACTGCGCACGGAACGGGCGGAGGCGCTTCGCGCCCAAGCGACGTTCGACCAACTGACACAGCGAGAAGCGCTCGTACTCGCTGCGATGATGGAGGGTCTCAACGCCGAAGAGATTGCTCGATCTCACTTCGTAGCGGTGACGACCGTGCGGTCACAGATCCGCTCCGTTCTCCAGAAGCTCGGCGTTCGGTCGCAGCTGGCAGCGGTCGCCCTCGCCGACGGTCACCGCGGTCTGCTGCCCTGTGGGGCGAAGACCGGTCGGGACCGACGGAGATCGGAACCCCTCGGGCCCGACGCCGTCCCGCGGTATCCAGCACACATCGCATAGCACCGTCGCCGCTGCGAGCGCCCAACTGTCACACCGTGCCGGGCCAAACGTGACACTCGAACTCAGCCGAGTTTGGGCAGGCCCCGCTTGAGGTTGCGGATCGCCTGCTGAATGCGCTTCTCGTTCTCGATCAACGCGAAACGCACGAAGCCCTCGCCGCCCGGGCCGAACCCGACACCCGGCGACAGCGCCACGTCGGCGTCTCGAACGATCAGCGAACAGAACTCGACGGAGTCCATCTCGGCGTACGGCTCTGGGATCGGCGCCCACACGAACATCGAGCCACCGGGCTTGGGGATGTCCCAACCGATGCGGCCGAGTCCCTCGATCAACGTGTCACAGCGTGATTCGTAGATGGCCCGGATCTCGTTGGGGTAGTCGGCGGCCTCGTTGATCGTGACCGTCGCGGCGATCTGGACCGGCTGGAACATGCCGTAGTCGAGATAGCTCTTCAGCTTCACCAACGCCTGGACGACCTCGGCGTTGCCGAGCAGGAAGGCGCTTCGCCAGCCCGCCATCGAGAAGCTCTTGGTCATCGAGTACAGCTCGACGGCACAGTCCTTGGCGCCCTCGGCCTGGAGGATGCTGGGCGGCTGGTGGCCGTCGAAGCCGACGTCGGCGTAAGCGAAGTCGTGCACGACGATCATCTCGTGCTCGCGGCAGAAATCGACGACGCGCTGCATGAACGCGAGGTCGACGGTGGCACCGGTCGGGTTGTGCGGGAAGGAGATCACGAGCACCCGCGGCTTGGGCCAACCGACATCCCACGCCGTTTGGAGACTGCCCATGAAGTCGTCGGCGAAGTGCTCACGCTGGTCCGGATCGGCCAGGAACTTCATCGGGACCTGGCGAAGATCGGCACCGGCGAACAACGGACCGTAGATGTGGATCGGATAGCTCGGGCTGGGCACGATCGCGGCGTCGTCGTGGTCGAGCAGCACCCACATCAGATGGCTGAAGCCCTCCTTCGAGCCGATCGTGTTGGTGATCTCGAGTTCGGGGTCGAGGTCGACGTCCCACTTCGCCTTGTAGTAGCCCGCGATCGCCTCGCGCAGTTTCGGCAGGCCCCGGCTGAGCGAGTAGCGGTGGTTCTTCGGGTTGCGGGCGGCCTCGGCGAGCTTGTCGACGGCGATCTGCGGCGAGGGGATGTCGGGGTTGCCGAAGCCGAGGTCGACGACGTCTGCACCGGCCCGACGTGCCTCGATCTTCAGGCCGTTGATGATCGAAAAGACGTACGGGGGCAGATTCTCGATGCGCCGGAACTCCATCGCAGTGAGGGTATCTGCCCATGGCATGCGATGCTGGTGGGAATGCCGAAGACACCAGCCCCCGACTGCATCCACGTGGTCATCGAAATTCCGCGTGGTAGCCGAAACAAGTACGAGATCGACCACGAGGACGGACGGGTCTACCTCGACCGCCGGCTCTTCACGGCCACGACGTACCCGGCCGACTACGGATTCCTCCCCGACACGTTGGCGGGCGACGGCGATCCGCTGGATGCGCTCGTGTTGCTGGAGGACCCCGTGTTTCCGGGCGTCATCGTCGAGTGCCGCCCGATCGGGGTCCTCTACATGCGCGACGAGGCAGGCGAGGATGCCAAGCTGATCTGCGTGCCGCCGCGCGAGCCGCGCTTCGAGAACGTCAACGAGCTGTCGGGCCTCCCCCACCAACTCGTCGAGGAGATCGAGCACTTCTTCAACGTCTACAAGGCACTCGAGCCCGACAAGCACTCGTCGAGCCAGGGGACGGGTGACCGGGCGGCCGCCTGGCGCGAGATCAACCTCGCCCGCGCCAACTACGTACCACACTGATCCCGGCCGGTCACCTCGCCAGCTCGGGGAGCAACGCTGCGCCGACCGCGCCGGCCAGGGGGCCCCATCGGGCGAACTCGATCGCCGGCATCGGCCGCAGGTGCGGCTGGTAGAGCAATTCGCCGAACCAGCGTCGGATCGGATCGAGATACAGGTCCGGTGACGTCGCCAGGCCACCACCGAGCACGAACATCTCCGGGTCGAGCACGTTCGTGAGGTTGGCCAGACCGAGCGCCACCCAGCGCGCGAAGTCGTCGATCACGGCGAGCGCCTCGGGATCGCCCTCTCGGGCTGCGGCCTGGACGTGCTCGCCACGGACCGCTTGCGGATCGCCCCCGGCGTGGCGCACCACGTCGGCGAGACGGTGACCGGTCGCCGCCTCGCGGGCGAGCATCGCCAGTCCGGAACCCGACGCATACCGCTCCCAGCAGCCGCGGCGCCCGCACGGACACAACGGACCGGTCGGATCGACGACCATGTGGCCGAACTCTCCGGCGAACCCGTTCGCGCCGCGTTGCAGGACCCCGTTGGCCACGACACCGCCGCCGATCCCGGTGCCGAGGGTGACCAGCATCATGTCGTCGGTCCGATGACCGGCACCCAGCAGCCATTCGGCCACCGTCGCACAGGTTGCGTCGTTGTCGACGTGGACGTCGGAGTTGAAGCGATTCGACAGCAGTTCGGCGATGGCGAAGTCAGCAACGCCGTCGAGGTTTGGGGCCGCGCGCAGTACACCGGCTCGCGTCACCAGGCCGGGCACGCCGACGCCGACGCTGCCTTCGTGGCCGACCTCGTCGGCCAGCTCGATCAGCACGTCGATCAGCGCATCGAGACTGCGGTCGCCTCTCGGCGTCGGACGTTGGGCGGATTCGACGACCTCGCCGGCACGGTCGATCACCACGGCCTGGGCCTTCGTGCCGCCCACGTCGATCCCGACGCGTCGGGACGGCACGGCACCCGATGGTGTCACGCCTCGGCGCGGACCTTCAGTTCGCGCACGGTGTTGAGGATGCGGACCTCGGCACGTCGCTTGAGGAATCCTGGCAACGGGACCGCCAGGTCGATCTGCAGGTCGTAGCGCACGAGCGTGCGTCCGTCGCCGTCGGGTTCAAAGCGCCAGACGCCGTCGATCGAACGCTGGATGTCGCCGCTGAGCATCGACCATCCCATCTCGTGGGGCGCATTCGTGTAGTCGTACTTCAGCGTGTAGTGGGTGCTCCTGCCGAGCGCCGACGCCCGGAACTCGACTTCGAGTGGGCGGCCCTCGTCGTCGGTGGCACGGACGTTGACGTCCTTGATGTCGTGCGCCCACATCGGGTAACTCTCGAGGTCGATCGCGATCTGCCAGACGCGCTCGTGCGGGGCGTCGATGGTGATGATCTCGGTCGCGGTCTCAGCCATGGTCCTCATTCTTGTCGATCGGGGCGCGGGAAGTGACGACTCCGTTGTCGTCCTGCACATCGGCGAGGTCGTGGCGCGGTGGGAACACGCCGTGGAACGCGGACCACAGGCCGTTGAGCCCCAGGCCGAACATCGGCACGAGGATGCCGACGGCCAGCGACGTGCCCGGCGATCCGTCGTCGGACTCCGAACGTGCAAGTGCGGTCACGAGTCCCACGGCGACCTGGATCGCCAGCATCGCCAGCATGATGCGGCGCACACGAGCAGGGGTCGGGTCACCGAGGAGCAGGTAGATCTGCATGACGCCGATCTGTTCTTCACGGCTGCGCTGGACGGCGTTCCAGAACGACCAGATGAAGGCGAACACGCCGATCGCGAACAGCGACATCGCCGTGATCGCTCCCACCCACTGGGCGGCGGTGGAGAACACGACGGCGGCGAACACCGCGGTGAGCATGAACGCCACCGTGCCGACGATGTCGACCAGGACGATCACATCGCCTGCTCGGGCCTTCTCGCTGGCGACGCGGTTCACGCCGTGGAGTCTGCCAGCGTGTCAACCCGTTTACGTGCAGTTCCGGGTGGGGCGGGCCACCGAAATCCGCACACAAACGTCTGGTTTGACGGCGTCAGGGGCCGGTGGAGGATGCCACATTCAGTGTCTCGCCCAGCCGACGGGCGAGGACGTCGTAGGCGAACTCGTCGAGGACCCGCTGGCGTGACCGCTCCCCCATCGTTCGGCGTAGCTCGTCGTCGTCGAGCAGTGCGGCGAAGGCGTCGGCGACCGACTGGGTGTCCTCGGGATCGGCGATGACGAACCCGGTCTCGCCGTCGGCGACGGCTTCAGCAGCTCCCCCCGAGTCACCCGCCACCTGCGGAACGCCACACGACGCCGCCTCGACGAAGACGATGCCGAAGCCCTCCTGTTCGAGACCACCCCAACGATTTCGGCACAGCATGGCGAACACGTCGGCGCACCCGTACAACGACGGCAGATCGGCACTCGGGATCCGACCGAGGAACGTCACCGGCGCCCCGAGCTCCTCGGCCAGTCGTCGCAGCCGATCCTCGTCGCGGCCGCCACCGGCGATGACCAGGCGCAACGTGGGCCGGACCCGGCCCAGCCGTGCGGCTGCCCGGATGGCGGTGTCGAAGCCCTTGCGGGGCACGAGCCGGGAGATGCTGACGATGACTTCGGCATCGGAGTCGATGCCGAAATGCTCGCGGGCGGCGAGGCGCTCGGTTTCGGTGAGCGGATGGAACTTGTCGGGGTCGACGCCGCACGGCACGACGGTGATGGGAAGCTCACGACCCGCGGCGTGCACGGCTTCGGCGGCGGGGTAGCCGCCTGCGGCGATGATGCCGTCGGCACGGCGCAGCGTGTAGGCGAGCGCCTGCTTGGCGAAGGGCAGCCGGCCGGGAACGGTGACCTCGGCGCCGTGCAGTACGAGGTGGTACGGCAGCTGCAACGACGGCCCGATCAGGCCGAGTGGCACCGCCGGGTCGAGGACGACGAAGTCGGCGCCGACATTCTCGCGCCAGGTCGTCGACCTGCTTGACCATCCACGGATGCGGCAGCAGCACCGGCTCGCGGGTGCGTTCGATGCGGTAGGGCTCGCCGGCGTCGAATTCCTCCGTGCCCGTGTACGGGCTGGTGAGCACGGCGAATGACTCGGGCGGCAGCCGACGCCACCATTCCCACAACAGCGACTGGATGCCACCGATCTTGGGCGGGAAGTCGTTGGTGACCAACAGGTGCTTCACGGGGCCGCGACCGTCTGCGATCGTTCGTGCAGGCGGTCGATCGCCCAGGCGGCGTGTTCGGCGAGGATCGGGTCGATGTGGGCACGGTAGTGCTCGAGCACCCGCCGGATGCGGGAATCGGACGGATCGCCGACGTTGCCGATCACGACGAGGGCGTTGCGGCGGACCCACCGGAAGTCTCGGCCGGCGACGTACCAGTGGCCGTACCGGGAGTCGATCCAGGCGTCGTCGGCGTCGAGCAGTTCGATCGCGTCGACCCACGCGTCCGCGGCGTCGTCGAGATCGATCGTGTTGCGCCGGCCGAGTCGCACGGAGATCGGGCAGGCGTCCTGGCAGTCGTCGCACCCGTAGATCCGGTCGCCGATCGCCGCCCGGTAGTGGTCGGGTATCGAGCCGGGCTTCTGGAGAATCCAGCTGATGCAACGGTTGGCGTCGATCACTCCGGGAGCGATGATCGCCCCGGTCGGGCAGTCGTCGATGCAGCGGGTGCACGTGCCGCACCCGTCGGCGGCCGGTCCCGGCGTCGGTTCGTACGGAACCGTGGTGATGATCGAGCCGAGCACGAACCAGCTTCCGGCGCCCGGCAGCAGGAGGTTGGCGTTCTTGCCGTACCAGCCGAGCCCGGCGCGGTGGGCGACGGCACGGTCGACGATCGAGTTGTCGTCGGCGAACGCCACGGCACGGTGATCGGCCCGCCGGATGCGGCGACACACGTCGCGCAGTGCGTCTCGGAGCGGCGCATAGTGGTCGACCCACGCGTATCGCCCGACCCGGGCGTGCGGTCCGAGGGCTCGATCGGGTTCCGGCGGGTCGTCCTCGGTCAGGTAGGGCTTGGCCGCAACGATCACCGACCGCGCTCCTTCGACGGCTCGCAGCGGGTCGGTCGAGCGTTCGGGATCCCGGTAGGTGAAGCCCATCTCGGCATGCAGACCGGCCTCGCGCCGTTCGAACAGCGCCGCCCTGGCCTCGTCGAGCACCTCGGCGGTGGTCACGCCGACGTGGGTGATCCCGCTCTCGGCAAGAAGTTCGCGCACGTCGTCGATCGTGGGGATCGGCTCCGGGCGACGCACCAGGCCCAGGGTAGGCAGGCGCCACGGTCACCGGACCGCGACCGGCAGCTCGATGCCGTGTTCGAACTCGGCGAGGCTCACGAACTGGACCGGATCGTCGAGCAGACCCGCACGTTCGAAGAGCGAGATCGCCCGTTCGGTGGCCGATACCGGTCGACTGACGGCCACCGACACGAGATCGATCGGCCCGTCGTCGTTGGCGAGCAGGTGGGTGACAACGCAGTCGGTGCATGCAGTGGTTCCCGTGGCGACACAGGTGCCGCACTCGATGGCAAGAGCCTGGGTGTCACGGTCGTTGTTGTCCATGCCCCACATCATGACGAGGGGCTGTAACAGAGTTGCTCCGGGTCGGCACGTGGACCGACGATCGGTGGTTCAGCCGTGGATCAGCACCACGGCGAGCGTGCCGGCGATCAGCGGAGGCCCGAACGAGTAGCGAAGCTGCAAGCCGCCGCCTGCGGATGCACGTGGCCACTGCGATGACCACCGCGAGGAGATGACCGGCCAGCGCGCCGTACAGCACGAACGGCAAGCCGTACCAGCCGAGCAGCAGGCCGAGGACGGCTGCCAATCGCACATCGCCGAAGCCGAGCACCATCATCCCGGTGAACTTGGTGGTCAGCATCCAGATGAGGGCGAACGCGTTGACGAACAGCAGCGCACCGGCGATCGCTGTGGCCAGCGGAACCCAGTCACGCTCGACGATCGCTGCAAACACCAAACCGCCGGCGACCGCAGCGAGCGTCGAGTAGACGATGCGCGTCGGGAGCCGCTGGATCTTCCAGTCGATCACGGCCAGCAATGCCCCACCGAAGATGAAGGCGAGTACGGCCGGAAGTTCGGCGCTGAAGCCGAGCCGCCAGAACGCGACGACGAACAGTAGAGCGGTGAGCACATTGAGCCAATGCTTCTGGACGACGGCATGCAATGTCATGGCTCGAAGAGTACGAATCCGGGCCGACGACGAATTCATCAATCTTGGGGAATCCACGCGAGCCGACCGTCTTTAACGTCTGCATCCGACCCACCTCGATCGGCGGGGCTCGGGACCAATCAAGGAGAACCAGAACATGTTGAACATCGTTGAGAAGTACTCGGCCGACACCGCTGTCGAGTCCGAAGATGGCGTCGTCGCCATCGAATACGTCCTCGTCGCGGGCGCCGTCGTGGCCGGCCTCGCAGCCATCTTCGGCAGCCTTCGGCAAGCAAGCTGACGACGAAGCTGGCCGAGATCATCTCCGGCCTGATCGACGTCACACCCTGATCCATCGGGGGGAGGGCAACCTCCCCCCGATCGGGCCCCTCGCTCATGAATCGCTCCCTGCACTCCCAACGCGACGATCGAGGCGTCGTTGCACTCGAGGTCGTCCTCGTCATGCCGATTCTGCTGATGCTGATCATCGGCACCGTCGTGCTCGGCAACTTCCTGAACCTCAAGACCCAGACCAGTCGGGCTCGCCCGCGACGGAGCACGATCGACGCCGCACTGCGCCAGCAGCCTGCCCGCACGACACCGTGATCGTCGCGGGCGCCATGCGACGCCACTCCGGCCCGACCCGACCGAGTTCGTCACCGTGCAGGCCACCAAGACCGTGACACTGCGCAGCATCCCCCTTCTGCCCGCATCGCTCCCGGACACCATCACGGAAACGGTGACGATGCGATGCGGCGGCTGATCGAAACCGATCGCGACGACAGCGGTGTCGCGACGATCTTCGTGGTCATCGCGATGACCGCCATGCTCGTCGGCGCAGCGTTCGCCATCGACGTGGGCGGGTATGTCGCCGCCGCCCGATCGGCCCAGAACAGCGCCGACGCCACCGTGCTCGCAGTCGCGACCGACTGCGCGCTCACCGGCGCCCCGATCGCCGACTACTCGCCGTACCGCAAGGACGGCCAGACGATCACCACCCCGGCCTGCGGCGCAGGCGAGGCCACCATCACCGTGACCAAGGACGTCGACGGTCTCCTCCTCGCCCAGAGTGCCGGCGACGTCAACCGCAGCGCCACCGCGCGCTGGGGAACCCTCAGCACAGGCGAACACCGTCCCGCTCGTCATCGCGGACTGCGAGTTCCGTGCGACCCGACCATCGGCGAGACGGTCACGCTGTACCTTACCTCGACGACCCCAAGCCGCAGAGTGGCTGTTCGTCGCTCCCCGGAGGGTTCAGCCAGCTCGACAAGTCCGAGTGTTCGGTGCCGATCAGCGCCGGACGCGACCGTCGCCGGCGTCACCGGCGTCGGCGGCCTGCAGAACAAGGTCGCCTGCCTCACGAACCCGCCGCCCGCTGCAGCGCTGCCCCGCACCGTCCTCATCCCGATCTACAGCACCAGTGCGTGCCAGGCGATCGACTGCAAGGGCAAGGGCCCGTACCTCATCCTCGGATTCGCAGCCCTCGAGGTGACCGGCTACTCCTTCAACGGCAACGTCTACGGCGGATCGCTGGGCAAGAAGTGTCCCGACGACAAGGACCGCGGCAAGTACTGCATCCGCGGCACCTTCGTCGAGTTCACCACCTCACAGGGCACGCCCGGTCCCAGCACCGACTTCGGTGTCACCCAAGTCTACCTCTACAGCTAACACCCAACTCACCACGAGAAGGACAACTCCACAATGAAGAACAAACGGCGGATCATCGGGATCGTTGCAGCAACGATCCTGGCACTCGTGGGCACGTTGGCCCTCGTGTCCTACGTACGATCGGCGACCGATGATGCGGTCGCCGACGAAGCCCTCGTCGACGTCTACGTCGTCGACGAGTTCATTCCCAAGGGAGCCGAGCCCGACACGATCATGTCGGCGGTCTCGGTCGAGCAGGTGCCGGCACGGCTGATCCAGGACGGTGCGCTCACCGACCTCGAGCAGGTCGGCGAACAGGTCGCTGCGAGCGACCTGCAGCCCGGCGATCAGCTGCTCGCTGCTCGCTTGGCCGCGAAGGACCTGGTGACCGAGGAGGTCACCGACAAGGTGCAGATCTCGGCGTTGCTCGAAGCAGAGCGCGCCGTCGGTGGCGCACTGAAGAAGGGCGACCTCGTCGGCGTCTACCTCTCGTTCGATCCCTTCGACGTCGATGTCTCCGGACAGGGACCCCAAGTGGAGACGGAGGACCCGGCCGACGCCTCGGCGTTCGCTCCGACCGACGCCACGACGACCGACTCCGAGGTGGCCGATGCCGATGCGACGCCGAAGAAGACGCCCAACGTGAGCCGGCTGGAGTTCCGCAACGTCCTCGTCACGAACGTGCAGACGACCAGCGCCCCGGTGACCCCCGACGACGGCGACGACGCCGACGAACCGACGGTCGCCCAGGTGTCCGGCACGCAGTACGTCGTGACCATCGCCCTGTCGCCCGAGCAGTCGGAGCGCTTCGTGTTCGCCAAGGAGTTCGGCAAGGTCTGGCTGTCGCTCGACCCGGCCACCGTTGCCGACGATGGCACCCGACCGGTCACTCTCGCCAACGTGTACACGGTGGTGAAGTGATGCAGAACCAGACGCCGACGGTGGTCGTCGGCCGCGACATGTCTCCCGAGCTGTTCGTCGACGTGTCAGCCACGTTGAGCAGCTTGGGGGTGATCGTCGAGACCGACGGATTCACCGCCTCACCACGACGGTCGAAGGTGATCGTCGTGGTGTCACCGAAGGGCGGTGCCGGCAAGACGGCGGTGTCGTCCAACTTGTCGGTCGCCCTCGCCCAACGTCACCCGGGTCGAGTCGTCGCCGTCGATCTCGACGTACAGTTCGGCGATCTCGGCCTTGCACTGTCGCTGTCGCCCGAACGGACGCTGGCGCAACTCGCTCGGTCGAGCCAGATCGATGCGACCACCGCTCAAGCTGCACCTGACACCCACGACGGACGGACTGTTCGTGCTCGCCGGTGCGAACGATCCCGTCGACGCCGACTCGATCGGTCACGCCCATGTGTCGCAGGTGCTGCCGATGTTGGCAGAGAACTTCGATTTCGTCGTCGTCGACACCGCAGCCGGACTCGACGAGCTCACCCTCGCTGCGCTGGAGTGCGCCACCGATCTGTTGCTCGTCTCGAGCCTCGACGTCACCAGCATTCGCAGTTTGCGCAATGCGCTCGACGCCTTCGACCACATCGGCATCTCGGCCGAGCGCACGTTGCTCCTCAACCGAGCCGACTCGAAGGTCGGGCTCAACCCGTCCGACGCCGAGGACGTCATGGGCATGAAGATCGCCTGCTCGATCCCTTCGAGCCGCGAGATCCCGCTCTCGCTCAACCTCGGCACCCCGGTCGTGATCAGCGAACCGAAATCGGCGGTTGCGAAGCAACTGCAACAACTGGCACAACTCTTCGCTCCCAGCAGCGCGGAGCCGACTCGCAAAGGATGGCGGCGATGAGCGTCAGCGAACGCATCACCCAGGCCCAGGAGGCCGCTCGCCTGCGTGGCGACATCACGAGCACCTGGCGCGACGCGCCGAAGCAGTCTCAGGCAGCCGACGGGCTCGGCGACTTCAAGTCCAGGGTTCACGACGCCCTCTTCGAGCGATTGGGCACGCGACTCTTCGAAGCGACGAGCGAAGCCGAGATGCGCTCGCTCGTGATGACGGAGATCTCGGCGCTGATGGACAAGCGGGAATCGGCCTTGTCGCCGGACGAGCGCCAACTCCTCGTCCACGACATCGCCCGCGACGTCATGGGCCTCGGCCCCCTCGAGCAGTTCCTGA
Organism: Ilumatobacteraceae bacterium; assembly: GCA_963728355.1. Taxonomy (GTDB): domain Bacteria; phylum Actinomycetota; class Acidimicrobiia; order Acidimicrobiales; family Ilumatobacteraceae; genus Sva-07. The sequence goes on along the minus strand of CAVSJQ010000022.1, from coordinate 66,842 downwards.
ACGACCCGACGGTCAGCGAGGTGATGGTCAACGGCAGCGACAACATCTACGTCGAGCGCGCCGGCCTCCTCGAGCGGACCAACGTGCACTTCATCTCCGAGGAGCACCTCCGGCGGGTGATCGAACGCATCGTGTCGTCGGTCGGCCGCCGGGTCGACGAGTCGTCGCCGATGGTCGACGCTCGCTTCGCCGACGGCTCCCGGGTCAACGTCATCGTTCCCCCGCTGTCGCTCGACGGATCGATCCTCACCATCCGCAAGTTCGCCAAGGACCCCTTCACGGTGAGCGACCTGATCGCGATGGGGACGATGACCGACTCCGTCGCCTCGCTGCTGTCCGCCACCGTGGCCGGCGGGATGAACCTGCTCGTCTCCGGCGGCACGGGCACCGGCAAGACGACGTTGCTCAACGTGCTGTCGAGCTTCGTGCCCCACGAGGACCGCATCGTCACGATCGAGGACGCCGTCGAGCTGCAGCTGCACCAGGAGCACGTGGTTCGCCTCGAGGCCCGGCCGGCGAACAGCGAGGGCAACGGCCAGGTGACGATCCGCGACCTGGTTCGCAATGCGCTGCGCATGCGACCCGATCGCATCATCATCGGCGAAGTTCGCGGTGCCGAGGCGCTCGACATGCTGCAGGCGATGAACACCGGCCACGACGGTTCACTGACCACGGTCCACGCCAACGCCCCGCGAGACGCACTGGCGCGGCTGGAGACGATGGTGCTCATGGCCGGCTTCGACCTGCCGACGCGGGCGATCCGCGAGCAGATCGCGTCGGCGCTGAACCTCATCGTGCAGATCGAACGCTCACGAGACGGCTCCCGACACATCAGCCACCTCACCGAGGTGGTCGGCATGGAGGGCGACATCATCACCCTGCAGGACATCTACCGCTACGACTACACGACCAAGGCGCTGGTGCCCACGGGCGTGCGTCCCGAGTTCGTCGACAAGCTGGCGCAACACGACATCACGTTGCCGGCGACGCTCTTCGCCGGCGCAGGGATGTGGTCACGATGATGCGACCACTGCGGTTCGTCGTGGCGCTCGTGCTTTCGCCGCGCTGATGACGTCAATCGGTCGGCGCGTCGGCACGGGCTCAAGAGCCGACGGACAGCCTGGAGGTGATCCTGGCGATCGACGCGTCGGCGAGCATGCGCCCAGCCATCGAGTCGGCGAAGATCGCCGCCTCGGAGTTCGTCGCAGCGATGCCCCTCGACGTTCGTATCGGCCTCGAGACCTTCGCCGACGAGGTCACCGTGTTGGCATCCCCCACGACGGATCGCGCGTTGCTCGCAGCACAGATCGGTTCGATCGTCGTCGACGGCGACACGGCGCTCTACGACCTGGTCGTCGGTGCAGGTGGCCACTTCACGCCAACCGTCGATCACAAGGTGCTCGTCATCCTATCCGACGGCAAGGATGAGGGAAGCTCAGCCACGTTGGACGATGCGATCGCCGCATCGCAGAGCATCAATGTCGAGACGATCAGCCTGACGACCGCGGAGACCGATCTCGCCAGCCTCAATGCCCTCGGCCCGGTCACGTCCGCCGACGATTCCGCAGCGGTATCGAGCGCCTTCGCCCGAGTCGCCGGCCTGCTCGTTGAAGTGATCGACTCCGTCCCGAGTTCGACCACTCCCACGACGACCGTCGCTCCCACGACCGCTCCTCCACCAGCCACCACGGCCGCTGCTGCGGTTCCCCCCACCACGATCGCCTTGGCGACACCGACGCCGGAGGCTTCGACGTCGTCTACCTGGTTGATCGTGGGGGCGATCGGCCTCTTCGGCGGGCTCTTCCTGCTGACGTTGCTGCTGTTCCCCGGCGAGCGGGTGAGCAAGGCGCGTCTCGGCATCGACAAGCCCCGAAGCATGTCCGACATCGGGACCCGTTCCGTGTCTGCGATCGAGGACGCGCTCGAGCGCTACGGCAAGCGAGCCGACCTCGGCACTGCACTGGCGGTGGCCGACATCTCGATGAAGCCGGCCGAGTTCGTCGCCATGGTCGCCGTGGTGGCAGTGGTCGCCGGTCTCGTCGGCCTGGCGCTGGCGGGCCCCATCGTCGGTGTGGTGTTTGCGGTCCTCGTCTGTGTCGCCGTCCACTTCTACGTTCGTCGCTCTGAGTCGAAACGGCAGGCAGCCTTCGCCGAACAGCTTCCAGACGTGCTCCAGCTCGTGACCACGGCACTCCGGAGCGGTTTCGGCCTCACTCAGGCCCTCGAGTCGGTCGCCGAGGATGCCGAAGAACCGGCCCGCAGCGAGTTCGCACACGTGCTCGCCGAAGTCAGGTTGGGACGTGACCTGTCCGACTCGATGACGGCGCTCGCTCGTCGGATGCGCAGCAAGGACCTCGAGTGGGTGGTGTCGGCGATCGACATCAACCGAGACACCGGCGGCAACCTCTCGGAGATCCTCGACCGCGTGAGCGCCACCGTCCGGGAGCGAGGACGCATCGCCCGCCAGGTCCGCACGCTGACCGCGGAAGGTCGACTGTCGGCGCGCATCTCGATGGCGACGCCGCTGCTGATGCTGGCTGTGGCAATGGAGAGTCAATCCGGGCGAACTTCGAGCTGCTCACCTACGGCGTCGGCCTGATCGCACTCTTCGTCGCCGGGATCCTCATGATCCTGGGCGGAATCTGGGTCCACAAGATCGTCAACTCGGTCGCTCTCTGATCGAAGGAGTGAAGACATGGAACTCGCACTCATCCTCGGATCGTTCGCACTGGTCGCCTCGGTCGGCATGCTGTGGTGGGGTGTCACATCTCGACCATCGGCGGCGCGCGGCAACCTCTTCGCAGGGCTCCCCGACCCTGAGCCGGAGTCGTCCCCACTGGTCGACGGCATGCGCAAGCTGGGCACATCCACGCGACGCATGCTCCCCAATGGTCTGGTCGACGGCCTCGAGGTGAACCTCGTCCAGGCCGGGCATCCTCACGGGATCGATCTGCCACGTCTGCTGGGCATCAAGATCACGCTGGCGGCCATGGCGGCGTTGACCCTGCTCGTCTACGGTCAGGTCTTGCTGGCGATCATCGCGGCAGGGGTCCTGTTCTTCCTCCCCGACTACTGGGTGCTCAGCGTGCGCGACGAGCGTCAGAACCGGATGCAGGCCGACACGGCCGACATGATCGACCAGATGACCATCTGTGTCGAAGCCGGCCTGGGACTCGATGCAGCGATCGGTCGAGTCGCAGCGACGAGCGACGGCCCGTTGACCGACGAACTCCGTCGGACCATGAATGACATCCGCGCCGGCGTGCCGCGGGCGCAGGCGCTGCGTGCTCTGGCGGACCGCGCCCAGATCGTCGAGATCCGTCAACTCGTGACGGCACTCCTCCAGGCCCAGAAGCACGGCGTACCCCTGGCCGAGACGCTGCGTGTCCAATCGGCGCAGATGCGCCTCAAGCGCAGCCAACGCACCGAGGAGAAGGCCGCCAAGCTCACGGTCAAGATGGTGTTCCCCATCGTCTTCTGCTTCCTGCCGGTGTTCATGATCGTCGTCATGGTGCCCGCCCTCATCAGCCTCTTCGAAGCCTTCTAACACCCGAGCCGACCTGGCCTGGGACGGGAGGCCAGGTCGGCAAGGAGCGCGGCGCTCCCGTGAGAGATGTGGGGCCGTGGAGTCCCCCGTCAGCGCGGGAGCGCCGGCCCACTAGAGGGCCGCTGATGAGCGAACCCACCGGATGCCGTCGTCTGGCTCATCGCTAGGAACCATCGCCGGTGCAATCAGAGGACGGCGATGAGGGCGTTGCTCGGCACGACGTTGGCGCCGAGGGCTTTGACGTCGGCGACGATCTCGGCGTCGTTGGTGACCACCACGACTGCACGGGCGGTCGGAAGGCGGCGGACCTCGTCACGGATCACGTCGTCCGCGATCACGCCTTCGGGCGACCAGACCACCCGCACGAGCCGGCGCCGCGTGGCATGGGCACCCACGACCGTCGTGCCGTCGAACACCACGGTGAGGTCGGATCCGAAGCGGCGAGCGAGGTTCTCCAGCGCGTCGAGCAGCTGGTTGCGCTGCGCTTCGAGCGATCGGGTGGGCCAGGCGAGCTTCGCCACGTTGTAGCCGTCGACGAGCACGACCGCATCGGAACGCAGCAGGAACTCGGCCGCCTCGGCCGACGAGGCGATCACGCCGCCGGGCAACCTGAGCGGCTGTCGAGCCTCGGACCTGCGGTCGACTTCGGGTGCCTCGGTGGGCAGCAGCGCCTCGAGTCTTCCTGCGAGTTCGCGGGCGGCTCGGGCGACGTCCGACACCGCTGCCGGGTCGACGCCGTCGGTGGCCCCGCTTCGGGGAGAGGTCGGTGTCGCCGCGGCGGGCTGTGACCCGCCGTCGTCGGCCGGAGCGTTCAGTGCTGCGTCGAGCTTCGCCTTGGCTGCGGCTTCGCGATCGCGGGCATGCCGGGCCTCGATGCGCAGGTCGACGACCTCGGCACGCAGGGCCGCGACCTCGTCCTCGGCCTTCACGACGTCGGCGCGCAGCCCGTCGAGGTCGGCGTGCAGCGCACCGATCATGGCGTCGCGTTCGGCCACGTCGGCGCGGAGGCGGACAGCGACCTGCTCGGCGGCGCGGCGACGTTTCTCCTCACGCCGCAGCGCAGTACGGAGGTCGGCCTCGGCGGCCTCGTCGGCCATCTCGGCCACGAGGCGCTCGATGCGCTGTTCCCATCCGTCGGGTCGCTGCAACCACAAGATGCCGATCGGATCGACGAGTTCGGGCAACGCCCCGGCCGCGATCGCCGTACGGAACGACTCGTCGGCATCGATCGCCCGCCGGAGTCGACCCAACGACCCGGTCGGGATCCGGGCCTTGCCCGACACGGCACGAACCTCGCGTGGCACCGAGATCGACGCCTTGCGTTTGGTGATCTCGTCGCCCATCACGACGGCGTACTCGATGGCACTGCGCAGGTGGCGGTGTTCGATCGTCGCCGGATCGGACATGTCGGTCACCCTACCCGACCGGTCGATCGCACAGAACGAGTGTTCTTGACACGGTACACCTGTTCGTGCTGACATGCGCCGGATGTCCACGCGTTCGATCGCTTCCGTCGCCCACCAGCGATCGTTCGACGACCTCGGAACGCCGCTGCACGACGTCACGTTCTGTATCATCGATCTCGAGACCACCGGCGGCAACCGCGACCACGACATGATCACCGAGATCGGCGCCGTCAAGGTCCGTGGCGGCGAGCAACTCGGCACGTTCCAGACCCTCGTCAATCCGGGCCGAGCGATCCCGCCGCAGATCACGATGCTGACCGGACTGTCGGACATGCTCGTCGCACGGGCGCCACGGATCGAAGCCGTGCTCGGCACGCTCATCGACTTCGTGGGCGATGCGGTGATCGTCGGCCACAATGTCGGCTTCGACGTCGGCTTCCTGCGCGCCGCCTGCCGGCGCGCCGATCGTGCCCCACTTGCCGGCACCGTGATCGACACCGTCGCACTCGCCCGCCGGCTGGTGCGTGACGAGGTCCCCGACTGCAAGCTCGGCACGTTGGCGTCGCGCCTGCGCCTCGATCACCGCCCGAGCCACCGGGCACTCGACGATGCGCTCGCCACCGCCGACCTCCTGCACCTGCTCATCGAGCGCGCGGCCGGCCTCGGTGTCGTCGGCCTCGACGACCTGGTGATGTTGTCGAAACTCGCCGGTCATCCGCAGGCGAGCAAGTTGAGGATGACCGCAGACCTCCCGCGCTCCCCCGGCGTGTACATGTTCCGGGGCCAGCGCGACGAGGTGCTCTACGTCGGCAAGGCGACCAACCTGCGCCAACGGGTGCGGTCGTACTTCGGCAGCGACGACCGCCGAAAGATCGGACCCATGCTCCGCGAGACGCAGTCGGTGTCGCACCTCGACCTCCCCGACGCCCTCACCGCCGAGGTGATCGAGAGCCGGCTGATCGGTCGCCTCCTCCCCCGCTACAACCGTGCGGGAACACGCGCCGACAAATACTGCTACGTCAAGCTCGACGTCGACAGCGCCTGGCCTCGCCTCTCGGTGGTGAAGAATCCGTCGGCCAAGGGCCTCCACCTGGGGCCGCTCCCATCGCGGACGATGGCGCACCTGGTGGTGGAAGCGCTCCAGACCGCGGTACCACTGCGGCGTTGCACGGTGCGAATGGGACGCGGATACACGCCACCGGAAGGTGCGCCGGTGTGCAGTGCAGCGCAGCTCGGCGTGGCGTTGTGCCCCTGTTCGGGCACCGCCGACCCCGCTGCCTACGCCGCAGCGGTCGATGCTGCCGCGAGTGCGTTGTCCGGCGATCCCCGGCTGGTCGTCGATCGGCTCCGTGATCGCATGCTCGACCTGGCGGGCGCCCAGCGCTTCGAGGAGGCTGCGGCGACCCGAGACCGCCTGGGTGCGCTGCTCGGCGCCGTTCGCCGGCACCTCCTCGTCGAGGCGTTGCGCTCGGCAGGGCAGGCGGAGGTGAGCCTCGGCGAGTCGACGTGGATCATCGACCGTGGCCGCTTGCTCGATGCCACCCGCACCGGCGCCGCGGGGCGAGCGCTCCCGATCCCGCCACCCGAGGTCAGCACCGCCGATGTGTTGTCGCGCGAGCAGATCGACGAGGCCCTGTGTCTCGCCCGCTTCTGCGACAAGCGTGCCGAACGGCTGATCGTTCGCTGTTCGGGCACATGGACGTTCCCGATCGGCGACCGGATCCCAGATCTCGCGGCCCTCGCCGCCAACGCAGCCTGACTCGTCACGACGCTGAGTCGTCGAGCACGTGGACACCGTGCTCGGCAATGCACAATTGCTTGACGTGGCCGGTGGCGGGCAGCGCTGCGGTGACGGAGTCGGCGAGCTCGGCGTCGACGAGGAAGGCGACGGTCGGTCCGCTGCCCGACAGCCAACCGCACCACGCTCCGCCACCCACCCCGGCATCGAGCGCGCCGGCGGCATGCTCGATGCCGGACAGCCGGACCGGCTGATGCAGCCGGTCGTCGGTCGCACCGGCGAGCAGCGAGGGATCGTCGTGTTCGATCGCCAGCACGAACTGTGCCATCCGTCCGAGGTTGTGCACGACGTCGGGGCGTGCGACCTCGTCGGCCAGCGCACTGCGCGACCGTTCGGTCGACGTCGTCGTGTCGGGGATCCACACGACCACCGACGCTGCGGCGATCAGCGGCCCCACGCGCAACGGGATCGCCCGGCCGTCGACCCAGGCCACCACGCCGCCGAGCACCGAGGCTGCAGCATTGTCGCCGTGGCGCTCGAGCCGGACGGCGACGTCGAGCACCGAAGTCCGAGCGGCGGCCAACGCCCCGACCGGATCGCTCGACCCACCGATCGCCGCCAGGGCCGCGCCCCCGACGCGTGCTGCGCCACTGAAGCCGAGCCCGCGCGCCATCGGGATCGCCGACCGCACCCACAGCTGCGGCGGCGGATCGGCGCCGGTTCCCGACTCCACGAACGCCTTCGCCGCCGGGTGATGCTCATCGACCGAATGGGCGCCGTCGGGGACATCGCCTGCGCCGATGTCGAGGTACAGCTCCAGCGCCATGCCGAGCACGTCGAATCCTGCACCGAGGTTGGCCGACGAGGCCGGGACCCTGACGACCGTCGCAGGGAGCACCGACTGGTTCACTCGGCCTGTGCCTGCGACACGCGCACCAGTGCGTCGAGAGCGCGCTGGGCGCATCCGTCGTCGATCGCCGCAGCTGCAGCTTCGAGACCTGCCGCGATGTCCACGACGGCGCCACCGACCACCAGCCCCGCTGCCGCATTGAGGGCCACGATGTCGCGGTGCGGCCCGCGTTCACCGCCGAGCACCCGTTCGACGACCGCGGCGTTCTCGTCGGGGCCGCCGCCGCGCAGGTCGTCGGCCGTCGCCGGCTGCAGTCCGAGCTGCGCCGGGTCGATCGAGAATTCGCGTATCGAACCATCGAGCAGGGCGAGCACGGTCGACGGTCCGGTCGTCGTCAGCTCGTCGAGGCCAGCGCCGTGGACGACCCAGGCGTGGTCGAGACCCTGACGCTGCAGCGTCAGCGCCATCGGTTCGACGAAACGCGGGTCGGCGACACCGATCACCTGACGCCGGACGCGCCCGGGGTTGGCCATCGGCCCCAACAGGTTGAAGGCCGTGGGGACGCCGATCTCGCGTCGTGGCGGCCCGGCGAAGCGGAACGCCGGGTGGAACACCGGTGCGAAACAGAAGCCGATGCCGGCCTCGCGCACGCACGTCGCAACGCCGTCGGCATCGAGTTCGATCTGCACCCCGAGCAACTCCAGCAGGTCGGCGCTCCCGCACTTCGACGACGCCGAGCGGTTGCCGTGCTTGCACACCGGCACCCCAGCTCCGGCGATCACCAGTGCGGCCATGGTCGACACGTTGATCGACTGCGACCCGTCACCGCCGGTGCCGACGATGTCGACGCATCGGCTGCGCTCGTCGTCGGTGAGGGGCACGAGCGTCGCCTCGTCGAGAGCGCCACCCAGCAGGCCGCTCAGCTCGTCGACGTGTTCACCCTTGGCTCGCAACGCCACGAGAAATCCGGCGATCTGTGCTGCGGTGGCATCGCCGTGGAGGATCGTCGACATCACGTCGCGAGCGGTTGCTTCGTCGAGGTTCCTCCCGGCGATCAGCTCCGTCAGGATCGACGGCCAGGACAGCGCTGCGCTCGACATCGTCCTGATGGTAGGTGCGGCCACGCCGTGGCGCGAACCCGGTTCGAGCCGTCGTGACCCGGCGCTCAGCGGACGCGACGTCGCTGGCGGATCATGCGGCGACGGTCGCGCTCGGTGGCTCCGCCCCAGACGCCCGCCTTCTCGCGCACCGACAGGGCGTACTCGAGGCACGTCGATTGCACCGAGCACTCGGCGCACACCGCCTTCGCGACCTCAGCGCCCTCGTCGTCGTCCGGATAGAAGACGGACGCGTCCAGCCCCCGACACGCTCCGAGATCCCACCATTTCAGTTCCTGTACCGACACGTTCGGTTGACCCCCGTAGCTTTCCCCTGATCACGCGAATCTAGAACTGACCGGCGCAGAGCGCCAGGGGAAATTTTCGAGGGGCGCCTCGGCGGTCAGTCGCGCAGGTCGCCGAGCAGCTCTGCACCGGTCGATTCGGACAACTCGACCGCTTCGAGATCGTCGGGGTGCTCGACCTCGATGCGCACCGGACCCACGTCTGGGAGACATGACAACTCCTGTGCGTCGTGTCCGAGCCGTGCATCCGTGCACGTCTCGAACGATGTCCGGATCGGATCAGGGTTCCGGCGAGATGCCGTAGGCGCGAGCCATCACCTGCAGCGGATGTTGCGGCGTGCGTCCGGTCTGCTCGACGATCGCGGTGTTGGCGAGATGGCAGTCGCCGGCCACGATGTCGCCGCCCGCCTTGTCGATGTGCTCGCCGAGCTTCTTCGCGATCGGCACGGAGATCTCCTCGTTGCCGGCCCGGAATCCCCACATGCCGTCGATGCCGGAGCACTGTTGCACCAGCTTCACCTTGGCGCCGGTGAGCTTCATCAGGTCACGGCTCTTGAACCCGATGTTCTGGGCACGGAGGTGACAGGGCGTGTGATAGGTGATCGACTCGACGGTCTCACCCGGGAACTCGGTGTTGAGCGAGGTGTCGTCGCCCTTGTGGATCTTCATCAGGTACTCGGCGCCATCGTAGGTGTGCTCGGCGACGAGTTCGGCGTCCGGACCACCGACGTAGTCGACGTAGTCCTTCTTGATCACGTAGCTGCACGTCGGTTGCGGCACCACGATGTCGGTGCCGGCGCGCACCTCGGATGCCAGCGTGTCGATGTTCTTGCCGGCGACCTTGGTGAACTCCTCGACATTGCCGGAGTGCAACCAGGGAGCGCCGCAACAGCCGGCACCGGTGTCGGCGCACTCGATGCCGTTGCGTTCGTAGACCTTGACGAGGTCCTTGCCGATGTCGGTCTCCTGGTATTCCACGAGGCACGTCGGGAAGACCGTGACCCTGCCCTGACGCTGGGTGAGATTGATCTTGGGCCGCTTCTTGAACCAGGTCGAGAACCGCTGCTTGGCGTACGGCGGCAGCAGCCGGACCGGTGAGACACCGGTGGCCTTGGCGACGACCTTGCGGATGCCGGATCCCGGCGCAGCGTTGACGACCTTGTTCGCGATCGGCCCGGTGCTCGTGGCCAGCGTGCCGAGGAGGTCGGTGCGCGCCATCACCTGCGTGGTCGCCTTGTCGCGGGTCGACTTGATGCCGTTGGCGTGTTGCATCGCGTCGGCACGCAGCATCAGGCGGGGGAAGTCGAGGTTCCACTCGTGCAGCTCGGGGATGTACGGGCAGTTGACGTAGCAGAGCTTGCACTGGAAGCACTCGTCGACGACCTGGTCCTGTTCGGCCGGCGTCAAGCGGCCGGCGTCCTGGTCCTCGTGCTTGTCGATCATCTCGAACAGCGTCGGGAACGACGTGCAGAACTTGAAGCACAGGCGACAGCCGTGGCACAGGTCGTAGACCCGGGTCAGTTCCTCGCGGACGTCTGCCTCGGCGAAGTAGACGGGATCCTTCGGGTCGTACGTCGTGGTCATGCGCTCATTCTTCCGCGTCGTGGCGTGCTCGTGCGTGGAGCCCGGTGAGCGGTCTTCGCGAAAGCCGGGTCCATCTGCGTGTACTCGCAGGCGCAGGTGCCGTGGGAAACCGATCGACGACGAGGCCATCAGGACCGTACCCGCACGTCATGAAGACCGACCAGAACTGCAGATGGGACCTGTCGGCCCTGCTCAGGTCACGTTCGTGCCCGGTTTCGGGTGGTCCGCCCCACCCGAAGTGTCACGCAAACGGGGTTTCTCGTAGCATCCGTGGCGATGCCAGGACCGAAGCAGCCGTTCGAGCGGAGTGCGATGCTCGATGCGCTGCGGACGGGAACCCCGGACGACCCCTTCGACGTGCTCGTGATCGGCGGCGGCATCACCGGCGTCGGCGTGGCACTCGATGCGGCCGCCCGAGGTCTGCGCACCGCACTGGTCGAACGCGCCGACTTCGCCAGCGGCACGTCGTCGAAGAGCTCGAAGATGGTCCACGGCGGTCTGCGCTACCTGCAGAACGGCGACGTACGACTGGTGTACGAGGCGCTTCGCGAACGCCGGCGGCTGATGAGGAACGCTCCACACCTCGTGGAGATCCTGCCGTTCATGATCCCGATCCTGACCAAGGACGGGGTCGTGTCGAAGAAGGTCGCCAAGGCGCTCGGCTCGGCGATGTGGATGTACGACGTGACCGGCGGCTGGCGCATCGGCAAACTGCACCGGCGCGTGTCGGCCGAGGAAGCGGCCCGGCACTTCCCCACCACCCACCTCGACCGGCTGAGTGCGGGATACCTCTACTTCGATGCGGGCGCCGACGACGCGCGCCTCACGCTCACCGTCGCTCGCACCGCAGCCGACCACGGTGCCGTGATCGTCAACCGCTGTGCCGTCGTCGGCGTGACGACCGGCAACGTCGCCGACGGCCCGGGCGCACCGGTGAGCACCGTCACCGTCGAGGCCGACGGCGAGCGGTTCGACGTGGCTGGCCGATGCATCGTCAACGCCGCCGGCGTCTGGTCCGACGAGGTCCGTTCGCTCGACGAGCCGGAGCGTCCCGACTCGATCCGGCCGGCCAAGGGCGTCCACATCACCGTGCCCTGGGACAAGATCCGCGTCGACATCGCGGTGATCATCCCCGTGCGCAGCGACCGCCGCAGTCTCTTCCTCGTCCCGTGGGGACCGCGACCCGACGGCACGTTCACCCACGTCTACGTCGGCACCACCGACACCGACTACGACGGCCCACTCGACGATCCGCAGTGCACGGCCGACGACATCGACTACGTGCTCACCGCACTGAACGAGGCACTCGACCCCTCGATCACCGAGCGGGTCACCCGCGACGACATCACCGGGGTCTGGGCCGGCCTGCGTCCGCTGGTCACGAGCGATGCGGGCGCCGTCGACGCCAAGACCGCCGACCTGTCTCGCCAGCACCAGGTGGCGGTCAGCGATGCCGGCGTCGTGCGGGTCAACGGCGGCAAGCTCACGACCTACCGGGCGATGGCGGAGGACACCGTCGACGTCGTGGCGGCACGGCTCCATGCCCCGCGCCGCGCCCGACGCTCGGCCACCCGCCACCTGAAGCTGGCCGGCGCCGGCCGCGCGGCGAGCGCCGAGCCCGGGACGGTCGAGCACCACCTGGCGCATCGGTACGGCACGATGGCCGACGAGATCCGCGCACTCATCGCCTTTCGTCCGGAGCTCGGTGAACCGCTCGTAGACGGCCAGCCGTACCTCCGCGCCGAAGCGGTGTATGCGGCGCGTCACGAGATGGCCACCACGCTCGACGACGTGCTCGTACGGCGCACCCGAGCCCACCTGTTCGACCGCAGCGCCAGCCTCGCCGCTGCGCCCGCCGTCGCCGCGCTGCTCGCCGAGGAACTCGACTGGTCGCCCGACGTGACGCAACGTCAACTCGACGCCTACCGACGTCTGTGCGCCGACGAAGAGAACGCAGGAGTCGAACGTGCCCACGTCGCCAACACCACCGATTGAACTGCTCGGCCACGACTCACGCCTCACCGTGCCCGCGGTCGAGGTCCCGGAGGAGGCGATCGACGCCCTGGCGTCGATCTGCGAGACCATCGAGGCCGACGGCTCCTCCGACGACACGGTGGCCGAGGCGAGTCGCGACTGGTGGCCGCTCGCCCTGCACTGGGCACTCGCTGGGCAGGTGCCCCGGCTCGCCGAGGTTGTCGTGCGCCCGACGACGACCGACGAGGTCGTGCGAGTCGTGCAGGTGTGCAACAACGCCCGGCTCCCACTCACCGTGACCGGCGGTCGCAGCGGGGTGTGCGGTGCCGCCGCACCGGTGTTCGGCGGGGTCGTCCTCGACGCCACCGCTCTGTGCGGCGTGGTCAACGTCGACGCGATCTCCGGCATCGTCGAGGTGCTGCCCGGCACGTTCGGGCCCGACCTGGAGGACGAACTCCGCAGCGCACACGGGTTGTCGGTCGGCCACTTCCCGCAGAGCTTCGACCTCGCCACCGTCGGCGGCTGGGTCGCCTCGCGCGGCGCCGGGCAGTACTCGACCCGCTACGGCAAGATCGAGGACATGGTCGTCGGACTCGAGGCGGTGCTCGCCGACGGCACCGTCGTTCGTACCGGCGGGGCACCCGCTGCAGCCGTAGGTCCAGATCTCACCCAGCTCCTCGTCGGCTCGGAGGGCACGCTCGGTGTGATCACCCGCGTCTGGTTGCGAACCCACCCGGTACCCACACACGAGCGACGCGCGGCGTACGCGTTCGAGTCGTTCGCCGACGGCATCGAGGCGTGCCGGCACATCCTGCAGAACGGCGCCACGCCCGCGGTCCTGCGGCTCTACGACGCGGCCGAATCGCAGCGCGGCCAGGGAGGCGACGGGTCGCAGTGCATGCTCCTGGTACTCGACGAGGGCCACGTCGAACTCGTCGATGCGACGATGTCCATCGTCGATCACTGCTCGCTCAACGCGGGCGCCGAACCCATGCCGCCGACGCTCGTCGACGCCTGGATGGGCCACCGCAACGACACCTCGGCGCTACAGGGCCTCACGCGCAAGGGCTTCGTCGTCGACACGATGGAGGTCGCGGCGCCCTGGTCTCGACTCGACGGACTGTTCGACGACGTCCGTGCAGCGATGATGGCCGTCCCGCACGCGCGGGCGGCGACGTGTCACCTGTCGCACAGCTACCCCGACGGTGCCTGCCTCTACTTCACGTTCGCTGCGACACCGCCGCCGGACGAGGTCGAGTCGACGTACGTCGCGCTGTGGGATGCCGGCCAGCGCACCGTGTTGGCGGGCGGTGGGAACCTCTCGCACCACCACGGCGTCGGGCTGAATCGGGGACGCTTCATGGCCGAAGCGCTCGGCACGGCGCACGGCGTCCTGGCCGCCGTGAAATCGGCGCTCGATCCGAACGGCATCATGAATCCCGGCAAGCTCGGACTCCGGACACCGTTCGGCGACGTGTCGTGGCCGTGAACTCCATGTCGCCGTCGGGGCATGCCGGGCGCTGGGACGGGCAGGCCCTGCGCGCCGGGATCGGCGTGTGCCTGCTGCTGGCGATTCCCCTCACGTTGATCGCCGCGTTCCTCGATTCCGACTCGGCGGGACTGAACGCCGTCTTCTTCTTCGGTGCGATGTTCGGCTTCGTGCTCGGCGGCGGGTGCGCCGCGTGGGTGCAGCGCAGGGGCACGCCACTCTCGCACGGTGTCGTCACGACGATCGTCGCCTATCTCGGCGCGCAGAGCGTGTTCATCGTCATCCGCCTGTTGCGTGGCGAGACCGTCAACTGGTTCGGCGTGTTCTTCACGCTGTCGCTCGTCATCCTCGCCGGTGTGGTGGGTGGCCTGCTGGGCAGCCAGCTCCAGGCACGGGGATTCGTGCCGTCCAGCCAGCGAACGAATCAGCGGGGAGATCAATGAGCGCGATGCTCGTCATCGATGTCGGTACGACGGGGCTGCGGGCCTCGATCGTGGACGAGACGCTGGCGGTACGGGCGATGGAGTTCCAACCGTGCCCGCCGAACACGCCTGGCCCGGGACTGGTGGAGTTCGACGGCGCCGACCTGGCGGCGAAGGTGCTCGACGCTGCCCGAACGGTGCTCGCCACGACCTCGGAACCTGTCGTCGCCGTCGGCATCACCAATCAGCGGGCGAGCACGCTGGTGTGGGACCGTGCGACCGGCGAGCCCGTTGCGCCCGGTCTGGGATGGCAGGACCTGCGAACGGTCGGCGAGTGCATCATGGCCAAGCTGGAGCACGGCTGGTCGATTGCGCCGAACCAGTCGTCGACCAAGGCCGGCTGGCTCCTCGCCAACACGCCGGGACTGGAGGGCCGCGACCTCTGCGTCGGCACACTCGACAGTTGGATCGCTTGGACGCTGAGCGAGGGCTCACTGCACGTCAGCGACCAGACGAACGCGTCGGCGACGACCAACGGCCTGCGCGTCGTCGACGGCTCGGCTTGGGCGCACGACCGGTGCGCGGCGTTCGGGGTGGACGAGTCGTTGCTGCCGACCGTGGTCGACTCCGTCGGTGTGATCGGGCACGCCACGGCGCTCGCCGGATCGCCACCGATCGCAGCGCTCCTCGGCGACCAGCAGGCGTCGTTGATCGGACAGAGCTGCATCCAGCCCGGCCGCGCCAAGATCACCTTCGGGACCGGCGGCATGCTCGACCTGTGCACCGACACCGGCACCCCGTCAGGGGCGCATCGTCACCCGGCCGGTACGTACCCGGTTCCGCTGTGGTCCCTCGACGGCGAGATCACGTGGGGTGTCGAGGCGATCATGCTGTCGGCCGGCACGAACGTCGAATGGCTCCGCGACGACCTCGGGCTGATCGCCACCAGCGCCGAGAGCCACGACGTGGCGTCGATGTGCGACGACACCGACGGCGTCGTGTACGTGCCGGCGCTGCTGGGCCTCGGGACCCCCAAGTGGGACTACGGGGCGCGCGGCACGTTGCTCGGCATCACGCGGGGCACCGGTCGTCCCCACGTCGTGCGCGCCGTCCTGGAAGGCGTCGCCCACCGCGGTGCCGATCTGCTCGAGGCGGCGCGTGCCGACAGCGGCGTCGACATCCACACGGTTCGGATCGACGGGGGCATGAGCGCCAACCCGACGTTCGCGCAGGCGCTCGCCGATGCCGCCGGCTGCCCGATCGAGGTCGCGCCGATCAGCGAGTCGACCACGATCGGTGCCGCGTTCATGGCAGGACTCGGTGTGGGCGTGTTCTCGAGCATGGACGATCTCGACGAGCTCTGGATGCCGGCGCACGTCGTCGAGCCGAGTGATCCGACGACGCACACACAGCGCCGCGAGCGTTGGGCCGACGCCCTGGCTCGCGCCGGCGGCTGGCACGCTGATCTGTCCGCGCTGGAGTTCTGAGCGATCACGCCGTGGACGTGAGCCGGACCCTAGAATTGCTCCGATGCCCTCCCAGCGGGAAGGCTGTCGTACGCATGACCCCGAAAGGACACTCCCCCGTGGATCTCGACCCAGCCGCACCGGCCAGCTCCCGGCGCGGCCTCATCGGCGCATTGGGCGCGGCCGGCCTCGCCGGCGCAGCCGCGCTCAGCATCGCCCGACCTGCATCTGCCGCTCCGACCAGCCCGACCGCGAGCGACAAGGACCTGCTGCGCGCGGCGATGCAAGCGGAGCTCAGCGCCGAAGCCCTCTACCGCGAAGCGGTCGGCTCCGGACTGTCCGATGTGGCCGGCACCCTCGCTGGGGTCTTCGCCGAGAACCACGTCACCTACGCCACCGAGATCGCTGGGGCGGCCGGTTTCTCCGCCAACACTCGCAACGACGAGTTGTTCCGGCGCCTGCGACCGGACTTTGCCACCAGCGACACCGACGCGTTCGCCCGCGCCGCCGAAGAGCTCGAGAACACCCTGGCAGCCACGCACACCCGGCTGCTCCCCGAATACGAATCGGTCAACGCTCGCAAGCTGACCGCCTCGATCATCGTGGTCGAGGCCCGCATGGCGACCGTGCTCGCCGATCTCAGAGGACTCTCGAACCTCGATGACATCTTCGAGCCCGAGGTCGACCCCCTCGAACTCGCCACAGGAGCCACGTCATGACCGCCCCGACCGACCGCACCCGCTACGGCCGTCGCGATGCCCTGAAGCTCGGTGGCCTCACCATCTCCGTCGCCGCACTCGTGGCCGCCTGTGGCGACGACCGCACCGGCGACGATGCCCCCGGCC
This sequence comes from Ilumatobacteraceae bacterium, assembly GCA_963728355.1. Lineage (GTDB taxonomy): Bacteria > Actinomycetota > Acidimicrobiia > Acidimicrobiales > Ilumatobacteraceae > Sva-07. Next base: position 50,119 of record CAVSJQ010000022.1, on the reverse strand, counting down.
GAGTCGGTTATGCGCCGCCGGTCACCGATCCGCCCGATTATGCGGTCGACGACGCGGTGTTGCTGCGAACTGCGTCGTCGTTGGAACTCACCGTTGTGGCCGCCTACGAAGCCGCGCTCGACACCGGCCTGCTCGACCGTGAACAGACCGCACTCGTCGAGCGGTTGATCGACAGCCATCTGGCGATCGCCGAGGAGATGGGTGGCCTCACCGAATCGATCGGGGGCGTCGCCTGGGAGTGCACCAACCCCTGGTACATGGACCGCACGGTCGCCCCGCTCCTCGAGGCGATCAGCAACAGCGACAATCCGATGCGTGACATCGTCAACAGCGCCGTCGCGTTGGAGGACCTCGCGGCGGCCACCCACCAGACCCTCACCCTGGAGCTCGAGGATCCCGAAGCGTCAGCGGCCACCATCGCCGCGGCCACGCTCGAGTCGCGTCAGGCCGCCGGCATCGTGGCGCTCAACCGCGGGCCGGACGGCTACGTCAGCCCGACGATCGGCGGCGGCGAAGTGCAGAACGATGCCGACGGCATCCCGCTGCAGTTCTCGATCACCAGTCGCTTCGGCTCCACCGGCCAGATCGAACTCGTCGCCGGCGCCCCCAACGAGAACGGCGTCCGCCAGACCTTCATCCTGCAGACGCCGGCGCTGAACTCGTACATCTACAACGAACTCGAACCCACCTGCTGATCGCTCGGCCGCCGGTCCAGCGGTCAGAGCGCGTGCCGTGCCGGAAAGCGGCACTCCTCGCGCACTGATCGAAGCATCGATGGGTCGGGGGGCTCGTAGACTGACGACGCAATGGTGAGGTGGCCGGGTGACCGCGGCGGTGCGTGCTGCACCGTCGAGGAAAGTCGGGACTCCACAGGGCAGGGTGCTGGCGAGAGCCAGGTCGGGGCGACCTGACGGACAAGTGCAACAGAGAGAGACCGCCGATGGATCGGCCCGCTCCGGCGGACCGGTCACAGGTGAGGGTGAAACGGTGCGGTAAGAGCGCACCAGCGGCGACGGCGACGTCGTCGGCTCGGTAAACCCCACCCGGAGCAAGGCCGAGCAGAGGACACGAACGGCCCGTTCGTCCGGAACGCCTTCCGGCGTTGCGGACACCCTCGGGTAGGCCGCACAGATGGATGGTCACCGGGTGCGTGCACCCACAGAATCCCGCTTACAGGCCACCTCACCGTTGCCACCGCCGCAGCGCGGAACCTCGCGCGATGCCGACTATCGTTCGGTGCGTTGGTCACCCGGAGATCTTTGGGGGAGAACAACACCTGAAGAGACTTGATGCCGTGGTGAACCTCGCTGCATATCGCCTCCTCGCGGAGGCATTGCCGCACTTGGTGTGGTTCGCGCGCGCCGACGGCGCCGTCACGTTCTACAACGGGCGACGAGCGCGGTACGGAGGGCTCGAACCGGAACCGAGTGGGATCTACGAGTGGGCACCGATCGTGCATCCGGATGACCTCGCGGAGACGCTGAACGCTTGGCATCGCGCGGTCCAGCAGGGCACCGAGTACGAATGCGAGCATCGTGTCCGGATGGCCGATGGCTCCTTCCGCTGGCACTTGAGTCGAGCGCTGCCGCTCGATACGGGCTCGTCGTTGATGTGGTTCGGTACGGCCACCGACACCCAGGTCCTTGCCGACGCCCGGGCGTCGCTGGCCGAGAGCGACGCCCGCCTGCAGACGGTGTTCGCCGGGATCGACCAGGGCTTCTGCATCTGCGAGCTGGTCCTCGACGCCGACGGATGTCCGGTCGACTACCGGTTTCTCGAGACCAACCCCCAGTTCGAAGACGCGACCGGGCTCCATGACGCCGCCGGCCGTACGGCGCTCGAACTGGTTCCCGGACTCGAACGTCACTGGGTCGAGGCCTACGCCTCGGTCGCGCTCGGTGGCACACCCGTCCGGTTCCAGCAGGAGTCGAAGGTGATGGGCCGCTACTTCGACGTCTTCGCGATGCCGTTGGCTCCCCGCGGCCGGTTCGCATTGGTGTTCGCCGACATCACCGAGCGCCACGCAGCGCTCGAGGCGCTCCAGGAGAGCGAACGCCGCTTCCGGAACATGGCCGACAACGCGCCGGTGATGATCTGGGTGACCGACGCCGAGGGAGAGTGCACCTACCTCAATCGGATGTGGTACGAGTTCACCGGCCAGACGGAGGCCGAAGGGCTCGGCCGTGGTTGGCTCGACGCCATCCATCCCGGCGACACCGTTCAGGCAGCCGCGACGTTCGCCGAGGCGACCGAGCGCCGAACCGCATTCACCTTGGACTACCGGCTGCGCGGTCGTGACGGCGTGTACCGATGGGCGGTCGACGCCGCAGCACCGCGCTTCAGTGGACAGGGGACGTTTCTCGGCTTCATCGGCTCCGTACTCGACATCACCGAGCGCAAGGAAGCCGAGCGGGCCATCGCCGCCCAACGGGATCACGAGCACGAGATTGCATTCCGCCTGCAGCTGTCGATGCTTCCCAGAGCGGCCGTCGAGGACGCACGGATCGAGATCGCCACTGCGTACGTCACCGGCTCGGACGCACTCCAGGTCGGCGGCGACTGGTACGAGACCTTCCATGCGCCCGATGGTCGGGTGGTGGTGGTGGTCGGCGATGTCGTCGGCCACAACGCCGAGGCTGCTGCCGCCATGGGACAACTTCGGGCCGGACTGCTGGCGATGACCCCGTTCGTCGACGGGCCGGACCAGCTCTTGTGCGAACTCGACGACTTCGCCCGACGCCACCAGATCACCGACTTCGCGACCGCACTGTGCATCTTCCTCGACCCGAACAACGGTGCGATCGAGTACTCCTGCGCGGGCCACCCACCCGCGTTGGTGTGTCCACCACGCGGCGCGGTCCGATGGCTCGACGAGGCCCGGTCGATCCCACTCGGCATCGAAGGATGCGCCGGGCGGCCCACCGCCACCGCGTCGATCGAACCGGGCGCCGTCCTCATCGCCTACTCCGACGGCTTGATCGAGCGTCGCGGCGAGTCGATCGACCTCGGGCTCCACCGGCTTCGCGACACCGTGGAACGTCATCGCGACGAGTCGGTGCACGCCTTGTGCAGCAACACACTCGAATCGCTCACCGGACCGGACGACCTCGAAGACGACACGGTGCTCGTCGTCCTACGTCGCACCCTGTAGCGCTCGGGGCGCGGGCCGGAGCCGTGCCGACGCGACGTACGAGACGGCGACGGCGACGATCACCAGCGGCATCAGCGCGAGCCCGTCAGTCTGGAAGAACAACGCAACCAACAGCGCAGACACGAGCGGCAGGCCGAGCATCGCGACGGCCATGGCGCCCATTCCCATCGCCGCTCCCGTGACCAACGGGAGGCCGGGGAGATGGGACAGGGCCATCCCGCCCGCGGCGCCGATGAACATCGCAGGAAAGACAGGGCCACCACGGAAGCCGCTCAGCGACAAGGCGTAGGCGAGGCTCTTGCACAGGACCACCATGGAGAGCGCGCCGGCCGTCCAGGTCGCCCCGCCGGTGACGAGTGCGGGCAGTTGGTCCTGGCCGGAGAACAGCACGTCGGCCGAGGTCCTGTCGGTCGTCTCGACGAACACGAGCACGACGACGCCGATCGCCGCGCCGACCACGGGCATCCACACGACCATGCGTCGTTCGACCATTGCCTGCAGGGTCAGTGCTGCCCGGCTGATGGCGGCACCGACGACCGCCGCGAGCAGGCCGATCGCGATCGCCCAGAAGAACTGGGCGAGCGTGGGCGTGCTCACCGCCGGCAGGTCCGGGATGGCGAGGGCGAACGTGCCGAACCCGGTCCAGGCGTCGAGTCCGACGTAGATCAGCGATCCGACCCCGGCGGCGACCAAGCCGGGCACGAGCACCATGCCCATCATCGGACCACCGAGACCGGCTGCTTCCATGAGGAGGAACGCGCCGGCGAGCGGTGACCCGAGCAGCGCAGCGATCGCCGCGAAACTGCCGGCAGCACCGATGATCATGTAGGCGGTGTCGGGTGCGTCGCGTTTGAGCGCTCGCACAGCGAGCACTCCGAGGCCGCTGCCGATCGCGATCAGCGGTGACTCCGGACCGAGCACGACGCCCAGGCTCAGGGTGGCGAATGCGGCCAACACGATGCCGGGGAGTTCGATCGGGGTCACCCGGCCACCGGTCTTGAAGCCCTCCGCCGGCTTGTGTCCCGCCTCACCGGGCAGGTGGGTGATGGTCAGCCCGACGAGCAGCCCACTCAGCGCCAGCACAGGAATGGGCCACCACGACGGTTGGCCGTCGAATCCGAGGTCGGCGGGCAACGTCGAGTACACGTACGTCTGCGTCTCGGCGATCGCCTTCAGGAAGAAGTAGGCAACTGCGGCGATCGGTGCACCGATCGCCGCACCGAACAACAGCAACACCAGGTACCGGCGGCTTCGCAAGAGTTCCGTAGGATCGGCTGCGACCGTCGCGGACGTGTCTGTTGTCATGACAGCGCACAGTAGAGCACGCCTGCGACCGAGCTCGATGAATGCCCCGTGAACGGCCGCCCAACAGGCCGGCGGACCAGACACGAAAGCCGGATCGTCACGTCGCTCCGGTCCGTCCTGGCAACGATCGAGCGAGCTAGGTTGCGGGGCGACATGGGGGTGTCATCGAGAGGCTGGGGGGTCGCGCGGTTGCAGCGGACGGCATGGCAGCTGCTGCCTGCATTCGGGTTGGTCGCCGTGCAACTGCTCTTCTTCGGCATGCCGGCCGGCGCCTGGGTGCGCGGCGTCGTGCTCGGGCTGCTGACCGCGCTCCTGGCGATGGGCATGGCACTCGTCTATCGAGCCAACCGGGTGATCAACTTCGCCCAAGCCGACCTGGGCTTCGTGCCGACCTCGCTTGCGGTGGGTCTGATCGTCTTCTCGGGATTGCCGTACCTCTTCGGCTTCGGTGTGGGGTTGGCAGCGGCAGTCGTGCTCGGCGCAGTCGTCGAGCTCGCATTCGTCCGTCGATTCGCCCGAGCCTCGCGGCTGGTGCTCACCGTTGCCACCATCGGCATCGCCCAGCTGCTCGTCGTGCTCGCACTGCTCGTGCCACGGATGTGGGACCAGAGTGCTGCGTCACAACGGATCCCGCCGCCGGTGGACTGGAAGGTCACGATCGGCACGTTCATCCTCTCGGCCAACGACCTGATCGCGCTGATCGTCGCCCCACTGGCCATGCTCGGCGTGGCGCTCTTCCTCGGCGCCACCCGGCTCGGCACCGCCATCCGTGGCTCCGCCGAACGCAGCGAACGGGCGCTGATGCTCGGCATCCCGGTTGCATGGCTGTCGACGCTCGTCTGGATGATCGCTGCGGGCCTGTCGTTCCTCGCCCTCTTCCTGCGCGCCGGCATTCTCGGTGTCCCGCTCGGCGCTGCGCTGAACTTCTCGACACTGGTGCTGGCGCTCGCTGCACTGGTCATCGGCCGTCTCCGCCACCTGCCGACCGTCGCGACCGCTGCGGTCGCGCTCGGCGTGCTCGAGTACGGCGTCGCCTGGAACGCGAGCAGCCCACTCCTCGTCACCCCGATCGTCGGCGCTGCCGTTCTCGTCTCGCTCCTGCTGCAGCGCCGGCAATACGGGCGCGCCGACCGGGACGAGGCAGCGGCCTGGCGGCTCGCCGACGAGATCCGACCGCTCGCGCCCTCCGTCGTGCGCCTCCCACTCGTTCGTCTCCTTCGTTGGGGCACCGCCACGCTGATCCTCGTCGGGCTGGCGCTCATCCCGTTGCTGCTCCGAACCGATCAGATCATCAAGGCCAACGCCGTGGCAGTGTTCGCCGTCATCGGCCTGTCACTCGTCGTGCTGTCGGGCTGGGCCGGACAGATCTCGTTGGGACAGATGGCGTTCGTGGCGGTCGGCGCCGCCGTCAGCGGCAAGTGCACGATCGGTTGGAACGTCGACATGTCGCTGTCGCTGATGTTCGGCGGTGCCGCCGGCGCCTTCGCCGCCCTGGTCGTGGGGCTACCGGCGCTGCGTCTGCGAGGGCTCTACCTTGCGGTCACCACCCTCGTGTTCGCGCTCGCGGTCAACTCCTGGTTGCTCAATCGTCAGTTCTTCGACTGGGTCCCACAGGAGCGGATCGAGCGGCTACCGCTGTTCGGCCGGATCGACGTGTCGACCCCGACGCGCTTCTACGTCTACACGCTCGTCGTGCTCGCCCTGGTCTACCTGGCGCTCCGCGGCGTCCGCCACAGCCGGACCGGGCGGGCGATCATCGCCATGCGCGAGAACGAACTCGCTGCCCAGGCGTTCTCGGTGGCACCGGTGCCGGTGAAGCTGACTGCATTCGTCATCTCCGGCTTCGTCGCCGGGATCGCCGGCGGGCTGTTCGTGCAGCTCAGCCAGAGCTTCGACCTCACGAGTTACGGCGCAGCGGCCAGTCTCGATGTCTTCACGGCGGCGGTCGTCGGCGGGCTCGGCTCGCTGTTCGGCGGTGTGCTCGGCGCCGTATTCCTCCGGGGCAGCGAGTGGTTCATCACGGCACCCGAGTGGCGGCTGTTGTCGTCGGCGATCGGTGTACTGCTCGTGCTCCTGGTTCTGCCCGGTGGTCTGGCGAGCCTCGTGATCAAGGTCCGCGACCGCTACGTCGACGCCGTCTTGCACCGACGCAAGGGTGACATCACGGAGCAGATGACCGAGCCGGTGGAGCCGACGGCCGAACGGACGGAGCCCACGACGCTGGTGACGCCGGCGGCGTTCGACTCGTCGCGGCCCGCCTCGGCCAACGGCCACACCGCTCCCGCAACCAGCGCGACGGTCGCGGCGTCGACCGAACGGAGCACGACATGACCGCTCCCGATCAGTCAGCGCACGTCGTGCGCCGGTTCGCCCACGGCGTGCGCCACCCGAAGCGGTGGATGACCGACCTGTGCGGTGGCGAGGCTGCGTTCCCACTGGTGGTGCTGTTCGGCCTCAACGCCGTCGACGAGCTCGACCGCACGGCATTCGGCATCCTGCTGCCGGAGATCCGAGAGTCGTTCGACATCAACATCTCGACCGCCCTGTCGATCGTGGCCTTGTCGTCGATCGCCGCCCTCGCGCTGCAGGTCCCCATCGCCCAGTTCGCCGACAAGTCCAAGCGAATCCCGCTCGTGGTGGTCGGTGCGCTCGCGTGGGCATTCTTCTCGGGCATGACGGGACTGTCGACCGGGCTGATCCTGCTCACGATCGCCCGATCGGGCTCGTCGCTGGGCAAGGCGGTGATCGACCCCACCCACAACTCGCTGATCGCCGACTATTACCCGATCGAGACCCGGTCGCGCGTCTACAGCTTCCACCGCGCCGCCAACGCTGTCGGCTCGTTCGTCGGCCCGCTGAGCGCCGGCATGCTGGCGTACTACTTCAGCTGGCGAGTCCCGTTCCTCGTCTTCGTGATCCCGACGGTGATCTTCGCCGTGCTGGCGCTGCGGCTGAAGGAGCCGACCCGCGGCCGCTGGGAACGACATGCGACCGGCGCATCACAGGACATCATCGACACCGAGGAGGAGTCGCCGTCGTTCGCCGAGAGCTGGCGCACCGCACACAAGGTGCAGGCCCTGCAGCGCATCTGGTGGAGTCTGCCGTTCCTCGCCACGTCGCTGATCGGCTTCGTCACACTCGCCGCACTGCTGTACGAGCAGAAGTTCAACCTCGACGAGCGGGCCCGGGGGGTGGCTGCGGCCATCGCCGAACCGTTCGCGTTGGTCGGCTTGGTGATCGGAGCACGCATCGCCACCCGACGCTTCGTCGGCAACGTGAAGGGCCTGATCCGGTTCGTGGCCACGGTGGCCCTGCTGACATCGGTCGCGTCGGCGGGATTCGCGTTCGCCCCCAACGTCTACGTCGCCGTGGCACTGAACTGCGTCATCTCGGCTTCGTTGGCGATCATCGGTCCCGGCGTGCTGGCGGCGTTGTCGCTGGCCATCCCGCCGCGGGCGCGCGCGACGGGCTTCGCCATCGGTTCGCTGTGGGTCATCCCTGGCCTGTTCGTGCTGCCCGTGATCGGTTGGATCGCCGACAACTGGAGCATCGAGGTCGGCATGCTCGTGATGATCCCGATGTTCGTCATCGGCAGCATCATGTTGCGCAGCGTCGCCGACGTGATCGACGCCGACATCGCCCAGGTGTGGCAATCCGCTGCGGCGCGGTCGGAGGTGCTCTACGACCGCCGCCAGGGCAGGACGAGCCTGCTGCTGCTCAAGGGCGTCGAAGCGGGCTACGACAACCGCACGGTCCTGCACGGCATCGATCTGCGCCTCGACGAGGGCGAGGTGGTCGCCCTGCTCGGCACCAACGGCGCCGGGAAGTCCACGCTGCTGAAGTCGATCAGCGGCATCGTCGAGGCCGACCGTGGCGCCATCGTGCTCGACGGACGCGACATCACGCACGCTCCACCGGACGAGATCGCGGCACTCGGCATCGTGCAGATGCCGGGCGGCCAGGGCGTGTTCGGCTCGTTGACGGTCGAGGAGAACCTCGAGCTGGCCGGCTGGACGAATCGCCGGGACCGCACCGGGGTCGAAGCGGCCATCGCCGAGGTGCTGGAGATGTTCCCCCCGCTCGCCGACCGGCTCGATTCACCGGCCGCGAACATGTCCGGCGGCCAACAGCAGATGCTGGCGCTGGCGATGAGTTTCGTCATGCGTCCCAAGGTGCTGCTGATCGACGAGTTGTCGCTCGGGCTGGCCCCCGTGGTCGTCGGCCAGCTCCTGCCGATCGTGCGGCGCATGGCCGACGACGGCGTGACCGTCGTGCTCGTGGAACAGAGCGTCAACGTGGCGCTCACCGTGGCCGAGCGCGCCTACTTCATGGAGCGTGGAACGATCCGGTTCGACGGACCGACCGCCGAACTACTCGAACGGCCGGACCTGCTCCGATCGGTGTTCCTCTCCGCGGCCCACCACGACGACACCAGCACCGAACCGGCCGCCCACACCCACACCGACACAGACACCGACGCCGGGATCGGCCCGCTCGATCGCGCCGTCATCGACCGGACGACGGCGCCCGTGCTGTCGGTCAGCGAGGTTTCGGTGACGTTCGGCGGGATCCGTGCCGTCAGCGGCACGTCGTTCGACGTCTGGCAGGGTGAGATCGTCGGCGTGATCGGTCCCAACGGCGCCGGCAAGACGACGGTGTTCGATCTGATCTCCGGCTTCACCCCGCTCGACGCAGGCCAGATCCTGCTGAACGGCCGCAACGTCACCGCCCTGAACGCAGCGGGCCGTGCCGCGCTGGGGTTGGGACGTTCCTTCCAGGACGCCCGGCTGTTCCCCGAGCTGACGGTTTCCGAGACCCTTGCGATCGCGCAGGAACGCTTCATCGGCAGCCGCAGCGTGATGGTCGCTGCGTTGCACCTTCCCATGGTTGCGGACTCCGAGCTCCGCGTGGCGATGCGCGTCGACGAGCTGATCGAACTCATGGGCCTCGGCGACTACCGCCACTCGTTCGTGCGGGAGCTGTCCACCGGCACCCGTCGCGTCGTCGATCTGGCGTGCCTCGTCGCACACCGACCGGCGGTGATCCTGTTGGACGAGCCCACCTCGGGCATCGCGCAACGGGAGGTGGAAGCGCTGGCGCCGGTGATCCGACGGCTGCGCGACGAGATGGGTGCGGGCCTGGTCATCGTCGAACACGACATTCCGTTCGTGTCCGAGGTGTCCGACCGGCTGCTCGCCCTCGAACAGGGTCAGGTCATCGCGACCGGGCTGCCAGCGGACGTTCTGGCCCATCCAGACGTCATCGAGTCATACCTCGGCACTTCCGGTGCCGCGATCACCCGATCAGGGGGAACGGAGTAGATCATGCAACCAGCGCAGGCCGAGGGCGGGGGTTCCTCGTCGAACAACCTGAAGAAATGGGGCCCGATCGGAGCGATCGTGCTCGTCGTCGCCGCCATCGCCGGCATCGTCCTCGTCACGGGGGGTGACGACGGTGATGGCGACGATGCCGCCGCCGACACGACCACGGCGGTGACCGAGGCGCCGGCGGCCACCGATGCCCCGGACACGACCGAGGGCACCACACCGGACGGCACCGAGCCCGACAGCACCGAGCCTGACGGCGGCGACACCGGCACGGAGATCACGTTCCCGCTGTCGTTCAGCCAGGCCCAGGAGCAGGGTATCGACGTCGACTGGGGCGAGCGGTGCGACACCGAGACCGGCAACGTGGCGGTCAAGTGGTTCTTCGCGCCCGAGTGCTACGCACCCTTCGAGGGTGACAACGGTGGCGACACCACGCGTGGCGTCACCGCCGACACGATCAAGGTCGTGCAGTACTTCGGGCCCGACGACGACCCGATCATCAACTACCTCTCCGACGCCGTGGCGGTCACCGACACCAATGCGCAGTCCGAGCAGACCGCCCGCGACATGTTGGGCATGTTCGAGCAGTTCTACGAGTTCTACGGACGCACGATCGAGCTCGAGGTCTACGAGAGCACGGGGTTCGCGAGCGACCCGATCGTCGCCCGCGCCGACGCAGTACGGATCGCGGAGGACTTCGAGCCGTTCGTCGTGCTCGGCGGTCCGGCGCTGACGAACGCGTTCGCCGACGAACTGGCCGCGCGCGAGGTGATGTGCATCGGTTGCACCCCCGGCCAGCCGCCGGAGTGGTACGCCGAACGCGACCCGTACGTGTACGGCCTCGCCATCAGCGCAGCCCAGAGCCGTGCCCACGCCAGCGAGTTCATCGCCAAGCAGCTCGTCGGCGGCAACGCCGAGTTCGCCGGCGAGGAAGCCTTCCAGGGCCAGCCTCGAACGTTCGGCCACGTCTGGATCTCGTCGAGCCCCGAGTCGCCGGTGATCGCCGCGGCCTTCGAGGCCGACCTGGCCGAGGCCGGTGCGAACATGGTCGAGACGTTGCCGTACACGCTCGACCCCGGCTCCATCCAGGCGCAGGCGTCGCAGATCATCGCGAAGCTGAAATCGTCGGGCGTCACGACCGTCGTGCTGGTCAGCGACGGCATCGCACCGCGTGATCTGACCAGGGAGGCCACCGCCCAGGAGTACTTCCCCGAGTGGGTGATCGCGGCTCCGGCGCTGTCAGACCTGACGGCGTTCGGCCGGACCTACGATCAGGCGCAATGGGCCAATGCCTTCGGCGTCACCCACGGCGCCGTGCCGGTCACTCCTGAGATCTCCGGGTTCTACGGCCTCTACGAGTGGTTGGTGGGTGCCGAGCCTCCCGCGAAGGACACGATCGATCTGTTGATGCCGAACTACACGTTCCTGGCGGCGAACCTGCAGGCGACGGGACCGAACCTGACGCCGGAAACGTTCCGGGATGCGGTGTTCGCCGGGGCGGGGACCACCCCAGCGTTGACCCAGCCCTTGCTCACCTACGGCGACAAGGGGTTCTGGCCCGACACCGACTACAACGGCGTCGACGACGCCACCCTGATCTGGTGGGATCCGGAGGCCACGGGGCCGGACGAGATCCGCAAGGACGGCACCGGCATGTGGGCCTTCGTCGACGGCGGCAAACGGTACCTGCCGGGAGAATGGCCGACCGACGTCGAGCTCTTCGATCCCGAGGGCGCCGTCACCATCTACGACGCACCGCCACCGGAGGAGACCCCGCCGGACTACCCCAGCCCCGCGGGCTGACCCTCCAGCGTTCCCGTGAACAAGGTGCGGCGCCGGTGCGCACCTTGTTCACGGGTTGGGGGTGGTCACCGTCTCGTTGAAGCTCTGCAGCACCGGGCGGTCACCGCGAACGACGATCCGGCACACCGCGGCCTGGTCGAGGTGGCAGTTGAACGAGATGCCGATGTCGACGCCGAGCGCCCACGCCACCGCCGATTTGATCGGTGACACGTGGCTGACCACGACGACGTTCTCCCGAGCCGCCCGCCCCACGAGCGCATCGCACGCGGCTCGTACCCGGACGTCGAGCGCCGCAAGCGACTCGCCGCCGCGAGGCGTGAAGTCGGGATCGTCACGCCAGCGCTGCCACACCTCCGACGGCACCTCGCTGTGCCGGGTCCCTTCGTATTCGCCGTACGACAACTCGAGCCAGCGCTCGTCGGTCTCGATCGGCCGTTCGAACGCCGCCGCGGTCTGCTGTGCACGACGCAGGGGGCTCGACACGACGGCATCGATCTCGTAGTGGCGCGACAACGACTCGGCGACCGCCGACGCTTGGGCCCGTCCGTGGTCGTCGAGGTCCTGATCGAGTCGACCCTGCAGCAGGCCGGCAGCATTCGCCGGAGTTCGACCGTGACGCACGAGGATCAACACCGTGGCAGTGTCCCACAGGCCGCACCCGCTCGGGAAGGTCACCCCAGGCGTTCGGGCACCGTGTCGAGCCGACCGTCGTGCAGGAACGCCCGACGCCGATCGGCGTCGCCCAGATCGTTGTGCCGCCACAGCCACACGCAGATCGCGATGCCGACGATCTCCATCGCCACACTCCACCACCCGCGCTCGACCATGGGAAGCGCGGTGTCGTCGAATGCGAAACCGAAGAACGGCCACCAGAACACCTCCGTGTCGCTCCAGGCGCCGTCGAACACCAGATGGAGGATCATCCCGATCGGCAGACCCAACAGCACCTTGCGGATGGGCTTGCGGCCCGAGGTGGCGAGCATCAGCACGGCCAAGAGCCCGACGCTGACGGTGACGCTGTGCATCGCCCGGGCGCCGCCGAACAGTGCGTCGCCGACCGGAAGCACCGATCCCACGATCAACAGCCGATAGTCGAAGCGAGGATCGCGAAACACGACGCCGACCGTCACGACGGCGGTGCCGATGAACCAGAAGAACACGACGGATGTTCCGGGCTCAGACGATGAGGAGACGGCCGCAGTCGGGGCAGTCGGTCACCCCGGTGTCCGCTGCCTCCTCCTTGACCGTGTCGATCTCGGCGGCGGACAGCTCGAGATGGCAACCCTGGCACTGCTTGCCGACGAGAGCGGCCACCGCCACGCCGAACGCAGCACGCTTGCGGTCGTAGGTGGCGAGCAGTGCGTCGGGCAGCTGGGATCGCAGTTCGGCCCGTCGCTCGGTCAATTCCGCGAGTTCCCGATCGATGTCTGCGACCTCGGCGGCCAGTGCCTCGTCGGCGAGACGCTGATGTTGACGCAGCTGCTCCTCGCCGCCCAGGTGCTCGGACAGCTGGTCGTCGAGCACCGACTGCGCTTCCAGGGATTCCAGCTCGTGCACGTCGAGGTCGTCGATCTGTTCCTTGATCGTGGCCATCTCGTGCATCAGGGCCTCCGCCTCACGCGGCGCGATCACGGTCTTCATCTGGCGTTCCAGTCGCTTGCGGTGCGCCATCAGGTCGGCGCCGCGCTGCTCGGCCTGCTCGATCGAGTCGCCGAGCTCGTCGATCCGGGATCGCAGCGACACCCGGTGCTGCTCCCACGTCCGCATGGCCGCCGTCGCGCTCACGAGTTCCGTTCGCAACGGCGAATGCTCACGCCGGTGGGCGAGCTGGTCTGCCTGCGTGTCGACACCTTGGAGCGCGAGCAGCAGTTCGGGAATGGTCGCTGGTGCGTTGGCCGTGGGTTCCGCCGTGTCAGTCATCGGGGACCAGTGTGGCACCTGAGCACGACCCCAGCCGCTCCCCGATCGGCAGCGACGGCAACGGCGCCAGCGGATCGAGGTTGTCGGGCGGAATCGTCGTGCCCACCTGCACCGCGGCGAGCACGGGAACCGTCGCCGGAGGCGGCGGGGGCACGGTCTCGGCCGGGGTGCCGTCGGGGTTCGGCGGCGGCACCGTCGTGGTCGGGGCATTGGGGTCGACCGGCGCGGGGGCGCTGCCGACGACACGCACCGCGCACTCATTGCCAGGCAGGTACAGGCGGGCGTTCGGGCGTTCGGGCGGCGGCGGCCGATCCCAGTCGGCGAACGGCACGAAGGCGTGCGCCGGTTCCATGAATGCGTTCCAGATGACCGCCGGGAAATGACCGCCCTGCACATTGCGCCCGTAGCCCGCTGCGACGAACTCGGGGATGCCGCGCATGGGGGTGTAGGCGTCGGGATTGCCGACCCACACCGCCGTCGACAGTTGTTTGGTGCCGCCGACGAACCATGCGTTGGTGTTGTTTTCCTGCGTGCCGGTCTTGCCGAAGGCGGGACGACGATCCTCGAACGCCGCACGGCGGCCGGTGCCGCCGCCGTAGATGGGACCCTTCAGGATGTCGACCGTCGCAAGCGCAGCGTCACGCTCGAGCACCTGGACGCCGGGATCGAGGTGCGTGTAGATCCGCTCGCCGTCCGGACCGTCGATGAAGTCGACGTAGTACGGCTCGTGGTGCAATCCCTCGTTGGCGAGCGCCTGGACGCCCGACGCCATGTCGATCGGCGCCATCTCGTTGGCGCCGGTCGCCAGGCTGGCGAACGGCTCGATCGGCAGCCGCTCGGACCTCGGCTGGTCACGATAGAGATACGGCGACTCGGCCATGCGGTAGATCGTGTCGACGACCCGGTGCAGTCCGACGATCTGCGAGAGTCGACCGAAGGCGCAGTTGATCGACGCGGTGGTGTGCTCCTGCAACGTGACCACGCCCCGGTTGACGGCGTCGCTGATCTCGAACGGTTCGGCCTCGTTGCCGGGGTTCGGCAGCACGCACGGACGGGTGCCGTCGAGGACGTCGCCGGCCTGAGCTCCTGCCTGCACGGCGGCGGCCAGGATGAACATCTTGATGCTGGAGCCGGTCTGGCGCGGGCTCAGTGCCATGTTGACCTCGCGCTCGTTCGGTACGAACCCGCGGCCGCCGACCATGACTCGGATCGCTCCGCTGGCCGAATCGAGCGACACGATCGCCGCATCGAAGGGCTGCACGTCGGGTAGCTCGGTGCGGGCCTGCTCGGCCAACGACTGCAGGTTGGCGTCGAGCGTCGTGTGGATGCGCAGACCGCCCCGGAACAGCTGGTTGTACCGCTCCTGGTACGACTCGCCGAGGATGGTGGTCTTGTTCAAGAGATAGTCCCGCAGCGCCTCGGTGAAGTGGGTGCGCGAGAACGACCGTCCGGGCAGCGATTGCACCCGTGACGGCAGGACGAAGTCCTCGGCGAGCCGTTCTCCCTCCGCCTCGGTGATCTTCTCCTCGTCGACGAGGCGTTCGAGGACCTGGATCCAGCGAGCACGGCTGCGCTCGGGCTCGTTGATCGGGTCGAAGCCCGACGGGGACCGTACGAGTCCGGCCAGGAACGCCGACTCGATGAACGTGAGATCCCGGGCGGTCTTGCCGAAGTAGGTCTCCGCCGCCGCCTCGATCCCGTACGCGTTGTTGCCGAAGAACACCGTGTTCAGGTACCGCGCCAGGATGTCCTCTTTGGACATCTGGTTCTCGAGCATCCGCGCGTAGTGCATCTGCAGGAGCTTGTAGCGTCCGTCGCGCTCGAGCCCGGCGAGGTAGTCGTTCTTCGCGACCTGCATGGTGATCGTCGACGCACCCTGCTGCGGCGAATCCGACGCGAAGTTCGAGAGCGTGGCTCGAACGAGGCTGCGCACGTTGATGCCGTCGTGACTGAAAAACTCCTTGTCCTCCACGACGAGGAAGGCGTCGATCACCGCCGGCGGGATGTCCTCGTAGGCGATCGGCTGGGAGTTCTCCAGCTCGTAGAAGGCGATCTCCTCCCCGTTGACGTCGTACACGTAGGTGCGTTGGGCGAGCGCCTCGAAATCGGGCAGCACCACCGGGAGTTCCTCGTGGGCGTTCGCCGTCGACCAGATCCGCGGGGCGATGCCGACCACGGTCGCGGTGAGCAGCAGGGCGCCGGCCGCCACGATCAGCAGCAGTCTGGGGATGAAACCGAGCAGGCGCACAGTGCCGACGACGATACTGGCCGTGACAGCAGCGGTGTCGGCAGGCGCGTCGCCGGGCGAGCCATGGCCTGGGGCCGACCGCTACGGTCATCGCATGTCCAGTGCCTCGCCGTTTCCGATCAAGCCGTTCCGCTTCGGCGTGCAACTCAGCACCGGGAGCACCGGTCGGGACTGGGCCGAGACCGCTCGTCGGACCGAGGCACTCGGCTATGCCGTGGCAACGATGCCCGACCACTTCACCGGCCAGTTGGCGCCCATGCCCGCGCTCCAGGCGGTCCTCGACGCAACGACGACCCTGCGTGCGGGAGCGCTCGTGTTCGACAACGACTACAAGCACCCGGCGATCCTCGCCAAGGAGCTGGCAACGATGGACGTGCTGTCGGACGGACGAGTCGAGGTCGGACTCGGGGCCGGCTGGATGATCTCCGACTACGAACAGCTCGGCATCGATTACGACCGTCCCGGAGTCCGCATCGACCGGTTCGTCGAGGGTCTCGCGGTGCTCCGAGGTGCGATGGCCGAGGGACGGTTCGATTTCCGGGGCGAGCACTACACCATCGCCGGCTACGACGGGCTGCCGAAACCGCTGCAGTCGCCGCATCCGCCGATCCTGATCGGCGGTGGCGGCAAGCGTGTGCTCACGATCGCAGCCCGCGAGGCCGACATCGTCGGGGTCAACGGCACCCTCGACGCCGGCGTGATCGGACCCGAGGCGGTCGCCACCATGACCGCCGAGGCCGTGACGTCCAAGGTCGCCATCGTCGCCGAGGCAGCCGCCGCCGCAGAACGCCTCGACCACATCGAAATGAACATCCGGACCTTCTTCGTCAGCGTGACCGACGACCGCGCCGGCCGCATCGCCGCGATGGCGGGAATGGTCGGCGTCCCAGAGGAGATGATCGCCGCATCACCCTTCGCCCTGATCGGCAGCGCCGGCCAGATCGTCGAGGACCTGGTCGCGCGACGCGAGCAGTACGGGTTCAGCTATGTGATCGTGGGTGCAGAGGACATCGAGGCGTTCGCTCCCGTGGTCGCGGAACTCGCAGGGAAGTAGCCCGAAGGTGCAGCGTCGCCCCGACGTGGTGCTGTGGGGGGCCGGCATGGTCGCCGGCGTCCACGCTGCGGCGTGCGAGTCACTCGGCTGGCGGATCGCGGCCGTCGCCTCGCGTTCGGCGACCCGTGCACGTGACCTCGCCTCGACCGTCCATGCCACTGCGACCACGTTCGACGACCTGCTCGCCACCAAGCAGGGCGACATCGCCATCGTGGCCACTCCCCCGGCAGCCCATGTCGACGCCGCCGTCGCACTGCTCGACGCCGGCTACCACGTCGTCGTGGAGGCCCCACTGGCCTGCACGCTCGTCGAGGCCGACCGGCTGATCGAGGCCGAGGAACGGGTCGGTCGCCCCGTGCTGTACTCCGAACATCTCGCCGCGGCGCCGACCGTCGACGCCTTGCTGATCCGCATCGAGGGAATCGGCGCGCTGACCCACCTGTCGGCGCGGGCCACCCAGTCGCCCCCGTCATGGCGGCCCGACGACGGGATCGATGCGCACTGGGGTGGTGGGGCGCTGTTCGATCTCGGGGTGCACCCGGTCGGGCTGACCTTGCGGGCCGCTGCCGAATCGGGAGCCGGACGGCCGGTGTCCCTCAGTTCGGTCATCGTCGACGCCGGCACCCGCCACGAGCACGGGACGATCAAGCTGCGCTTCGAATCGGGCCTCGTCGCCACGATCGGCGTCCGTTGGCAGCCCGGCTCGGCACCGGACTGGGATCTGCAGGCGTCGAGCGCCGGTGCGGTGCTGCGAGCAGAGCTGTATCCCTCCCCCGTCCTCGAACACAACGGCACCGCCGTGGCGATCGGACCTCCGATCCGGGCGACGGGTCCGTCGCTGGTCGACGACTACGGCTATGCGCCGCAGCTCAAGCGCTTCTGGACGAACATCCGCACGCGACGTCCGGTCCCGGCGACGTCACGCCTGGGCCGCCAGGTGCTCGACGTGATCTGCGCCGCGCACTGGTCGGCCGGACGCGATGCGATCGAGGTACCGCTGCCGTTCGAGGGCCCCAGGGACCGTACGCCGGCCCAGCTCCACGATGCCCGTGTCTGACGCTCGAAACCTCGAGCGCTGGACCTCACCGGTGGGACCTCAACCGTGGGAGAGGTCGCGGCCCTTCTCGATCACGACGACGCCCTCGTCGCTGACGGTGAAGCGCTCTCTGTCGGCGTCGAGTTCGAGACCGATACGGGCCCAGTCCGGAACGACCACGTTCTTGTCGACGATGCACCGGTGCAGGCGCACGCCCGCGCCGATGCGCACGTCGGGGAAGATGATGGAGTCGGTGACGTGTGCGTCGTGGTCGATGTAGGCACCCGGACCGACGATCGACCGCTCGACGTGTGAGCCGGAGATGATCGAGCCCTGGCACAGCAGGCTGCCGTCGACGAAGGACGGCTCGCCACCGCGTCCTCGTGACACCTTGGCCGGCGGCAGCGCCCGTCGCGAGGTGTACACGGGCCATCGCTCGTTGTAGAGGTTGAAGATCGGGACCGGCGCGATCAGGTCCATGTTCGCGTGAAAGAACGAGTCGATCGTGCCGACGTCGCGCCAGTACCCTTTCTCGCGATCGTCCTGGCCGGGGATCACGTTCTCGGAGAAGTCGTACGCCCGTGCGACGCCGGCGTCGGTGAGTGCGGGTATCACGTGGCTGCCCAGGTCGGTGTACTGGTTCTCGCGAGGCGTGACGACGTCGATCAGGGTCTGGGTGTCGAAGACGTAGTTGCCCATGCTGGCGAGGCACATCTGGTCGTTGCCCGGCATGGTCGGAGGCTGGGCAACCTTCTCGTGGAACGCCAGGATCTTTCCGTCGTCATCGACCTCGATGACACCGAATTCGGTGGCCTCGTGCTTCGGCACCGGGATGGCCGCCACGGTGACGCCGGCACCCGACTCGACGTGTTCGTCGACCATCTGACGCGGATCCATCCGGTAGATGTGATCGGCGCCGAAGACCGCGACGATGTCGGGCGACTCGTCGGCGATCAGGTTGAGGTTCTGGTAGATCGCATCGGCAGAACCCTGGAACCAGTAGGGCCCGCGACGCATCTGGGCGGGGACCGGCGTCACGTAGTTGTCGAGCATCGCCGAGAAGCGCCAGGTCTGGGAGATGTGACGGTCGAGACTGTGGCTCTTGTACTGGGTGAGGACGACGATCTTGAGATAGCCCGCGTTGGCGAAGTTGGACAGCGCGAAGTCGATCAGTCGATACGTACCGGCGAACGGAACGGCGGGTTTCGCCCGATCGTTCGTCAGGGGCTGGAGACGCTTGCCCTCGCCCCCGGCCAACACGATCACGAGCACCTTCGGTTCGATGGCCATCGAGCTCAACCGTACACGTCGGTGTCGATGGCGTTCGGATGCCGAGCCGGTCGTCGGCGCAACGGTTCATCGGGGCGCGCCGATTCCGGGTTTCCTCGTGGTGCCGGTTTGGATTGACTGAGACGATGTCCGACATCGCCAGCCCGGCAGACCTCCCCGTCGAGTCCACGGAGGATCAGCGCGACGCCGTGAGCGACGACATCCGCCTGCTCGGCCGGTTGCTCGGCGACGCGATCGAGCAGACCGAAGGACGTGCCGTGTTCGAGCTGGTCGAGCAGGTTCGCCGACTCGCCGTCGACGCCCGCCGATCGGGCCACAGCGCCGTCGACGAGATCCGGGCGGCGCTGGCGCGCCATCCACTCGACGAGCAGATCCTCGTGCTGCGTGCGCTCGACTGGCTGTCGTTGCTCGCCAACACCGCCGAGGACGTCCATCTCGAACGGCGCCGGCGGCACCATCGACAGGACGGCACTCCGTCCCGACCCGGCAGCCTGGACGCCGTGCTGGAGCGGGTTCGCTCGGCCGGGGTGAGCCCTCAGGATCTCGCCGCAGCCGTCGGCTCGCTCCAGGTCAGCCCGGTGATCACGGCGCATCCGACCGAGGTGCGCCGCAAGACCGTGCTCGAGGTCCTCGATCAACTCGCCGGTCTGCTCGACGAACTCGATGTCCGACGTGACGACCCAGGCGCCGCCGAGCGGATCGAGCACGATCTGTCGGTCTGCGTCCTGCTGCTGTGGCAGACGGCGTTGCTGCGGTTGTCCAAGCTGCGGGTTCGCGACGAGATCAACGAAGCGATCCGGTACTACGACACGAGCCTGTTCGAAGTGATTCCCGAGCTGACGCGGGATCTGGCCGATGGCGTCGGTGCGCAGTCCGGCGGCAGCGTCGTCGACACGTGTGGCTCGATCACGATGGGTTCGTGGATCGGCGGCGACCGTGACGGGAACCCTTTCGTCACCGCGGACGTCGTGCGCTACGCGACCGGACGCCAGAGCGAGACGGCCCTCGGGCGTCACCTGGCCGCGGTGTACACGCTGTCGCGGCGACTGTCGATGACCGATCGGTTGGTGACGCCGACCGACGCTGTTCGTGCCCTTGCGGCCGCGTCCGGTGACGACTCGCCGTTCCGCGCGGACGAGCCCTACCGACGGGCGTTGCGGGGCATGCATGCCCGGCTGCACGCATTCGCGCGTCGTGCACTCGATCCCGTCGTCCAGGTGCCGGGTCCACCCCCGATCGGCGACAGCGAGCCGTACACCGACCTGTCCGAGTTGGTCGATGATCTCGATCACGTGATCGACTCGCTGCACCGCCACGGCGCGGGACCGATCGCCGATGCACTGGTCGAACCCGTGCGGCGCTCGGTCGCGATCTTCGGCGCACACCTCTGCGGGCTCGACCTGCGTCAGAACTCCGCGGTGCACGAAGCGGTGCTCGCCGAGCTCTTCGCGCAGGCGGGGGTCTGCGACGACTATCTGGCGCTCGACGAAACCGACCGGGTCGAGCTGCTCGCGGCCGAGATGCGCACGCCGCGGTTGCTGCGCCACCCCGGCGCCCGGCTCGGCGAGCGCACACGGTCGGAGCTGTCCATTCTCGAAGCGGCGGCCGATGCGGTCGCTCGCGTCGGGCGCCGGATCGTGCCGCACTACGTGATCTCGATGGCCCACGACGTCAGCGATGTGCTCGAGGTCGCCGTGTTGCTCAAGGAGGTCGGCCTCGCCCACACCGCACACGGCGACCGCAGCGCCAGCTCGCAGCTCGACATCGTGCCGTTGTTCGAGACGATCGACGACCTGCAGCGCTGTCCCGACGTGCTCGATGCGATGTTGCACGACGACGTGTACGTCGACATGGTCCGCTCGCGCGGCAACCGCCAGGAGGTGATGGTCGGCTACTCCGACTCGAACAAGGACGGTGGGTACCTGTGCTCGCAGTGGAGCCTGTCGTCGGCGCAGACGACGCTGGCTGACGTCGCGCGACGCGCCGGTGTCCAGCTCCGCTTCTTCCACGGACGCGGCGGCACCGTCGGCCGCGGCGGCGGCCCCGCGTACCAGGCGATCCTGGCGCTGCCTCCCGGAACCGTCGACGGGGCGATCCGCCTCACCGAGCAGGGCGAGATCGTCGCCGCCAAGTACTCGAACCCGGCCATGGCGCGCCGCAACCTGGAGACGCTGGTGTCGGCCACGCTCGAGGCGACGCTGCTGCAGCGGCGGTCGAGCGCCGACGACGCCGACGTCGATCCGCTGTTCGTCGAGACGATGGGAGCGCTGTCGTCTCACGCCTTCAGCGCCTATCGCTCGCTCGTCTACGGCGACGACCGGTTCGTGGCCTTCTTCCGGGCGATCACGCCGACCAACGAGATCGCCACGCTCAACGTCGGTAGCCGTCCCGCCTCGCGCAGCGCCTCGAACTCGATCGAGGATCTGCGAGCGATCCCCTGGGTGTTCGGCTGGACACAGTGCCGGCTGATGATCCCGGCCTGGTACGGCGTCGGCAGCGCCGTCGAACGGCTGGTCGGGACCGGCGGCGGCGCCGAGGATCGCCTCGGACTGCTCGGCACCATGTACGGGCACTGGCCGTTCTTCCGCGCGGCGATCGACAACATGGGCATGGTGCTCGCAAAGTCCGACGTCGACATCGCGCGCCGGTACGCCGACGTGCTCATCGAGGACGACTCGATGCGCACGGAGTTCTTCGGAGCGATCGTCGACGAGCACTCCCGCACGCTCGCCTGGCATCGCCGGATCACCGGGGCGACGTCACCGCTCGCCGACAACCCGTTGTTGGAGCGCAGCCTTCGCAATCGGTATCCGTACCTCGACCCGCTCCACGTGATGCAGGTCGATCTGTTGCGCCGGTTCCGCGACGGCGACGACGACGAGATGGTCGTGCGTGGCATCCAACTCTCGATCAACGCCATCGCCACCGGCCTGCGCAACTCCGGCTGATCGAGCACCGCGCGGAACTCGGGTGACCCCTACGAGACGGCCTACTCTGCCGGCATGACGCTGAGCCGACGAGCCCGTTTCTTCCGCAAACGAATCGAGGCCTTCGCGAGCGGCGGCGACGACGTCCCGCTCGAGGACCGACGCGCGGCGATGGACAAGGTCGACCGGCTCCCCCGGCCGCGCCGGGTCGACTATGTCGACACCGTGGTGGGTGGCATCCCGGCGATCGTCGCCACCCCACTCGAGATCCGCCCCGTTCGGCACATCCTGTACATCCACGGCGGCGCCTACGTGCTCGGATCCCCCAAGAGCCACATCGCGATGTGTGCCCGGCTGGCCAAGCGGGCGGCGGCGACGATCACGGTGATCGACTACCGGCTCGCCCCCGAGCACGTGTACCCCGCGGCGATCGAGGACTGTGTGGCCGCCTACCGGGCGATCATCGCCGATGTCGACCCCGCGATGGTCACCGTCGCCGGCGACTCGGCCGGCGGCGGCGCCACCCTGGCCACGATCGGGGCATTGAAAGCGGCCGGCGAACCGCTGCCTGGCGCCGTGTACGTGCTGTCACCGTGGACGGACCTGACGGCGTCCGGCGAGTCGGTGACCACCCGGGCGCCCTACGACCCCATGTTCGACGGGACCGGGATGTTCGAAGCAGCGACGACCTATGCCGGTGACACCCCGCTCGACGACCCCGGCGTGTCGCCGCTGTTCGCCGATCCGACTGGCTATCCGCCCACGCTCATCCAGACCGGGATGGACGAGATCCTCCTGTCGGATTCGACCCGGCTCGCGGAGCGCTACGAAGCGGCCGGCGTCGAGGTACGTCTCGATCTCCGCGACGATCTGTGGCACGTCTACCCCGCGTTCGCCGGCTACATGCCCGAGGCGACCGATGCTCTGGTTCGCGCCGCGGTGTTCATCCGGGAGAAGACGCCGGCACCGCTGCCGGCCTCCGCGAAGCCGGCCGTGGCAGCGGCGAACAGCCCGGCATCGCCATGACCACTCCCCGCTTCCCCGAACTCGGATTCTACACCCTCGCCGGCGGCGCACAGGATCCGCGTGGCCTCGTCACGGAGTGCCGGCGGGCGGAGGAACTCGGGCTCGGCGCGGTGTTCATCAGCGAGCGCTTCAACGTGAAGGAGGCGGTCACGCTGTCGGGCGCCGCAGCGGTCGCCACGACAAACATGCAGATCATCACCGGCGCGACCAACCACAACACGCGCCATCCGATGGTCAGCGCCTCGTACGCGACCACGATGCACCGATTGACGGGCGGACGCTTCGTGCTCGGCCTCGGCCGCGGCATCGCGCCACTGTTCGATGCCTACGGCATCCCTCGGATCACGACGGCACAGATGGAGGACTTCACCGACGTAATGCGTCGCCTGTGGCACGGCGAGACGATCATCGGCCACGACGGCCCGATCGGCGCGTACCCCGTGCTCCGCCTCGACCCGACCTTCGACGAGGACATCCCGCTCGGCCTGGTGGCGTTCGGACCGAACTCGCTGGCGCTGGGTGGCCGCGCCTTCGACCACGTGATCCTGCACACGTTCTTCACCGACGAGACCCTGCAGCGCTGCGTCCGCACGGTGAAGGAGGCCGCCGAGCAGGCCGGACGGGATCCCGGATCGGTCACGGTCTGGTCCTGTTTCGCGACGATCGGCGATCACCTCCCGGAGGCAGCACGGCTGAAGAAGACCGTCGGGCGCCTCGCCACCTATCTCCAGGCGTACGGAGAGCTGATGGTGGAGACGAACCGCTGGGACCCCGCCGTGCTCGCCGCCTTCCGCGCCGACGAACTCGTCGCCGGGTTCCGAGGGGCGATCGACGTGAGCGCCACCACCGAGCAGCTCGAACACATCGCCACCCTGATCCCCGACGAGTGGCTCGCGCCGTCGGCGACCGGAACCGCCGCGCAGTGCGCCGACGCCGTGCGCGGTCAGTTCGACCTCGGCGCCGACGCCGTCATCATGCACGGCGCCAGCCCCGACGAACTCGCCCCGATCGTCGACGCCTACTCGCGGCGATGAGCGAAGCGCCCTGATACCGGCTTTTCGCTCACAGCTCGCGGGGCACCAGCGTGGTGATGAGCGAAGCGCCCTCATCCGGGCTTTTCGCTCATCGCCCGCACGGGTCACAGCCGGCCGGCGGGGCGACGATCACGAGCGGCAGCGCTCCTCGAACAGCACCACCCGGGGGAACAGCACGTTGTTCTCCTTGTGG
This sequence comes from Ilumatobacteraceae bacterium, assembly GCA_963728355.1. Classification (GTDB taxonomy): domain Bacteria; phylum Actinomycetota; class Acidimicrobiia; order Acidimicrobiales; family Ilumatobacteraceae; genus Sva-07. The sequence goes on along the minus strand of CAVSJQ010000022.1, from coordinate 25,805 downwards.
ACGTGGAGGTGCGTGTCGGCCTCCAGCGCTTCGAGACCCTCGAACAGCGCCCGGTACGAGGCGCATCCGTCGTCGGGCACCCGGTAGCCGTTCGACGACGAGCGCAGGTCGCGCAGCAGCGCCGCGACATCGTCGTGTTCGCGCAGCATCTGCGAGATCGGGCTGCCGATCGAGCCGAACCCGAACGTCGGTGGGATCGACGTGGCCGTCATCCGCCGAATCGCCGGGAACAGCACCCGCTCCTCCCGGAGCAGGTGCGGCTCGAGTGCGATGCGGATCTCGCGGACGCAGCGAGCGATCTCGGTGAGCTCGCCGTGGCGTTCGCCGTGCACTCCGACGACCTTGTCGAGCAGCGCCTCCAGGCGTGGCAGCTCGTCCCACAGATATCGATGGTGCGTGTCGACGACGTGTTCGACGAGGTCGGAGATGTCCAACCCCGACCACGTCGCGGGGCCGTCGTCACCGATCGACGACGTCAGCTCCGCAGCGACCACCGTCGCGTCGAGGCCGCCGTCACGGCACGCCTGGCCGAGCGTTGCGTCTCCTCCGCAGCAGTAGTCGAGGTCGCGACGTTCGAGTTCACGGGCGAGCGAGGGATACCTGGTGACGATGTCGCCGAGTGTCGCGGCGGGTCCGATCGAGTCGCTCATGCCAACCCCACTCCGATCGCAGTTGCAATGACGAGCGCGAAGCCGAGCACCATCTGACGCACACCCAGCACCTTGGGCGGCGGCACCGGCGAGCGTCGCACCCAGATCAGGTGCAGCCCGACGATCGCCAGGAGCGCGACCGAGCCGACGACGACGTCGGGTTCGACGACGACCCCCACCGCGGCGATCGCCGCCGCAAGTCCCTGGAAGAGGTCGCTGGACCGGGTGCTCGCACCACGGCGATGGAGCCTGGCGATCTGGGTACGGATGAAGGCGATGGCGCCGGTCGAACGCGCAGCGAGGATCAGCCACGCGGCGGCGGCCAGCGAGACCCTGCCGTCACCGGCGATCACGATCGCCGCGGCGACGGACCCCATCCCGACGGCTCCACACCATTCGGGCACGAGCCGGCGTCCACGGCTGCGGATGTCGTACCAGAGTTCGACGGTGAACAGCGGGAGAGCCACCGCCACCGGGACGAGCCAGTGCCAACCCGCAGCGACGATCACCGTCACGCCGATCGCGCCGATCAGGGCGAGTTCGACCGCTCCGAGACGCCGGGCGAGGGCAGAACGTTCGAGGTCTCGTCCACGCCGACGGTCGACCATCGCCAACTTGAGTGGGGTTCTGGCGAGGAACGACAGCATCGCAACCACGCCGATACCCACTCCAGGCCACGAGAATGCGAGCAACAACCCGAGCAGGACGGGTTCTGCCGTGAGGCCCCAGCCGCCGTGCTCGGAGGGCACGGCGACCGCCGACCACCTGGACCGGCCCTCGGCGGGACGTGGCGGAGCGGTGCGAACACTCACGCGGCGCCCACCTCCGACAGGCGCAGCCCACCGAGCGAGGCCCGTAGTTCGGTCCGGGCGCGCGCCCAGGCGACGTGGAGCGCACACGGTTCCCCCGCGTTGCACGACCGTTCGGCGACGACGCATCGCCCGTTGTCGGTCGGTCCGTCGATCGTCTCGACCACCTCGAGGACCGAGAGCGAATCGAGATCGCGTTGAGGCTCGTAGCCACCGCTCGGGCCCGGGACCGAGCGGACCCAGCCCGCCCGCACGAGCGGGCCCATCACCTGGGGGACGAACCCGGCGGTGGTGCCCAGGGCCTCGGCGAGGTCGGAGCTCTTCAACCGGAACGGCGACGTCTGCAGGACGACGAGCGCTCGCACGGCCAGGTCGGCGCGCTGGGTGATCTCCAGCCTCATGGCTCCACACTGCCCGATTCGACGGGTCCGGGACAGGGACCGACGTCCCGTGTCGGCCGGCCGCACCGCTCACCGAGGCCCCCTCGCCGAGCGATCATGGCTGACCGTCGCCCGCCTGCAGGAGCCCCAGCGCTCCCCGACCCGGGAAGTTGAAGGCATGCGTGACCATCGGGTACAGCCCGTCCTCCGCAGCACGCAACTCGATCACCGCACCTTGCGCCGGTGCCAGGTCGACCGCCTGGGACCCCCAGTTGCCGTCGTTGCCACGCTCGAGGTGGACGCCCTCCTTCGTCACCGAGTCGAAGATCGTGCCGACGATGTGGAACGACGAGTCGATCGAGGGCCCGACGTCGAGGACGAACAACCGGACCTCCTCGCCGGTCGGGATCTCGATCGGGGTGTCCCGGTACTGGAATGCCGCACCGTTGAACATCACGAAATCGGGCTCCGGTGCGGCTTGATTGGCCTTGGCGAACGACGACACCTCCCCCTGCGGTCCGAGATACCACTCGTGCTGGACGACGAAGAATTCGTTCTCCATCGGCGCCAGCCCACCTTCTGGTTCGACGATCACCATGCCGAACATGCCGTTGGCGATGTGATGCAGCACGGGGTCGGTACCGCAGTGGTACATCCACACCCCGGCGTAGTCGGTGGTGAACTCGTAGATCAGCTCTTCGCCGGGAGCGATCGATCGCATCTCGTCGTTCCAGGCCACCTGCGAGGCGTGGAAATCGACGGAGTGCGACACCGTCGCGTCGGGCGGATTGACGAGGTGGACACGGACGGTGTCGCCGACCTGGGTGCGGATGACGGGACCGGGCATCGTGCCGTTGAACGTCCAGATCTTTTGCACGTAGCCCTCGGCCACGGTGGCGAGCTTCTCCTCCACCACGAACTCGACGTCGATGAGGTCGCCGCCGTCGGGGGCCCCACCGGGAACGAGCGTGAATCCCTCGCCTTCGCCGCGTGCCGGAGCGCGAGGGTCACGCCACTCGTACGGCGGCGCGGACGGGTCGGCGTCGACGGCGGTCTCCCCCTCCGTGCCGGTACCGGCGCCCGCTGCGGCGTGGGCTCCGTCGTCCGCTGCGGCGCCAGTACTGATCGTCCCGCTCATCCCGGCGTCGGCATGTCCGGGAATCGTGCAGATGTAGGTGATGCCGCCCTCGGGAACGTCGAACGCGAACTCGACGGTCTCGCCGGCCGCTGCCACGATCGCCTGGCCATCGCCGAACTGGATGTCGTGTTCGATGGTGCCATCGTTCACGAAGACGCCCGAGTAACTGCCGGCGGGAGCCGTGAGCGTGGACGGATCGAACGCAAATTCCGTGGCGACGAACCGGATCTCGTCGCCGGGCGCGACGTCGCCGGGCGGTGCCGCGGCCGCTGCGTCGCCCGCCCCGACAGGCGGCCCTGCGGCGTCGGGACCGTCGGGACCGCACGCTGCCACAGCAGCGACGAGGAACGCCGTCGCGATCCCGACTCGAACGATGGATCCGGTACGCATGAGTGACCTCCTGGGACGGGCCGGATCGTCGGACCCGGCGCCTTTCCATAAGTCTCATAGTGCGTGACTCATGGATCGTAGGGCCGAAGGTCCCGATGTCATGAAGTGGCCACCGGATCAGGTCACGATCAGGAGGTGGTCGACACGACGGTGACGGGAACGTGAACCTTTCGGCCGATGCGGCACGGCAGATCCTGGCGCAACCACCGCGACACCTTGGTGGGCAAGGTGGACACGATCACCTCGTCGAACCCGTGCGTCTCGACCAGTCGAGCGATGGCCGCCGGCGTGTCCGGCTCGAGCGACAACTCCCCCGTTGCAGTCGCGCCGAGCGCGCCGAGCCAGTCGAGTCCGAACTCGAGTTGCTCTCTGGCCGCTCGACGATCGTGGTCGATGTCACGACTCAACGTGGGCGACATGTCGGGCGCAGAGCCACCGACCGCCACGGCGGATGCCACCGGGCTCGGAACCGGGACGACGAGATGCACCTCGCAGGGCTCGTCGCCCACCCGTGCGCCGATCAGCTCCGCGAGTTCCGAGCCGCCCAGCGAGCGGTTCCCGACGATCAACACCTTGCCCATCTCGACCCCCGACTGCGATGTGGTTGCGAGCACCATAGACGACTGCGTGCCGGCCGTGTCCCGCGTGGACCGTGGCGGTGCCGATCTGGAACAGTGTCCCGGTGCTTCTCGACTCGCTGTACGTGACCGTTGACGGATTCGAAGCGGCGACCGGTTGGCGTGCCAAACCGGAGGGGATGTGCAAGGGAGACAGGTGCGTCCCCGTGGCCGATGCGGTCACGCCCGACGGCGATCTCGATGTCGCAGCGGTTGCCGATCGCCTCGGCATGGCACTCGTCGCCGATGAAGACGCCGGCGTGTGGGCGCTCGGTCCGGACAGTGGCGGCCGGGCGCTGAGCACTGCGGTGGCTCCCGAGCTCGCGCTGCCCGACGTCGACGGGAACCCCTTCCAATTGTCGGCGATGCACGGCCGAAAGGTGTTGCTGGTGGCGTGGGCGTCGTGGTGAGGCTGTTCCGCTGACCTGCCCGTGTGGCAGGCGCTCCACGAAGAACTCGAACCGCTCGGTTGCAGCGTCGTCACCGTGGCACTCGACCTCGACCCGGAGAAGGCGCGCCCCTGGATCGAGGCAGCCGCACCCACCCACCCCTCGCTGATCGACAGCCGTCACCGCGTCGACGAACTCTTCGGCATCTCGAACGTGCCGATGGCGGTGTGGATCGACGAGACCGGCACGCTCGTGCGGCCCGCCGAGGGCGCATCGATCCAACCGAGCCCGTTGGCCGCGGTGGAGATCACCCAGGAGATGCCCGAGCGTCAGCAGGCGGTGCTGCGCGAGTTCCGACGGATGCCCGAGACCGGACCCGCCTATCGCTCCGCGATCGTCGACTGGGCCACGCGAGGCGCCGAGAGTCCCTACGCCCTGGCGCCCGACGCGGTGATCGCCGCGTCGCAACCCCGATCGGACGACCACAGTCGCGCCGCCGCATGCTTCGAGCTCGGGATCCACGCCGAGCAACGCGGTGACCATCCCGCCGCGATCGGCTGGTGGAAACAGGCGCATGCCCTGTTTCCGGAGAACTGGACCTACAAGCGTCAGGCCTGGACGCTCGAGTCGACCCCCGAGGGTGCCCGCTCGGACAAGGCGCAGGAGGTGCAGGAGACCTACGGCACCTCCTGGACCGACGAGTTCCTCGCCACGGGCGGCGAGAACTACACCGTGCTGCCGAATCTCTGAACGCGGCAGACCTTCGACCTCCACCTCCGCTCGCGGGTTCTCGACCTCTGGTTGACGTCGAGCTGAGATCGCGTCTGGCAACCGGCCGACAAACGCCGTATCGTTGCCAGATGCGTCCACGGTCGTTCCTCTCCGTCCTCGTTGCATCGGTCAGCGTGGTCGGAGCCTCGTTCGTCGCGGCGGTCGTTCCGCCGGCGTCGCCGGTGCAGGCGGCGGGCACGACCAGTGCCTACGTCGCGATGCCGGTGTCTCAACGCCTGGTCGACACCCGGGGATCGTCTCCCGTCCCCGCTGGCGGGACGATCTCGGTCGCCGTCACCGGCGCCGTGCCACTGCCCGCCGCCGGCACGGTGACCGCTGCCGTGCTCAACCTGACCGTTGTCCCGCCGGCCGGACCAGGATTCTGGACGGTCTGGCCGCACACGAGCCCGCGACCGGAGGCCTCGAATCTCAACGTGGACGAACTGCAGTCGCTGTTCGGCAACGTCACCCCGAACCTGGTGACCGTGCCGGTCGGGTCCGACGGTGTCGTCGACATCTACGGCACCGGCGGCGGCCATGTCATCGTCGACCTGCTCGGCTATTACACGCCCGCCACGACGGCCACCGCCGGACGATTCGAATCGCTGCCGGCCCCGGCCCGCGTGCTCGACACCCGCGGCGTCGCCGCCTTCGCCAAGGGTGAGACGAGGACCTTCAAGGTCCCCGGCGCCGCGGGTGCGAGCGCCGTGGCCGTCAACCTGACGGCGGTCACCAATACGCCGGGGTTCTGGCAGGCGTACGCATACGGCAGTCCTGCGCCGGCAACGTCGAACCTCAACTCGCCCCCCGGGTTCTCGGCCGCGATCGCGAACCAGGCGATCGTGGCCGTCGACGCAACCGGCAGCATCTCGATCTACTCCGAGAACGGCGGCGACCTGATCATCGATCTCGTCGGTTCGTACACGGGCAACGGCGCAGCACCGTCGTCGGCGGGCCTGTTCGTGCCGATGAGGACCCCGACGCGGATCGTCGACACGCGAATCGCCGCACTGAACCCGCTCGGAGGAACGACGAGGCCGCCGGCGAAGAGCAGCTTCGAAGTGCCGGTCGCCAGCAATCCGCTCGTCGCACGATCGGACGTGTCGGCCGTGGTGCTCAACGCGACCACCGTCGACACGCTGTCGATCGGCTACCTCACGGTCGGCACGGCCGGCGCCACCGACCCCACGGAGATGCCGACGACGTCGACGATGAACGTCGTCAGGCCGTCGCAGATGCTGGCCAACCATGCGATCGTCCCGGTGTCGAGCCGCGGATTCTCGATGTTCACCGAGCCCGGTGGCCACCTGCTCGCCGATCTCGCCGGCTACTTCGTCGGCACGCCGTCGAGCGCGCCGTACGGCCCGCGCTCCAAGCCACCGGCGCCGAGGTGTACCACGGCGTTGGTCGGTGCGCCTGGTATGGCCGTCGGTCCGATCATCTTCGGATCGTCGCGTACTGCGGTGGCAAATCTGCAGAACCGGTTGTTGGCCCTCGGCTTCTGGAATGCCGGCGCCGACGGCGGCTACGGGCTGACCACCACGCAGGCGGTGATGGCGTTCCAGAAGTGGAAGGGGCTGCCGGCGACCACCGTGGTCGACACCGCGACCGCCATCGCGCTGAACACCGAGATGTGCCGTCCCGCCGCCGGGCGAACCGGTGACCTGCTCGAGGTCGACAAGGGCAAGCAGATCGCGTTCGTGGTCCGCGGCGGCCAGGTGCGCTACGTCTTCAACGTCTCCACCGGCAACGGGAAGTCGTACGACGAGGAGGACCAGCGCAGCGCCGGCAGCCGGGTGATCGGCATCGCCCTCACTCCGAGCGGCACGTTCCGCACGTACCGCCAGCACGACACCGCCCGGTACGAAGGTGACCTCGGCACCCTGTATCGGCCCAAGTTCGTCGTCGGCGGCGTCGCCGTGCACGGCGCGCCGAGGGTGCCGAACTACCCGGCGTCACACGGGTGCGTCCGAGTGGCGAACCCGGTCATGGACCTGATCTGGGGGCAGAACTTGCTCCCCCTGCGCTCCACCGTGTGGATCCACGACTGAACGTCGATCTCAGACCTCGCCAGCCGATGCCCTGCGGTGGCGGCGCCAGCCCTGGTAGCCCGTGACGGCGAAGGTCATCGCCACCAGCGGAGCGACGATCAGAGCGGCAGGCCCGACCACGTTCGCCGCCGATGAGTCACCGGCGTCGAGGACCAGGTAGGCGACGTAGGCGGCGTAGAACGCGATCAGCACGAAGCCTTCCCACCGCTTGATCTGGAAGCCGTTCCACACGATCGGCACCAGCACCACGGTGGCCGCCAACATCACCGGGAAGTCCAATCGCAGCGACACGTCGCTGACCGGGATCCCGTCGCTCGACACGATCGAGGTCAGACCCAGTACCGACATCAGGTTGAACAAGTTCGAGCCGATGACGTTGCCGACGGCGATGTCCCGCTGGCCGCGGATGGCCGCCATGATCGACGTCGCCAGCTCGGGCAGCGACGTCCCGATCGCCACCACCGTCAGTCCGATGACGAGATCGCTGACACCCGCCGACTCCGCGATGTCGGTCGCTGCGTTCACCAGGAGCTGGGAACCGATGACCAGTACGACGAGGCCGACCGACACCAGCATCACGTTGAACCACAGCGGACGTTCGACCGCCGCGCCTTCGAGCGATTCCATCGAATCGGCGTACTCGGCGGCGACGTCGGCCCGCTCCCCACGCGCTTCGCGGACCAGCCAGCCGACGTAGGCCACGACGCCGGCGAAGAGGATGATCCCGTCGATGCGGCCGATGTTGTTGTCGAGCGACATCAGCAGTGCGACCACCGACACGACGATCAGCAGCGGGATGTCGAATCGGACGATGCGCTGCTGCACGGCCAGTCCGCCCACCACGGCCGAGGCCCCGAGGATCAGCAGGATGTTGCCGATGTTGCTGCCGACGACATTGCCGAACGCGACGTCGGCGTTGCCGCCGATCGCGGCGGACACGCTCACGGCGAGCTCGGGTGCGCTGGTGCCGAACGCCACGACGGTGAGCCCGATGATCACCGGCGCGATCCCGAGCTTCGACGCGATCGTCGCGGCCCCTCTGACGAGCAGTTCGGCGCCGACCACCAGCAAGACGACGCCGAGGACGAGGGAGACGATCGTGAGTGCATTCACCGCTGCGTACTGTGCCATGCGCAGCGCCCGGCGCCTCGGAACCGATGCCGGGACCCGAGTGTCCGGATCCGAGTGTCGGACCCTGTGGGCGCCTCAGCGTTCGAAGCGCAACCCGATCGCGTCGCCGACGCGCTCGGCGAAGACGCGCAGGATGCGATGCAGTTCCGTCTCGGGGAGGTCGAGGTCCGGCGACGGGATCGCAATCCTCACCGAGGCCACCCCGGGTTCGCTCGGTCGGATCTCGGCACCGAGTGCGCGCAGCCCCTCGAGCAGGTCCCGGTTCTCCCACATCACGCTGGCGGTGAGCGTGGAGATCCCGTTGCGGCGCGCCTGCTCGGCGAGCCGGTACATCAGCTCGGTCCCGATCCCCCGGTTCTGGTAGGCGTCGAGCACCGTGACCGCCGCTTCGGCGCAGCTGGGGTCGTCGTGGCTGCGTGCGTAGCGAGCGATCCCGACGCCGGGCGTATCGTCGACGTCGATGGCGAAGGCGACGAGGGCGCATCGGTCGATCCCGTCGACGTCGACGAGGTAGTCGAGCAGCCGGGTCGAGAGATGATCAGGGGCGTTGAAGAAACGCAACCGGCGCGCTTGGGGTGACAGCTCCAGGTACCGCTCGGCGAGTTCCTCGCGATCGGATGCGACGAGGTGGCGCACGAGCACCCGCCCACCGTCGGGAAGCAACGCCACGCCAGCGTCGCGAGCGAGCGAATCACCGATCGAGGTCATGCTTGTGGAATCCTAGTGAGGCGGGTCTCCTGGTGGCCCGGTGGCGGTTCAGCCTTCGTAGATGGAGTCGATCGCCGGCTGGTAACGGTGGTGCACGACCGATCGGCGCACCTTGAGCGTCGGCGTGAGCTCTTCGGCGTCGATGGTGAGATCGCGAGGAAGGATCGAGAACTCACGTATCGATTCTGCTCGGGACACCGACAGGTTCGCCTCGTCGACCGCGGCACGCACGGCAGCACGCAGCTCGGGACTGTCGACCGCCTCGGCGACGCTGCGGGCGGCGATGCCCTCCTCCGCCGCCCAGTCGACGAACGCCTCCTCGTCGATGGTGATCAGCGCTGCGACGAACGGGCGTTGATCGCCGACGACCACGGCTTGGCTGACGAGGGGATGGGCACGCAACCGGTCCTCCAGCGGGGCGGGCGCCACGTTCTTGCCCGCCGCGGTGACGATCAGGTCCTTCTTGCGGCCGGTGATCCGGAGGAAACCGTCGTCGTCGAGCTCCCCGATGTCGCCGGTGTGGAACCAGCCGCCGGCGTCGATCACCTCGGCGGTGGCGTCGGGGTTCCGCCAGTAACCGGTGAAGACCTGGGGGCCCTGCGCCAGGATCTCACCGTCGTCGGCGATGCGGATCGTGGTGCCCGCAAGGGGTCGCCCGACCGATCCAGGTCGCCAGGCGCCCGGTCGGTTGATCGTGAGGGTGGGGCTGGTCTCGGTGAGCCCGTATCCCTCGAAGATCTGCACACCGATGCCGTCGAAGAAATGGGTGAGACGTTCGCCGAGCGGGCTGCCGCCGCTGAACGCCAGCCGCATCCCGCCGCCGAGGGCATGGCGCAGTTTGCCGTACACGAGGCGTTCGAACAGCGCATGCTCCAGTGCGGTCCACGGCCGGACGTCGCCACGGTGATGCTCCTTCGACCACCGCACGGCGACGGAGGCGGCGCGGTCGAAGATCGGCCCCTTGTGCGTGGTGTGTGCTGTGTGCTGGGCGGAGTTGAACACCTTCTCGAAGACGCGCGGCACCCCCGCGATCACGGTGGCATGCACCATCCCGAGCTCCTCGGCGAGATGGGAGATGTCCGTGGCGAATCCGGTCGGAACGTCCATTTCGAGGCTGAAAAGCAGATTGCCCTTGGTGAGCGAGTGGGCCAACGGCAGGAACAGCAGTCCGACGTCGTCCGGGCGCACCTCGGCGCCGATCGCGTCGACGGTCTGGGCGACGTTGGCGCACAGATTGCCGTGAGTGAGCACGCACCCCTTCGGTCGGCCCGTCGTGCCGGACGTGTAGATGACCGTGGCGATGTCGTGAGGTCCGAGTGCCGACGCCCGCCGATCGACCTCGCCGTCGTCGACCTCGGCGCCGAGCGTTTCCAGCGTGGCGAGCCCGGCACCGTCGCCGGCGGTGTCGATCGTGAACACCTGGCGGCAGTTCGGTGCGTGGTCGCAGATCGACTCGTAGACCGCCCGCATCTCCTCGGTCTCGACGATCGCGACGACGGCCTCACTGTCCTCGAGGATCCATGCCACCTGCTCGGCCGATGACGTCTCGTAGACGGGCACGGTGACGGCGCCAGCCGACAGGATCGCCATGTCGATGACGACCCATTCGAGCCGCGTGTGCGACATGAGCGCCACCCGATCGCCGGGTTCGACGCCACACGCAACGAGCCCCTTGGCGACGGCGCGGATGCGCCCGGCGACCTGCGCAACGCTCCAGTCGACGAACCGATGGCCCTCACGGGTCTTCGCGATGACGCGATCGCCGTCGCGCTCCAGCAGGCGCTGCAACGGCTGCAGCAGGTTCGCATCCTGCCCCACCCCAGCGAACGCCGGTCCACTCATTTCGTTCTGCATCTCCACCTCCCACGACGATGCCTGCTCCTGCACACATCACGTCCCCCGGGCGCACGGCGATGCAAGTGCCGAACGTCCATGTTTCGGACCGGGCTGCTCGGAGCTGCGCTCGAGGCCACCGACTACCTCTCCGTGGTCTCGAACGGCGCCTGGGCTGTGGGATCGTCGACCCCGCCGTCGCGCCCGTGGTCAGCGCATCATCCGGCGGCTCCGGTCACCCGTTCAGACCAACCCGGGCGGCGATCGCATCGAACACGTCGTCCTTCGACGGTGTGGCGTCGATCCGGACGACGAGCTCCTTGCGACTGAAGACGTCGATCACCGGCTCGGTCTTCGAGTAGTAATCGGCCAATCGTCGAGCGAGCGCCTCGGGAGTGTCGTCCTCGCGTTGCTCGAGGCTGCCGCCGCACACGTCGCAGACGTCGGGAACCTCGGGACGGTGAGCGATCAGGTTGTAGTCCAGTCCGCACTCGGAGCACAGCCGGCGCGAGAGCACCCGGCGGTGGACCTCTTCGTCGGGCAGTTCGAGCACGATCACGGCGTCGATGTCGTAGCTCTCGAGGAAGAACTCGGCCTGAGACACGTTGCGGGGGAAGCCATCGATGATGAACCCATGGTTCCAGTCGTGTTGGTCGAGCCGGTCTCGTACGACGCGCTCGACGATGTCGTCGCTGACGAGGTGGCCCTCGTCGACGAGGCGACGGACCTGCGCGCCGAGCTTGGTGTGGTGGGCGATGTTCCACCGAAAGATGTCGCCGACGCTGATGTGCTCGAGTCCGAATGCCTCACGGAGCTTCGCGCTCTGGGTGCCCTTCCCGCTCCCCTGCACTCCCATGATGACGTACTTCCGCATCCCACCATCGTGGCATCAAACGGTCGAGTCGTTGCCCGAGCCGACGCGGAGGGCACCAGCAGACCACCGCCTGCCGTGCAGCCAGTGAGCTCGCTGCGTGGTCGAACGTCAGCCGCGGCCGAGCAGGGCGTCGCCGACGAGAAAGGTCTGTACGTCGCGTACGAGTCGCGGCCCCATGTGGCCACGGAGGATGTCGAGCCCGGCGTCGGCGTCGGCATCGCCGTTGCGCTGGAGCTCGTCCAGATCGGCCAACGTCGCCTGCAACGAGGAGCCGAGTTCTCGATGCGCCGCCATCACGACATCACGACCGAGCGGTATCGGAACCTCGTCTCCGGCGCCGAGCGTCGTCGCCCGCTCGCGGATCCGGTCGGCGGCCTCACCGGTGGTTCCGTCGAGTTGTTCGGCGATTTGGCGCAGCACCGCCATCATCTGGTTGTGCTCCTCGGCGAGGTACTGGTCGTACACCGGCAACAGCTGGCGGATCCCCTGGATGATCGACTGCATCATCTGGGCGCTTGCGTGTGCCTTCGGGTTGACGACGTTCGGGATGATGTCGGTGCTGATGCTGATCAGCACGCCCTCCAACATCTGGTCGATGCTCGGCGACGTGTTCACTGTGGGACCCCCGGGTAGTTGAGGAGACGGAGCAGGTTCGGCAATGTCCCCATGGACGACTGCGCGAGGTACAGGTGCATGAACTCCATGCTCTCGCCGTCGATGCGGCGTTTGATGGCCGCCTCGACCGGCACCGCGATGTTGCCGGTGCCGAACAGGGTGAAGTAGTCGATCTCGTCCTGGGTGATCTCGAGCCCGGTCAGCTTGTTGTAGTAGGCGAGAAAGCCGCCCTCGTCGACCGGATGGGCCATCACATTGCTGTGCGAGAGGATGTCCATCGTGGTCATCCACCCGAGGTCCTCTCGGGGATCGCCGATACGGGCGTTCTCCCAGTCGATCAGCGCGGTGACCCTGCCGCCCTCGTACAGGAAGTTGGCCGGATTGAAGTCGCCGTGCACCAGCACGAGCGGAAGCGGTCGCGGCTTCTCGCGGCGCAACGTCAGGAACAGGTCGAGCAACGGCAGCATGCCGGGGTCGAAGTTCATGCTCGGGAACGACCGGATGTAGTACTCGATCGTCGAGTCGATGTAGGCGTCCCACGAGCTGGCATCGACGCCCTCGTTGCGCGGGTCGGCGAGGCGACCGTGCGGGTCGATCGTGGAGACGTCGACACCGTGGAGCTCGACCAGCACCTCGCACAGGTGGCGCATCACGTCGTCGGCCTGATGGGTGTCGGGGCCGTCGTGGAACAGGTCGGACGTCTGCGAGTTGCCGGGCATCCGCTGGATCACCATGGCCCGCTCGCCGAAACGTTCCCGATCCGACTCGTGCCCGAGGCTACGGCTGACCGGGATGTCGGTGTGCATCCGCAGCGCCTCGATCAGGTCGTGCTCGATCTCGCGACTGGTCTGCAGGATCGAGATCTCCTCGGGCGGATCCTTGCGAAGGATCAGCGGGTGTTGCTCGCTCCCCTCCGACGTTCGAACGTGAGCGTCGAACCGGTACGTCTCACGTGAGTAGCCACCAGGTATCGGCTCGAAGCCGGTGATCTCGATGTGCTCGGCCTCGGGGAAATATTCCGCCAGCAGTTCCGCCAACCGTGTTTCCATCAACCAAGCCCCCTCGTTGAAGTTGGGCCGAACGTAGCAGAGCGACGGACAACGGGATTCGTGCCGTCGGTCACGCGGCCACGAGCGCGCTCCGTCTCTCTCGTCGAGCTCGCGAAAGACCGCGCAGTCCTGGAATCCCTCGGCCTCGTACGACCGATGCGCCGATGTCAGCCGTTCGTCGCCCGTACGTGGGGGATCACCTGCTCGGCGAACAGACGCATCGTCTCGGTGTCGGGATAGTCGGAGCACCAGGGATAGAACCCGGTGCAGCCGAGGTCGACGTAGGTCTGGATCTTCTCGGCGACCTGTTCTGGGGTACCGACGAGGTTGCCGGCCCGCCAGGACTCGTACGGCTCGCCGTAGAAGCTGCGCGTGCCGCCGTCGACGATGTCCCGGTCGTCCTCGCGAATGAAGATCTCAGGAGACCAGGTCTTCTGGATCTCGTCGTACTCGCGTCCGACATCGGCGCAGTGTCCGCGCAGGACACCGGCCTTGTGCTGCCATTCATCCGGTTTGCCCCCGAAGTTCGACGCATCGGCGAGCCGGGCGACCACGCGCAGCGTGAGCTGTTCTCCCCCACCGCCGATCAATACCTGCGGGCGCGGCGACTGCACCGGCTTCGGATCGCACTGCGCTCCCTCGAGCTGGAAGTACCGGCCGTCGTAGGAGACGTCGGGTTCGGACCACATGGCCGTGACGATCTCGACCGTCTCGCGCAACACCCGGATACGGTCGGCAGGCGGGTTGAAGTCGTAGCCGTACCCCTTGAACTCGTGTTCGTACCACCCGGCACCGATCCCCCAGATCAGGCGGCCGCTCGAGATCACGTCGATGTTCGAGGTGATCTTCGCCAGCAGTGACGGCGAGCGGTAGGGCGCGCACCCGACCATCTGCCCGAGCTTGATGCGACTCGTGCGTTGCGAGATCGCCGCCATCGTGGTCCAGCACTCGAACATCGTCTCGTGTGCCGGCCGCGGCACGTTGTGGAAGTGGTCGTACACCCACAGCGAGTCGAACCCGAGATCCTCCGCGAGCGTCGCGATCTCGACCGCTTTGGCCCACTTGTCGACGGGATCGGGAATGGAGCTGAGTTCCGTCTTCCATCCCTGGGGCACGAACACACCGAACTGCAAGCTGGTCATCTCCGGATGTTCGCAGGATCGACGACGTCGCCACAACGCAGAGCCTGCGCCCGACTGCGCGTCACTGGCGACCACGCTGATCATGCGGCACCCAATCGAGGCGTGCCGTCTCGAGCAGGTCGACTCGAGGGATCACGAAGCGGATGCCGTCGTCGTGATGCTCGACGACCGGATGCTCGCCACTGATCAGGAGTGTCACGTCGGCATCGCGCTGCAGACCGCTGGCGCGGATGTCGACCAGTTGCGGTCCGAGTGGGACAACGGAGTCGAGCTCGCCTCGAAGCGCGAACGGCGAGTTGAGGTTGATGATCGAGATCACGCTCGTCGAGGTGGACTGTCGACAGGCGATGTCGATCAGCCCGTCGCCGTGCACCGACCAGCGCGACCTGCCGGCGAGGAGCCAGGTCACGATGTTGGCCACGAGTCGCTTGTGGTCGGCGAGGAGGTTCTCCCACAGCACTTCGCCGAGATCGAAGGCGCAGTAGACCGCGGTGCCGGCACCGTACCGATTCGTCACGACCGCCGGGTCCCGCTCGCCCGGACGGGGATACACCTCTTCCATCGGCAGGTCGGGGTACGGCGGAACGAAGCGAACCGGGGCGCTGGCACCCGGACGCAACGCGACGGGGAGGGTTTCGGTACCGCCGATGATCCGACTTGCGCCGGTGAACCCGGCACTGATCGGGTGTTCGCGGTCGAGCTCGATGTAGTTGTTCCGCACCCCGGTGACAGGGTCGCCTCGAAGGTCCACTCCGAAGACGTCGCCGAGGGCGAACGACCTCGTCTCATCGCCATCGATGAGCGAGGTTCGCTGCTCCGCGAGAATCGAGCCGCCTCGACGCACGTATTCCCGTATGGCATCAATGGCGTTCGGTGCCAGATCGGCCGCATTCGGGATGATGACGACCGAGAACTCCTGCAGCCTTGCAGGGTCGACGTGATCGGCATCGAGGTATTCGAAGGGGATTCGCGCATCGAGGAGCGCTTGGTAGAACCCGTTCTCGGCTGGATTCTCGGACGAGTAGGCGCCGGAGGGATTGAGATCGTCGACCGCAACCGAGTCGAGCATGGCGACGTCGGCGACAGGGCGAGTCCGCTCGAAGACGGACTCGACGGTTGCGTGGAGGTTGAAAGCCTCAGCGATCGGGGCGATCCAGCGGTCATCGTGAATGGAGGCCGAGAACTTCGTGAACCATGGCGACGCTCCGTTGACGAATCCCTCCACGATCCAAGCCTTCAGTTCGTCGGCGGAGTTGACGGAGTCCTTCCACCTGTGGAGATGATGCTCTGGTCCGACGGAGGTGATGAGGCTCACGGGGCGGTCAGGGAACGAACCGCGGCTGCGCCGTCCGACGCGCCCGGCCGCCCAGATCGCCTCGCCCGGGTGACGTCCTTGCTTGTCGACGAAGAACGCCGGGTAGTACGGCCCGACCACCTCCGCGTCGAGGTCGCGAAGGAGCATGGCGCCTCGATTCGGGATGAAGGAAGCGGAGGGGCGCACGTCACGCACTGCCCGATTCCACACCACGATCAACTCGGTCAGCCGTCGTCGACGCCATCGCAGGTACTCCGACCATGCAGGGTCGGCGTGATCTGGACGCAGCGGCAACTCCAGCCCGGATTCGTTTCGGAAGCTCCGGCGAGCAGCGTCGCTGAACGGGAGCTCGCCCGGGCCCTCCCACCGATTCGCGAAGACCGCATCGACGTCATAGTTCTCGACGATTTCTCGTGCGATGTCGGTGATCACCTCGTCGTAGTACGCGGTGTATGGGCACGTGAGCCACGCATCGGGAAAGCTCCAATGGCGCACGGCGTTGCCGTCAGCGTCCCGGTGAAGCCATTCGGGATGGGCGGTGGCTGCATCTCCATGGACGGCGTGCGGATCCACTCTGGCCATGATCGTGACGCCCATGGAGTTGGCTGCCTCGACGAATTCCCCGAAGAGATCTCGATCACCGAGATGACGGCTCCTGTAGTGGAAGGGAACCACGGTCGGGTAGTACGCGATGTATCCGCCGGCGCTGATGCATGCTCCGTTCGACCTGGTGCGCGACATGATGTCGACCCAACGGTCCAAGTCGAAGCTCGTCGGGTCATCCTCGGTGAAGGTGAGCTGGGTCCACCGGTTCGCGGCGGCGATGCCAGACGTCATGGTCGGAAGTCGTCCTTCCCGGGGCGCCGAATGAGGGTGATTCAAGTGGGCAGGATATTCCGGGCTCCATTCGAACTCCTACGATGCGGCGTGCACGCAATCGAATCCACCACACGTTGGCCGCTGCGCTCCGACGCGACCGGGCACTACTTCGCCCGCGATGACGGAAGCCCGTTCTTCTACCTCGCGGACACCGTGTGGATGCTCTTCTGCCGACTCACCGAACACGAGGTGCGCGAGCTCTTTGCCGATCGCTCAAGCAAGGGCTTCACCGTGATTCAAGCTGTCGTCTTCCGCGACCTCTTCGAGCCCAACACCCCGAACGTCGACGGAATCCGACCGTTTGCATCCGAAGAGCAGATGCAGGCCGTCCGACTCGATCCCGCATGGATCGATTGGGTCGTTCACATCACTCGGATCGCCTCCGAGTACGGCCTCGTGATGGGGCTCCTCCCCACCTGGGGCGACAAGTGGAACGAGCACTCCAACTCAGCGGGACCGGTCATCATGGACACGGCGAAGGCGCATGACTACTGCCGCCAGCTCTCCGATGGGCTGGCAGCTTGCGACAACGTGATCTGGATTCTCGGCGGCGACAGCCCGATCCAGGAACCCGAGCATGCGGCAACCATCCGCGCGATGGCACTCGGTATCCGCGAGGGCGGCAGCGGTCGGCGGCTGATGACGTTCCATCCTTCCGGCATGGGATCATCGGCGCTCTTCCACGGTGACGCCTGGCTCGATTTCAACTCACTGCAGACGAGTCACTACAAGCCGAACATCCCCGGCTATCTCCACATCGAACGGCTCTTCGCTGAGCACCCCGCAAAGCCCTGTCTCGACATGGAACCGAACTACGAGCTGAGCCCGATGTTCGAAGTCGATCGCGGTCCTGGGGGACAACCGTACGTTCCGGTGTTCACCCCGTACGACGTCAGAAAGAGCTTCTACCGCACGGTCCTTGCCGGCGCCGCAGGATTCACCTACGGGTGCGAGCCGATCCGGCAGATCATCAAGAGCGGCGACCGGGTCCACATCTGGGAGGGCGTCGATCTCCCCGATTGGCGAGCGGCGCTCGATGCGCCGGGATCTGCGCAGCTCTCCCTGCTCCCTCGCATTCTCTCCGAGCGGTCGTACTTCACTCGCGTCCCCGCTCAGGAGCTCCTCGTCGCACCGAGGCACGCCGGTGCCTGGCCCGATCGCATGTCGATCGGGAATCCGGCCGCCGGTCAGCAGAACGTCGATCCCGCCTCATACGTCTCCGTCGCGCGTTGTACCGCCCGGTCCTGGGTCATGGCGTACGTTCCGGTCCGCCAGTTGGTGGAGATTTCGACCGGGGCACTTGCCGCGGATGATCTACGGGTGACCATCTACGATCCCGAATCGCTCGAGGAGCTGCACAGGTTCCTGACGCCGCGCGCAGAGAGCGTCAGACTCGTTCCCGAGCGCGATCTCGACACTCTGTTCGTCATCGACGCAATCTCGTGATGGCCGATTGGCCGCTCGAGCCGACCGGCCTGCGGCACCACGTCGGCCCTGCACGAGGTCGAGTCATCGAGACCGGCCAGGAATGCCTCCGATCTGGTGAAACGTTGCGATCGCAACAGCGAGTGGGCGCAGAGGGACTCGAACCCCCCGACACTGCGACCTGGCGAGGCGGCTGGTCTGTCCTGGCCGGACATCGACTTCGACCGCAAGACCATTCACATCTGGCGAGCCATCTCGCGCGACGAGCACGGGGCGATCATCCTCTCGGAGCCGAAGACAGCGCAGTCCGTCCGTTCGCTCGACGCACCGGAAGTAGTCCTCGAAGCGTTCCGTCGCCACAGGATCGAACAGAAACGCCGCCAGCTCGAAGTCGGCGAGATCTGGTCGAATCCCGAGGCGCTGGCGTTCACCTCCCCCACCGGGCACCCAATCGACCCGATGGTCTGTCGGAAGGACTTCAAGAAGTTGGTCTCGAGCATCGGTCTCAGCGATTGGACGCCGAACGAACTGCGGCACTCGGCGGCATCATTGATGTCCGACGCCGGAATGCCGATCGAGCAGGTCGCAGACCAGCTCGGACACAAGGACCTTCGGATGCTGCAGAAGCACTACCGCCACCGAATCCGACCCACCGTGTCCGGCGGCACGGTTCTCGACTCAGCACTTGGCAGCTGAAGGCGGCGTGGGGTTGGACTCGCTCGGTTCGTTGGATGACTGTCGGATGATATGGCCCCGGCTGGCGAATGCTGTCGCGTCATTCCCGCAGAGGCAGCCGCCGGATACGAAGGCGACCGCGGGCGAACACCGCAATCGCACCTGCCTCCAAGTCGTCGCTCATCGCATCGAGGTTCGCCACAACGAGACCTGCCTGGTCGTCAACGTCGATCGGGTCCGACGACCGAATCAAGATGAACGACGGCTTGCTCAACTGCCGATATGCCAGCAGTGTCCCGAAGTCGGTGTCGTGTGAGATGACGATCCGGTCGGTGCTGATCGCGTAGTCGATGATCTCATCGTCCGACGCGGCGTGCAGGCCGATGTCTCGAACGTGGACCGCGTCGTGACCGGCAACCTGCAGGAGCACCGCCAGTCGCGCCGAGAGGTTGGCGTCAACGACGAAGTTCACGCGAGTCGCGTCAGCGGCAACTCGCGTTCCTGAACCGCCGCTGCGGCGTACTCCAACGCAGCGGGAATGTCAGCTGGCTCGAGATCCGGGAAGTCGAGGAGAATCTGCTCAGAGGGTACGCCCGCCGCGAGTTGGCCGAGAACAGTCGCCACTGGGATGCGAAGCCCTCGAATACACGGGGCGCCTCGCATCTTGGACGGATCGACCGTGATCCGTTCGAACTCGGATTCCATGCCGACACGGTACTCGCCCCACTCGTACAGCCAGCACGTCACCGCGATGCGACCGAATCCGACAGACCCGATCTACCGACGGGATTATCGGGTGCTCGACTTGGGCCGGACTGTGCGGGTAGCTCCTCCGTGGAGGGCGGGTTATCGATCGGCGATATCGGGTGGCACAACCGGCGCGTTGGGGACCGGATGTCGCACAATCCGAACCGGGCGCGGCGAGAACCGAGCTGAAGGTTGCTCAGCGGGCGCATCCGTTGCCCTCAGCGAACTGCCGGTCGCAGCTCACTGGACTCCGGCGTGAAGGTCAGGTCCCGTGTGGCCGATAGGAACATCGTGGCCAAGTCGCTCGATCGCCTCGCAAGCTCACGCGAAGGTGCGGCGATGCTCGTGGCCGCCTGCGCCGCCTGCGGGGCCGGGCTCGCTCTCGCGGGCATGTACCTCCTGGCCCGGTTCTGGATCGATCCGTGGCTCGATGCCCTACCACCAGGTGAACAGGACTGGGACCTTGTTCGCCCAGAGGGGGTGCTCGTGGCTACCGTAACGATTCTGTTCGGTCCTGCCGTCGTTGTGCTGGCTGCATGGGTGGGAGTGAGGTACGCCCGCAACTACTGGAATCTCGATCCGGACCGGCCCGGAGGCAGGCGCTTTGTCGTGCTTGCGTGCGCATTCGGGCTGCTCTCCTTCGGCACCATCGATGCGCTGGGGACGGGCGGCGCCTTGGTCATGGTTTCCACGGGGGTAGGGCTTGCGGGGTTCATCGCGACTATTTCGGTGAGGCGCGAGTCGCCGGACGCTCAATGAAGTCGGAGACCCTGGCCCATTCCGCGACCGGAGACCAACGGCTCGAGAGCCCACGGACCGGGACTGCCGCGCAACAGCCGAGATACGGGGCACTGCCATGTTCGGTCGCCGACCGGTGGCTTCCGAGGTGACCATCAGAGTGTCCGTCAAGCGTTGACGGATTGGCGTTATCGGGTGCACGGCTTGGGCCGTACCCGAGTGGGTGGTTTGCAGGTGACCTCGGGTTATCGGGCGGGCGTTTTGTGCGGCTCGCTCGGGATCGAGATTCCCGGTACTGGGCAGGCCAGGCGGGTCCCGGGCACCACGTGCCGGAACTCCGCACGTAGTGTCCGGACGTGGGCACGATCGAGATTGGCAATGTTGAGCTGCCGGAGGATGGCTTTCTCGCCGGCGTTGCGGTGGCACTGAACGAGGCGGGCCACTTCGCAGAGATCGCGGATCGGGAATGGCGGGCGGTGTATCAGACGGACGCTTCGCGCGCCGCAGGAGGCTTCTTGGTCGAGGACGCGCCGTCATCGTCGAGTGCGTTCATGTTCGGCGCCGAACAGATGGCGTCGTTCGCATCGCTGCCCATCGGCTCCATCGCCTTGGACTTCGCGCGTGCACGGCTCCAGCACGTCGGAGAATGGGTCATCGCCGACCTCGACGGAGGACGAGAGCAGCTGCGCTCACTCGTGGATCCGCGGCTCGAAACCGTCGTCGACCAGATCGTCGAGTCTGGGAAGTCGTCTTCGGCGATCACCTACTACTACGACGGCTACGGTCCTGCCGGCAGCCGGCCGCGGATGGTCGTCACCGCTCTGCGAATCCGTTATCCCGGCGGCGAACTGGCTGGAACCGCTCTGATCCAGAAGCCAGCGCTCAGCATGATGACCCTCGCTGCGCTCGGCGCGATGGGCGATCGGGAACATTTGGAACGCTTGCAGGGTGTTGCTTCGGCAGGCCGCCGGCCCGGGGCGATCTTGTTCGCTGATCTCGAAGGCTCGACACCACTTGCCAAGCGTTTGTCGACGGCGAGCTACTTCGCACTCGGCAGACGATTGACACGCTCGGCGGACGAGTGCGTTGTCGAGGCAGGAGGCATCACCGGTCGTCACAGCGGCGACGGAGTCGTTGCGTTCTTCCTCGCCGAGAACCTCGGTTCGGAGTCGGCCGCCGCACGAGCGTGTATTCGAGCGGCGCGTGCGCTCCGCGAGGCAACCTTGCAGATTGCCGAGCGTTCCGGGCTGGCACCCGACGAGCTCACGATGCGCTTCGGGGTGCACTGGGGTGCGGGCTTGTACGTCGGTTTGATCTCGACAGTCGGTCGAACAGAGGTCACCGCGCTCGGCGATGATGTCAACGACGCCGCACGCATCGAGCCCTGCGCAACCGGTGGACGCCTCCTTGCGTCGAAGTCTCTCATCGAACGTCTTGCCCCCGCGGACGCCGACGATCTGGGCCTCGATCTCGATCGAATCACCTACACCCAACTCAGCGAACTCACCACGACAACCCCAAAGGCACAACGAGATGCACCCTCGCTCGCCGTCTGCGAACTCTGAACCGACATCTTCAGAAGGCGATGCCGCATCGTGCGTCTGCTCGCACCCGCCCCAGCGACGTCCGGCACCCGAGATCACGCCGGCAACAGCGCGACCCCGCTCGCCATCCCTACGGAACGCTCCGACCCGCAGTACATCGCCGGCGTGATCGGTCACCTCCGCACGGGAAAGTGCAGTGCTCGGCTTGGGCCGTTCTGTGGCGCGAACTCCTGTGGCGCAACTGCGTTACGGGGCGGGTGTTATCGAGTGCCTTGAACGGCATCTCGGGGGCGTGGTCATCCGGGTGATCGGCCGGGCGTTTGGTGCGCTCGGTGCTGGCGGAGTGACCAGAGTCAGAGGCTCGCAACGTCGTCGACGACGATGGCTCCGGGCGCAAGCTCGATCCCTCGAAATCGACAGACGAGTTCGCCGATCGCCATGTACACGAAGCGAGTCGATGGATCCTCGGCGTCTCGTCCGAGTGCTGGCCACGCCCCGGCGAAGGTGAACAGCAGGCCCTGGGCTTCCTCGTGGGTGAACGCCTCGACCATCGCGGGCCCCACATCAGCGAGTACAGCAGGGAACTCCTCTGCGTAGATCGCAGCTCGGTCGTTGAGGACGACGCTCAGCGCTCGCCAATCGGGAGGGGACACCTCGTCAGGAAGCTTCGTCGAGTGCTTGACGTGT
This sequence comes from Ilumatobacteraceae bacterium, assembly GCA_963728355.1. Classification (GTDB taxonomy): domain Bacteria; phylum Actinomycetota; class Acidimicrobiia; order Acidimicrobiales; family Ilumatobacteraceae; genus Sva-07. The sequence goes on along the minus strand of CAVSJQ010000022.1, from coordinate 3,248 downwards.
CCGGTTGACCGAGTCCGAGAGCGCGTCGGCCCGGGCACGGTCGCTGTCGCTGACGTTGGATGGGCGGCTCTCAGCAGCACGGGCTCGAGCCTCAGCCAGACGCTCGTCGCTCCAGCCCAACCGTTCGGCGATCTGCTCCAACGTCTCGACCTGCATACAGCAAGGCTAGTCCGGCACGAGATCCCCGTGTCCGACAGCCCAGATCGCTAGATCAGTAGGCAATTACGTGGTACCGCAGTTGGGCCGCACTCGGTCACGTCTGTAGTGCGACGGCTCGGCATTGTGCGTGTCGAAGTGTGCGCCCGATGTCCCGGCACGGCTGATGGTCTCTTGAATCGGGCGTTGCCGCCTCCGTGAACACCACGGAGGTATACTTCCGGTGTATAGTCCTGAGCTGTGAGTGTGTCTCGAACATTTCTCGGGCTGTTGGATTCTGGTCCTCAGCACGGCTACGGCCTGAAGTCCGCGTACGACGACTTGTTCAGCGCGGGCAAGGAGCTGCGGTTCGGTCAGGTGTATTCGACGTTGAGTCGTCTGGATCGTGACGGGTTGGCCGAAGTGGTCGCCGTGGAAACCGGTGAGGGACCCGAGCGCAAGGTGTATGCCATCACCCCTGCGGGTGTCGAGGAACTCGAGTCCTGGCTCGCTACACCTGAGCCTGCTGAACAGTTGGCGCTCACACCGATCTACGCCAAGGTGGTCGTTGCGCTCTCCACGGGTCGGTCCGCCGCTGAGATCTTGGACGGTCAGCGCAGTATTCATCTGCAGCGCATGCGCGAGTTGCGATCTGTCGCAACCGACGGCGGACTCGAACAGCAACTCGCCGTTGACCTGCTCATTGGCCACCTCCAGGCTGATCTCGACTGGATCGAACTCGTCGGTGTCCGCCTCGAGAAGCTTCACCGAAAGAACCCACGATGAGCTCCGACTCGATCAGCCGGTGCCAAGACGTCTCGGTGACGTTCGGGACAACCACCGCCCTGCAGTGCGCGAATGTCGACATCGCTCGAGGCGAACTCGTTGCGGTGATGGGCTCGTCAGGGTCTGGCAAGTCCACCCTGCTCCACGCTCTCGCTGGCCTCATCCCGCTCGATGACGGAACGGTCTCGTTCGACGGCACCGATGTGGCTGCGTTGAACGACGCGGAGCGCAGCGAGGTTCGACTACGGCGAATGGGGTTGGTGTTCCAGTTCGGCGAGCTCGTTCCCGAGCTGTCACTCGTCGAGAACGTCGCCCTGCCGTTGTGGCTTCTGGGCAACGACCGTCGGGCCGCCACGTCGGCAGCGCGCGAACTGCTCGAGCGTTTCGACATCGCTGCGGAAGCCGACAAGCGTCCTGCTGATGTATCGGGTGGGCAGATGCAGCGGGCTGCGGTGGCTCGGGCGTTGGTTCATCGACCTGACGTGGTGTTCGCTGACGAACCAACCGGTGCACTGGACAGCGCCAACGCGCAGATCGTGCTTGAAGCACTCGTCGACGGTGCTCGTGAGCATGGAGCGGCTGTCGTGCTCGTCACCCATGAGAGCCGGCTCGCCTCGTACTGCGACCGAGAGGTCGTCATCCGTGACGGCATCACTGGCACACCGACAACCGACGACCACCACGCCCCGACAACGGCCGCGACGGGTGTCAACCGGTGAGAACACTCCTGCTCGGATTTCGCCTGCTGCGCCACGGCGGGCGTGCCGGTGCGATCCGGGCGGCATCGCTCGCGGCCGGAGTCGCGCTGGCCGTCACCGCGTTGATGGCGCTGCTCAGCATCCCTGGTGTGGTCGACGCCCAACAGTCACGCGCCGGCCAGCTTCTGCCGATCTTCTCCGAAACCACCGAAGAGGCCCGAGACGCACCGCTTCGAGCCACCTACGACGTCGAGGGATTCGACGGCCGCGAGTTGACGACCATTGCCGTCGCCCGCACCGGTGTCGACCAGGTTGAACAGCCGCCATGGCTACCCGTCTGGCCGGAGCCAGGTGAGATCGTCGTGTCACCCGCGCTTGGTGACCTCATCGCCAACGGCGGCCTCGCCGCCCAACGGTTCCCACAAGAGATCATCGGCGAGATCGGGCAAGACGCCCTCGCCGCACCCGATACATTCGCCGCCGTCGTCGGGGCCCAACTCGAAGACTTCGACCCCCGCGAAGGCTTTCAAGGCTTCGGTCGAGGACCCGACAATCCCGACGTTGACGTTCGTGCATTGCGGTTGGTGATCAGCGTGATCGTGCTGTTCACCCTTGTGCCTGTCGCCGTGCTCATCGCCACGGCAGCACGACTATCCGCTCGCACCAACGAACGTCGGCTCGCGTCATTGCGCCTCCTGGGACTCGCAGCCCGCCAGACACGCGGGATCCTCGCCGTCGAAACGGCATCCGTCGCCCTCGTTGGCGCACTCGCCGGTGCAGGCGCATGGGCAGCGCTGCGACCGTTGTCGCAACGCACCGGTGCCGGGTCCTTGAAGTGGTGGGCCGCCGACATCAACCTGTCGATCACCGCCGTGATGTTCACGATCACCGCGATCGTTGCCCTTGCTGCAGCCATTGCCGTGATCGGTGCCAACCCAGCCGTCGAACAACCCATACGCACCCGCCGCAACGCCCAAGCCCAACGCCCCGGTCGATGGCGACTCGCCCTGCTTGCAACGGGACTCGGCATGCTCACCTGCAGCCTGGTCTTCGCCGGCCGCTTCACCAACGACAACACCTGGTTCGCCGTCTTCGTGCTCGGCAACACCCTCACCGCGATCGGCCTCGTCGCATCAGTCCCCGCATTCGGTCGACTCAGCGCCGCTTTCCTCGACCGGTTCGGTCGCTCACCCTCGGCGCTGCTTGCCTCCCGACGGCTCCGCCATGAACCCAGCGCCATCGCACGAGTGATCGCCGGAATGCTCCTCATCGTGTTCGCCGGAGGCTTCGCCCAAGGACTTCTCGTCGCATTCGACCACGCCTACGCCGGCGCCGCTGCCGAGATCAACCCGGACGCCGGCGATAGCCCGATCATCTTGACCCTCAACAGCGGTGGCCAACCGGAACTCACTGCGATCAACGAGATCCCAGGAGTCGACCGAGTGGTCGAAACGCTGGGCTTCGACGTCGGCTCCAATTACGGCTTCGTCCTACTCGCGACCTGCGACACGATGGCAACGCTGTCGAGAGCGCACGATCCGTCACAATGCGATGACGATGTCGCTCAACCACTCGACTTCGCATTCTTCGACCGCGTTGACGCTCCCGTTCCGTCGACACCCGAACGAT
>CAVSJQ010000021.1:0-9509 GCA_963728355.1 Ilumatobacteraceae bacterium | reverse complement strand
CCCCGCTCGCCGCTGACCATCGTCACGCCACGACGAGGTGGAACGTCGGGCGGTAGACGTCGAGATGGCTGGCCGTCTCCGCGCCGTTCCATCGGTTGTGGCCGAGCGACCAGATGAAGGCGCCGGAGGGGTCCTTCCACGGCACCCAGGCTGCGAAATAGGTATTGCAGCTCCACAGTTCGCACTTGAGCGTCTCCACGGTCGAGGCGACAGGACGGAACGGTCCCTGTGGGGCGTCGGCGACGGCGAATTCGATGATGCCGCCCCACCAGTCGTCCAGCTTCTCGACGAGAAGGAACCGGCTGCCGTCGAAGCGGATCTGCGCTGGGTTGTTCTCGGCTCCGGCGAACGACCGATCGATGACGGGGGTGGCCAGCAAGGCGTCGTCGCTCCAGCCGTTGCCCGTCCAGTACTGGCGGGGCCCGGAGAGCGAGCCGATCGGCGCCCGCGCCAGCTTGACGTACTCGGCGCAGCCATCGAAACCGAGTGGCTCGACGAAGCCGAATTGCCGGTAGCAGTGCGAGTACAGGTAGACGTACGACGCATCGCTCGTCACCGACCATCCGTACAGGTCGAGCCCGGTCGGGGCTTCATCGATCACGTCGATGACGTCGAACGTGTCCGGATGCAGCACCACACGGCGCAACGCGGTGGGCTCGGTCCGCGACAGGTAACGGTCACCGCGTTCGCGCATCTGGGCAACGAACAGGTGGATCGACCCGTCGGGATCCTGCACGCCGTCGAGGATCCAGTGCCACTCGACCATGTGGCGGGTGGTGTCGGTGAGCAGCCAGGATCTGGCGCCGTCATTGAGCAGGGTGAAGCATCGGCCGGACTGGAGCATCCCGACGTTGTGGACGAGCGTCCCGCCGACGAACGCGTCCTGGAACGTCCAGAGCACCCGGTCGTCGTTCAGCCGAAGTGCCCGTTGGTAGTCGCCTCCCCGGAATGAACCGATCGGCCGGGAGAAGAACGCGGTGAGGCCATCCGCGGAGAGGTCCGCCGCACAGTGTTCACCGACGTCCGGTGACGTGATGGCCGAGAACGGGCTCGACCCGTCCGCCGACGGCGGCGCTGCGGCGCCAACCGTAGACCCCGGTGGCTCGACCGGTCGATCCGACGTCGGAGGGCGATCCGGTGAGATGTCAGGGCCGGATCGATGCGCCGGGGACTTCTCGGTGGTGGTCTCTCGGATGTTGTGGGCCGGCGTCGCAGTGTTCGCGATGGTGGTGCTCGGCGTCGCGGTCTCCGGGACGCCGGTGACGGCACCGGGGCCGATCGGCTGCGCGCCGACGCTGAGTACGCCGACCGCGACGACGAGGCCCACCGACCGGAGCCGGACCGATGAGAGCGGTGGATGCAGCGGGAACATGTGGAGCACCTCTCGGACTGCGTGGTCGCTGTGAGCCGTTCCGACAGCCCGTTCGGGACGGCGCCGGCGACCGTGCGGCAGGTGGGTGACAGCCCGGCAACGGTTGCAAGCGCTCGGCCGGCGTCTCGACCGCGATTGACCCGCGCGCCTCCCGCCTGCTGGCGTTTCCATGCCTCTGAGCTGGGACGATGCGATTGGGTTACGGTGTTGCCGAGCTGTAACCCGGTCCCGTCACGCTGGGCTCGTGCAGATGGGAGACATGGACTTCACCGTGCTCGGATCGGTGGCGGCGTCACACGACGGCGTCGACGTGGCCATGGGGCCCCGCGTGCGGCGTCTCTTCGCTCGACTCGTCGTGGACAACGGTCGCGTCGTCTCACACGGCCGGCTGATCGATGCCGTGTGGGAGGGCGATCCGCCTGCGGGCGCCGAGAACTCGATGAAGACCTACGTCTCCCGGCTGCGCACAGCAATCGACCCCGCCGGGATCGGGCGACTGCTGCATCGAGACCCTGGATATCTCCTCGCACTCGAGGGCTGCTCCCTCGACAGCGCGCGCTTCGAAGAGGAACTCGCCGAGGCCAGCCAGGCCTTGAGGGTCGTGAACCCCGAGCGCTCGCTTGCACTGATCAGCGGTGCGCTCGATCGATGGGGCGGCGATCCCTATGGCGAGTTCTCGGGCGAGGAGTGGGCGCAGGCCGAGGCCGTGAGGTTGAGCGAACTCCATGTGGTCGCCCGGGAGTTGCAGGTCGAGGCCTTGCTCGCTGCCGGCGACACCGGCCGGGCAATCAGCGCCGCCAAGTCACTCATCGTCGCAGAGCCGCTTCGCGAGCGGCCGCGCGAGCTGCTGATGCGTGGGCTGTACGTTGCGGGCCGTCAGCCCGAGGCACTGCGCGAGTACCGCTCGTTCCGACGGATGCTCGCGGACGATCTCGGACTCGATCCGTCGATGCAACTCGCCGAACTGGAGGGGCGCATCGCTGTGGGCGACGACTCGGTCCGCAGTACGCAGCGGCCGATCCGTGGCTACGAGCTCGGAGAGCGCGTGGGCTGCGGGGCGTTCGCCGTGGTGCATCGGGCGGTCCAACCCGGCGTCGGTCGCGAGGTGGCGATCAAGATCATCCGGGCCCCGGTCGCCGACGACCCTGGCTTCGTCCGGCATTTCGAGCACGAAGCGCGGATGATCGCGTCGGTCGAGCATCCCCATGTCGTCCCGCTGTACGACTTCTGGCGGGAGCCGGGGGCGGCGTGTCTCGTGATGCGACTCATGCGCGGTGGCAGCGTGGCGCAGCGGGTGCGGTCGCACGGCGCGCTGTCGACCAGGGCGGTTGCCGACATCCTGCGAGACGTCGGGCCCGCTCTCGAGGCGGCGCACCGGATCGGCGTGGTCCATCGCGATGTGCGACCTGCCAACCTGCTCCTCGACGAGGACGGGGCCGCATACCTGGCCGATTTCGGGATCGCCCTGGCCGGGGCGCCGTCGCCCGGCATGTCGCCGGCGATCACGGGCTACGCGCCACCGGAACTCCTGCGAGGGGAACCGGTGGGAAACGCATCGGACGTCTACGGCCTCGGTGTGACCGTGTACGAACTCCTGACCGGTGAGGCTCCGTTCGAGGACGGCGTCGACACCGGTGCACCAACTGGTCGATTCGGCGATCGGCTTCCTTCCGTCGCCGACGCGGACCGCGACCTTCCGGACGCGCTCGACGACGTGCTCGCGCGAGCGACGGCGCCGCAGCCGAGCGATCGACATGCGTCGATCGGGGAACTCGTCGACGAGTTGCTCGCCGTGTTCGATCCCGTTCCCTCGCAGCGCCGCAGTGACCCGGCCGTCGACATGTCACGTGACAATCCCTACGTCGGCCTGCACGCGTACGGCGAGCGCGACGCCGCCCGGTTCGGGGGACGAGCCCGATTGGTTCAGGAGGTGACCGATCGGCTCGCCGCACGACCCTTCGTGGTGGTCGTCGGCGCCTCGGGGACCGGCAAGTCCTCGGCTGTCCGCGCGGGGGTCCTCCCGGCGCTCCGCAATGACGCCCTCGATGGGTCGTCGCAGTGGTTCGTGACCTCGATGGTTCCCGGGGCCGACCCGATCGACTCGCTGGAGGCGGCGCTGCTCCGGGTCGCCGTCAACCCTCCGGCATCGCTGCGCGAACAACTCGCCGAGCCCGGCGGACTGCTTCGAGCAGTGCGGCGGGTGCTGCCCGACGACGACACCGTCCTGCTCGTCGTGATCGATCAGTTGGAGGAGCTGTTCACGTTGGGTTCCTCCACGGCCGAGCAGGAGCGGTTCCTGTCGGAGCTGGCATCGGCGATCGAGGCGCCGGCGTCGCCCTTGCGCGTCCTCGCGACGCTGCGCGCCGACCACTACGACGCACCGTTGGCGACGAGGTCGTTCGCGCGGTTGGTCGCCGACGGCACGGTGGTCGTCCAGCCGTTCACGCCGGCCGAGCTCGAGGAGGCGATCGTCCGACCCGCCAACTCGATCGGTGTCGGAGTCGAGCCGGCCCTGGTCGCCGAGCTGGTCGCGACCGTTGGAGCCCGTCCGGGGAGCCTGCCGTTGCTCCAGTTCGCACTCACCGAGACGTTCCGCCGGAGCACCACGAACTCGATGTCGCTGGCGACCTACGACGGGATCGGCGGACTCACCGGAGCGCTGGCCATGCGAGCCGACGACCTCGTCGGTCCGGCAGAGGCACCCGACTGGGAGGAGGCGCGGCGGATCTTGGGACGGCTCGTCGTGATCGAACGAGGTGGCATCTCGTCCCGGCGCCGGGCGCCCGTGTCGGAACTCGGTGGCGGGGAGCACACCGTCGAGCTCGTCGAGCGGTTCGTCGCAGCCCGGCTCCTGACCGTCGACCGCGATGACGCCAGCCGCGAGCCGACGGTGGAGGTGGCACACGAGGCCCTGCTGCGCGACTGGCCGACGTTGCGGCGCTGGATCGAACGGGACCGCGAGCAGCTCCTGATCGTCCAGGCGGTCCACGAGCGTGCGACCGCCTGGTGGGAGTCGGGCCGGGATCCATCCGAACTGGGTCGAGGAGGTCGGCTGAGCGTGGCGTCGGAACTGCTCGAGCGTCGCCCGGATCTGCTGACCGACGACGAGATCGCCTGGGTCCAGGCATCGGGCGGGCAGGAGCGCGCGGAGGAGGAGCTGCGGCTCGCCCGCACAGAACGTGACCGACGTCAGAACCGTCGACTTCGCGGGCTCCTCGGTGTCGCCGCCGTCCTGCTCGTGCTGAGTCTGGTCGGTGCCTCGGTGGCGATCTGGCAGCGGGGCGTCTCCGCCGATCGCGAGCAACAGGCTGTGATCGCAGAGGCGCAAGCCGAGTCGGCGCAACTCGTGGCCGAAGAAAACCTCGCCTCGGCAGAGGCTGCGGAGCTGCTGGCCCGGCAGGCCGAATCCGACGCCGAGATCGGACGCCTCGTGGCACTTGCCGCATCCGAGTACGCCGCGGCACCCGATCGAGCCATGCTGATCGCGCTGGAGGCGAACCGCCGTCGCGACGACCCGGCCACGCGTGGAGCCGTGCAAAGGACGATCGCTTCGGTCCCTCGCTTGTGGGAAATCATTCCGAAGCCGTCATCGAGCCACGACCTGTGGTTGGCGGAGAACGGTGGCCTGGCGATCGCATCGTCGATCGACGGCGAGCTCACCTGGATCGATGTTGCCAGCGGTCCCCCCGCCGGCCCTCGTCACTCGACGGGTGGCGCGGTCGAGTACGTCCACGTCTCCGACGGCGGACTGGTCGCGGTGATGCGGCTGGAGGCGGGGGAACCGATCACGACCATCCTGCGCGCCGACGGCGTGGAAGTGAGCGAGGTCGCGGAGTTCGACGGCTTCGTGCGTGATGTCGGCGGGGATGTGTTCGCCCTCGACCTCGGCGACGACGGCGTGGAGTTCCGCGACTTCGCGAATGGCACGGTGCTTGCTCGGCTGCCGGAGCGCGAGACGTACGTGGAGGTCAGCGACGGTGGGGGCTTGGCGGCAGCTGCCTATGTCGCCCTCGATGGGACGCCGTCGATCGAGGTCCTCGACCTCACGACGGGGTCGGTCATCGCGACATTCGAGGATCCGGACCGCGTCGGGGCGATCGGACTGTCCGCGGGCGGCACCCTCGTGACGGGCTACGACAGCGGGGAGATCGTCATCCGCAACGTCGCCGCCATCGACCCTGCGGGCGCGCCCACGCGGCGAATCGCTCACACCCGGGAGGTCACCGCCATCGGCATGGGTGCCGACGGGCGGTTCAGCACGGCCGGCGGCGATGGATGGCTTCGCTTCTGGACCCCTGACGGCGAGGTCGCCGGCGACTCGACCCGGATTCCCGGGCGCATCCTCCAGCTCGCAGTCGACGCCGATGGGCGCACGATCGCGTCGCAGGAAAGCGGCGGGTTGTTCGTCTACGAGCCAACTGAGCGGCGGATCGTCGACCGGGTACTGACCGACGACACGGAGAACGGTCTGTGGCTCGATTCACAGCTGCCCTACGCCACGGCACTGCGCGACGACGGCCGCGGTCTGGTGCTGGAACCACTCGAGGAATCGGGAGACGGGTGGGAACTCGATCTGGCCGGGGTGCATCCTGATGCACCGATCGCCGCGTGGGAGTTCAGCGGGAACGGACGTCGGGTGTTGACCGTCGACGAGGACTCCGGTCCGGGGCCCGGCGGTCGGTGGGCGGTTTCCGACATCGACGGATCCCGGTCGACAGGGTGGCCGGAGGAGAACTTCGTCAACCCATTCGGCGATGCCCGGACCGTCAATCTCTGGTTCCGGCTGGACTGGACGGGCACGCGGATCTACGTGGTCACCGAGGGCACGGACGAGACGTGGCGGGCGGCATGGTTCGACGCCGAGACCGGAGCGGTCATCGAGGGGCCCACGGAGGTGCCACCGGGACTTCCGCTCACCCTTCGCGATGGAACCATCGTCCACGCCAAGGTCCAGTCGCCAATGACCGTGATGGAGGAGTTGGGTGCCGAGCCGCTCGTCGTCGAGGGAATCGAGGGCGTGGTGCCGAAGGACCACCACCCGGCGAGCAACTTGGTGCTCGTCGGGGGCGGAGAAGGGGTGTTGGCGGTCGTCGATGCGGCGACGGGCCATTCCGTTCCCTTGGTCGGCCTCGCGGGAGAAGTGGCGCAGGGGGCGTTCTCGCCTGACGGCTCGATGGTCGCAGCGGTATCGCCCAGCGCCGGCGTGCAGCTCTTCGACGTGGCGACCGGCCAGGCGATCGGCGTGCCGATGGTGCCGGCCGGTCGCGCCGCCGGTGGCAGGCCGGGAATTCGATGGACGGCGGACGGATCGGGAGTCTGGGTCGCACCATCGGGTGGACCGGTCCGATTCGTGACCGATCCGGCGGCGTGGCGCGACATCGCCTGCGAGGTCGCCGGCCGTGATCTGACGGCCGAGGAGTGGCGGACGTTGATCTCCGACACGGAACCGCAGGTGGCGGCTTGTACGTGAGGCGGGGTCGCGCTGGCCGGCGATCCACGTCGGCCGAGTGACGGGGGGGCGCGAGACTGCAGACCATGACCGCGACATCCGCCGACCTCGACGCGTCGATCGATCACGTGGCCGGCGCTCCCTCCGACGTCGGCATCGTCGAGCTGATCGTCGCTCGACCGGCGATCGATGCGCGTCTCGTGCTCGACGTGGCCGAGCTCCGACCGGGCGTCGGAGTCGTCGGTGACAACTACGTCGAACGGGGCAACCCGAGAACCGGCGACGGCCGAGCCGACCCGCTCGCCGAACTCAACGTGATGAGCGCGAGGGCGTTGGCGGCAGTTGCCGGGCCGGATCGAGCTGACTGGCCGCCGGCAGGGGACCAGCTCATCGTCGACTTCGACCTGTCGGTGATGAATCTTCCCGCCGGAACCCGCCTGCGCGTCGGCAGTGCCGTGATCGAGGTCACCGTGAAGCCGCACAACGGTTGCGCCAAGTTCGCGCAGCGGTACGGCGTGGACGCCGCCCGGTGGATCAACTCCCGCAAGGACCTTCGGTTGCGAGGGATCTGCGCCACCGTCGTCGGGGCCGGAACGGTCGCGCTCGGCGACGAGATCCGCCGCATCTGACCCTCGCGCGGTGTGCCGCCGCCGTCGCGGGGTCATGCTGAGACGGTGGATCGAAACGCGCGACTTCTCGTCACCGCCGGCGTGGTCGCCGCGATGGTGGCGCCGGTCGTGTTCGATCGGGACGGATTCCCGCTGTCGACGTACCCGATGTATTCGCAGGTGCGGGGAGAAGAGGTGACGCTCGCCACCGCCCGCGCGGTCGGCCGGGACAATTCGGTGTCGAGGCTGACGCTCGGGGTGATCGGCGACAGCGACGATCCGCTCATCGTCGCAGGCGAGCTGCGCGACGCGATCCGCGATGGTCGGGCAAAGCAGCGGTGCGTCGACATCGCCGAGCGGGCGGCGCAGTGGAGCGGACTGCCGCCAGATGCAACGACGATCGAGGTCGTCATCGAGCGCCATGACGTCGTCGCGCAGGTCGAGGGCAACGACAGCCTCGTCGATCGCACCGTTCACGCCCGCTGCGAGGTCCCGACATGACCGTCGCCGAGCCGTCGGTGCCATCGATGTCGTCGACGCAACCAGTCCGGCTGTGGCGGGTCGTCGACGCCACGGCACCACCCGAGCGTCTCGCCATGCTGCGGATCCTCACCGGTACGTTCGCCGTCGTCTACCTGCTCGTGCGACTGCCGGTGTTCGTGCAGCTGACCCAGCGGACCTCGGGCTTCGACGGCGTCGGCCTGGCGGTGCTGCTCTCGGGTCCGTTATCCGACGCGGCCATCATGGCAGCGATCGCCGTCACGTTGGTGTCTGGCGTCGCCTTCACGCTCGGGTGGTCGTTCCGGTGGCTCGGCCCCGTGTTCGCCCTCGGCTTCCTCGCGCTCGGCAGCTATCGCGGCTCGTGGGGGCAGTTGCTGCATTTCGAGAACCTCATCGCGCTGCACCTGATCGTCCTCGCGCTCTCACCCGCCGCCGACCGGTGGTCGCTCGACGCACGCGCCGGCCGGCGCACCGCCGACCGGGATGCGACCGCGTACGGCTGGCCGATTGCGCTCGCCGCGCTCATCGTCGCGCTCAGTTACGTGATCACCGGCATCGCGAAGCTGCGATACGGCGGACTCGAGTGGGTCACCGGCGACACATTGCGCAATCACGTCGCCTACTCTGCGGCGCGCCTCGACCTGCTGGGCGCAGACCCATCACCGCTCGCCGGCTGGTTCGTGGGTCGCTCGGCGATCTGGACGCCTGCGGCGGTGTTCGCAGTCGCGGTCGAGCTGGCCGCACCGCTCGCCCTGCTCGGAGGTCGGATCCGCACCGCCTGGGTGGTCTCGGCTTGGCTGCTCCATGCGGGGATCGCCGCAGCCATGTTCATCGTGTTCCCGTATCCGCTGTTTCTCGTGGCCTTCGCGCCCTTCTACCGGGTCGAACGGCTGTGGACGGATCGACCTCGTTGGCTCGACCGGTCGGGGTCAGGATCCGGCGACCGCCGCGGCGAGTGAACGACCCCAGGCCTCGGCTCGTTCGGCTTCGTCGGCTTCGAGACGGTTCTCCTTGTCGACGAAGAAGCTCTCCGGATCGCACACCAGGTCGAAACCGTGGCGCCGCAGTCGCTTGGCGATGCCCTTCGAGGCCTGCCCCGTCAGCACCACCGTCGCATGGATGCGGGTGTCGAACGCGGCAGCGCTGCTCGATGTGTCGGGCGACAGGTCGTCGAACCAGTCGCGCAGACCTTCGCCCTCGGCGTCCGGATCGAGATCCACGTCGTCGTCCTTGGCGGCGATCTCCTTGGCGCCGTCCCGGCTTCGCTTGCTCGACATGCCGTGGACGTGTGTCGGTCCGCCGACGACGACGAGATCGGCGTCGCCGATCAGCGCGGCGGTTGCGTCGTGGACGGGCACGACGGTGGTCTCCATGCGGCTCCCGAGACCCTGGGCGACGTGGTCGGCGATCACATGGGTGTTACCGAACATTGACTCGTAGACGACGACGGCGTGCATGGCTCCTCCTCGATCGATGTCCATCGCGATCATGCGCGCCACCGCGGGGTGCCGGCAGGGCATTACGTCACGATCGAGTATGCGACGCCCAACTGCGGTACAACCGAGCGGGTGACGTCTCG
>CAVSJQ010000020.1:0-13443 GCA_963728355.1 Ilumatobacteraceae bacterium | reverse complement strand
ACAGCACTACCGCCACCGCATCAAACCCACCATCGGCGGCGCCCACATCCTCGACAGCGTCCTCGGTGCCAACCCACCGCCACCCGACAGGTGAATAGGCTCATGGCCATGGCCGATCCGGGTCTCCGTCACATCGATGTCGAGTCGCTCGTCGACGAAATGCGCCCTCCGACGGATGACGACGTCCCGATGACGTCCGACTGGCAACCCTTGGACACCAAGGACAAGCTCCTCGCCTACCTCAACCGGATCAACGAGGCCCGCGAAGCCGACCGTGTCAGCTGAACCGCCGTTGTTCAGCCACTGAGAACGCAAACGCCAGCACGGCTCCCATCGCGTCGCCAGGAGGCGTACGCCAAATTCACCGACAGCGTCACAACCTGGCTCGACTACACCTCGAGCCGGTCGGTCCAGTAACCCGGCAGTTGTCGTTCATGAGCGAACGCAACCACACGAATCTCGTCGTCCGCCACGGCGTACACGACCAGGTAGGGGTAGCGAAACAGCCGAACGTGACGGGCAAGAAGTACCCCATTGACGCCGTACACCGGCACACCAGCGTCCGGAAAGCCGCTCAGCGCCTCAACTCGCGCGAACGCCGCGTTCGAGAACAACACGCCACGGCCACGTTCCCGCTGCTCGTACCACCGTGCCGCTTCGACAAGTTCGTCGAGTGCCTCGTCATCGAACCGAATGCGGCGCGTCACGTGTCGGCGAGCGCAGCGTCGACGCGCTCGCGGGCAGCGTCGAGGCTGACTCCCTGCGACTCACCGCGAGCGAACCGATCGATTCGTTCTTCGACTCAGCGCGCCCAGACCAACGCTTGCTCTGCGGAGTAGTTGGGATCGCTACTTTCCAGACTGGCGAACAACTCCGCAGCGACGCGGGCCCGTTCCTCCTCCGGGAGCGCCAAACCGTCATTCAACACACTGGACGCGATCCGAGTCCCGCGACGGCACAATCGTAACCCAGTCATCGACCCGCAAACGCCCCGACGTGCTCGGAAGTTGAGCACGACGGCAAGCTTCCAGGGCGATGACGGCCTCATCCGCAGCAGCACCAGTCCCCAGCCAAATGCGTGCTCCCCTCGCGTACGGCGATGCCGTCAACTGCAGGGGTTGGTCGGGACCAGATCGAACTGGAGGTCGGCGGGCCCATCGTGTCTGCTGCCGTCGGGCGCGATGACGGTGATCTTGCCGTCGACGACGAGTGTCCTGGAGTCGTCGCTGTCCGCTCTGGTCACGCTGTAAGTGCCGGTGCCCCGGAACGCGAGGTCCTCGATCGATCCTGTTGCGCTCCAGTTTCCGCGGTTCCTGTCGATCGGCGTGAAGTCGAAGTCCAGGGTCGTACCAGGAATCGTGAACGGTTCTTCGAGGCTGCAGATGGTGCCACCGCCGGAGTATTCGTCGCGCGTCCCGGTCACCGTATACGACTCGGTGCCAGTCGACAGTGTGAGCGTGGCGTTGCCAATGCCGCGCCTCGATCTGGACTCGACGTCGCCGTCCCGGTCCGCTCGGTCTCCGACGGCGCCACGTAGTCGAACGTCGCCGGAGCGTCGACCCTCCTCCCCGTCGGGTCGAGCGTGCCGTCGCCCGTGTAGGTCGCCACGATGTTGCCGCCGGTCAGCTCTCCACTGTGCCTGGAGCGTGGCGCCGCCTCGATCGTGACCTGCGCATCCGGGTCCAGGGCGGAGGGATCGGCAGATGGTGTCACGACGACGTCGACGCATCGACCTGACGACCATCCCTTCTCGGCGGACGCTTGCAGGTCTCGCGCGACCATGTAGGCGAGCGCAGCCGCCATCGTCGCTGCATCGGTGCCGAACTCAGCGCTGGCGGCTTCGCTGTAGCGGTTGACAGTGAGTTCTCCGGCCGCGTTGCCGGAATGATCGAGGAACTCGCCCTTGCCGTCGGCGTAGGAGGCGTACTGCTGGCGATATTCGTAGTTCGATCCGGCGAGGTTGGCGTCGTCGTCGAGTACTCCCGTGGCGTCGATGTGGAACTCGATGCTCCCGCCAGCGGCGCCGACGTTCACGCGCACGGCGACGTCGGCGGACATCTCGAGACGCCCGTCAGCGTCCGGGCACGGATTCAAGTCGGTGGCTGCGGTCACGTTCACGCTCAGATCGCCCTCGCGTCCGGTCGTGGCCATTTCGGCGTGCACCGAGCCGTCCGCGGCGACCGAGAGTGTCGCGCTGCCACCCGGCAACTCCGCCGAGTCCGACCCGATCGAACCTCGGTTGCTTTCTCGAACACCGGAGTCGGCGAGCCCACCGATGGCGACGAATCCGAGGCTGAACGCCGAAGCCACCCCACCGCCCGATTGCGTCCGCAGACCGCTCGATGCGGAGGTGAGGCCGGCGAGCTGGAACTCGCTCGGTTGTTGGCGCTGTCGGGTCGTCCACGCCAACAGTGGAGTCAACGCCGCGTGCATCAGCTGGTTCGTGGCTCGGGGGCCGCCCACAGCGTCGTCGATACCCGACGCTGTCCATGCCGCCGCCTCGGCTCTCGATGCGATGAGCGTTACGGCCTGCGTCAAGGAGTCGCCGTCGAGGGAACTGAGTTCGGTATCCACCTGCGCGGCCGCAGTGGTCAGTGCCGAGTGGACATCGTCCCCGCTGACCGGCTGTTCGACGCCGGGGGCGCCGGCGGCGCACGCGGTGAGTACCGCGAGGGTCGAGGTGACGAGCCACATCGTCGTGGTTCGCCGCACCGAGCGCGACGCGCAGGAGGGATGGAGTGTTGGCGTCATGGTGCCTCGTTTGGATGTGTGCGGCTGGCGGACCAGGAGCGGTTTCAGGCGTCGTCGACGATGATCTCTGCGTACATGCCGTTGGCGAAGTGCGGTGGTCCGCCGGGTACGTCTGGCTGCTGGCCTCCGGCGGCGGCTGCGGCATCGAGATACGCCTGGGGATCGACTCCGGTGGGGATTGTGCAGAGCAACAGGTACCGACCGGCTTCGTGGAGGACGCCGTCGCCGACAGCAACGATGTCGGTGGTGCTGCCGGGAGTGGCCAAGACGACCAGCGCTGGGGGTCCGGCTGCGAGCACCTGGCCGAGGTCGCCGGAGACGATGTCGGAGACGTTGCGATCGTCGTCGTCGGCGAGGCGGAGGGCGACCAGTTCATGCAGTTCGCTATGTGACTGGTTGTGGACATGGATCTCGGTTCCAGGCGTCACGTGTTCGGGAACCCCGACGAATTCGAAGTCGGCCAGGCCCACGTCGTTCGAGAGAGCGCCTGGCACAGTCGTGTCGCTCGCATCGGTTGTGTCGCTCGCATCGGTCGTGTCGGAGACAGCATTGTCGTCTTGTCCGCACGAGGTGAGTGTGATGACCGAGGCGGTCAGGATCAGGGCGCCGATGCGTCGGAATCGTGATGGATGTTGGGTGGTGTTCATGTGTGCCTTTCGTCGAGGTTTGTCGGAGGGTGATGCGATCTGCGGATGCAGGAGCGAACTCAGCGTCGCCGGATCGACTTGCGGGTCACTTGCAAACGACTGAAGGGCCAGCGGACCGCGGGTACGTCCTTGCTGAACTACTGGAACGTCGCCCGATACTCGGTCGGTGTCTGTCCGACGAGATCGCGGAACGCGACGTGGAACGCGGAGAGCGATGAGTATCCGACGTCCATGGCGATCCGCGTCACCGAGAGCTCTCCGCTGGCGAGCAGTTCGATGGATCGGAGCACCCGCATGTTTCGCAGCGCAGCGCGCCAGGTCATTCCGAGTTCGGATTCGAACCGACGTGCGAGGGACCTCGGCGCCAATCCCACCTCGTTGGCGATCTCCTCGAAGTTCGGAGTGCCGGCCATCTGTTCTGCGGTGATGCTCATCGCGAGCTGGACCTCGCGTGACCGGCCGGTCGGAATGCGGGCCGGGCTCGGCCGTGCGGCGAGCGCCCAGGTCGCTTCGGCGAGCGCACGGAACATCGCAATCGCGTACGCATCGAGCGGTTCATCGACGTCACCCCATTGCGAACATTCCGCCACGAGCGCTCGGCAGAGGGGTGTCATCGTCATGACCGTCAGGTTCGCCGGCGGCTCCCGCATGAACGTGGTGCTGAAGAGTACGGATGCCGTCGTGGAGCGCTGGCGGACGGTGATGTCGATGTCTTGGCCGGCGCGGATGAGGGCGGCGCGAGCTGGTGGCAGTAGCCATTGCATGCCGTCTACGTCGAGACGGAGTGCTCCTCGTGATGCGTACAACAGGTAGTGCCGATCGACGCGGACTGATCGAGCGGGTGACGGCTCGACGTCACGGACGTAACTGAAAGCCCGACGAGACACTGCTGCCATGTTCGCAGCTCACGCGACCGTGTCGATCAGTTCGGCGTCGAATCGACGGCTCGACGGGGCGGCAGTCATTCGTGGTCGGAGATCGTCTCCGAAGCGTGCGAACGTGTCCGATGAGAGGTAGCCGCCGAACGATTCCTGGTCGGTCCACTCGTGGAGGACGGTGATGGCGGTGGGATCCTCAGACGACTGGAAGAATCGGAAGTCGACGCAGCCGGGCATGGATCGGACGGCCGAGCGTTCGCGCCCGAGGCGGGCCAGTGCGGCGGGTCGGTCGGTGGCGTTCACGGTGAAGTCGACGATGGCGATGATCGCTGGGGTGCTCATGGCCTCCAGGGTGCTCCTTTCGCAATAGCGGATCTGCCGTCCAACGGACACGGTTGATCGATGGACGGACGTGTGGCGCTGTGGGCGTTGCCACCGTGGACGCGATCGCAGCGAAGGGAGTGGATCGCCGCGGCGATCCACTCCCTGTGTGGCGGTCAGGCCTACCTGCTCACACGGTGACGTTGAACGAGCCGAGGATGTTGTCAAGCGCCTCGAGGTCGGCGTCGCTGACGACCTGGACCGCGACAACAACGCCGTAGGCGCCGTCGATCGACGTCGATGCCACTGCGTAGTACTGCGTGTCGGAGCCGCCGCAGTCCGTGAAGACTTCGAACTCGCCGACGAAGAATCCATCGTCGTAGGGATTGCGACCTTGGGTGACGCAGTCTGTCGGTGCGATCAGGTCGAGGAGTTCGCCCGGCGTGAACTGTGTGAGCGTGGGGCTGGCGAGGAATTCCATTCCCGGTGTCGTCCATGACGCTTGGAAATCGGCGATGCTCGGTGAGGCGATCACCGACGGCGACGCCGATCCGTCACCGAGGTCGGTGGATGATCCGTCGATGTCCGCCCACGCAGTCGGCACGGTCACCGAGATGGTCCCGGTTTCGTCTTCGATCGTCATGTAGTCGTCGTAGCTGTCGCCGGCGGTCGTGTCGTCGTCGTACTGATCGGCGAAGCTGAAGGCTTGGGTGAGGACGTCGCCGTTGATTTCTCCTTCGAGGATTTCGCTCGTCGCGTAGCGCAGCACCTCGATGGCGAGTTCGTCGTCGGGAGCGTGCGAGCGCAGCACGTCGCAGTAGTCCTTCATGGTGCCGTCGAGTCCGATCGTGACTCCTTCGACACGTGTCACGATGTCGCCCGGTTCGATCCCGACGTCGTCGGCGACCGACCCGGATTTGACACCCGCCACCCAGAGTCCTGCGGTGGCGCCGTCCTCTGAGACGACGATCTGGCCGTTGATCCCGACCGAGTCGACATCGTTTCCAGCGGCGAGTTCGTCGACGATCGGCTGGGCGATGTCGGCAGCGATGGCGAGGAACTGCGACTGGTTGGTCCTCGTCGAGGACGCATAGTGGATTCCGGCGACACGGCCGTTGGCGGTGACCAGCGGACCACCTGAGTTGCCGGGCTGGGCAGCGGCATCGTGTTCGATGGTGTGGTCGACCGACGCCCACTGGGTGTCGCCGTTCGCTCGCGCTTTCGCGATGACGCCGCGCGTCAAGGTGTACTCGGGATCGCCGAGTGGAAAGCCGGCGACGTACACCTCGGTGCCAGGCTCGTCGGCGTCGATGGCCCACGTCAACGTCGGCAGTTCCGGTCCGTCGATCTTGATGACCGCGAGGTCGGAGCATTCCGACACGCCGAGGACGCGTGCGTTTCGTGGCTCGTCCTCGCCATCGACGAACACCTGCAACAGGCCCGACCCAGTGACGACGTGGTTGTTGGTGACGGCGATCCCGGAGGGGTCGATGACGAAACCGGAGCCGCGTCCCGCACCTTCTTGAGCACCGAACTCCGGGTCGACGAAGGTGCCGGTTGCTTCGATTTGGACCACTGCACCCTTCACGAGGTTGAGCGACGACACTCCGCCGGTCACGCCGTCGGCCGCGTCGCCGACTGGATCGGTTGTCGTGTTGTCGTCTGGGTCGCCGGTCGACGATGCGGACGTGTCCGATGTCCGCTCGGTCGTCGCGACCGAGTCGATCGGCGCGCGGACGGCCGCGGTGTTGGAGCCACACGCAGCCAGCACGCTCATCGTGCCGGCGGCGAGCACGGTCAGCGCAGCGCGCGGAGCGCTGCGATGTCGGGTCGTGGAGGGGCGTGAGAGGATGGAGTTCATGTCATTGCCTTTGCGTGTGTTCAGTTGATTGGAGTGGAAGGGAAGGACGGAGGTCTCGGTCGTGCGGCTCATCGCCAGTCCGCCTCGAGGTGTGCCGATCGTCCGAGGCCGCGCTCCACGAGGCGGGCGTAGCGACGACGCGTGATGCGATCGATCGCTTTCAGAGGCGGCGGCGCCTTGCGCATCAGCGCTGCGGCGTCGTCAGGGCGGGCGCTGGTCATGAACCACGGGACGAAGAACATCGCGTGTTTCATCGACACGCTGCGGCGTGCTCGCACATCCATTGCTTCGTACTCGGGTGCCTCGAAGTGTCGCTCGAACATCGGGAGGATTTCGCGGTCTTCGACGTCGAGGTGCGCCGACATCAGGTCGCGAAGCTCGACTGCACGCATGAGCGCTGTCGCCAGCTGCTGTTCTTGTGGCTCGGTCGCACCGGTGAGTTGTTCGACGGTGACGTCGATCTGCTCGACCAGTGTCTCCAACTGGTGATGGTCGTCGTCGAGCACCTTGGCATAGTCGGCGTACGACGGAACGCGAGCTGCGAGCGCCGGGAAGAAGATGGTGTCCTCGATCTGGTGGTGATTGCGCAGTTCTTGGCAGTACCCGGCGACCCACCGCTGGAGTGCGGGGATCGCCGACTGCCGTGGGTTTCGTTGGAGGTCGGCGAGCGCCGACACCAAGCGCTGGTTCGATGTGCGAATCGCGTGATGCATCGCCCGGTACTGCTGGAGATCCGGGCGGTTGAGCTGCGAGTCGGCGGTGGGGGCGGATGCGGTGGTTGGTTGTTCTCTCGGCATGACCGCAACGATGTCCGTGCGGTCTTGCGAGCTGCTTGCGAACGGCTTGCCGGCCTCTTGGCGTCAGCGGACGAGCTCAGCGAGCTGTTGCGACACGTACACCAGTGCGAACCGGTCGGCGAGAGCCGCTGCGCGGTCTGCTGCTGCATCGGCCGCTGCAGCGTCGCCGGTTTCGTTCAAGAACTGCGCCTGGCGAACGAGCGCCCGGGCGAGCCACGGGTATGCCTCGTTGGTCTCCAGCTGCTTCACGCATCGATCGAAGGTGGCGCTCGCGTCGGTGACGTTCCCGCTTATCGCCAGAGCGCGAGCCAACGCCAAGTCTGCCGGGCCCATGGAGAGCGGGGTCGTTCCCGCTCCCGCCCATCGCCCGGAGAACGGCGCCAACCGTCGGGCGAAGGCGTCGGCGGCGGGTCGGTCATCCAACGAGACGCGTACGTGCACCGCGGCCGTCATGCAGCACACGGCCATGTAATCGTCGGCGAACCCACTCGATACGTCGAAGGCGTCGACGAGCTCCGATGCGATATCGGTCCGGCCGATTTCGAGCATGGCGAAGGCGACGACCTCGGAGACCGCACGGCCGTACGGGCTTTCGCCGGCCGTCGAGACAGCGAAGGGAATCAGTTCTTCGAGACCTCCGACGTCCATTGCAAGCGCAAGGTCGTTGGCCAACATCAGCGATTCCGAGTCGTAGCGGCGACCGCGACGGTGCAGTTCTTGTGACTTGACCATTCGGCGTTCGGCGTCGCGGTGACGGCCACGGGCAAGTGAGAGCGCACTCTCAAAGCCGAGGAGCTGGCTGTGCAGGCGATCGCTCGGCACCGCCTCGATCAAGCGCCGAGCGGTCGCGAGTTCGGCGTCGGCTCGGGCGAACTCTGACCGTTCGACAAAGGTTTCGGTGAGATGGTAGTGGGCGGCGAACCGCTGGTCGACGGCGAGTTCGTGTTGCATGGACAACTCGATGACCTCGCGGGCCCATCGTGCGCGCTGGTCGAGTTGTCCCGGACGGCATGGCACGGTCACTGCGTTGAGAACGCTCGCGAGCGTGCTCGGAAGAGCGTGTCGACGCGCCGCTCGTTCGGCGGACTCGCATGCAGCCGCATGTCGGTCGGGATCGTCGAACGCCAGCTCGGCAGCCAACGCTCCGAGCAGCAGCGGTCGTTGCGGGTCCGTATCGGCGACGTCGCCGATCGTGCGTTCCAGCGCGCGTACCAGGACGGTGTCGACGACGCCGTACGGCTCGTTCGCCCAGACGTGCTCGTGGTTGACGAGCAGTGCAGCGTTGGCCATGTCCTCAGGAAGGCCCGCCGTGGCTGCGAGTTCGATGGCGCTGACAATCGGTGACTTCGCCGCCACCACCATGTCGGCACGCAACAGCGCTCGCGCCTGCGCGTTCAACGCATCGATGCGGGCGTGCAGGTCGCTCGGTCGGCAGCGGGCAACGGCATCAGCGACACGTGACCAGTGCGCGGCGGCGTCTTCGTGCGCCAGTTGGGCCGATGCAAGCTCGGCAGCACGCGTCCCGGCGGCGATCGCCAGTTCGCCGGTTCCGGCCATGATCCCTTCGAACGCGTGGGACGCGATCTTGGCGGCATGCATCCCGAACCCGGCGCCGGCCACATCGGTGAGCGCAAGCGATGCAGCGGCGTGGATCGCAGCGCGTCGCAGCGCATTGACCTCGTCCGCGAGTGCGTCGGCAACGATCATGTGCGAGAACAGCAGGCCGCCGCTGGACTCGACCAACACCCCGGCCTCGACCGCCGGTTCGAGGGCCTCGAGAAGCGTCGCTGTGTCGGAGCCTGCGGCGCCTGCCAGCGCGACGATGTCGAGTGATCGGCCGAGCACGGCTGCCACGGGCAGGATTGCTTGGGTCGGTGCGGGCAGACGCGACACCCTGCGCCGAACGACCGACTTGACACCCGGCGGGATGGCCCGAGTGTGGCGAACCGATTCGACCTCGATCAGCCGGCCTTCGGACGCGAGCAGTTCGATGACTTCTCTCACGAACAACGCGTTGCCGCCAGTACGGGCATGGACGAGCTCCGCGATCTCGCGCACGTTGACGACATCGTGTCGCGCCCCGAGCCATGCAGCGATCGCGTCTGGATCAAGACCGCCAACGACCATCTGGACCGAATGGGGCACCCGCGAGACCTCCGCCAGGCAATCCACCAATGCCGACGGCGCAGCATCGTCGATCGGGCGGCTCGTCGCGATCAACAGCGTTCCGGTCGAACGCAATTCGGGCCCGATGTGCTCCAGAAGGCGCAGTGTGTCGGGATCTGCCCACTGCAGGTCGTCGATGACGAGCAGCGCCGGCCGGCCGATCGATCGCACCGCCTCGAGCACCGCTCGATGGAGCTCGAACCGCTCCGACACGGCGCTCTCCGCCACGCGCCGATCGAGTTCACCGACCCGCAGGTCACTGAACCCGGCGGCGCGGAGCTGCTCGCCGAGCTGGACGAGCGGCCAGAACGACGGCGCCGAGCGGTCCTCCGGACACCGCGCCCACGCGGTCAGCATCCCTCGTTCGGCGGCCCGCTCGACCGCCGCTTCGGCGAGGCGCGTCTTTCCGATCCCCGGCTCGCCGAGGATCATGACCATCGTGCCGACGCCGGTCTCGGCCGCCGAGATGACCGCCTCGAGCGCCGACAACTCACCGGTCCGCCCGACAACTGCGGTCCTCGTGTCGGCGGACGTGTCGGTCTCCGCCGCCACATGGAGGTTTGAATGGGTCGACAACTTCGAGAGAGTGGTGGGCGTCGCTTCACCATCTGGAACCACGATCGACGGATCGTCGGGGCGACGCCAAGCGAGCAACGGGGACTGCTCGAGTATCGACACCTCGAGTGTTCTCAGTTCGCTCCCGAGGCTGAGACCGGACTGATTCAGCAGCGAACGACGGCACCGATCGATGACACGCAACGCCTCGTCTTGTCGATCCGCCCGGTACAACGAAAGCGCCAGCAGATACTGAAGCCGCTCCCGCGTCGGGTGATCGTGTGCATGCGCTTCGAGGAGCCCGGCTGCCTCATCGTGCTCGCCGAGTTGCAAGAGGCTGTCCGACAGAGCTTCGAGCGCTGCGACACGCACCAAGTCGAGGCGCGTCGCGTGGGCGATCACGAACGGCTCGTCTGCGAGTTCGGGAAGTAGCGCCCCGGTCCACAGACCAAGCGCATCGTGCAGGGTCCTCGCCGCTCCGCTGAGGTCGCCGTCTCTCAGTAGGGAGCGACCGCGGTTCACCTCGTCTTCGAAGTGAAAAACGTCGACGTCGGAGCGATGTACTCGAAGCCGATACCCGGGTGGCTGGGTGACGAGCACGGTCGGCGCGGCTCGCGGCGCCCGTCCCGGTTCCAGAACTGAACGAAGCCTGGAGACATGAGAGTGCAGCGTCGCTGTCGCGCCGAGGCGATCGTCGCCCCACACGACTTCGACGAGTCGTTCCGCCGCCACGACACGATCGAGTTCGAGCAGGAGTACCGCAAGTATCGAACGCTGTTTCGGGCTCACGGCTTCAATACGAGCGGCACCGTCGCTGACTTCGAGCCCTCCCAGCATGCGGTAACGCATTCGCCAGAGGGTAGCTACCAACGGCCTCTTCCTGGCGAGGTGTTCGACGGCGCACGGACCGACGCCACAATGGCACCGATGTCGATCCTGCGGTACATCAGCCACCCGAACGTGGACATCGATCCCCACATCCCTGTCACCGAGTGGTCACTGAGCTCGAGGGGTCGACACCGGGTGCAGTCGATACTCGAGCAACCGTGGGTCGACTCGATCGGTCACATCATCACCAGCAGCGAAACCAAGGCGCGAGAAACCGCTGACGTCCTCGCCGCACACCTCCACTTGGCGGTGGAAGAGCGACCGTCCAGCGGAGAGATCGATCGATCGTCCACCGGCTTCGTACCCGCAGATCGCCACGAAGTCCTCGCAGATCTTTTCTTCGCCGAACCCCACACATCTGCCCACGGTTGGGAACGAGCTGTCGACGCGCAGCGCCGCATCGTCGAGGCGCTCAGCGATCAGCTTGGCGAACTTGACGGCGCCACAGCAGACGTCGCCATCGTCGGCCATGGCGCAGTCGGGACGCTGCTCATGTGCCACCTCGACCGCCGAGCGATCAGTCGGCTCCATGACCAGCCCGGCCAGGGCCACTACTGGAGCTACGACCGGTCGCGCGGAAGGCTGCTCCACGAGTGGCGGCCAATCGATGAGCTCGATGAGAACTAACTCTCGATCCACCGATCAGGGTCGGGGTGAGGTAGATCGCGTATCCCCGTGAAAGGTCTCCGGGGCTGGGACGATGTTGGTTCCTACACCGCATCGAAAACCAACGCCGGGAGACACTTCCAGTGAGTCGAGTATCGCAGAGTCTGGACCGCGTTCGGGTCACCTTCGACGACGACAATCTGGTCGCCAACGCCGGGTTGCTGTTACCGGCGACGCTGATCGAACAACTGGGTGTCGAGGCCTTGATCAACACCACGGTGCGTCTCGATGGTCGGGTGGGTGGCGAGTCGCCTGGGCGCAAGGTCGATGCCCTGCGCCGCGGACTCTCTGACGCCGTGGAGGGTCCAGCCGTAGCTGTCAGGGAGCAACAGCGCCGCAGCAGCCAGACAGATCAGTGCCGCCGACAAGACGGCGACCACGACCACTGCCGGATTCGCGATCGCGCCCCGAAGTCGATTACGAAAATGCACGGCACCCTCAGTCGACGGCACCCGCTGTGCTGAGGCCGAGAATCCATCGCCGGGCGGTTGGAAGATCACTGAAGAACCGCTGATCAGCTTTGCCTGCCCGGTCCTCGTAGTCCGCCATTCGATCGGCGTTGTGATGCACGTTCGCGAAGGCGACGCAACGCACGTCCGGGTCAGGCTCGACCGGCATCTCGACCCCTGGCTCGAACAGGTCGAGATAGGCCGGTCTCATTCCGTGTCGAGCGAGTGCGTCGGGCATCACGGTTCGCATTCCTCTGTGCGCGGCGATGCTGCCAGGCTCGTACGTGGACAGGTCGAACAACAACGCAAACGTCGAACCGTTGGGGAGCCCGTGAAGTATGTGGGTCACGTCGTCGATCCACGCCTCGACGTCCTCGCTCTGGACGGTCCCGACGAGTCCCGTCGTCAGCAGGCGCCCCGTTGGGTCGAAGTGTGTGTAGTGGTGTTCCGGCATGTCGGGCTCCTTCTTGTTAGAACCTTGTTAGAACGTACTAGATCGATCATCATAATATGACGATCGGTCTAGACTGCACCGATGGTGGAAACACGGGAGCGCATGATCGAGACGACACGCCAGCTGCTACGGCGCCAAGGTGCCAGTGCCACCGGCCTCCAGCAGGTGATCGACGAATCTGGAGCACCGCGCGGGTCGCTGTACCACCACTTCCCTGGCGGCAAGGCGCAACTGGTCGCAGAGGCGGTCGGTCGATCGGGGCAGCTCGGCGCCGACCACATCCGTGATCTGGCGAGCGCGGCCGACGGACCGATGGACGCTGTCGAACGGTTCATCGACGACTTCATCGCAGCGCTGACCTCGTCGAACTTCGCCGACGGCTGCCCGATCGCCACGGTCGCGCTCGAGACAGCGGCCGCACCCGGCCCCGTGTCCGATGCGGCGGCGTCGTCGTTCACCGCCTGGATCGATGCGTTCGCCTCGCTCCTCGAGGGCAGCGGCCTCGACCCGGACGTGGCGAACGAGGTGGCCACCGATGTGCTCGCCCACGTGGAGGGCGCAGTCCTGCTCTCGAAGGGGCTCCGATCGACGAAGCCGCTCGAGCTCGCACGTCGCTCGATCGGCGCCGTACTCACGACGGACAATGACGTCACATGCGCTGCATCGCCAACGAAGTCGGTCGGTCGCGCAATCAGCGGGGCACCACATAAGCCCAACCGCTGACGGCGGGCTACGCACGGCCGGAGCGTTCCGAGATCAACCGGGCTCGGGATCCGCTCCCGCCGCCCCACCTCTCGGCTGGCGTGGAAGAGGTCAGACCTTTACGCGGGCTCCCCAACCACCAGCGAGGGGCTCCAGGAGGCCCAAGTGGCGCCGTTTGCTACCGGAAACGGTTCCCACAAGGTGTCAGCTCGATTGCCGGACCAGCAGTGCCGCCAACCGTGATGCCTCTGACCTGGGCTTTTCCGTGGAGCTAAGGAGAATCGAACTCCTGACCTCTTCCATGCCAT
>CAVSJQ010000019.1:0-45341 GCA_963728355.1 Ilumatobacteraceae bacterium | reverse complement strand
ACGGCCCAAGTGCGGCACTCGATAATCCCGCCCGCCCACCGACCCGACGATCGGGGACGTTCTCGATCGGTTCGTGGATGGCATCCTGATGTGGTGGATGTTGTTTGGCGTCGGGCGGCGGCGTATGTCGTGTGTCGTGATGAGACCGACCGGTTGTTGCTGACGCGCTTCGTCTCCCCTGGTCATCCCGACAGCGGGATGTGGACGATGCCGGGTGGCGGCATGGACTGGGGCGAGACTGCGGAAGCAGCCGCTCACCGCGAGCTCGACGAGGAAACGGGGCTCACCGCGACGCTGGGTTCCATTCTTGGGATCTTCTCCCGTTGGTTCACCGAAGAGGAGTCTGCCGCTGGCGAGGCTGGACACGTGGTCGGGGTCGTGTTCGATGCTGTCGACGTTCAAGGGGAGCTTCGGACGACCTTCGAAGCAGGTACCACCGACGAGGTGCGATGGTTCGAGCTCGAAGAGATCACGGGTCTGCCGCACGTCGAGCTCGTTGACTTCGTTGTCGACCTTGTCGCCCAGCGATCGAACCCCTCAACTCCTTGAGCCTGCCGTAGGTGGCCGAGTGTGGCCCGGATGCGGCGCCGCATCGTCGGTGCCGTGCCCGCCTGTAGGCGAATCGGAGCTCAGGAGTCCGTGAGGTAGTCGGTGTTGTCGCGTAGCCATTGGGATCGCCACGCTGATCGGTGACGCTCTTCGTCGCTCATCGACTCCCCTTGAAACTCGCGCATGTCGTCGAGGATCGTCGCGGCCATCTCCGGCAGTGCATGGACTTCGTCGTCGGTCATGTCGTAGCCCTCAGCGATCGCGGCGGCGGCAAGCCTGGTCGCAGCAGCTCGACGGGTGTTGTCGCCCACGTCCGGGCGCGGCCCGCGAACCGACACTGCGAGCAAAGCCGCGAGGTCACAGCAGCGATGCGATGGCGCAACGAACTCCCAGTCGATCAACCCGACCAAGTCCTGGTCTTGATACACCACGTTCGGATAGCCAACGTCGCCATGTGTCCACACGCCACCGAGCAGAGGCAACGCACGCCGCGGCTGCGCTCCGACGGGAGCAACGAAGTCGAATGTGGCATCGTGCAAACGGCGCAACCACGAGGCCAGCCGACCGAGCTCGACAGCGTTGGCGGCATCGTCGTGTTGCCACGGCGGTGTGCGATGAGCTGAGCCGTCGAGGTACTCGAGAATCTGGCGTCCCTGCTCATCGATTCCGTGGAATCGTGGAGATCCATCGAATCCCACCCGCTCGAGGTGGACCAGCAGCGCTTCGGTGACCTCGTGACCGGCACCACGCGGGCGGCGCACAGTGTTACCGACTCGCACCACCACGCCTTGGTTTTCCGATCCCCCGTCGAACACGCGCTCGCTCACACATGCATCCTCGCACCCGCCAGTTCGCCATCCGGTCGCGCACTCCACACACCCAGATTCACCACCACGAGGGTCAAGGCAGCGCAGAATCACGGCCCAATTGTGACGCCGCACTATCACGGGCGTAACCGCACGAACTGATGCGGTGGGCGGCCAGTGGATCAGATCGTCGGGTCGAGCAGCCGGGCGGCCTGCGCGGCCGTGTTCGATGGGCGGTGACCGAGGCTGCGGACGTACTCGGCGGTCGTCGACGGGTCGGAGTGGCCGACGTGACGAGCGACGTCGGCGAGGTCGAGTCCACCGTCGGCGTAGAGCGCAGTGACCACCGTTCGTCGACCGCTGTGACTGGCCAGTCCTTCAGGATCGAGCCCGGCAACCAGCGCGGCTCGGCGAATCTCTTTGGTGACCGCCTGTCGATTCGCGAGTCCGCCTCGGATCGTTGTGAACACCATTGATACCGCATCGCCGTCGTAGGTGTGGGTCTGCCAATCGGCACCCATTGCTTGTCGTTCGGCCTGCTGCTCAGCGCGGCGCCTGCGGAGGTGGGCGGCCGAGACTGGCGCGAGATAGTGGATGCCCTCGGCCCCGGATGTCTTCGTTGACCCGAGGACCATCCCGACCGATGAGGTGTAGGACGCTCCACGTCGGATCTGAGCAGTGCCGACTTCGAGGTCGAGGTCCTCCCAGGCCAGTCCGAGTACCTCGCTCACGCGCCAGCCCTGGCAGAACAGCAGTGTGACGGCAGCACCGAGTCGCAGTTCTTGGGACGCAGCGATCAGCGCCTTGGCGTCAGCGGGGGAGAGGGCGCGACCCGCCTTGACCCGCTTCGCCCGTGGCGCCTTGACCAGATCGAACGGGTTGGAGGGAATGAGCCTGAACTTCACGGCCTCGGTGAATGCCTGCCGGCAGACCTTCCGGCAGTTGAGCACGGTGTACGGCGCGTACTTGTCGAGCAGCTTCGACTGCCACTGCGTCAGCACCTCCGGGCCGACGTCCACGACGGCGTGTGTTCCGATGTCGTCGGCGAGGTAGCTGGCGAACTTGCGATAGCTGTCGAGTGTGGAGGTCTTCACCTGGTGGCGTGCGACCGAATCGAGCCACCAATCGGTGAGCTCAGCGACCGTCGTCTCTCGGGAGAACCGACTGCCGACGGCCGGCATGGCGGCGATCTCGGCGAGCTTCACCTCACGTCGGGCTTCGGCCTGCGCGCGAGTGGGTCCGGACACGGTTCGACGCTTGCCGTCGGCATCTCGGTAACTCGCTCGCCAGTAGCCGGGTCGGGCCTTGCCGTCTTTCGACGTGCGAGGTGGCTCGAAGTACACCGATCCATCGCCGTTCGAGTTCTTCGACACCACCTCGACCTCGCCCGCAGCGCTGGTCGTTCGCTTCCCTCGTGGCTGCCTTGGCATGGCTTCGCTCCTCGCCTTGGGAGCTCCGAAACTGCTGGTTTGCGGAGCAACGTGCGGAGCAACCGTACCAGTTTGCGGAGCAACCGGCGGAGCAACACTCCAGCAACGATTGCGAACACCGGCGCATCTCAGCGTACAAAACACCTGGTCAGAGACTTGCAATCTGGACCTTGGCGCAAGCGAACGCACGACCGAAAACCTGATGGTGGAGCTGGGGGGAATCGAACCCCCGTCCATCAGCCGGTGAACGAACTTGCTACGACCATTCCCGATGTTGACACTGACGCTGTGTCACCGACGGGTCGGCTGTCCGCTCGAGGCGGACCACGCTCAGTCTTTCCTGTGAGTCAGCGATCTTTCTCGCCGTCAGCAGTCTTTCCTGCCGTCATCCCTCACTTCTGTTGCCGGGCTGTGATGGATTGGCCCCGTGCGACATTTCTGCTCACGATGACTCTTCGCTTCACCTGAGGATCAGGCGGCGAGAGCGAACTGCTCTTCGGCAATTCTTGTGGTTGCCCCGTTTAGCGAGTCTGAGCAACTCGGGTCGCAAACTCGAACAGCGTTACTGACGTCGAAACCAGTCAGCCCCGTGATCGATATGTAGTGGCGTCTTCGGTCGAAACGTCGACGCCGTCATCCATGCTACTGGCCACGTCGGCCGTTCGTCGGTGGCCAGAGGAGGTGGCGGCGGCAGCGTTTGGGCCAAGATGCTAGCGCCGACGTCAGCGAGGAGAGGGCATGTGGGACGAGCGCTATTCGATCGACGACTACCTGTTTGGGACCGAACCGGCCGCGTTCCTGGTGGCACACGAACGTCTGCTGAAGCCCGGAGCCCGCGCGCTGGTCGTCGCCGACGGTGAGGGCCGCAACTCGGTGTTCCTTGCGCAACAGGGTGTCGAGGTCGTGGCGATGGACGCGTCCGAAGTCGGCATCGCGAAGGCGCGAAAGCTCGCCGACGAACGGGGCGTGGAGGTCGACTTCCGGAACGCCGACATCATGGCCTGGGAGTGGACGCCGGACGCCTACGACCTGGTCGTTGCGATCTTCATCCAGTTCCTCACGCCGCAACAGCAACCGGCGGTGTTCGGCGGGATGCAGCGCACCCTGCGTCCGGGCGGGCGCCTCCTCCTGCACGGCTACCGGCCCGAGCAGGTCGCGCTCGGAACGGGCGGACCGCCGGACCCGACCCACATGTACACCGAGGATCTCCTGCGCGACTCGTTCGCTGACATGCACATCGAGCGTCTCGAGAGCTACGACGCGGTGATCGAGGAGGGGGCGGGCCATCGTGGCACGTCGGCGTTGATCGACCTGGTGGCAGTCAGGACCTGAGGGCAACGATCACGCCAGGCTGTGGCCCATCCGTTCTCGCTTGGTGCGGAGGTACGTGGCGCTGGAGGCCGTCGGCTCGATGATGATCGGCTCACGGCTGACCACGTCGATGCCGTGCGCCGTGAGTGCGTCGGTCTTGGTGGGGTTGTTGGTGAGCAGTCTGATCGACGTCGCGCCGAGGTGGTGCAGGATGGCTGCTGCGTCGGAGTAGTCCCGGCCGTCCGCTGGGTGGCCAAGCGCCAAGTTCGCATCGACGGTGTCGTAGCCGAGCTCCTGCAGTGCGTAGGCGCGGATCTTCTCGCCGAGCCCGATGCCCCGTCCTTCCTGGCCCCGCAGGTAGATCAGTGACCCGCAGCCCGCCGCAGCGATGAGTTCCAGGGCCAGATCGCGTTGGGCTCCGCAATCGCAGCGGGCCGACGCGAACACGTCGCCGGTGAGGCACTCGGAGTGCACTCTGACGAGTGGTTCGTCGTCGAGATCTCCGAGCATGAGGGCGAGGTGTTCGATGCCGTCGGGCCGTCGATACACATGGCAGATGAAGTCGCCCCAACGGGTCGGCACGGTGGCGGTGGCGACGTGGGTGATCACGGGCGCGACCGGATCTCGCTCGGCCCGAACGTCGTCGCGCAGGTCCGGCACCAGAAGCCCTGCTCGAACTCGTCGCCGCAGTCCGAGTGGACGAGCACCGCGGTGCGTTCGCCGTCGCCGAACCAGCGGTCGCCCCAGCGGATCAGCGCGACGAGCGCGGGGGAGAGCTCGAGCCCGGCCGGTGTGAGGACGTAGTCGTCGCGTGGCGGGTGTTCCTGGTAGCGGCGACGTTCGAGGATGCCCGCCTCGACCAGTCGCTTGAGCCGCCCGGCGAGCACCGGACGTGACACGCCAAGGTCCTCGTGCAGCGCATCGAAGCGGCGGATCCCGCGGAACACGTTGCGCACGATCAGCATCGACCATCGGTCGCCGACGATCGCCGCGACCGCCTCGATCCCGAGTTCGTGGTCGGTGGACGTCGGCGGCACGAGGGGACCATAGCAGTGAGTTCGCATTCCACACTCACTCGCGGTTACCGTGCGGCGATGCCACATCCGGATGACGCCGAACTGCTCGCCACGCCGCTCGAGGAGTTGATGTCCGCCGCCGCCCGCCTACGCGACGAACGGACCGGCACCCGCATCACGTACTCGCCGAAGGTGTTCATCCCGCTCACCTTCCTCTGCAACGACACCTGCGGTTACTGCACCTTCGCCCAACCGCCGGGCCGCATCGCCGAGGCCTACCTGAGTCCCGATGAGGTTCGCCGAATCGCTCGGGCGGGCGCACGCGCCGGTTGTCACGAGGCGTTGTTCACGCTCGGCGAACGTCCGGAGGATCGCTACGAGGTGGCGCGGGAGTGGTTGTCCGAACACGGCTATGCGAGCACGGTCGAGTACCTCGCGGCGATGTGCCG
This sequence comes from Ilumatobacteraceae bacterium, assembly GCA_963728355.1. Classification (GTDB taxonomy): domain Bacteria; phylum Actinomycetota; class Acidimicrobiia; order Acidimicrobiales; family Ilumatobacteraceae; genus Sva-07. Next base: position 39,780 of record CAVSJQ010000019.1, on the reverse strand, counting down.
GATGGTGGTGGAGGAGACCGGGTTGCTCCCGCACGCCAATGCCGGGGCGCTGACGGCCGACGAACTCGCCGAGCTCCGACCGGTGTCGATCAGCCAGGGGATGATGATCGAGTCGGTCCGCGCCGATCTCGCCTGCCACCGGGGAGCGCCCGACAAAGACCCGGCCCGCCGGCTGGCGACGCTCGAGGCAGCCGGCGAACTCCAGATCCCGTTCACGACGGGGCTGCTCGTGGGCATCGGCGACGAACGTCAGGACCGCCTCGACGGCCTGCGGGCGATCGCCGCCAGCCACGAACGCCACAGCCACGTTCAGGAGGTGATCATCCAGAACTTCCTGCCCAAGCTGCTCACCGGGATGCGCAACGCCCCAGCGTGCCCGCCCGACGAGTACCTCTGGACGATCGCTGCCGCCCGCCTCGTGCTCCCCCCGTCGATCCACCTGCAGGCGCCGCCCAACCTGTCCGACGACTTCGGGGTGCTGCTCGACGCCGGCATCGACGACTGGGGTGGCGTGTCGCCGGTGACCGCCGACCACGTCAACCCGGAGCGGCCGTGGCCCGACCTCGACCGGCTTCGCGACGTCACCGAGGGCCGCGGGTTCACCCTTGCGCCACGTTTGACGGCGTATCCCGAGTATCTCGACGACTCGCTGGCGGGTCCCGAGCAGTGGGTCGATCCGGCGCTGCGGTTCGCCGTGCTCGATCGGAGCGACGCCGAGGCGCTCGGCCGCGACGATCCTGGCAGCCAGTTCCCCGAGCGCGTCGACGGCACCACCGAGACCGCCGACGGCGCCGACGTTGTGATCGTCGGCGATCGATCGACCCAGTGGTACTCCGGTTGGAACGCGAACCCGCCGACGCTGCTGCCGGCGCCGTCGACGCCGATCCGCGGCGCTGTCGCCGAGGTGCTCGCCGGGTTCGAGGGCGGCTCCGAGTTGGGCATCGACGAGATGGTCACGCTGTTCGAAGCCCGGGGGCCCGAGGTGGAGGCGGTCGCCGGAGCCGCCGACCGGTTGCGCGTCGAGACGGTCGGTGACGTGGTGACGTGGGTCCACAACCGCAACATCAACTACACGAACGTGTGCACGTTCAAGTGCAAGTTCTGTGGGTTCGCCAAGGGGAAGATCTCGCTCAACCTGCGCGGGACCCCGTACCTCCTCACGATCGAGGACATCCAGCAGCGCGTGCGCCAAGCCTGGGAACTCGGCGCGACCGAGGTCACGCTGCAGGGCGGCATCCACCCGAGCTTCGACGGCGACTACTACGTCGACGTCTGCCACGCCGTGAAGGACGCCGTGCCCGAGATGCACGTCCACGCCTTCACCGCGCTCGAGGTGCACGAGGGCGCCAAGCGGCTCGGCGAGCCGCTCGAGAGCTACCTGCGCCGGCTCGTCGACGCTGGACTGCGATCGCTGCCAGGGACGGCGGCGGAGATCCTCGACGAGGAGGCGCGTTCGATCCTGTGTCCCGACAAGGTGACGACCGACGAGTGGTTGGAGGTACACGAGACCGCCCACCGGGTGGGGTTGCGGTCGAACGTGACGATCATGGCGGGCTCGATCGAGCGGCCGATCCACTGGGCGCGCCACATCGAGCGCACCCGTGTAGTGCAGCGTCGCACCGGCGGCTTCACCGAGTACATCCCGCTGCCGTTCGTGCACATGGCCTCACCGATCTACCTGCAGCGAAAGGCCCGTCGCGGGCCGACGTTCCGCGAGACGGTTCTCCTCCACGCCGTCGGGCGCCTCGCCTACCGCGGGTTGATCGACAACGTGCAGGCGTCATGGGTGAAGATCGGCGTGCCCGGCGTGCGCCAGTTGCTGCAGGCAGGCGTGAACGACCTCGGCGGCACGCTGATGGACGAGAACATCTCGCGGGCGGCGGGAGCGATTCACGGCCAGAAGATGACCGAGGATGCCTTCGGCTCGCTGGTCGCCCCGCTCGGGCGCACCCTGGCGAGGCGCACCACGCTCTACGACGTGCCCGAGACGGTCGCCGGCTGACCTCGTCGCCCGCTGACCGCCGACTCAGCCACCACCACCCCGAAAAATGCACAGATCGCCCCGCTGAACGGCACGATCCGCACACATTTCGGCGCACCCAGCATCCCACCCGGAAGCGTGCGCCGATCTGCCCGCCGGCGGGCCGGTCGAGCACATTTTTTTTGGAGGTCGTGAGGCGGGCGCCGTCAGCGGTGGGCGTCGCCGTACTTGTTGGCCCGGTTGAACTCGGTTTGGATCTCGCGGTCGGCGTCGCGCTCGGCCATGTGTTGGCGCTTGTCGCCCTTGGTGCGTCCCTTGGCGAGCCCCAGTTCGATCTTGGCGCGGCCGCCCTTCCAGTAGAGACGCAACGGCACGATGGTGAGGCTTCCCTGGGCCACGCGCTGGTCGAGCTTGTCGATCTCCGCGCGGTTGAGCAGCAGCTTGCGCTGGCGATCGGGATCATGGGCCCCGAACCCGATGGCGTTCGTGTACGGCGGGATGTGAATGCCGTCGAGCCACATCTCGCCGCGCTGCACCCGGGCGTACCCCTCGGCGATCTGGGCATTGCCCTCACGCAGGCTCTTCACCTCGCTGCCGGTCAACACGATGCCCGCCTCGTAGGTGTCGAGGATGTCATAGTCGCGGTAGGCGCGCTTGTAGGAGGCGATCAGCTGGGTGCCGTCGCCGGCGCCCTTGTCCTTCTTGGTCTTCTTGCCCTTTGCCATCGTCGTGCCTCTCGGAGGAGATGCAACCCTACCGACACGCTCTTCGGGCAATGCGGGTGGATTCGGCTCCTGTCCGGGCGAGCCGACGACATACGGTCCGGAGGATGAGGATTCGCAACGGCTCGATCGAACTCCACGTCGCCGACGACGGCGATCCCTCCGCACCACCGATCCTGCTGCTGCACGGGATCACGTCGTTCGGCGGGACCTGGGACTGGTTCGTCCCGTCGCTCGTCGAGCGGTTCCGAGTGCTCCGTCTGGACTTCCGCGGCCACGGCGCCTCGGACCGAGCACCGGGGGAGTACTCACCGGACGGCTACCTGAGCGATGCGGTCGCCGCCATCGAACAGGCCGCCGGACGGCCCTGCGTGGTCATCGGACACTCGCTCGGTGGGGCGACGGCGGCCGGCCTGGCCCAACGGCATCCCGATCTGGTCGTGGCGGCCGTGATGGAGGACCCGCCACTCCGGTTTGCCGAACCCACCGACGCCGCCGGCAACCGTGCCGCTGACGCCGCTGACAGTGACGTGCTCGATGGGAACTCGCTGCTCGAGTCGTTCCGTCTGATCCGGGAGTCGGCCCCACGGTTGCAGGCGTCGGGTATCACCGTCGACGTGCTCGCCGGTGTGCTCGCTGCGGCGCCCACCGCCGGCGGCGGCACGTTCGGCGGGTTGTTGCATGCCGACGGGGTCGCCTCGATGGCCGGGTCGCTGCTGAAGGTCGACGCCGCCGTGCTCGATCCGGTACTGAATGGCTCGATTCGTTCGCTCCTCGACCCCCACGAAGCGTTCCACGTGCCGTCGCTGATCGTCTGTGCCGATCCAGCGAAGCCCGATGCCGTCGCCGACCCGATGATGGCCCAGCACTTCGCCGACCTCTCGACGACGACCGAAGTCGTCGTGCTCGACGGCGCCGGCCACCTGATCCACGACGAACTCGCATCCCGTGACCGCTTCGGCTGCGCCGCGCTCGACTTCATCGACCGGGTCACCGCCTCCGCCCCCTGACATTCCTCCCCCAGGCGATGAGCCAACCGCCCAGATCCGGGCTTTTCGCTCATCGCTGCGGCTCCAACCCGTCGAGCGATGAGCCAACCGCCCAAATGCGGGCTTTTCGCTCATCGCTTCAGCGCGGGCGGTGTGCGTAGTCTCCACTGGGTGATCGAGATCTCGCGCAGCGCATACGCACAGATGGTCGGCGCCGCGCTCGACGCCTACCCGTTGGAGGCGTGCGGGCTGATGGCCGGCCCGCCGGCGGTCGACGGGGGAGCGGGCGGCCGGGCGCCGCAGTTCTACCCGTGCCGCAACATCGCCGAGTCGGCCCGCGTGTACACGATCGACCCGAAGGACCACCTCCACGCCGAGAATGACGCCGACGACCGTGGCTTCGAGATCAACGGCGTGGTGCACAGCCACACGCACTCCGAGCCGTACCCGAGCCCGACCGACGTGGCCTCGGCGCCCGACCCGTCGTGGCATTACGTGATCATCAGCCTCAAGCGCGAGGCGCCCGAAGCACGCAGCTATCGCATCGTCGACGGGACCATCACCGAAGAACCCATCGCCATCGTCTGATCAGGATGATGCGGGGCGATGCGCGCCGGGTGGACCGAATGGAACATCGTGGATACGATTCCCGACAGAAACCATCGGATTAGTCGGAATGCATCGGGCGACGCCGGTGTTGGGAGAATGGTGACGAATACTCTGAACCCGAACTTCACGATGCCGGGCCTCGTCAACGACAGCGTGCTCGACATGATCGGCAACACGCCGATGGTCGACGTGTCCAACTTGTCGCCCAATCCCGACGTGCGGATCCTCGCCAAGATGGAGATGCAGAACCCGTTCGGTTCGGTCAAGGATCGCATCGCCAAGTCGATGATCGAGACCGCCGAGAAGGAGGGGCGTCTCCTGCCGGGTCAGACGATCCTCGAGCCGTCGTCGGGTAACACCGGCATCGCGCTCGCAGCGATCGCCGGCATCAAGGGCCATCCGATCAAGATCATGATGCCGACGAGCGTGTCGATCGAGCGTCGCCAGATGCTCGAGGTGTTCGGCGCCGAACTGATCCTCACCCCCGGCGCGGAGGGCTCGAACGGAGCGGTCGCCCGTGCGATCGAGCTCGCTGCCCAGCATCCCGACTGGTACTTCCCGTACCAGTACGCCAACGACGCCAACCCTCGCGCTCACTACGAGGGCACCGGCCCCGAGATCCTGCGCGACGTCCCCGAGATCACCCACTTCGTCGCTGGACTCGGCACGAGCGGCACCCTCATGGGGGCCGGGCGGTATTTCAAGGAACAGAACCCCGACATCCAGGTCGTCGCCGTCGAGCCGCCGCTCGGCGAACGTGTCGAGGGCCTGCGCAACATCGGCGAGGGCTACATCCCGCCGGTGTTCGAGAACTGGAACGGCTTCGACATCCTCGACCGCAAGCGCGTGGTGCGCCCTCGCGAGTCGATCGAGTGGACCCGCCGGCTCGTGCACGAATGCGGCATCTTCGCTGGGATCTCCGCAGGCGCCGCGCTCGCCGGAGCGGCCAAGGTCGCTAGCCAGATCGACACCGACGTCCACGGGCCGGCCACGATCGTGTTCATCGTGTGCGACGGCGGCTGGAAGTACCTGTCGACCGGCGCTTACACCGACGACCTCGACGAGGCCGAGGCGAAGGCCGAAGAGATCATCTATTTCTGACCGGCGATTCTGATCAGGGGCTCCGGATCAGCGTCTGCTTGATCAGCGCCTGATCAGGACATGGCGGCCACCCGGGCGGCGCTTCACTCCCGCGATGATCACCCGTTCGGGCCCATGGGTCACCCATCGATCCACCGGTATGGTGCGAATCGTGCGTGCCGCCGCTGCGGCGCCCGGGTGTCGAAGTGTCGTCGCCGGGGCAGGTGACCCCCTCTACCGCGCCATCACAATCCACGCCCCGAAAGGTCCCCACATGCGCTCTTCTGCTCGCGTCGTCTCCATCGCGCTCGCCGCCACCCTCCTCGTCGCCGCCTGCGGCTCCGACGATTCCGGCACCGGCACCGGCGCCGGCGGCGCCGGCGGCGCCGGCACGGTTGCCGAGGCCGTCGACACGACGGACACAAGCCCCGACACCACCCCCGAGACGACGGCCGAGCCGGTCGAGACGATGCCCGACACGACCACGGCCACGTCCGAGCCCGACGGGCCGGCTCAGGACGTCGAGGCCGACACCGCGGCGGCCGAAGTCGCGTTGCTCACCGTCGCCGATCTCCCCGAGCGTTGGACCGAGGCGCCTCGCGACGCCGATGCAGACTCGGCGCTGGACAGCCGCATCACCGAGTGTGTCGGTGCCGAAGCTGACAGCTCCGTCTCCGCCGCGTCCGCTCGCTTCGTCGCCCCCGAGGGCGCCCTCGCCGTGACCGAGGACATCAACGTGCGCGCCGAGGAGCGCAACGCCCGACTCTTCGTGGCGTTGTTCGCCGAGCCGGCCGTGCCGGAATGTGTCGCAGCCGCATACAGCGAGCTGGCCGCCGAGGCGTTCGGCGGCACCGTCGCCGACGGTGCCGAGTTCGGTGCGCCCACCGCCGCTCGACTGCAGGTCGGTTCCGCCGGCGATGCCACCCAGGCCATCCGCGTGGTCGTGCCGGTGACCGGCGATCCGTCGGTCACCGCCGTGACCGTCGACCACGTCATCGTGCGCTCCGGGCGTGCGCTCGCGAGCCTCACGTTCGAGAACCGCGCCGAAGCGACCGCCGTCGAGACGATCGACCAGTTCACCACCCTCGCCGCCGCCGCCATCGCCCCCGCCTGATCCCACACCCGTGACCACCCAAACGGACGGTCACATCAGACCCGGCACGCCGAAGTGTCACATCAGGCCCGGCACGGTGTGACAGTTCGGGGTCAGCCGGTGGCGAAGCGGGCGATGCTGGCGGCGGTTTCGCGGCTGATGTCGGGAATGACTGCGGTGAACACGTCCATGCCGTGGCTGGTGCCCATCACGATGCGGCACTGTGCCGCCACGCCGGCGTCGAGCAGCAGCCGGTAGAACTCGACACCTTCGTCGCGCAACGGATCGGCCTCGTTGACGCTGATGAACGTGCGCGGCAGGCCCGCCACGTCGTCGTTCGTCGCGAACGACGGCCACGCCAGCGGATTGCCCGCCTCGAGGTGCTCGATGCCGTAGGCGACGGCGCCGCGGTTGTGGTGGAGGTTGAGCAGGATGCCCTCGTTCTCGGTCGACGACGGGAATCGATCCTGCGGCCAGCGCCCGGCGATGTACGGGCACAGCGCATAGAGCCCGCTGATCAGCCCGATGTTGCCGTTGCGCAGCAGTTGCATGCCGGTCGCCAGCGTCAGGTTTCCGCCGCCCGATTCGCCGGCGACGACGATCCGGTCGGCGTCGATACTCAGTTCGCCGGCCTGTGCGACGATCCACTTCAGGCCCGACACGCAGTCGTTCAGGCCGGCCGGGAACGGCTCGACCTCGGGCGCCGACGACGGCGTCACACAGTTGCGGAAGTCGACCATCGCCACGGCGACGCCCTCCGCTGCGAGCACCCGCGCCCACACGCGGTACATCGCACCGAACGCGGTGCCGTTCTGCATCCCGCCACCGTGGATGTAGTACACGCAGGGCACGACGGCGTCGCCCTCGGGACGCACGAAGCGGATCTTCACCGTGTTGCCGTCGGGCGACGACACGAAGTCGTGCACGGAGATCGCGAGGCCCTCCGATGACGCCACCTCCTCGGTGTCGAGCGTGTCGTAGAGCGCTTCCATCTTGTCGCGCAGGGCGATCGCCTTCGGACTGTTCGAGATCTCCAGCAGGAGCTCGCGGCTGTCGATGTCGCCGAGCGAGGTGACCGGGACGTTACGCAGCGCCCACTTCACCCTCGGATCGAGTCGCCGGTCGTCGACGATGTCCGCCACGGTCACAGTCCCTCGCCCCGAGCGGCGATGTTGAAGATGGCGTCCGCGATCTGCGGCCAGTACCGCCGGGGCATGTCGTGGCCCATCCGTCCGAGGATCAACAGGTCGGCGCCGGACACGGCGGCAGCGGTCGCCTCGCCCCCCGACAGCGAGATCAGCGAGTCCTGGCGTCCGTGGATCACGAGGGTCGCCACGTCGAGTTGCCGCAGCGCGTCGGTGCGGTCGCCGCTGGCGGCGATTGCGGCGATTTGGAACATCGTGCCGATGGGATGGAAGCACCGGTCGTACGACTCGGTGGCGATCCGCCGCGCTTCGGTCTCGTCGAACAGGTCGCCCGAGATCAGCCGCGACGTCGTCACGGTCGCCTCGATCGCGGCTGTCCGACCCTCGGGCACCGGGCTGAGCAGCGCCATCATCGCTTCGGGGTCGGGCTGGCCGACCTCGGTGTGGCCGGTGGTCGACATGATGCTGGTGAGCGACAACACGCGGTCGGGGTGTTCGATTGCGATGGTCTGCACGATCATCCCGCCCATCGAGGCGCCCACGATGTGGGCGGCGGGAATCTCGAGCGCATCGAGCAGCCCCACGGCGTCGGCCGCCAGCAGCGACAGTGTGTAGGGCGCCTCGATCGGCTGGCCGGCCATGAAGCTGGCGTACATCGCCATCACGTCCGGCGGTGGCCCGTCGGTCTTGGTGGAGAGTCCGGCGTCGCGGTTGTCGAAGCGGATCACCCGGAATCCGCGGTCGAGGAGTTCGGACACGAAGCCCGGCGACCACAGGGTCATCTGGGCGCCGAGACCCATCACGAGCAGGATCGGCGGGGCGTCGTCGTCGCCGAAGCTCTCGTAACAGATCTCGATGTCGTTGGCGGTAATCGTGGGCATCGGCAGATCATGGCAGGCGGCTCGCCGACGCGAAGATCCGCGAGCGGTCGCCCTGACGATGGACCGGGGGTCCGACGCCCGCCGGTCGGCATCTGCGACACTGTCACCATGAGCGACCCGAACGTGCCCGGATCGGTACCCCCTCCGCCACCCACACCATCGTCCTCTCCGACGCTGCCCGACGGCATGCCGCCGGCGCAGGAGCCGACGGCGCAGATGCCCGTCACCGGCGCCGCTGGCGGCGTGCCACCGGGGCAGCCGCCCGAGACCGGTTATGCCGATCCGTACGCGCCCGAGCCCGAGCCCGAAACGCCGTGGTACAAGAAGCCGGGCCCCCTGTTCGCGCTGCTGGTCGTGCTGTTGGCTGTCGGAGGTCTCATCGCCTGGCTGCTCCTCGCAGGCGACGACGATCCGGCCGCGTCGCCGGACTCCAGCCTCCTCGTGCTCGAGGTGGCCGACGAGACCGGCGCTCCACTCGACACCGGCTTCATCGTCGGGGTCAACGGCCCACCGGATGCGCCGGCCGACTACGTCTGGCTGCAACCCGATACCGCAGTGGCCGGCGAACTGGCCGGCGACAGCACCGGCTCGGACGGCCGCGTCGAGTTCGAGTGGCAACCGACCGGACTCGACTCCGACGCCAGCACGTGGGCGGCCACCGTCTCGTTCGTGCAACAGGTCCCGGCCGGATGGACACCGCCCGGCCCGCTCGTTGACTGTGTCCTGGCGCGAGCCGATGCCCAGGACACGGTCGTGTCTGCGGCGGCCGAGGTGAGCGCTCCGGATCCGGAGGCCGAGCAGGTCGTCAGCTACAGCTTCCCGAACTACCAGTTCCTCGCCGGTGACACGGTGACGTGCGAACTCACGGCCGTCCGACCGCCCGAGACCACCAGCACGACGTCCACGACCACCACGACGATCGAGGAGACCACGACCACGGTGGCCGAGACGACGCCGACGACGGTCGCGCCGTCCACCACCGTGCCGGTCGTCACCGTGCCGCCGCAGCCCGAGGCGACGCTGTGGGACGTGATCGACAACAGCCCGGACCTCAGCGAATTGAAGGCGCTGATCCAGCTCGCTGGCCTGCAGGACGTGTTGTCCGACCCGAACGCCACGATCACCCTGCTCGCTCCGAGCAACCAGGCGATCACCACAGCTGCCTCTGGCGTCGGCGCTCCCGATTTCACCAATCCGTCGGTTGTCGAGGCGGTGCTGTTGACCCACGTCGACACCACTCAGGCGTTGCTCTTCACCGAGCTGCTCGCCCTCGATCCGCCCGAGTTCGTCCCGGTCAACCCAGGCCCGCACGAGATCGATGGGGCTGCGAATCCCCCGACGATCGGCGGGGCGACCGTGCTGGTCGCCGACGTCGAGGCCTCGAACGGCGTGCTCCACGTGATCGACCAGGTCCTGCTGCCCCAAGAACTCCCGGAATGACCATCGCGCACTGATCCGCCCGCCCGCCCCGAGCGATGAGCGAAAAGCCCGTATCTGGGCGGTTGGCTCATCGCTCGGTGGGGGCCGAGGACGGAGCGTGGTGGAGTGGCGATCGGCGTCGGCGACTGGCCGGGGCGTAGGCTGGCGCACCGTGGATCGGCCCATCGGGATGTTCGACTCGGGGTTCGGCGGGCTCACGGTCGCTCGGGCGATGATCGACCTGTTGCCGGCGGAGGACCTCGTCTACATCGGCGACACCGGCCGCTACCCGTACGGCTCGAAACCGCTCGGCGACGTACGCCGGTACGCCCACGAACTGGCGTGGAGCCTGGTGAAGGACTTCGACGCCAAAGCGATCGTCGTTGCGTGCAATACCGCCACCGCGGCCGGCCTCGACGATCTGCGCCTCGAGCTGCCGGTGCCGGTGATCGACGTCATCGCGCCCGGTGCACGGGCGCTGGTGACAACGACCACCACCGGCAACGTCGGTGTGATCGGCACCGTCGGCACGATGGCGTCGGGCGCCTACGTCCGCGCCGTGGCCGAGACCGGCGCACCGGTGAACCTCACCAGCGCGGCGTGTCCCGGCTTCGTCGAATTCGTCGAACGCGGCCAGACCACCGGCGACGAGGTGACGGTGCTCGCGGAGCGTCTCCTGGCACCGATCCGCGACGCCCGGGTCGACGCGCTGCTGCTCGGCTGCACGCACTACCCGTTCCTGGCGCGCACGATCAGCGACGTGATGGGCCCGGACGTCACGCTGGTGAGCTCGGCCGACGAGACCGCCTTCGCGGTGATGGACCGTCTCGGTGCGCTCGCGCTGCTACGCGACAGCGATCGCATCGGTCGCCACCGTTTCGTGTCGAGCGGCGACGTCGAGTGGTTCCGCGAGCTCGGTGCCAGACTCCTCGGCCCTGAACTCGACCACACCGAGTCGTGGAACCCGACCGGTTCGTGATGGCTTCCTGACCGCTTCGCGATCACCCGTGGCACCCTGTCGCAGGAAACCACATCAGCACTTCGAACGGAGACCCCATGGCTCGCCCCGACGGCCGCACCGACGATCAACTTCGCCCGATCACGTTCGAGCGCGACTTCACGGAGATGGCCGACGGCTCGTGTCTCGTATCGTTCGGCCGCACCCGCGTGCTGTGCACGGCGTCGATCGACGACGACGTGCCGCGCTGGATGCGCAACTCCGGCAAGGGGTGGGTGACCGCCGAGTACTCGATGTTGCCCGGCGCGTCCCCGGAGCGGATCGATCGAGAAGCCGCACGCGGCAAGCAGAGCGGGCGCACCGTCGAGATCCAACGCCTCATCGGACGCTCGCTGCGCGCAGCCTGTGACATGCAGGCACTCGGCGAACGTCAGGTGATCGTCGACTGTGATGTCCTGCAGGCCGACGGCGGCACTCGCACGGCCAGCATCTGCGGGGGCTTCGTGGCCCTCCACGACGCGCTGCAACGCGTCGTGCAACGCGGTGACCTGGCCGCCAACCCGCTGCACTCGTTCTGCACGGCGATCAGCGTCGGCATCGTGGGCGGCACGCCGGTGCTCGACCTGCCGTACGTCGAGGACAGCACCGCCGAGGTCGACATGAACGTCGTCATGTTGCAGCCCGTTGCCGGTGGCGATGCCCGCTTCGTCGAGGTCCAGGGCACCGCAGAAGGCATGGCGTTCACCCGGCCCGAACTCGACTCGCTGCTGATGCTGGCCGAGGGCGGCCTCGCCACGATCGCCGACCTGCAGGCCGCCGTGATCGCCACGCCGCCGTCGCGGCGTCCGGCCGATTGAGCGCCGTCGCATGATCCAGCTGGTCTGTGCGTCGGCGAACCCCGACAAGGTGGCGGAGATCCAACGCCTGCTCGACGGCGTCGTCGAGCTGTTACCGCGTCCGGAAGACGTGCCCGACGTCGTTGAGGACGCCGGCTCGCTCATCGGCAACGCCCGGCTCAAGGCGGCCGCTTTGTGTGCGGCGACCGGACGCCCGGCGGTCGCCGACGACACCGGCCTCGAGGTCGACGCACTCGGTGGCGCCCCGGGCGTCGACGCCGCCCACTACGCGGGCGAAGGCTGCTCGTATGCCGACAACCGGGCGAAGCTGCTCGCCGACATCGAGGGCGTGTCCGATCGCCGTGCGGCGTTCAAGACGGTCGCGATCGTCGTGTGGCCGGGCGGTTCGGAGCTGCACGTCGAAGGCGTGTGCCCAGGCGTGATCACCACCGAGGAACGCGGCGAGGTCGGCTTCGGCTACGACGCGGTGTTCCAGCCCGACGAGGGCGGGGGAGCGACGTTCGCCGAGATGGGCGTCGAGGCGAAGAACGCGATCTCGCACCGGGGCCGGGCGTTCCGGGCGCTGCTCAGCGAGCTGGCGCAACGGTGACGACCAGCCCGCGGTGATCGCTGCCGGGGATCTCGAAGTCGTCGACGTCGGTCGACACGAGCCCGCCGGCGGTCAGGGCGTGGTCCAGGCGCACGAAGGGCGGGAACCATCGGCCCGTCGGCCACGACGTCGAGAACCCTGACCCGTTGGCGGTGTGGGCGTCGACGAAACCGGCGTCGAGCAACTGGCGGTACGGGGGATGCCAGTACGACGAGTTCAGGTCGCCGATCAACAGTGTCGGCCCGTCGATGCTCCGGCCGATCCCGGGGGCATTCGTCAGTTCGTTGCGCCACGAAGTGAAGTCGGCGATCGGCGTGCGGAGGTGTGCGGCGATGACACGGATGTCGCCGTCGGGACCGCGCACGTCGACGTCGATGCTCTCGGCGAACACGTCGGGTCCATCCCGCTCCTCGATCGGGAAGCGGCTCCAGATCCCCATGCCGGACGATCCGCCTCCGCTGCGATCGGAACGATACGGGAAGTCGTCGGCGACCCGGCTCGACTCCAGCGCGGATTGGTGCTCACGCGTGTACTCGACCAACACGATCACGTCGGCGTCGAGCGTGGCGAGGACATCGGCGACCGCATCGATCTCCGGGTTGCGTATGAACAAGTTGAGCGACGCGACTCGCACGCCGGTGGCGTTCGCCGCTGCGGCGGGCTGCGGGCCGGGGAAGGCGAGCGGCGCGGCGAGCACGGCGATGCCGAAGCCGACCGCCGACGCAACGGTCGCGATCAGCAGCCGTCGGCGCAGGGCAGCGACCAACGCGACGGGGACGAGCGCGATGGTGAGGTACGGCGTGAGCGACTGCACGACCGCCACGGCGGCGGTGCCCGAGCGTCCGAGCGCCTGGGCGAGCGTGATCAGGCCGACGAACGCGACGACCACCCAGGAGGCCAGATCGATCAGGTCGGGGTGGTGTCTGCCGTGAGGCACCGCAATAACGCTACGAGCCGATCCCTCGATCGAGCCGTCAGCGGGTCGCTCCGCGAGCCCGGGTCTCCGGGGAACCGGCGTGGTTCCCGGAGACCGGGCAGCGGGAACCAGGGCACCAGTGGAGTCCCGTCATCTCCCGGTGTAGGTTCCTGGCCGAGGCCGACGTAGCCCAATTGGCAGAGGCACGGCGTTTAGGTCGCCGTCAGTGAGAGTTCGAGTCTCTCCGTCGGCACGGTTCAGTCCGGTGGTCAGCTGACCGGGAGCCAGGCGAGCACCAGTTGCGCAAGTCTCACGTCGGTTCGCTCGAGCCCCACCTCGAGCGTCGTGACGTCGGAGGCAAGGGTATCCCACTTGTCGGCGATCTCGGTGACGTCGGCGGCTGCGTCGGCTTCGAGCTCGGCGAGCTGATCGACGAGGCGGCCAACCTTGTTCTCCGCTGCGTCGACCCGACGGTCGGAGGCGCTCGTGCTGCCGCGGCGGCGGGCGGCGGTGCCGGCGTCTCCGAGGAGGTCACCGAGCATCTTGCCCTTCGACTTGCGGCCACCGAGCAGGCCGCCGAGGAACGACCCGGCGGTCGACAGGAGCTCGGAGTTGCGCTTGGCGTCGGCCTCCTCCTCCAGCACGTCGACGCGGTCCTCGGCCGCTTCGATCTGGTCGCGCAGCTTCGTCGCCTTGTCCTCGTACTTGTCGCGCAGCTTCGCGATCTCCTCATTCGCGCGTTCGTCGGCGAAGGTTGCGCAGCGGGCGGCGAACGCCTCGGTGGTCTCGCCGGGGCGGCCGTAGAGCTTCAAGTCGGCGTTGGCGGGGATCTCGAGGGTCAGGTTGCGAGTGAGGTGGTCGCGCAGGTCGCGTTCCATCTGGGCGAAGAACGTCTTCGTGGAGATCTTGGCATCGGTCAGTCGGTAGACCACGCCCGCGGGCGCGTCGGTACGCAGGTCGCGGTCGTCGTAGTCGACCTGCACCACCTTCGACACGTCGACCCGGTCGGCGAGCGGGAACAGGACCGCCTCGTACTCCTCGTCATGCACGAGATCGGCCTTGGCCTCGTCGTAGCGGATCGCCACCCGGGCGATGATCGCCGCTTCCCGCACCGTGCCGGCTGAGTCGCCACCCACATCGCTGAGCCACGGCGCGGCCACGTCGACCCACCGCACCGCTGCGCCGTCGGCCACCTCGGGCATGACCGGAGTCGAGTCCGACGGCACGGTGTCCGTCCGGGTCGACTCCGAACGGTCGGCCGACATGTCTGCCGGGGTCGTGTCGTTGGAGGTCGGGTCCGGAACGGCAGGTATCGGTTCGGTGGTGGCTGGTGGCCGAGGGATGTCGGCCATCAGCTGAGCGATCTGGTCGCGGGTCATCGGGCCGCGCAGATACGACATCGCCCAGCGCGTGGTGAAGACTTCGGGCTGATCCTTGCCGGCGCGGCGGAGCACGAATTCGCGCTTGCCGAGCCCGGAGATCGTCGCGTCGATCGCGCCGACGTCGACGCTGCCGGCGGCCGAGGCCATCCCATCGAGGAGGCGGTTCTTGTCGCGGTCGGTTTGCAGGCGCCCGATCATCCACGTGCCGGCGTTCGACATCGCCTTGTAGTCGAGATCGACCGGGTTCTGCGTCGACAGGACGACACCAACGCCGAACGCCCGCGCCTGCTTCATCAGCGTCATGATCGGCTTCTTGGTCGGCGGTTTCTCGGTCGGCGGGAGGTAGCCGGCCACCTCGTCCATGTAGAGCATCGCCCGCAGGTCGGTGGTGCCGCTCTGGCGTCGCATCCAGGTGACCAGCTTGGCGAGGATGAGCGAGGTGACGAATTGGCGCTCGTCGTCGGACAGGTGCGCCGTGGTGACGATCGCACATCGGCCCTTGCCGTCGGGGGAGTAGAGGAGCGATCGGACGTCGAGCGGGGAGCCCATCGCCCACGAGGCGAACGACGGCGACGCCAGCAGCCCGTTGAGCTTCATGGCCAGCGCCATGCGGTCGTCGGCGGGGAAGAACTGGTCGACGTCGAACACGCCGAGCTTGCGGATCGGCGGCGACGGGATCATCCCGACCAGCGCCGTGAGATCGAGAGCCCGGTCCTGGCTCCACGAGTGCTGGATCAGGTTGGACAGCAAGATGTGTTCGCGGCTCGCCAGCGGGTCGGCCGTGATGCCGACGAGGTTCAGCAGGCCCGTGACATAGCCCTCGATTTCGTCGGCGACCACTTCGGCGTCGCTCATGTCGGGCGGTACCTGCAGCGAGCCGACGATGTCGATCGGCACGCCGGCCTGCGACCCGGGGGTGTAGATGGTGAAGTCGGTCCCGGTGCGCAGGGCACCGATGTCGGTGCCACTGAGGCCCCACTTGGCCAGCCCGCCGGTCCAGAGCTCCGCCTGGCTCGCCGCGAACTCGTCGGGGGTCTCGCCGGCGTTGGCCGCCTGGGCCTCGTCGATCCACGGGCGGAAATCGGCAGGGGAGAGTTCGGGGAACGCGAGGCACAGGTTCGTCAGGTCGCCCTTCGGGTCGATCGCCAACACCGGCAGCCCAGCGCGCAGCGCCTCCTCGATCATGATCACGCCGAGGCCGGTCTTGCCCGACCCGGTCATCCCGACGATGACCCCGTGTGTGGTGAGCGAATCGGTCGGCACGATGGTGTTCCCCGAGGAATCCGAGGCGGTGCGCTCGTGCGTCGCTGGATCGATCGAACCCCCGAGGAACAGGTCAGCCATGCCGGCGACAGTAGCGATCCCTCCCCGAGAGCGTGACGCCAGGGGTCAGACCCCCGGCGTAACAACTACGGTCGGGGGATGGCGTTTCGTGGGTTTCCGGTCGAGGGCATCGAGTTCTACGAACAGCTCGACGCCGACAACTCGCGGGCGTTCTGGCAGGCGAACAAGCATCGCTACGACGAGTTCGTCAAGCAGCCGATGGTGGAGCTCACCGAAGCGCTCGCCGACTACGGACCGTTCCACATGTTCCGCCCGTACAACGATGTGCGGTTCTCGAAGAACAAGCCGCCGTACAAGACCGCCCAGGGTGCGTACGGCGAATCGGAGGGCGGCGCCGGGTTCTACGTGCAGTTCTCCGCATCGGGGCTGATGGTCGGCGCCGGCTACTACGCGATGGCCAAGGACCAGCTCGAGCGATTCCGCGCAGCGATCGACGGCGAGGCAACTGGAGCGGACCTGGCTGAACTCGTCGCCGATGCCGAGAAGCGCAAGTACTCGATCGGCGCGATCGACACCCTCAAGACGGCGCCGCGCGGCTACCCGAAGGATCACCCTCGGATCGAGCTCCTGCGCCGCAAGGGCCTGATCACGACGCGTGAGTTCGGCGCACCCAAGTGGATCCACACTGCTGGCGCCGCCAAGCGGATCCGCGACTCCTGGACTGGGGTGGCCGACCTGTGTGCCTGGCTCGATGCCCACGTCGGCCCCAGCACCCTGCCCCCCGACGACCGCCCGTTCTGACCGTTACGCCTGGGGTCTGACCCCTGGCGTCACAGGTTTTCATCCGGGTCTGCGTGGGCTCCGTAGAGGTGGTGTTCATCCGCCAATCCATCGAGGAGTATGACCATGCGTAAGAAGATTGCCATCGCACTTACCGCCGGTGTCGCCGCCGCCACCGTCGGTTTCGGGGCCGCCGGCACAGCCAGCGCGGCGCCGAAGAATGTCGGCGCTGCCTGTGTCCAAGACGGCATCGCGTTCCTGAAGAATGCGAACCTGCTTCAGGCGGCAGCCAAGAAGCAGATCGACTACAGCACCCTCGGTCCGGATGGAGCAGGACTGATCCGCATTCAACTCGACGAGGGCTCCTTCCTGCCGCTCGGCCAAGTCGTCAAGCTGCACACCACGAACCCTGAGCTGTTCACCTGGTGCGACTGATCGTTTCGCAGCCGACTTGACCTCCTGGAGCACACCGCCCGCCCCGCCTCCCCGGGGGCGGGCGGTGTCGCGTCCGGGGACATGGAGCGAGCACTTCCCGTGGGCCTTTGACAGAATGTCAAGGTGACTGCAGCCGCTGACGTCGATGCCACCACCGAAACGCAGCGGGAGGCGTTGGAGAACCAGTTCGGCTTGGCGGACCGGATCGTCGACGAGGCGGCGCTCGCCAACAGCGTCGAGCGGTTCCGTGCTCAGGGGATCACCCTGCCGACGTTCGCGCAGCTCGAGGATCCCTCCTGCTTCGACCACACCACGAAGGTCGGCGACGCCGACCCGCAGGGCCCGGACGCCCGCAACCTGTGGCGGGTCCACTGGTACAACGACCTGGCCGGCGACCGTGTCCACGTGCCCGACCACGTGGTGCTGCCGTCGAGTCTGACCGGCGTCGAAAGCCCGATCATCGTCGTGTTCGGTGACCGCTTCCCGATGATCACCGCCCACAAAGTGCTCGCCGCGTACGCCTGCCTTGCCCCTCGGGTCGTCACCGGCCAGTTCGACCCCACCCACCACCGGGCCATCTGGCCGTCGACGGGCAACTACGCCCGTGGCGGGATCGCGATCAGTCGGATCATGGCGAGCCGCGGCGTCGCCATCCTTCCCGAGGGCATGAGCCAGGAACGCTTCGACTGGCTCGACCAGTGGTGCGCCAACCCCGCTGAGGACGTCATCCGCACCCACGGCACCGAATCGAACGTCAAGGAGATCTACGACGCCTGCAACGATCTTCGCAAGGACCCGGGCAACTTCGTACTCAACCAGTTCTCCGAGTTCGGCAATCACCTCGGTCATTACCGCATCACCGGCAAGGCGTTCGGCCACGTCTTCGAGACCGTACGGGAACAGTTCAAGCAGGACGGCCGCGGCCTGAATCTCGCCGCCTTCACCTCCGCCACGGGATCGGCCGGCACGATCGCTGCCGGCGACCGGTTGAAGGAGGAGTACGGCGCCAAGATCGTCGCCGTCGAAGCCCTCGAATGCCCGACGATGCTCGAGAACGGATTCGGCGAGCACAACATCCAGGGCATCGGCGACAAGCACATCCCGCTGATCCACAATGTCACCAACACCGACGTCGTCGTGGCGATCTCCGACAAGTCCACCGACGAGCTCGACGTGCTCTTCAACACCGACGTCGGCCGCCAGTACCTCGCACAGTCGAAGGGAGTACCGGCCGACGTGGTCGACACGCTGGAGCACTTCGGCTTCTCGGCGATCTGCAACGTGCTCGCCGCGATCAAGACCGCCAAGCTCCTCGACCTCGGCCCCGACGACGCCATCATCACCGTCGCCACCGACGGCGCCGCCCTCTACCCGAGCGAACGCGCCAAGTTGCTCGCCACCCGCTACGGCAACGAGTTCACGACCACGGACGCCGCCGAGGTGTTCGGCGAGCACCTCGGATCGGTCGACACCGACCACATGATCGACTGCACCGAAGCCGACCGCCGCCGCATCTTCAACCTCGGCTACTACACCTGGGTCGAACAGCAGGGCACTCCCTTCGAACTGTTCGAGGCCCGCCGCGACCAGACGTTCTGGAAGGGCCTGCGCCGGTACGTCGACGTGTGGGACGACATGATCGACGACTTCAACGCCCGCGTCGCCGCCGGCTGAGATGGGCTCGTCGATGCGGGTCACGGGCTGGCGCTGCGCCGTCTGCGCGGCGACCGTCGACATCGCCACGCCATTCCCGTGGCGCTGTCCCAACTCGACGACGCACGACCGCCGGCACCTCCTGCAGATCGTCGAGCGCGACCAACCGGACGACGACGAACTCGACCGGGATCGACTCGACGACGACGTCAATCCCTACGTCCGCTACGACCAGGAGTTCGCGTGGGCCGCCTACGCCGACGCCAACGGGATGGATCTCGCCGCCCGTCGCGGGCTCGTCGAACGCCTCGACGCAGCAGTCGCTGACGTCGCCGGCACGGGCTTCCGCCCGACGCCGTTCGGGCGGTCCGACGCGTTGTCCGATGCGCTCGGCTTCACCGACGGCGGCGGCGTCTGGGTGAAGGACGAGACCGGGGGAGTGGGTGGCAGCCAGAAGGCCCGCCACCTCATGACCATCCTCCTCCACCTGCTCGCCGCCGACGAACTCGGCCATCTCACCGAGCGGCCGCCGCTCGCCATCGCCTCCTGCGGCAATGCGGCGCTCGCCGCGGCGACGCTGGCGCGGGCAGCCGGCTGGCCGATCGACGTCTTCGTGCCGACCTGGATGACCGCCGGGTTCGGCGACGAACTCGACCGGCTCGGTGCCCGCACCCATCGCTGCGAACGCCGCCCCACCGATCCGCCGGGCGATCCGGCGATGTTCCGCTTCCGCGAGGCCGTCGCCGACGGCGCCATCCCCTTCACCGTGCAAGGCCCGGAGAACGCCCTCGCCCTCGACGGTGGCCGCACCATCGGCTGGGAGATCCGGGACCAGCTCGCCGACCACGGGATCGACCAGCTCGACCGCATCTTCGTCCAGGTCGGCGGCGGCGCGTTTGCAACGTGCCTCGGCGCGACTGCGCCGGCCCGACGGTTCCACGCCGTCCAGGTCGAAGGCTGCGCTCCGCTCGCCCGGGCGTGGGGGCGCGCGCTCGACGCCGGCACCGACGGTCGGCCCGAGTTCGCCGCTCCGCTGTGGGCCGAGCTGATGGAGCCGTGGGTGGACCCGCAGTCCGTCGCCGACGGCATCCTCGACGACGAGACCTACGACTGGATCGGCGTGTTCGAGGCGATCGGGAGTCGTGGGGACGTCCCGATCGTGGCCGCCGAGGCCGACATCGTCGCCGCCCACGAACTGGCCCGAGCCGCCGGATTCGACGTCAGCGCCACCGGCAGTGCAGGCCTCGGCGGACTCCTGGCGACGATCGACGCCATCCAGCCGCACGAACGAGTCGCCGTCGTGATGAGCGGCGTCACTCGCTGACGTCCGGCTGCCACCACCCGGATCGCAGCCATCCTCCGCTACGAGGTCCCATCGCGTCGAATCAGCGATGCGTCGCTTGGGTAATGCGCGAATGCGTGCGAAGTACGCACGTGCGCACGAGAGGAGAGGATGCAACGGAGCAGAATTCCGGTCCTACACACGACACGGGCATGACCCGGACGGCAACACCGACCACCGGGGCGCCCGCGCACCGCGGCCGGTCCCGACGAACCGGGGCCGCATCCAGGCGAACGAACGCTACGAAGCGATCTACGTCGGCACGGACCACGTCGGCGACGAGTCCCGCGTGCGTCAGATCTCGGGCGCCGCGGTGTGGTCCGGCCTTGCGGTCGGCCTCGCCACCTGGGTGCTGCTGGAACTGCTGCTCGCCGCCGTCGATCTGGTGCCGCTGGGCCTCTCCGGCGCGGGCTACGACACGAGCGAACTCTGGTGGACCGGTGGCGCATCGGTGATCGCCCTGCTGCTCGGTGGTCTGGTGGCCGGTGCGGCTGCCCGTTCCCCAGGGCTTCGTCCTCACCCAGGACGAAGTGGAGGAGTCTGCGGGCGTCGCCGCACTGTTCCTCGGTCTGACGGTGTTCGCAGCGGCTGTCGGTGGCGTCCTCGGTGCGGTGATGTCGGGGTCGTCCGAGAGCAACGACCGTGATCGGGTGCAGACTCGCACCGTGGCCCGCTGGAAAACACCCGATTCGCTCCACTGCCCGGGGGGAGTACCCTGTCGGGTACGTCAGCGTCCATCACGCCGAGCCGGGGCCGCGGGCTGGCTCTCGGTGCCACCGCCGTCGTCACCGTCGGCCTGGCGAGCGCGTTCGCATCGGGGATCGGAGCGCAGACCTCGACCGACCCGATCCGCACGGAACTCGTCTCCGTGGACGGTGACGGCAGCCCACAGCACCTGCCCGGAGCTGCCGTCCAGGCGATCTCCGACACGGGCGCCGTCGTCGTCTACGACACGGCGGCACCCGCCATTGCCGCAGGTGACGGTGTGCTCACTGAATCGGCCGTTGGCGATGCCGATTCGTCGTGGTTCGACGGCCGGCGGGTGTGGATCCGTGACCGCGTCGGTGAGACCAGCCGGGCGGTCGCCGAGGTCGGCAGCCTGGCGCCTGGGGTGAGCGGCAACGGATGCGTCGTCGCCTACGCGGTGGTCGCCGCTGACGAGGTCGCGCTGACGGTGGTCGACCGGTGTGCGACGCCGATCGACGCCCCGCTGCCGATCGGTGCGGTGCTCGACACCGTCACACTCGACGCACCCGCGCCCGACGCCGGCACGCCATCCGATGCCGGCACGCCGTCCGACTCCGGCACCACGCCGTCCGATTCCGGCACGCCGTCCGATTCCGGCAGCACGCCGTCCGAGGCCGGCACGCCGACGCCTGTGGCCGCCGACGGACCGGTCGTCGCGGTGCCGTCGTTGTCGTTCGACGGCTCGACGATCGTGTGGTCGACCGGACGAGAGGTGCGCCGGTATGCCCGCCCGGCAGGCGCCGATGGGTATGAGCGGAGTCACACCTTCGACACCGTGCTGGACGGATCGCCCGACGCAGTCACCGGCGCCCAGACCGACGTGTCCGCCGACGGTCAGACGGTCGTCTTCGTCGCCGGCCCGGGGACGACGCCGAACGAACCGGCGCCCGCCAACGTCTATGTGTGGACGATGGCGACACCGCAGCCCGACCCCCAACTGCTGTCGGCGACCGCCGCCGGTGACCCCGCCCCCTCCGACTCGACGTCGCCGACGATCACTGCCGATGGATCGTTCGTCGTGTTCGAGTCGAGCAGCCTCGAACTGCCGATGGTCGCATCCCCGCCGGTCGCCACGCCGTTCGTGGTCGGTGTCGACCTCTCCGAGCGGACCGGTCGGATCCTCGTCGACGACGCCGACCGACCAACGGTCTCCGCCGACGGGCGCCACGTCGTGTACCGGCGAGGTGACGCCATCCGGGTGCTGTCGCCGAACGACGCATCCACGACCGACCGCGCCATCGACGAGCTCGCCGAGGCCGGTCCGATCGGCGCGCTGTCGATCTCCCAGTTCGGCCGCTGGATCGTGTTCGCCGGAACTGTCGCCGACGCCCCCGCTGACGCACCCGCTACCGCTGAGGCGCCTGCGGCCGATGTGTCCCCGGCCGGCGACCCGTCCGAGACGGCGAACGCTGCGCCGGCCGTTTGGGCCGCCGATCGCGCCTCGTCGAGCCCCGACGTCGTCGACACCACGACCACGACCTCCACCACGCCGACGCAGCCCCCCACACCGACGACGCTGCCACCGCCCACGACGCGGCCGACAACGCCGCCATCGGTGACGGTGGCCGAGGTCGAGAGCGAACCGACGGTGCCGGTGACCACGGTGGCGCCCACCGTGGTCCTGCGCCCGCCATCGACGTCGGCCCCTCGCTTCCCCAGCGTCGGACTTCCGCGGCCCCGTACCGTGCAGCGATCGTCGAGCACCCGGTCGGTCGCTTCGGGAGCCGACGACGGCGTCACGGCGTTCGCAGCGCCGGTGACCTTCGAGCCGACGGTGATCAACGCGGGACGCCGTACGCAGCCGGTCATCCTCACCAACAGCGGCGCTCGTACGGTGCAGGTCGCCAGCGTGTCGATCGACGCTCCGGCCGTCTTCACGCTCGTCGGCGACACCTGCGGGGGCACATCGCTCGCGCCGAGGTCGTCGTGTTCCGTCGAGGTGCAGTTCGCTCCGATCGCGGTGGGGCCGGCCAACGCGGTTCTGACATACCGGTTCAGTGACGGCACGCTCGTCTCCGCCCAACTCGACGGCAACGGCGTGCCCGAGCCCACGATCGACCTGCTGCCGGCGGTCGCCGGGGCCGGTCAGACGGTCACGTTGTTCGGCGCCGGATTCCCGCCGGGCGGCAGCGTCGAACTCTCCCGGCCGGGGTCGCCGACGGTCGAACCGATCGCCGTCGACGCCGACGGCACGTTCGCCCACGTCATCGTGATCCTCCCGAACACGGCGGTCGGCGCAGCGCCGCTGACCGTGCACGGCCAACCCGACGTGTTCGACGACGTGGTGGCCGAACTGCTGGTGTCGAACCGCAGAGCTGCGTCGACCGACGCCGCACTGCGCATGGGACCTGCCGGCGGCCTCGGGCGCTGACCGCGATCGCGGCGGTGCGTCGAGGGCGGTTCAGCCGACTTCGTCGACGAAGCCGACAAGTGACGCTGCGACCGGACACGTGCTGGCGCCGCTTCCCGGGGTGCGGCACTCGACGTCGAGCACGATCTCGACGTCGTCGCCGAACTGGAAGGGTGCCACGAAGTGCAGGTCGAAGTCGCGGAAATTCGCCAGCTCGGACTGCAGGAGTACGTCGTCACCGCGGCGCAACGACACGGTGCCGACAGCGCCGGTCGGGTTCTGGAAGACCACGTCGGTGATCGACACCATCGTTCCGGCATCGACACTCGCCGTTGCCTGTTCGGCGTTGCCGCCCGCCGGATCGACCGCAAGGCGGAAGTCGACGGGCACGCCCAGCGGCAGCTCCTCCGCCTCCGCTGCGGCCGCCTCCAGCTCGGTGATCCGCTCGCGCAACGCCGCTCGATCCTGTTCGATGGCCTCGGCCGCAGCCTCCTCGGCGGTGTCCTCGACCCACGGCCGCAGCAGGGCGAACCATGCGATGGTGCCGATGAGCAGGGCGAACAACGCGCCGGCGGCCGCCGGTCCCACCCAGTTCGGAATGCGTGGGCGCTGGCGGAACGTCCCGGCCAGCTCGTCGGAGCGGCCGTCGCCCGACATCACGTGGACCGAGAAGTTGTGGTCCTGTGTCGGGCCGCTCCAGTAGGTCGACGCCGGAACGACCGTCACGGGCACGTCGACGGAGGCCCCCGGCACGAGGGTGAGCGACGTGCGCCCGATCTGCACATCGAGCTGACCGTCGCGGGGTTCGACCGCCAGGTCGAGCATCAGGGCGACGTTGCCGGTGTTGACCACCCGTGTCACGTGGCGACCGCGTCGGGATCCCCGAGACGTGACCGGTTGCAGTGTCACCGTGTGGTCGCTGTGTGCGATCACCTGCACCGATGCCGTGGCGGCGGCGAGTGCGCCGGGCGCGTCGTCGGGAGGCACGGCCCCGCCAGACGGCGTGCTCGCCGCCTCCGGCAGGCTCGACTCGGCCTCGACGGCGGCCCCGACCGGCCCGACCTGCTCGGCCTCGACGCCCGGTGCGGCCGGGGACTGAGCGACCTCGGCGATGATCGAGTAGCTGCCCGCTTCCACGGTCGACGGCGCAAACAGGGTGACGGACACATCGACGATCTGGTTCGTCTCGATGGTCGCCGTCGTGGAATCCAGGCGGCCATGCTGACCGAAGTCGCCGGCCAGGGTCAGGAGCACCGAGCGGGTCTCTGCGTCATCGTTGTACAGACGCAGCGTCGACGTCGTCGTCACGTTCGGCAACAACTCGACCTGCTCGGGAACGAATTTCGCGGTGACCGCCATGCTCAGACGGTAGTGCGCCGGCGAGGGTCGTGATTCCCTCACGACATGGACCGATAGCCTTCGCTCCATGTCGGAACTCATGCAACCAACAGCACTCGAGGGCGGATTCGATCCCCGCTCGGCCGTCTTCGACCGCCTCCTCAAGAACCGAGTGGTGATGCTGGGCTCCGATGTCAACGACGACATCGCCAACCAGATCTGTGCGCAGTTGCTCTACCTCGAGGGCGAAGACCCGGGCCAGGACATCTGGCTGTACATCAACAGCCCCGGTGGCTCGGTGACCGCCGGCATGGCGATCTACGACACGATGCAGTTCGTCGGCTGCGATGTGGCGACGGTCTGCCTCGGTCTGGCCGCATCGATGGGCCAGTTCCTGCTGACCGCCGGCGCTCAGAACAAGCGCTACACGCTGCCCAACGCACGCGTCATGATGCACCAGCCGCTCGCCGGGCTGCGCGGGCAGGCGTCCGACATTGCGATCCAGGCCGAGCAGCTCCGCTACACCAAGTTGCGCATGGCCACGCTGATCGCCGAGCACTCGGGGCAGACCCTCGAGCAGATCCAGGCCGATTCCGAGCGCGACCGCTGGTTCACCGCCGAAGAGGCCAAGGAGTACGGCCTCGTCGACAAGGTCATCCTGCGCCGCGGCGAGATCAACTGACCTGACGGCTCACGGCGCCGATGTCGGCGTGGTGTCCGCGGACGTCGTGCCGTCCGGTGTCGTGCCTTCGGGCGGCAGGGTCACGGTCACGGGTCCCTGCGGCACGATCGTGAACACCGGCCCGATGTCGACGGCGCAGTTGGCCAACAGCCACGCCTCGACCGCGGCGGCCGACTTCTCGCTGGAGTAGATGGCGGTCAACGCCTTCTGCTCGGACTCCTGGTCGCCGATCACCACCGTGCTCGCCGTCTCGTAGGCCGACACGAGTTGGTCCCAGTCGGCCTCCACGCCGAGCGGGGCGAGCTCGCCGACGTTGCGGTACAGGTCGAGCAGCGGGTCGATGTCGTCGGTGTAGCCCAGTTGGGGGTTGGTGAGGGCCTCGTTGTTGGCGGCGACCTCCCCGCAGAACCGTTCCGCGCTGGGATCCTCGTCACCACCGCACGCACCGAGCGCAGCCATGAGCACGATCGTCGAGATGGCCAACGCCGCCGCCGATCGACGCGAGAGATTCGACCGCACGTTCACCACGAGGCAGCATTGTCGCACGCCCACCGGACGATCCGGCAGCACCGCAATCCCCACGTGCGATGAGCGAAGTGACGGGATGTGGACGGTCGCTCATCGGTGGGATGTGTGTTGGGGGAGTGGTGAGCGGAGTCACGGGGCGGTCGGCTCATCGATGTGGCGGCGTGAGGGGCGGGCTCGAGGTCCGGGTGGGTACGGTGGTGGAATGGAGTCGTTCACCGACGACGAGCTGGCAGAACTGGCGCTCGCGGCTGATCCGGATGCGCCGATCCCCGACGATGCGGTCCCGTTCGGCCGGACCGAGCAGGACGGAGCACTGCTGCCGGAGTGGTACATGCCGGCGCCGACAACGGTCCGCCGCACCCGGCCGCGAGTGCTGGCCGTCTCCGCGATCATCGCGTCGCTGATCGTCGTCAACGGTGCCGGACTCTGCGTCACCTACGGGCTTCCCGAGATCGCCTGGTGACCTGACGTCACGACGAACTGTCACGTTAGGCCCGGCACGGTGTGACAGTTCAGGACCAGCCGCAGGGGTCGTTCCAGCGCACGACGACTCGGTTCTCGCGCTCCCAGCCCAGGATCGAGATGGTGGCGGTGTCGAGCGAGAAGCGGCGGCCCTCCACGGCGTCCAGGCCCAACCATCGGGCGCCGAGTACTCGCAGCAGATGGGCGTGGGCGACCAACGCGATGGGCCCGTCGAGCGTCGACAGCCGACCGAGCAGCGCATCGACACGGGCACCGACGGCCTCGACCGATTCGCCGTCGAGGACGGGATGGGTCCACACCGACCAGCCCGGCTCGGTCTCGCGGATCGTGGCCGTCGTGATCCCTTCGTAGCGCCCGTAGTCCCACTCGATCAGATCGGGCTCCTCGACCGGATCGAGCCCGACGAGCCGAGCGGTGTCCCACGCCCGTGACAACGGACTGGCGAAGACGTGGGTGAACGGGAACGACTCGACCGCCGCCGCGATGTTCTGCGCCTGTGCGCGGCCGTGTTCCGTGAGTGGCACGTCGGTGCGTCCGGTGTGGCGGCGTTCGCGGCTCCACTCGGTCTCGCCGTGGCGGATCAGGACCAGATCGGGTTGGCTGGGCGTCGTGTCCGGCATGACGCCAGTCTGCCCGCGGCCGGCCCTGCCGATGCCTCGGTGGCGTAGGACGCGCCGAAGGGGCGGTCCGGGTGACCCACCCCGTCGTTCATCAGCGGTCGAATCGGGCCTGCAGCGGCTCCCGGCGCCGGCTCAACCACATGAGCCCGACGCCCGTCCCGACGAGGACCATGGCGACGGCGGCGAGCCCGCCCTCGCTGCCCGTCGCCGGCAGCGCCGTCTGTGCCGCCACGTTCGTCGGCGCGGCAGAGGTCGCCGGAGTTGCCTCGGTCGCCGCTTGCGACGACACCGGAGTCTCGGGCGTGACCACAGCGGTCGGAGTCTCGGGCGTCACCGGCGTCTCCGGGACCGTCGGGGGCTGCACCTCCGGCGTGGGAGGCAACGACTGCTGCTCGGTGAACTCGTTCGTCACCGTGGCCGTGGCCAGCCCACCGATCGTCACGTCGACGGCCGCAGAGGTGATCGTCACTTCGTACTCGTCGCCGGGGTCCGTTTCCGACACCACAGAGCGACCGGGATCCAGCTCCTCGAACGTCACCGTCCCTTCGCCCACGATCGTCCTGCACGCCGTGTCGGTCGAGGGCGCCGGGCCCTCGATGCAGATGGTGTACGCGTCGTCGGTCGGCGCGCCTTCACCGGTCACCGTCTTGGTCACCTCGACACGGCCGAACTCGCCGGGGGCTCGTTCCAGCAGAGCTGGAAGTGGCTGATCGTCGGCCACTTGCCGCTCGGGCGGACCGGCGCATGCAGCGGCGGCGACTCGAGCCCGTTCGGGCCGGAGCGGTACACGGTCGCACCGTCGCCACCCTTGACGACGATCGCAGACCCGTCGGCGCCCGTCGAGATGCTGTAGCCGAGGATCGCGCTGTTCGAGTTGGGATCTTCCACGTCGAACGACGTACCTACTCTGAGGCTGGCGTCCATGTCGTCATGGTCGACGGTGTGGTAGCCCGCACCAGGGCTGTCGACCTTGTACTCGTGCTGGTAGCCGAGGCTCGAGCAGGTCGGGTTCCCCTCGACGTCCTGTCCGGCGGTTGCTTCGCCTGCCACGACGAGCCCACCGAACACCAGGACGCCGGAGAAGACGACCGCCGCACCCCGTCGGGTGCGCGTGCTGAAGATGTTCATCGCTGCTCCTTCCGGAGGGCCACCGGGGCTGGTGACCCGAGGAGCGGGCCGGGTTCGCCTTTGGCTCTCCGCCGCCGAGTGCGACCATGTCAAGGCGGCGGTTCACAGCCTCCCGCCAGGACCCGATGTCCCTCGGATCCCGATTCCACTGTCGCCCTGCGGCCCCTACCGCGTCAGCGGCGAAGGTCCCGTTGCCCGTCAAGATCGCGTCACGGTCGTCGTGGCGGCCGAGAACCGGAGGGGAATCGAACGTGTGTGCGGTCACCGGGACGGGTCGGTAAGGTCGCGGCATGGCGATCGCGTGTGCGTACTGCAGCGGCGAACACGACACCCCCGCGCAGGTGCGTCAGTGTTGGAACGACGGTGGACGTCAGGACGTGCCCGTCGACGACGACGTCATCCTGCCCCCGCCCGAGGACCCCTCGCTCTTCTCCTCACCGTCACCGTCACCATCGCGGTCATCGTCGCCGTCACCATCGCAGACGTCCTCGTCCTCGTCCGGTGCTCCAGCCCGCCGGAGCCGACCCGGCGGCGGTCGGGCTGCGGCCCCGGTCGCGGAGTTCGAGCGTGGGGTGGCGGTGGCCGGCGCCGGGCCGGACGAACTGGGCCGCCATCTGGTGATCGATCCCGGCGGTGCCATCGCGCCGCCGTGGGCCGGCGCCGACCGCCTGGTCATCGACGAGACGACGCTCACCGCGCCGCGT
Organism: Ilumatobacteraceae bacterium; assembly: GCA_963728355.1. Classification (GTDB taxonomy): domain Bacteria; phylum Actinomycetota; class Acidimicrobiia; order Acidimicrobiales; family Ilumatobacteraceae; genus Sva-07. The sequence goes on along the minus strand of CAVSJQ010000019.1, from coordinate 11,085 downwards.
CAGGCCCTCGACCGGCTCCGCGACGCCCACCACGCCGCCACCCGACTCGTCATCGAACTCGCCACCCCGTTCGAGCGCGAGCCGATGTTGATGACCGAGGCGGCCCCCTACGAACTCGGCCCGAAGTTTGCTTTCGATCTGGAGGAACTCCACCATCTCGTGTGGTCGAACAGCGTCGATGCCCGAGATCCCGAACGTCCGGTCTGGGTGGGGCTCGACCGAGCGGTCGGCACCGGCGCGACGGCGATCGAGCCCGGTGGTGGCGGCGACATCAGGCTGCCCGACGGCACCGCCGCCTGGCTCGACGGCGGCCCCGTTCGCCACCACGGCGCCATCGACGGCATCCCCGTCATCCACACCGTCGCCGTCGAACACGGGTCGCTGCGGCTGCCGTCGGCCAACGTCTGCACCGCCGACCTGGCCCCCGACCAGCTCGCCGCCGTCACGCACCCCGGCGGCGGGGCGCGGATCATCGCGCCCGCCGGCTCCGGCAAGACCCGCGTCCTCACCGAACGCGCCCGCCAACTGCTGACGCAGTGGAACCTGCCACCCACCGCCGTCAGCCTCGTGGCGTTCAACAAGCGCGCCCAGGAGGAGATGGTCGAGCGCACCAGCGACCTTCCAGGCCTGCAGGTGCGCACACTCAACGCGATCGCCCTGGCGATCGTCAACGGCACCGCCCCGTTCGCGCCGCAGCCCACGTCGTGGCGCACGATCGACGAACCCGACGTCCGGCGCATCATCGGCGACCTCGTCGACTTCCCCCGCCGCCGCAACAGCGACCCGATCGGACCATGGATCGAGGCGCTCACCGTCATCCGCCTCGGCCTGATCGAACCCGAGGAGGTCGAGGGACGCTACGACGGCGACGTCGACGGGCTGGCCGCCACGTGGCCCGGCTATCGGGCGACGCTCGAACGTCGTGGCGCGGTCGACTTCGACGACCAGATCTACCGGGCGCTGCTCGTGCTGCTGCGCGACCCGACGGCGCGCCGCACAGCACAACGGGCGTGTCGCATCATGCTCGTCGACGAGTTCCAGGACCTCACACCGGCCCACCTGCTCCTGATCCGGCTGCTGTCGGCACCGGGCGGCGCCGTCTTCGGCGTGGGCGACGACGACCAGACGATCTACGGCTACAACGGCGCCGACCCGGCCTGGCTGATCGACTTCGCGTCGCTGTTCCCCGGGTCCGGCGAGCATCCCCTCGAGGTCAACTACCGCTGCCCGGCCGGCGTCGTCGAGGTGGTCGACCGCCTGCTGCGACACAACCATCGACGCGTCGCCAAGGTGATCCGAGCCGCATCGTCCGACCCGGGTGGTTGGTCGGTCGACGCCTCGGTCGACGCCGTCGGGGCCGCTCGCGCCGCGGTGCGCGATGCCCTCGCCGGGGGAGCGACCACCAGCGACATCGCCGTGCTCGCCCGGGTCAACGCCGTGCTCGCACCCGTGCAGGTGGCGCTCGTCAGCGAGGGCATCTCGATCAGCGGCGGCGTCGGTCTCGAGTTCGCCGACCGCACGGCCGTGCGCACCGTGCTGGCGTGGCTGCGCCTCGCCGTCGCCGGCCGCGGGGGAGCGCTGGCACCCGACGACATCCGCGAAGCGCTGCGTCGACCGTCACGGTCCTTCCATCCACGCATCACCGACTGGGTCGCCGAGCAGACGAGCGTCGTCGATCTCAACAAGCTCGCCGGGCGACTGAACAACGAGCGCGACGCCGAGCGGGTGATCGACTTCGCCGCCGATGTGCAGGCCCTGCAGAAGGCCGTGGTCTCCGGTGCCACGACCTCCGACGTGGTCATGCAGTTGATCGACGAGATCGGCCTGGCCGGATCGGTGGCGTCGCTCGATGCGAACCGCCGCGGCATGAACCGTTCGGCCCAGGGCGACGACCTGACGGCGGTGACCCATCTGGCGGCCCTGCACGATGATCCGAAGGACTTCGAACGATGGCTGCGGTCGCATCTCGCCACCCGGCGGTCGCCGGGCGGTGTCCTGCTGTCGACGGTCCACCGCGTCAAGGGCCAGGAGTGGCCGCACGTGATCGTCCACCTCGCCGATGCCGAGCAGTATCCGCACCGGCTGGCCGACGACGTCGAGGAGGAACGCCGCCTCTTCCACGTGGCCGTCACCCGTGCGAGGCAGCACGCCACGATCGTCACCGGCGCCCACCCGAGCCCGTTCGTGGCCGAGTTGACCACGGATCCGTCACCGCAGCGGCCGGTGGTGTCGTCGCACCGGCCCGAGCCCGTCGTCCGCTCGGCACGTGCATCATCCAGCGGGGCCGACCCTGCCGCCGACCTCGACGCCGCCGGCCAGGCGCGGTTCGCCGCCTTGCGAGACCTCCGCAACGAGTTGCGCGACGGCAAACCGGCCTACGTCGTGTTCGACAACAAGACGCTGGCGGCGATCGCACGCCAGGCGCCCACGACGCTGCGCGACCTCGGTCGGATCTCGGGCGTCGGTCCGGCGAAACTGGAACGGTACGGCGACGCTGTCATCGCGCTGATGCAACGCCACCCCTGACCGCGAACGTGAGCCGCGGGATGGCCGTGCCGCGATGGCGGTACGGTGGAGGATGTGAGTACTGCCGCCGTCCCGATGTCCCAGCACACATTGGCCCGACCGGTGTGGCGGGGGAAGATGCATTCGTGGGCGTTCTTCGCGTCGATTCCGGCCGGCATCGCGCTGATCGTGCTGGCACAGGGCACGTCCGCCACCGTCGGCGCGTCGATCTACGCCGCAACGCTGCTCTTGCTGTTCGGCACCTCGGCCTCCTATCACCGCCTGGCGCAGTCCGAGCGGGCCCGCACGATCATGCAGCGGCTCGACCACTCGATGATCTATCTCCTCATCGCGGGCACCTACGTCCCGCTGTGCCTGGTGGCGATGCCCCCGTCGTGGGGGATCCCGATGCTGGCGATCATCGGGGCGCTCGCCGTCGTCGGCGTGGTCCTGAAGCTGGCGTTCTTCCACGGGGCCAGGTACGTGTCGCACTCGCTGTACATCGTGATGGGATGGGTGGCGATCGTGGCGATGCCGGTGCTGATCGACAGCCTCACCAGTGTCCAGTTCGGGCTGATCGTCGCTGGCGGCGTCGCCTACACCATCGGCATGCCGGTGCTGCTCACCCGTCGCCCCAACCCGTGGCCGACGACCTTCGGCTATCACGAGGTGTGGCATCTGCTCACCGTGATCGCCGCCGCGCTCCACTTCGCAGCCGTGGCCGACGTGCTCGCCTAGGACGGTGGGGGCGCACGATGTTCGACCGCGTCGTGGTGGTCGACTGGAGCGCCCAGTCCACGCCCAAACTCGGGCGTGACTCGATCTGGATCGCGGTGACCGACCACGCTGGGGAGGCGTCGGTCACGAACCTCGCCACCCGTGCGGCTGCCGAGGCGTTCCTCGTCGACCTGTTCCACTCCGATGCGAGCTCGCGGACGCTGGTCGGCGTCGACTTCTCCCTCGGGTATCCGGCGGGCACAGCCGCGGCACTCGGGTTGACGGGCACGGCGTGGTCGGCGATGTGGACGCTCCTCGCCGGGCAGATCGAGGACGACGACCGCAACGGCAACAACCGTTTCGCCGTCGCCGCCGCACTCAATCAGCGGCTCACCGGTCGAGCAGCACCGTTCTGGGGATGCCCGCCGTCGGCCGCCTGCGAGTATCTGGCCGCCCCCAAACCCGTCGACGCCGGCCCTCTCGCCACTTACCGGGCAACCGAGGAACGGTTGCGTGCCCAGGGTCGTCGCCCGTTCTCGTCGTGGCAACTGCTGGGCGCCGGAGCCGTCGGTAGCCAGAGCCTGCTCGGCATCGGACGCCTGGCCGGGCTGCGCAGCCGCTTCGCTCCACGGATGGAGGTGTGGCCGTTCACGACCGGCTTCGACACCCCTCGGGTCGGTGAGGGCGCCGTCGTCGTCGCCGAGGTGTGGCCGTCGATGCTCACGATCGACGATGCCGGCGACGCCGTCCGCGATGCGGCCCAGGTCGGTGCGACGGCGCGCTGGCTGGCCGACACCGACGAGTCGGGCGGCCTCGCCGCGCTGTTCTCGCCGCCGCTGGCGCCGGAGGTGTCGGACGCCGCAGTCACCGAGGAGGGCTGGGTCCTCGGGGTGGTGCCCTGATGGCGACCGTCGACTTCCACCACGTCACCGTCCGTTCCGGACGCACGACCCGGCTGGACGACGTGACGATGTCGGTCCCCGACGGCGCACTCCTCGCCGTCGTCGGCGCCTCGGGCAGCGGCAAGACGTCGCTGCTGCGCGCCGTCGCCGGCCTCGACGCCCTCGACCGTGGCCGGGTTCGACTCGACGGCCGTGACATCACCGCGTTGGACCCCGGCGAACGCGAGGTGGGCATGGTGTTCCAGTCGCCGGCGCTCATCGGGCACCTCTCGGCGCGTCGCAACGTGTCGTTCCCGCTCGACGTGCGGCGTATGGAGGCCGAGGAGATCCGCAAGCGTGTCGACGCCGAGGTTCGAGCCCTGCACATCGAGGGGCTGATGGAACGCGATCCGGCGACGCTGTCGGCGGGCGAGCAGCAGATGGTGCAGATCGCCCGGGCGCTCGTGCGGGTGCCGACCGTGTTGTTGCTCGACGAGCCGTTCGCCTCGCTCGACGACCAGCTGGGGCGCCGGATGCGTGCCGAGATGGCCTTGCTCCAGAGCGGTTACGGGGTGACCACGCTGATGGCCACGAACGACTGTGACGACGTCGAGGCCCTCGCCGGCCTGGTTGCCGTGCTCGACGACGGCCGGCTCGTGCAGTTCGGCGACACCGCAGCCGTTCGACGCAATCCGGTCAACCTGCTCGCCGCCGTGGCGACGGGGCACCTGTCGCTGATCGAGATGACCGTGATCGCCGAGCAGCGTGGCTTCTGGCTCGTGCGCGAGGACCCCGCCGGCGGAGAACTGGTGCGGATCCGTTCCTGGGCGAGCGGCCTCGTTGCCCACGTCGGCACGACGGTGACGGTCGGCGTACGTCCCCAGGACGTCGAGATCGGCGACACGGGCACGATCCCGGCGACGGTCGCCTCGACCGCATACCTGGGCGCCGGCGGGGTGACGTGCACCGTCGCCGGCGTCCACGTGGCGGTGGCGGCCCCGGTGGGCCCGCGGCCGGCGATCGGCAGCGCCGTACGCCTCAGGCTCCACCACCACGTCGCCTTCGAGCGCATCGGCGACCGGACGATCGGCTGACCGGGCGGCCGTTGCCGCCGCAGCGAGCGTCAGCCGGCCGGCAGCCAAACCGCTGGCGTCAGTCGACGGTCCAGGTGCCGTTGGAGCGCAGCAGGCCGGCGAGGTCGCCGGGTCCCTTGCGTTCGCTGGCGGCCATCACCTGGTCGGCGACGGCGTGGGTGTACTCCGGGCGCTGGATGTCCCGGAACACCCCGAACGGTGTGGGCGAATGGTCGTCGTGGCTCAGTCGGGCCAGCGCGAACGCCAGTGACGGATCGTGGCGGTGGGTGTCGTGGATCAAGATGTCCTCGGCTGCCACCTCGGAGCGGTCGACCAGCCGGAGTTGGCCGTCGACGCCCATCGCGACCGCTCGCTGCTGGTCGGCGCCGAAGGTGACCGGTTCACCGTGCACCAGGTTGATCATCATCTCGTCGCGGGCCTGCTTCTTGGTGACCTCGTCGAACTGGCCGTCGTTGAACACGTTGCAGTTCTGGTAGATCTCCACGAACGACGCCCCGTGGTGGGCGTGGGCGGCGCGGAACGTCTCGATCATGTGGTGGCGGTCGAGGTCGTGGGTGCGGGCCACGAAGCTCGCCTCGGCACCGAGCGCCACGGCGAGCGGGTTGAACGGCGGGTCGATCGAGCCCATCGGGGTCGACTTGGTGACCTTGCCGAGCGGCGACGTCGGCGAGAACTGGCCTTTCGTGAGCCCGTAGATGCGGTTGTTGAACAGCAGGATGTTCAGGTTCACGTTGCGGCGCAGCGCATGGATCAGGTGGTTGCCGCCGATCGACAGGCCGTCACCATCGCCGGTGATCACCCACACGTCGAGGTCGGGCCGGGCGACGGCGACACCGGTGGCGATCGCCGGTGCACGACCGTGGATCGAGTGCATGCCGTAGGTGTTCATGTAGTACGGGAACCGGCTCGAGCAGCCGATGCCCGAGATGAACACCGTGTTCTCGGGGGCGATGCCGAGCTCCGGCATCAGGGTCTGGACGGCCAGCAGGATGCCGTAGTCGCCGCAACCGGGACACCAGCGGACCTCCTGGTCGCTCGACCAGTCCTTCTTCGTCGTGACGGCGACCTGGGCGGTGCTCATGACGTTGCTCCGTTCGGGTTGGCGATCGAGGCGAGCGCCTCGTCGATGGCGGCCTCGATCTCGCGAGACTTGAAGGGCATGCCCTGCACCTTGGACAGGCAGTGGGCGTCGACGAGGTACTTGCCGCGGATGAGGGTGGTCAGTTGGCCCATGTTGAGCTCGGGCACGATGACCCGCTGGAACCGTTTCAGGATGTCGCCGAGATCGGGTGGCAGCGGGTTGAGGTGCATGATGTGCGCCGATGCCACGCTCTTGCCGGCACGGCGGCTGCGTTGGATCGCCGCGTCGATCGCCGCCCACGTCGAGCCCCAGCCGAGCACGAGGACGTCAGCCTCGGGATCGCCGTTGATCTCGGTCGGCGGGATGTCGTCGGCGATCGCTGCGATCTTGTCGGCGCGCAGATGCACCATGCGCTCGTGGTTCGCCGGCGTGTAGTCGATGTTGCCGGTGCCGTCCTTCTTCTCCAGGCCACCGACGCGGTGCATCAGTCCCGGCGTGCCGGGAATCGCCCACGGGCGAGCGTGCGTCGTCTCGTCACGCAGGTACGGCCAGAAGACCTCGTTGCCCTCGTCGTCGACGTGGTTCGGCTCGGTCGTGAACGGCACCGAGATGTCGGGCAGCGACTCGATCGACGGCAGGTTCCACGGCTCGGAGCCGTTGGCGAGGTAGCCGTCGGACAGCAGGATCACCGGGGTGCGGTACTTGAGTGCGATGCGCACCGCCTCGATGGCGGCATGGAAGCACTGCGCCGGCGTGTAGGCGGCGATGACCGGCAGCGGCGCCTCACCGTGACGCCCGTAGAGGGCGATGTTGAGGTCGGACGCCTCGGTCTTGGTCGGCAGCCCGGTCGACGGTCCGCCACGCTGGATGTCGACCAGCAGCAGCGGCAGCTCGATCGACACCGCCAACGAGGTGGTCTCGCTCTTGAGGGCGACACCGGGGCCGCTCGTGGTGGTGACGCCGAGATGCCCGGCGAACGCTGCGCCGAGCGCCATGCCGATCGCCGCGATCTCGTCCTCGGCCTGCACGGTGCGGATCCCGAAGTGCTTGTGCTTGGACAGCTCGTGGAGGATGTCGGATGCCGGCGTGATCGGGTACGACCCGAGCGTGATCGGCAGCTGCGCGAGCTGGCCGGCGGCGATGATGCCCCAGGCGAGCGCCGTGTTGCCGGTGATGCTGGTGTACTCGCCCGCGGGCAGCTTGGCCGGCTTGACCTCGTAGCGGTGGCCGACGGCCTCGGTCGTCTCGCCGAAGTTGAATCCGGCGACGAACGACGCCTTGTTCGCCGCTTCGACCAGTTCGTTGCCGCCGAACTTCTCCTTGATCCAGTCGAGTGTGGGATCGACAGGGCGGGTGTACATGAACGACACGAGCCCCAGCGCGAAGAAGTTCTTCGAGCGCTCGGCGTCGCGGGGTTTCACCCCGAGCGGCGCGCAGATCTCCTTGGTGAGGCTCGTCATCGGGACGCGCAGGACGCGGTAGTTGGACAGCGTGTCGTCGTCGAGCGGGTTGGCCGAGTAGCCGGCCTTGTCGAGGTTGCGTTCCTCGAAGGCGTCCTCGTTGACGATCACGGTGCCACCCGGCTCCAAACGGTGCAGGTCGGCCATCAGCGCTGCCGGGTTCATCGCGACGAGCACGTTCGGCTCGTCGCCGGGTGTGGTGATCTTGTGGTCGGCGATGTTCACCTGGAACGCGGACACGCCGTTGACCGTGCCGGCCGGTGCCCGGATCTCGGCGGGGAAGTCCGGCAGCGTCGAGAGGTCGTTGCCGAACGACGCACTCACCGAGGTGAACCGGTCACCGGTGAGCTGCATCCCGTCGCCGGAGTCGCCGGCGAAGCGGATGATGAGGTGGTCGAGGACGTGTTCGTCGTCGGCCGCTGACCGATCGATCGTGTCCGTCATGTTGTCTCCCCCGCGAGGTTGAGCGCCCCGGCTCCGTTGCCGGGCCTGTCGGGGTTCCACCGTAGTGGCAGAGACCGCCGCCGAGCGGGACGGCCCCAGAAAGTGACCATCGTCCCGGCCACGATCGGGGCAGGCGGTGTCGGCACGGACCCGCGAGGTCATCGTCGGCGCGCGAAGATCGGGCCATGTACGCCGTTGCCACCTTCCTGGTCGTCGCTGTGATCACGGTCGCATTCACCAAGCTGGCGACCGGTGCGCTGATGGCCACCGGCGTGCCACCGGAGGCGGCGGCGTTCCAGGCTCGCTCGGCGTTCAGCGGCGCCGGGTTCACCACCGTCGAGGCGGAGAACGTGGTCAATCAGCCGGTACGACGCCGGATCATCGGCACGACGATGCTCGTCGGCAGCCTCGGCACGCCGACGTTGGTCGTGACCGTCCTGCTCGGGATGATCGCCCCCGGCCCCGGTTCGACCACGATGCGCGTCATGGTGACGGTCTCGGGGCTGTTTCTCGTGATCATGGCGCTGACCAACAAGCCGGTGACGCGGTGGCTCGTCGGCGTCGGGCAGCGGTACGTCCGGCGTCACCTGATCCCCGCCCTCGCCGAACAGCGCGAAAACCTCTTGATGCTCTCCGACGACTTTGCGATCCAATCGGTACGTCTGGAGGCGTCGGTCGAGGAGACCCGTAGCCTGCGCGCGATGGCCCACGCGCTTCCGGGCATCGTCGTGCTCGGGGTCCGTCGGGATCAGGAGTACTTCGGCGAGCCGCCCGTCGACATCGACCTCCTCGAGGGCGACGAGTTGATCCTCTACGGCCGGTGCGACACCGGTGCCGTCGTCTCATGAGGCGCGCTGTCGCAGTTGCCGCGCTGCTCGTGGCGTTCGTGGGGTGCAGCGAGTCGCCCTCGCCGGAGGGGCCACCGGGACTGCAACGCATCGACGGTCCAGCGCGCGTCGACCCGTCGTTCGATCCGTTCGCCACGACGACACCCGCAACGGTGGTGGACGGCGGCGGCTGACGGGTGCGCGGATAGGGTCGGCGGACGACATGGCGTCCCTCCGATTCAGCTTCGGCACCATGGGCTCGGGAAAGAGCACCGTGGCGCTGCAGATCCACCACAACCTGTCCAGCCGCGAGCTCTACGGTCTCCTGCTGACCACGCTCGACCGCGAAGGGCGCCAGGTCACCAGCCGACTCGGCGTGGCCGCCCCGGCGATCGAGGTGACGCCCGACCTCGACCTCCATGCACTCGCCGTGCGCTACTGGCCGATCCACTACATGATCTGCGACGAGATCCAGTTCTACACACCCGCCCAGTGCGACCAGCTCGCCCGGGTCGTCGACGAACTCGACGTCGACGTCTACGGGTTCGGGCTCCTCACCGACTTCCGCGGGCGACTGTTCGCCGGCACGGCGCGGATGTTGGAGATCGCCGACGAACACACGCCGCTGCAGGTCGAGGCGCGCTGCTGGTGCGGCGCTCGCGCCACCCACAACGCCCGTGTCGTCAACGGTGACGTCGTCTACGAAGGTGCGACGGTGATGGTCGGCGACACCAACCCGAACGAATCGCCGCTGTTCGGCGACACGGTCCGTTACGAGCTGCTCTGCCGCGCCCATTTCCGCCGCGGCGACCTCGGTGCTTGAACGCGACGTCGTCGACGCGACGCCGACGCGCTCGGAGTTCGCCGACCGTGGGTGGGTGGTGTTGCTGCTCGCCACGGTCACCGCCGCGATGACCGGCCCGGGCCAGACGCTCGGTGTGTCGGTGTTCATCGACTCGCTCGTCGACGACCTGTCGCTGTCACGATCGCAGGTCAGCTCGGCGTACCTGGTGGGCACGCTGATCGCGGCATCACTGCTCCCGCGGGTCGGCACGCTGATCGACGCCCGAGGTGTCCGTCGCGCGCAGGTGGTCATCGGCGTGATGTTCGCGGTGGCGCTCGTCAACATGTCGCTCGTCAACGGCCTGATCTGGCTGACGGTCGGGTTCTGCGGCATCCGGTTGCTCGGTCAGGGATCGCTGTCGTTGGTGTCGACGGTGACGGTGTCGATCAGTTTCGTTCGCAGCCGGGGATCGGCGATCGGACTGTTCTCGATGGGTGCCGCCGGCGGCATGGCGCTGATTCCGGTCGGGCTCGCCGTGGTGATCAGCGGCGCCGGGTGGCGCACCGCATGGCTGGTGGCTGCGGGAGCGGTACTGGTGATCGTGGTGCCGATTGCCTGGTTCGGGCTGCGGGGTCTGCCGACGGGGACGAGGGGCCAGAGCGCCGAGGACGCGGCCCGCCTGCTGGACGACGGATCGTTCCGACGTTCCGAGGCGTTGCGCACCCGATCGTTCTGGATGCTGGCCGCAGTCAGCGGGTCGGCGGGGATGCTGAGCACGGCGCTGGTGTTCCACCAGATCGACCTGCTCGGCGAGGCCGGGATCTCCGAGACCGCAGCGGCCGCGCTGTTCGTTCCGCAGGTGCTCGGCTCGACGATCGCCGGCCTCGCGTTCGGCTTTCTCGCCGACCGGGTCGGCACGCGCTATCTACCGGCGGCGGGCATGGCGCTGCTCATCGCGGCGATGCTCCTCGCGACGATCGCTGCGCCGGGCCCGATCGCGGTCCTCTACGCGATCGTGTTGGGCGCAATGGGCGGGGGAGTGCGCACGGTGACCGCCACGTTGCTTCCCACCTGGTTCGGCGCCGGCCACCTCGGCTCGATCCAGGGCTTCTTGACGTTCCTCAACGTCGGCTCGACTGCGGTGGGCCCGGTCGTGCTGGCCGTGGCCCAGGGATGGTTCGGTTCGTACCCGCCGGCGATTCTCGTGCTGACCGTGATCCCGGCAGCGGCCCTGGTGTTCTCCCTCCTTCCCGACCCGAAGCGACGTGCCCTGCTCTGATCGAGCCGATCGC
>CAVSJQ010000018.1:0-11163 GCA_963728355.1 Ilumatobacteraceae bacterium | reverse complement strand
TAGCGCACTTGGGTAGATATGTCGAACACCAACGACGTGCCCGTGGTCTGGTTACCGAGCGCATGATATGTGCGGGCGACGGTGCAAAGGATCGCCCGTTGGCGCGTGGGCCCGCAGCGCTTGTCGATATGCGCCCTTGATCCGGCGATGAGGTTGGGACTGATGGGACTGAGGTCAGTCAATCACAACATCGATTCTGCTGTCCGCGGCACAGCCGGCGAGCGTCAGTGGTGAGACCCGCTGTTCGGTGGTCCGGCGACGCAGAACTGGACCTGCGAGGGCGTCTGGATCTCGCCGGGTCGCGTCGTTGCTTGCGCAGGGCGACAGAAACCTGGTCGTCGAGGCACCATTTAAGGTGAGGCGATGGCAAGCCAGACGATGAGGGCGATCACCTACCGCGCCGACGGCGCCCCCGACGTCTTGTCGGTGGCCGAGCTGACACGACCGCAGCCTGCAGACGATCAGATGCTCATTCGTGTGGAGGCGGCGGAGGCATCGAAGACCGACACCGAGATGCGGAGCTTCAGGTACGACGTGAAGTGGTTCTGGTTACCGTTGCGGCTGGCACTTGGCGTTCGACGACCCCGAAGGAGTGTTCTCGGAACCTACTTCTCCGGTGTGGTCGAGGCGGTTGGTCCTGATGTGAGCGGCTTTGCGGTCGGAGACGAGGTCTACGGTGCGACCGGGCTCCGGCTCGGCGCCTACGGCGAATTCGTCGTTCTCCCGGCCAGGGCGGCCATCGCCGCGAAACCGGATTCGATGACCTTTGCCGAAGCGGCTGCAGTGCCCCTGGGTGCAATCAATGCGCTCCACTTCCTCCGGCGCGCCGAGGTCGAGCCCGGCGATTCAGTGCTGATCAACGGTGCAGGTGGGGTCATCGGCGTGTACGGCGTCCAAGTCGCCCGGATGATGGGCGCTGAGGTCACCGGTGTCGATGCCGCCCACAAGGAGTCATTCGTCCGGTCCATGGGTGCAACCGACTTCGTGGACTACCAGACCACCGATGTCACCAGCCTGAACAACCGCTACGACGTGATCTTCGACATGGTGCCCTCGACATCGGTCTCGCAGATGCTGAACCTCCTGAAGCCTGGCGGCCGATACGCGCACGGCAATCCACGGCTGACGACACTGGTCCGAGCGCGGCTTTCTCGGTTCACCGACGAGCGCATCCAGGTCGCGAACGCTCACGAGAACCGCGCAGTCCTCGAAGAGCTTGCGGCGATGATCGATGCGGGCGAGTTGTCCAGCATCGTCGATCGAGTCCTGCCGATGGAGCAGGCGTCCGAAGCACATCGCCTCGTGGACACCGAGCAACGCGTGGGGGCAATCGTCCTCGCCATTGGGCCCAATGCCAACGATCAACGAGCCCAGCGCGCGCCGTGATCGATCCGCTGGTCGACATCCGTACCGAGGATGCCGAACTCGATCGTGAGCCGGAGCTGGTCGACGCCGCCGACCTGGTCGCCAGCGCAGCCGAGTCGACCGCTCGGCGCACCTGACGGGTCGGCCGGGTCGTCGTCAGGAACGCCACCGCTCGAGGCCCAGCTCGGCGTTACCTCGAGCTCGCGGCGTTGGACGCGGTCGGCAACTGCATCGAGGAGCACCGTGTACGCCAACGGCGGTGTGGGCGCCTCGTCGAGTCAGGTTCGTCGGCTAGGGAGGTCGATGAAGGCGAAACGGAACCCTGTCGAACGTGCTACGCGTCGGATGACGGACGCGCGAGTCGGACGACGAGCCCGTGGACCGCGATGCCGAGACCCCATCCGATGAGGACCCAGAGAGACCACCAGGCCCAGAGGTCGCCGGTGAGGCCGGCGGCGAGGTTGATTAGCAGGTTGACGACGAAGATGGCGACGGTCGCGACGGCGAAGACCGCTGCGTGGACTCGGAAGGCGCTGACCTGCTCGGCGTGGCGGGCTTGGAGGACCGTGTCGTTGGGCCGCTGTGAGGTCTCGGGTGTTGAGGTCGGCATGGGGTGTCCGTTCGTTCGGGTGAGCAATGGTGGGTTCATGGCGCCGACGAAGCAGATGCGACTGCCGTCGCGATCGTGCCGAGGTCGTCGGCGTCCGGGGTGAAGAGGTCTTCGATAGGGGCAGAGAAGACGTGGGAGAGACGGAACGCGAGTGGCAGGCTCGGGTCGTAGCGGCCTTTCTCGAGCGCGTTGACGGTCTGGCGGCTCACGCCGAGGAGGTCGGCCAAGTGCGCCTGGCTCCAGCCGTTGACCGCGCGGAGCTCCTTTAGTCGGTTCTGCATCAGCGCATCCCTCGGATCAGCAGGGTCCCGCTCCAGGCGGTCATCCCGGCACCGAAGACGAGCCAGCCGCCGTACGTCCAGGCCACGCCGATTCCCCCAAGAAATCCGAGCGCCATCGCGACGATCATCGAGACGCCGAACCCGAGCGCCATGCACTCGAGCATCACGATTCGGCCATACTCGTCGGCCCGTTGGACCGCTCGGTAGAGGGCGACGGCGACGCCGATCATGGGCACGACGGGGAGCAGCACCCAGAGGCGGGCGCCCGAGGTGCTCGCGTCGACGGTGGTCTCGACGATCGCGAGCACAATGCCGAAGGTGACGATTGCGGGGATGAACTCGCGCAGGTAGCTGGTGCGCTGGCGCTTGTCCTCTGCGCTCAGCCGAGGCCCGCGGGCGTGTGCTTCGGTTGTCGTGTCGTGTCGATCTGTCATGTTGTCAATGTAAAGGATACTTGTCTATATGTCAAGCACACTTTCCGACAAGCAACCTTGACTCAGTGCACGCGGTGACCCCGGCCAAGCCTCAAACCGCATCTGCACCTGCAGGTCACTCCTGCCTCCATCAGCCGGCATCACCGAGACGACGGCGACTCGATCCCGTTCCGCTTGAGCGACGTCATCTACATCCGTGACGGTGCCGAGGCCACCGAAACAGACGAATCTCTCGCGCCGCAACGACCGTGTCCGCACCGATTGATCAGCCCGCCGTCCCGCCGAACGCTCGCGACTTCGCTGCCCGAGAGCGGGTTGGGTGATCCGATGCGCCCATTCAGAGCAGCCCGTGGCGGCGGGCTGCCTCCACGGCCGACTTGCGGCCGTCGACGCCGAGCTTGCGGTAGATCGCTTTGCAGTGTGTCTTGACCGTGTTGAGCGACACATACAGCTCACTGGCGATCTCCCGCTGCGAGAGCTGCGACGGCAGGTAGCGCAGCACAGCCAGCTCGCGTTCGGAGATCTCCTCGACAAGACCGGTTTGCGCGCCGGCCCGCTCCGCGAGCCCGTGCCGAGCCTCGATGCGTGCCAACGCCGGGCCGACGATGCCGGCATCGGCACACCGATCGACCGCTGCTCTCGCCTCGCGGAGGAACTCGGGGCCACGGGGATCGTCATGCTCGCAGGCGCTGTCGCCGACGAGCGCGAGCACGTACCCGCTCATGAGTGGTTCTGGCGCCCGTCTGGCGAGCGCAACGGCACGGTCGGCAGCGGCGGTTCGTCGCTCCGGGTTCGCGCTGGTTCGGGCGACGATCGCATGGGAGATCGACAGCTGCGGCGCCTCGGACACGCCATGACCGCTGGCGTGGTCGAGGCTTGCCGCTGCGTGACGGGCTGCGGCGATGCGGTTGTCCGACTCCATGTCGACGACAGCCGCGAGGCCCGGGGCGAGCGACGCTGCGTAGTCCGACGGTTCGGAGGCCCCGAGCTCGCTGGCAATCGCGATGTAGCGGCGCGCTTCGTCGAACATCCCTGCCCAGGTGTGCGCGGCCGCCAGACCGATGGCCTGTGTCGATTCGGTCGGTTCGGTCATCTGATCGGCGATGGCCGTGGCCGCACCCAACTCGCCTTCGGCGAGGTGGACCATGATCCCGAGTGAGGCGGTGAGGTTGGCGTCGGTTCCGTCGTCGAGCCGTGCGGCGATGTCGTAGTAGTGCCGGGCACCAGCGAAGCGGCCCGTCGTGAAGTCGATCCACCCACGCACGAGTGCACTGCGCGCGTGGCGTTCGGGCAGGTCGCCGAGTCGATCGAGCAGTCGGAGCACGGTGAAGATCTGTCCGCCGTTCAGCAGGGCAGTGGCGTGGATGGCGATCAGGTCACCGGCAGTGGCGAGGTCGCCGCCCGAGATGTAATGCCCGATCGCGGTGTACATGTCGCCGTGGGCGCGGTGCCAGGCGGCGGCGGCGAGATGGAGATCAGGGAGGCGGCCGGGGATCTCCCGTCGGGCTTCCAGTCGAAGGAGGTCGCCCAGCAGGTGGTGGTAGCGGAAGGCGGTGCCGGTGTGGTCGAGACCGACGACCAGCTGGTTCGAGGCGGCGATACGTTGCAGCCACGCGCTCCCGTCGGTGGATCCGGTGACGACGTCGACCAAGGAGCCGGTGAGGCGATCGAGGATCGACGTCTCGATCAACCGCCGGCGGTCGTCGGGCTGGATCGACGCGAGCAGCTCGTCGGTGAGGTAGTCGACGACGAGCTGGTTGGTGCCGCCGAAGCCGGCGATGAAGCCGGTCGCGTCGTCGAGTCCGGTCAGCGAGAGCCCGGCCAGCACGAGACCGGCCGCCCATCCCTCCGTCCGATCGCACAGCTCGCTGACCATGATCCGATCGAGCGACGCAGTGGCGAGCAGGTCGACCGCCTCGTCGGCGTCGAAGCGCAGGTCGGCGGCGCGGATCTCGGTGAGCTGACCCCGCACGCGGAGTCGGCCCAGGCGGAACGGCGGGTCGGTGCGCGTCGCGATGACCATGCGGACGTGGTCGGGACACAGCTCGACCAGCCGTTCGACGCCTGCGTGGACGTCGGGGTTGTCGATCAGATGGTAATCGTCGATCACGACGGCGAGCGGGCCCGGCACAGCTGCGAGCGCATTGACCAGTACCGGGATGACCGCGTCGGGTGCGCCGCCCGAGGACACGATGGTGCCCGAGAGCGAGTCGCTGATGCCCGGTCGGATGCGATCGATCGCAGCGACGAGGTACGACCAGAACCGCACCGGGTCGACGTCGCTGTCCTCCACCTGCAGCCACGCAAGATCCTCGCCGCGGACATCCAGACTCCCGGCGAGCAGCGTCGACTTGCCCGATCCCGCTGGTGCGCTCACGAGGACGAGGCGATGATGCTCTGCGACCGCCCGTGCGAGGAGATCGTCGAGCCGGGCGCGACGGACGAGGCGGCTCGGCACCGTTGGTGCCTGCAGCTTGGTGGCGATCAGCTCGCCCACATCGTTCCCGGCCATCACCACCGACTCTAGGAGGCCGACAACACTGCGCAAGTCGGAGCCGGTCCGCACGGTTCACCCGGGTGAGATCGCCGGGCGAGGGATGACTGATCACCCCACTCGACGAGACCGTGGTGTCATGACCGAACGAACGGGCTCGACCCGCTACGAGATCGAGATCGGTGGCCACGCCTCCGACCGCGTGCTCCGTCCGGTCATCGACGAGTTCGGCATCGACCTGACAGAGGCCGGCACCACCCGCCTCGTCGGAACGATCCGAGACCCGTCACACCTCAACGGGCTGCTCGCCCACTTCACCTCACTCAACATCGAGGTGATGGCGCTGCGTCGACTCGACCAGACCACGGGCGCCACGTCCCCAACCTGCTCCAGCGAACCCGAAAGGCATCAGCCATGACCATCCACGCCCCAGCTTCCATCGCGCATCCCGCGACGAACGCCACCGACGGCCGCCTCGGCCGCATCGGCGGCGCAGCCGCACTGCTCGCCGCCGGCACCTTCGGCTACGGCATCGCGTTGTTCGCGACGTCGCTCGGCGACTACGTCGATCCCGACGCCACACCAGCCGAGTCGGTCGACTTCCTCGTCGACCACCAAGGCCAGCTCCTCGCCTGGTACATCGGCATCTTCATCGTCTTCGGCGCCGCTCTCGTCCCACTCGCGCTCGCACTGCGGCAGCGACTCGTCGACCGGGCGCCGATCCTCGCCAACACTGCAGCCGTGTTCGCCGCGATCTGGGCCGCGCTCATGTACGCGACCGGCATGATCTCCAACATCGGGATCGAAGCCGTCGCCGACCTCGCCGACACCGACCCCGACCGCGCCGTCTCCGTGTGGTCCGCGATCGACACCGTCACCAACGGACTCGGCGGCGGCAACGAACTCGTCGGCGGCATCTGGATCGGCCTCATCTCCATCGCCGGCTTCGCCACCGCCCGTCTCCCGCGCTGGCTCAACGTCACCGGCGTCGTCACCGCGATCGCCGGACTGGTCACGGTCGTCCCTGCGTTCGAAGTCGTGGAGATGGTCTTTGGCCTGGGCTCGATCGTCTGGTTCGTCGGCGTCGGCATCACCCTCCTCCGCCGCGACGAGCAGGCCGGTGCGCTGTCATGAGCACTGTCGCCGTCCACCCGGCAACCGTCCGATCCGGACCTGGCGCCCGGGCGGCAGCGCTCGACGTCGCGGTGATCTGCACCTCCTTCGCCGGGCTCCAGATCGCACTGGCGGCCGGCGCACCTCTCGGCGAGCACGTCTGGGGCGGCACGCAGGATCGTGTGCTCTCCGGCGGCATGCGCATCGTCGCCGTCGGCGCCGCTGTGGTCCTGGGTGGCATGGCATCCGTCGTGACCCGGCGAGCGGGCCTGTTCGGGCGCCCCGCCCGCTGGCTCTCGCCCGCCACCTGGGGCGTCGCCGGCTACTTCGCCCTCAACACCCTGGGCAATCTCGCCTCGAGCAGCGACGTCGAACGGTACGTCTTCGGACCGGCGACGGCCGTGGCCGCCGCGCTCACCGCCGTCGTGGCCTGCCGATCGAGTCGGCAGCTCCACCCCCGAAAGTTCGAGATGTCGGGATGATCGCGCCGACGGTCATCGTCCTCGACATGGTCGTTGCGCTCGCTGCGACGGCGGGCTGTGCCTCACCGCATGGCCCGTTCGGTCAACAGTTCGGCCGCGCCAGCCAAGACCCACCGTGCCCGACCTCCCTACGGTCGACCCTGCCCGCCCCAACGAATCGGAGAAACACACCGCATGACAAGCACGACGAACCAACACCCGACACCCGGGCCTCAGCGACGGTCGACGCTGCGACGGTTTGTGCCGTTCGCGTGGCTCGCCCTGTCGGCGGCATGGGCGGCCGTCATCATCGTCACCGATCAGGTGGCGTGGCCCCTGGCGCTCTGGATCGCCACCACCCTCGGCCCGCTCACCGCCCTCGAACGACGTGGCCGGCACAACGACACGACCTACACGAACGGAGCATCGACATGATCGAGATCTCAGCCATCACCAAGCGGTACGGAACCCGGGTCGCCGTCGACGACGCGACCTTCGACGTCGCCGCCGGCCGGGTCACCGGATTCGTCGGCCCGAACGGCGCCGGCAAGTCGACCACCATGCGGGTGATGGTGGGGCTCAGCCGACCCGACACCGGCGAGGTCCGCTACGCCGGCACCCGGTACACCGACCTCACCAACCCGGCCCGAGTCGTCGGTGCCGTGCTCGACGCCCGGGCGATGCACCCCGGCCGCAGCGCCCGCAACCACCTCCGCGCCGCCGCCGCGCTCAGCAACATCACACCCACCCGAGTCGACGAGGTGCTCGACGCGGTCGGACTGACCAGCGCCGCTGACCAGCGCGCCGGCGGGTTCTCGCTCGGCATGCGACAGCGTCTCGCGCTCGCCGGCGCGCTGCTCGGCGAACCCGACGTGCTGCTGCTCGACGAACCATCCAATGGCCTCGATCCCGACGGCATCCGCTGGCTCCGCACCTATCTGCGGGACTTCGCCAACCAGGGCGGCACCGTGTTCGTGTCGAGCCACCTCATCGCCGAGCTCGCCATGTTCGCCGATGACCTCGTGGTGATCGGCGGCGGCCGCATCCTGGCCGCCGACACCGTCGACACGATCACCGCCAGCACCGACGTCACCGTCGTCACGGAGACCCCACACACCGCCGACCTCATCGGGCTGCTCGCCACCCACGGCATCAGCGCCGACGTCGATGGCGACCGACTCCTCATCCACGGAACCACCCGCCACGACATCGCCCGGCTTGCGTTCGACCACCGGATCCGACTCGACGAGCTCACCGAGACCACGAGCTCGCTCGAGGACATCCTCCTCGATCTCACCAATACCACCGCCGAATTCGCCTCCGCCTGAACCCGTCTGCCACCCGACTCCAGGAGCCCATACCTCATGAACTCGACCTTCGCCACCCCCACAACTGCCGCGTCGTCCGCGGCCCCCACCTTCCGGCGCCACGACCCGACACCGGACCGCACCCGCAGCCCGCTTCGCGCCGGCATCGCCAGCGAGTGGATCAAGCTCCGCACGGTCCGCTCGACGGCCGGACTCCTCGGCTTGACCGCCGCCGTCGCGGCGCTCGTCGTCGGCGGGCTCACCGCCGCCGCCCCCGACATCGCACCCGACATCGCCGAAGGTCTCGCGTTCCCCGTCGTGTTCTGCGCCGTGTTCGCGTCGGTCGCGGGCATCCTCGTGTTCACCAGCGACGTGCAACACGGCACACTCGAACCGACGCTCATCGCACAACCGTCCCGAGGGAAGGTGGCTGCGGCCAAGGCTGCCATCGCCCTCACCTTCGGCGCCGCGATCGCCGTCGTCGGCCAGCTCACCGGCCTGCTCGGCGGCGTCGCCGCGCGTGCCGACCTCGGCGATCAGGCACTGATCGTCGAGCGAGCACTGTGGGCGACGGGGTTCGTCGCGCTCGCTTCGATGCTCGGTCTCGGAGTCGGCATGAT
This sequence comes from Ilumatobacteraceae bacterium, assembly GCA_963728355.1. Taxonomy (GTDB): domain Bacteria; phylum Actinomycetota; class Acidimicrobiia; order Acidimicrobiales; family Ilumatobacteraceae; genus Sva-07. Next base: position 2,478 of record CAVSJQ010000018.1, on the reverse strand, counting down.
CGCCCGTCACAGCGCCGCCGCGATCTCTGGGCTCCTGGTGTGGTGGCTCGTCGTCGAGAACCTCATCGTCGCCCTGGCACCGGCACGGATCGCACGCTTCCTCCCGTTCGTCGCCGGCAACGCGATGGTCGGCATCGAGATGGACTCTCCCGACCCCGACCTTGCCGGCCTCGTCCTCTCCCGCACCCAGGACGCAATGCTCCTGGGCGCCTACGCCACGCTGGCGCTCGTCGGAGGAGTCGCGGTGCTCCGCCGGCAGGAAGCACGATGACCTCAGGCCGGAGCGCCGCGTGGGGCCGTCCTGTGGCGTGAGCGTGAGGCCGACGGACAGCGACCTGCTCCAGCGCAGGGTGTTTCGCACTCAGGCGTCGGGCCGGGACGACGTCAGGTCCGTCGCCCACGTTCGGATCTGGGGCCAGTTCCGGTGGTCGCCAGCCTCGGCTCCTCGCAAGGTCATCAGGATGCGGGCGAAGATTCGGGTGACCGGGGTCATTCGTGAGTAGTCGAGCACGCCGGCGAATCGTCCGACGCGGAGGGGGTCGATCTCGGGCGCGATCGCTCGGATCTTCTTCTCGTACTGGTCTGCGGAGCGGGTAGCGCTCACCCCTGGCTTCGACAGGGCGAGGCAGGTGAAGAAGAAGGCGACGGGCTTGGTCGCAAGCTGTCGTCGGTGTGCTTGGACGAAATCGGCTGCGCCGGGCATCCAGTTGTCGTACTGGATGGCACCTCCGACGATGACGAGGTCGTAGTCGGCGACGTCGGCGACGTCGTCGACGTGGCGGACGTCGACGTGGTCGCCGGTCTCGCCGAGGGTTCGGCCGATGGTGTTGGCCACTTCGGCCGTCGAGCCGTACTGGCTCTCGTAGGTCACCAAGACTCGAGGGCCGTCTGTCGTGCCGTGTTCGTCGGTGATCATGGAGGTTGGCGTTTGCGGGTCGGAGGCGGCGAAGACGAGGGGTCGGGCCGCGGCGCTACCGACGGCGGTGGCACCGACGAAGACCGCTCCGTCGACGAGGAACCGACGGCGACCGCGTGCGAGATCGACGTTGTCGGTTCTCGTTTCGTCGCGGCGTCGGCGGAGGTGGACGCCGAGCCAGAGGAATGCCGGCAGCAGCAGGACGTACGTGAGGACGAGGTTCTGGGCCGACTCACCGATGATCGGGTCGGTTCGCGAGCTGATGAATCCAACGGCGGCGAGCCCGGCGAGCCACGCGAACGCGCCCAGTGCGATCAGCCCGGCCTGGGCGAGTCGTCGCCGGCTCGTCAGCGGAGCGTCGGTCGAGTCCATCGTCAGCCTGCCTGTCCGCCACCGGCGCCGAGTTGGGCCAGCATGGTCGCGGTGTCGTAGAACTCGCGGTCCTCGATGATCCGGCCGTCCTCGATGCGGGTGAAGACCGCCAGCGGGAGGCTCAGGCGTTCGCCCGTCGCCGGGATGCCGTCGAACTCGCCGTCGTGGGTGCCCGTGAGCACCATCTCCATCGCGACGCGGTCGTCAGCGGCGAGTTCCGAGGTTATGTCGACGTCGAAGTCGGAGAACCCGGCGCGGTAGCCGACGACCAGCATCTGCAGTCGTCGAGCCCGTGCAGCTGTGCTCCGTCAGGACCCTCGTAGCGGTAGCTCGGATGGACGATCTCGCTGAGCGTCGAAGCGTCCATGGTTGAGCACGTCGTCGACAAAGCGTCGAACGACGTCGCTGCTCGTGGCCGTCGGTGCAATGTGGTTGATGTCGGTGTTTGCCATGTCGCCCAGTGTCCGCACGCCGGGCTGTGATGTCGTCACCCGAAGGTGGAAGCCCGAGGTGGAATCTCAACGACGCCTCCGGCGCACGGCCCATCAGCGCGTCAGCGCAGCAGGTCGAGCGCTCGGGCGCGGTCGACGGCAGCGGTTCGGTTCGCGGCGCCGAGCTTGTCGAGGATGTGTGTGATGTGCTTCTTGACGGTGTGCAACGAGCCGAGCACAGAATCAGCAGCAGCGAGTCGACCGCCTCGAGGCCCAGATCGCCGAGCTGGAAACCAGTCAACACCGCCGCCAGAGCCATCTCGCAGCGCACGAGGCCGACGCCCACCAACTCAAGGCGATCGAAGCGGTGCTGGACGGCCGAGTCCAGAAGGCCATCGCGCGCAGCATCACAGACCCGCCGCCCTACATCACCAAGTCCCTCGGCCGGCGGCCCGGCCGAGGGCGATCCGATCGGGAATGGGTGCGAACGGTGGCGACGGTCGAGCGATACCGCGTCGAGCACGACGTCACCGACAATCGCACTCTGATCGGCCCCTATCCGGAGCAGAAGCTCAATGATCAGCTGACCTGGGAGCTCGTCCATCGCCGCGTCGCCGAGTGCCGTGAGGAACTTGGACTCGAGCAGCCTCGCGCGGCGCGCCGGTCAGGCATCGAGCCGCCGTCGATCGGGCCGTGAATCGTCTTCTCACCGTGAATATGCGGCGGGTCGATACCACTCGGACCTCAAACACTTCGCCG
>CAVSJQ010000017.1:0-73482 GCA_963728355.1 Ilumatobacteraceae bacterium | reverse complement strand
GACTTGAACCCCCACGCCCTTTCGGACACCAGCACCTGAAGCTGGCGCGTCTGCCATTCCGCCACTCGCGCAAGTGGAGCCCCGAACGTTAGCGCCCTCCCCGACGCTTGGCACGCGCGGACCACTCACAGCGATGAGCGAAGTGACGGGATCCGGGCGGTTCGCTCATCACCCGACCGGAAGCGACCACAGCGATGAGCGAAGTGACGGGATCTGGGCGGTTGGCTCATCGGCTGGGGTCGGCTGGCAGGCGGCCGGGTGTGGTGACGGCGCTGACGACGTCGGCGGGGAGGGCGAGGGCAGTAGTCTGGCGAGCCACCTATGGGATTGCAGTCATTGGAGCACCGTTTGGAGCGTATGGTCGATGGCGTGTTCTTTCGTCGCTCCAAGGGCTCGATCCGCCCCATCGAACTCGGTCGGCGCCTCGTGCGCGAGATGGACGATCAACGCTCGGTCGACGTCAAGGGCCGACGGATCGTGCCCAACGATTTCACGGTGGTGCTGAGTGCCATCGACCACACCAGCTTCAACGACATCGAGGAGCCACTGGTCGCCGAACTGGCGGAAGCCGCCCGCGAATACGCACGTGAAGAGGGCTACCACTTCATGGGACCCGTCAGCGTGCAGCTCGCCGTCGACAACAGCCTGCGCAGCGGCCGCTTCAACATCGTCAGCCAGCTCAAACAGGCGCCCGCCGGGCCTGGCATGGGATCGCTGGTCCTGCCGTCCGGCGAACGCGTCGACCTGGGCAGCGGCACGGTCACCGTCGGCCGTCTCCCCAACTGCACGATCTCGATCAACGACAGCAACATCAGCCGCAACCACGCCGAGATCAAGGCGCGTTCGTCCGCCTACGTCGTCAACGACCTGGGGTCGACCAACGGCACGATGGTCAACGGCGTCAAGATCGCCGGCGAACATCGCCTACGCGATGGCGACATCGTCAGTTTCGGCTCCACCCACGTCCGGTTCGAGGCGTCCTGACCGATCGGAGCATCCGCTCCCGACTGTTGCCATGACCGACCAAGTCCTCACCATCTTGAAATTCGTCCTCCTGGGACTGCTCTACCTCTTCTTCGCCCGCGTGCTGTGGGCGGTGTGGAGCGAGGTCCGCACACCCAGTCGGCGACCGATGATCGGCGCGCCGCGCCAGGGCGCTGCATCTTCGAATGCCCAGACGACGCCGATGGGCAGGCCCGCCGGCGTCGCTCCGGCCACTGCGACGATGGACCGACCACCGAAACGGTCGAAGCGGCAATCGAAGCAGCAGCGTGGCCGGGCCACCCGACTCGTCATGCTCGAGCCCCGGTCACGACGCGGCGTCACCGTGCAGCTCGGTGGAGACATCGTGCTCGGACGTGACCCGGACTGTGCGATCACCATCGGCGACGACGCCTACATCTCGCAGCGTCACGTCCGCTTCTACGACTACGACGGGCAACCCATGGTCGAGGATCTCGGCTCCACCAACGGCACGTTCCACAACGGATCCAAGCTGGTCGGCGCCAAACTCCTGCATCCCGGCGATCGGGTGCAGGCCGGCACGACCGTGATCGAGGCCCAATGACCGACTCGACGAAGAGGATCTGATGGCCGAATTGCGCGTCGGCGCGTCCACCCACCGGGGCCAGATCCGACCGGAGAACGAAGACAACCTGCTGGTCACCGACCGGCTGTTCGTCGTCGCCGACGGCATGGGCGGCCACGAGGCGGGTGAGGTCGCCAGCCAGATCGCAGTCGACCGTATCGGCCACCTGCTCGACGGCGACGAGCCGCCGAGTGCGCCAGAGGTCGTCGAGGCGATCCGGCTCGCCAACGGCGACATCTTCCGGGCGGCGATCGCCAACCCGGGCCAGCACGGCATGGGCACCACCGTGACCGCCATCGCCGTCATCGCCGACGCGTTCGCCGGACGCGCTGCTCCCAACATCGATCTCGACGGGGCCGACGGCACCGCCGGCCGCGACGACAGCCCTGACGGCCCCGACAGCCTCGACAGCGACGTCGCCGCGGAGCTCCCCGGCGACGTGACTCCGGTGGTACCGGCCGAGCCGAGCGAAGCCCTGGTACTGGCGAACGTCGGCGATTCGCGTACCTACCTGTTCCGCCACGGCCGGCTGCGGCGGGTCACCGTCGACCACAGCTACGTGCAGGAACTCGTCGCGACCGGGCACATCACCGAGGACGAGGCGCGCGACCATCCCCGCCGCAACATCATCACGCGGGCGCTCGGCATCGAGCCCGAGGTGCGCGTCGACTGGTGGACGCTCCCGCTCATCCGCGGTGATCGCTTCGTGCTCTGCAGTGACGGGCTCGTCGACGAGGTGGCCGACGTCGACATCGCCGAGACCCTGGCGCTCGAATCGGACCCACAGGTGGCCGCCGACCGTCTGGTCGACCAGGCCAACGAGGCCGGTGGCCGCGACAACATCACCGTCGTCGTGCTCGACGTGCTGGAGGGCGACGACCCGCCGGATCCCACTCAGGAACTCGATCTCATCCCGGTCTGGGCGGAGACCGGCACCGATCCGACGCCGGCGGGAACCCTGGAGCTCGATCCCGACGCCGTGCCGCCGGTCGCAACCGAGGCGGCCGCAACAGCAGCGACCGACGGCGGCGGCGAGTCGCCCCGCCGGAGCACGCTGGTGCGGCTCGCGATCGGCTTCGCGATCGCCGCAGTCCTGGTGGTCGCCTTCGTCGTGTTCTCGGCGTGGGCGCGAAGCGGCTGGTTCGTCGCCTTCAACGATGCGGGTGAGGCGGTCATCTACCAGGGCCGGCCGGGGGGCGTGCTGTGGATCGACCCGACCGCCGATGCCGTCGGACCTGTGCGCGACGAGTTCGACCCCGAGGTCGCCGCCGCCATCGACACCACGCCGCGCTTCGACAGCTTCGAGGACGCGTTCCAGTTCATCAATGCGGGAACCACGACTACCACGACGACCACGACCACCACGACGACGACCACCACCGTGCCGCCGTCCACCACCGTCGCCGGGACGGAGGAGACCGGCATCACCGGAGCCCGATCGCCGGTCGGCGTGACCACCACCAGCGGGCCGTGACCGATACAGCGGCGCCCACGTGGTACGTCGAGGACGACGACATCGTCGAGCGTGCCGATTCACCGCTCGCGCGGAGCAGGAGAACCACCGAGCTCACGCTCGTCGTGATGGCCGCGCTGATCACCGGTGCCGCCTACACGATCACGGCGCTCGGCACGAATGCCGAGATCCCTCCGGGCATCGTGGTCTTCGTCGCGATCCTGATGGGGCTGCTGCTGTGCGCCCACGTCGTCGTGCGTCTCGTGGCTCGCGGGGCCGACGGCACGCTGTTGCCTCTCGCGGCACTGCTGCACGGCATCGGGTTCGTGATGATCACCCGCCTCGACGACGAACTCGCAGGGCTGCAGGCCACGTGGAGCCTCGTCGCCATCGTCGCGTTCGTCGTCACGTTGCTGGTCGTGCAGCGCGCCAGCGATCTCGCCCGCTACAGCTGGCTGTTCTTCTTCTCCGGCGCCTTCCTCCTGCTGTTGCCGCTCGTCCCCGGCCTCGGCGTCAACATCAACGGTGCGCGCATCTGGGTGAGCCTGGGCCCGATCAACTTCCAGCCGGGTGAATTCGCCAAGGTGTTCCTCGCCATCTTCTTCGCGTCGTACCTCGCCGATCGGCGCGAGCTGATCGCCGCGTCGACGTGGAAAGTGGGGCCGTTCCACCTTCCCGAACCCCGCTACATCGCACCGATCCTGATGGCGTGGGGCTTCGCCGTGGTGGTGATGGTCTTCCAGCGGGACCTCGGCTCGTCGCTGCTGTTCTTCACGCTGTTCGTGGTGATGATGTGGGTCGCCACCGAACGCGTCGGCTACCTGCTGATCGGGGTGTTGCTGTTCGCCGCTGCCGCCTACTTCTCGTGGACGCAGTTCGGTCACGTCCAGACGCGTGTCGACATCTGGCTCGACCCCTGGCAGGATCCGCTCGACGACGGCTACCAGATCATCCAGTCGCTGTACGGGCTCGCCGACGGCGGCCTCACCGGCACCGGGCTCGGACGCGGCAACCCCGGCCAGGTGCCCGAGGCGCAGAACGACTTCATCTTCTCCGCGATCGGCGAGGAATGGGGGCTGATCGGAGCGTCGGCGGTGCTGATGGCGTTCGTGCTGATCGTCGGCGCCGGGCTCCGCATCGCACTACGCACCGACCGCACCTTCGAGAAGCTGCTGGCCGTCGGGTTGACCACCATCGTCGGTGTGCAGGGGTTCATCATCATCGGTGGTGTCATCAAGGTCGTGCCCCTCACCGGCATCACACTGCCGTTCGTCAGCTACGGCGGGTCGTCGCTCGTCGCGAACTACGCGCTGCTGGCGCTGCTGATCCGCCTGTCGGACTCGTCGGCTCGCCGCCTGGGCGAACTTCCCGACGACCCGACACCGTCGGAACGTTGGACGGCCTGGCGTCTCGGTCGGCGCCTGCGCCGTGACGAGCGTCGGGCGGCGGCGTGAACCGCCAGATCCGCCAGCTCGCGCTGGGGCTCATGGCGTGCTACGTCGTGCTGTTCGCGGCGCTCAACTACTGGCAGGTCGGTCGCAAGCAGGAACTCGACGCCCGCTTCGACAACACCCGACAGGTGTTGCGTGAGTTCAACAAACCCCGGGGCCCGATCGTGACCAGCGATGGGATCGTCGCTGCCGTGTCGTATCCAACCGCACCGGGCGAGCCCTACGACTTCCGGCGCGAGTACCCCACCGGTGATCTGCTCGCCGACATCACGGGGTACTTCACGTTCGCATTCGGTTCGACACAGGTCGAGCGCATGTACGGCGACGTGCTGACCGGATCGACCACCGAACAACAGATCCGTGGCCTCGGCGACCTCCTCACCGGCGGAACCGGCGCGACCGGCACGGTGGAACTCGCCATACGCCACGACGCCCAGGAGGCGGCGAAATTCCTGCTCGGCGGCCAGACCGGCTCGATCACCGTCATCGAACCGAAGACCGGCGCCATTCGTGCGATGTACAGCAATCCGACGTACGACCCGAACACGTTCGTCAACGCCGACTTCGACGTCGCCCAGGGCATCATCACCGACCTGCAGAACGCACCCGGCAATCCGTTGCTGGCGCAGGCCTACCAGGAGCGCTACATGCCCGGCTCCACGTTCAAGGTGATCACCACCGGGATCTCGCTCGAGAACGGTGCCGCAACGCTCGACAGTGTGTTCGCCGACGCGCGCGAATGGGTGCCGCCACAAACCAACGACCCGATCCAGAACTACAACGGCAGCCTCTGCGGCGGAGATCTCGCGACGGTGTTCGCCCGTAGCTGCAACATCCCGTTCGCCCAGCTCGCGGTACAGCTCGGCCCCGAGGCAATGGTCGCCGGTACCGAGGCGTGGGGCATCGGTGAACCGCTGCCGATCGATCTGCCACGGCCGGCCGCGAGCACCTTCGGCAACACCGACAACCTGTCGCGAGAGCTTCCGCTCCTCGCGATCCGCGGCTTCGGCCAGAGCGAGGTGCAGATGGTGCCGCTCCACATGGCCATGGTGGCGGGCACCGTCGCCAACGGCGGCCGGATGATGGCTCCGTACGCCGTCGAGTCCACGTTCGACGAGGAGGGCCGCGTCCTCGACGAGACCACGCCCGAGGTGTGGAAGACCCCGATCTCGCCGCAGACCGCCGAGATCGAACGACAATTGATGATCGGCGTGGCGGAGCGGGGTACGGCGAGCTGCTGCATCGCGCTGAACGACGGCATCCCGGTGGCGGCCAAGACCGGCACTGCTCAGCTCGGCGTCGAATCGAACCCCGACCTGTCGCACGCGTGGATCGTCGCCTTCGCCCCGGCCGACGACCCGCAGTACGCAGTGTCGGTGGTGCTCACGAACGTCCAGTCGACCGCCGACGTCGCCGCCACGGGCGGCCGCCTCGCCGGTCCGCTGGCCAAGGGCATGCTCGACTTCCTGCTCACCGGCCCCGGCTCCCAGGGCGCAGGATGAACATGGTACGCATGATGACGCACACGACGAGTGACAGTGGGCTGCAGCTCACGCACCGTGAGCAGTCGATAACCTTGCCCGGCGCTGCGTATCGACGCGGCGGCGGAGAAAGCACACAGTGACCAACAACGGGCAGGCGACGGTCATCAACGACCGGTACGAGATCCACAAGCGGATCGGACGCGGCGGCATGGCCGACGTGTTCTCTGCGCGCGATCTCCTCCTCGACCGCCAGGTGGCGGTCAAGGTCTTGTTCCCGGAATTCGCCACCGATGCGAACTTCGTCGAACGCTTCCGCCGTGAGGCGCAGTCGGCCGCAAGCCTCTCGCACCCCAACATCGTCAACGTCTACGACTGGGGCAAATACGAAGGCACCTACTTCATCGTCATGGAGGAGGTGCAGGGGCGCACGCTCGCCGAGGTCCTGTCGACCAACAAGCAGCTCACGTCGAAGCAGGCTGCCGAGATCGCCAGCGAGGTCGCCGCGGCGCTCGGCTTCGCTCACGACAACCACGTTGCCCACCGCGACATCAAGCCGGCCAACATCCTGATCGGCTCGAACGGCCAAGTGAAGGTGGCCGACTTCGGCATCGCCCGCGCGTTGAACGCACCGACCGAATCGAACCTCACCCAGGTCGGCTCGGTGATGGGCACCGCCACCTACTTCTCGCCCGAGCAGGCACAGGGAGCCCAACCCGACCCGCGGAGCGACCTCTACTCGCTCGGCATCGTCATGTACGAGATGGTGGCCGGCAAGCCACCGTTCACCGGCGAGAATCCGGTCAGCATCGCGTACAAGCAGGTGCACGACGCACCGCAGCCGCTCGTGCAGATCGTCGCCGACGTCCCCCGCTCGTTCGAGGCGATCGTCGCCAAGCTGCTCGCCAAGGACCCCAAACTACGGTACCCGAGCGCCGCTGCGCTGCGCGACGACCTGCGCCGGTTCCGCAACGACGAACCGGTCCAGGCCCTGGCGGCGGCGCAAGGCGCACAGAACCGCGCCGGTGCCGCCGCAGCCGGCGCGGCCGCCGCCGGCGCCGCAGCGACCACCGTCAACCCGACGACGGCGCCCACGGGGATGGTCCCCACCAGTGAGCCACGCTCGACCGCTGTGCCGTCGACCGGGATGATGGAGGCCGGGTATCCGACCGGTGCATCGGCTGACGCCATGTACTACGACACCAACGGCTCGCGCACCGGCTGGTACGCGCTCGGAGCGTTCGTGGCCCTGATCCTCCTCGTGATCGGCGGCGTCCTGCTGTTCCAGGCGCTCAGCGGAGACGACGGCGGCACCGAAGCCGAACAGCGTGTCCTCGACGACTACACCAATCGACCGTTGCCGGACGTCACCGCCGACCTGACGGCAAAGGGCATCCGTTTCACGACGATCGCCGAAGAGAACAACCTGGTGCCCGTCAACTTCGTGTTCAAGACCGACCCCGTCGCCGGCGCCTTGATCCTGCCGGACGAGATCGTCGAAGTGTTCTACAACCCCGACACCCAGCTGGTCCCCATCCCGAACGTCGTCGGGCTGTCGTCCGAGGAGGCGCGCGCCCGCCTCGCCGCCGACGGGTTCGCCGTCGGTGAGATCACCACCGTCGAGCGCGACGACGTCGCCGAGGACACGGTCATCAGCACCGATCCGCTGCCGGAGACCCCGGAGCTCCAGGGCACCGAGGTCAACCTCGTCGTGTCGGCGCCGCCGTCGAGCGTGCAGGTACCCAGCGAGGTGATCGGCATGACCGAGATCGAGGCACGCGGCGTGCTCGAGGCGACCCCGTACGAGTTCGTCGTCACCACCGACGTCCGTTCGAGCCCGACGGTCCCCGAGAACACCGTGATGGAGATCCGGCCCGGCCCGGGCGAGTTCGTCGAGAAGGGCAGCGACGTCCTGATCATCGTGTCGAGTGGCCCGGAGGACGTGCGCGTGCCCGTCGTCGTGGGGCGCACCGAGGCCCAGGCACGCAACACCCTCACCGAGATCGGCCTGATCCCCGTCGTCAGTTACCAGGACGGCAACTTCGGTGCCGCCGAGGACGGACGCGTGATCTCGCAGAGCCTGCCGGTCGGCTCGAGGGTGCCACCGGGCACCGAGATCAACGTGGTGGTCGCACGCAACACGGCGCCGCCGCCGACCACCACGACGATCCCGCCGACCACGACGACGACCACCGCTCCGGCCACCACCACGACGACCGCTGCCCCGCCAACGACGACGACGGTTCCCTGACCGCCGGCGAAATCGGCGCGAGTCAGCTCGCCCGGGCGACGAACGTGCGCAGGAGGTCGTGACCGTGGGCCGTGAGAATGCTCTCCGGATGGAACTGCACGCCCTCGACCTCGAGTGTGCGGTGACGCACGCCCATCACCACGCCGTCGGCGCTGCGAGCGGTGACGATCAGGTCATCGGGGATGCTCTGCGGGTCGAGGGTGAGCGAGTGATAGCGGGTCGCCGTCAGCGGTGACGGCAGGCCGGCGAACACCCCGTCACCGTCGTGCAGGATCGGCGACGTCTTGCCGTGCATCAACTCCGGGGCACCCACCACGTCGGCGCCGTACACGTGACCGATCGCCTGATGCCCGAGACACACCCCGAACACCGGCGTCCCACGCTCGGCGAAGACCCCGATGGCATCACAGATGATGCCGCTGTCCTCGGGCCGTCCCGGCCCTGGAGAGAGCAGTACGGCATCGGGCTCCAACGCCACCGCCTCCTCGACGGTGACCTGGTCGTTGCGCACCACGATCGGATCGGCGCCGAGCTCGCCGAGGTACTGCACGAGGTTGTAGACGAAGCTGTCGTAGCTGTCGATCACCAGGACGCGAGGGGCCGAACGCACGGTCCAAGTATGGGGCGTCGAGGCCCGCAGCACGCACCGTGAATGCACTGGCGGTCGGATCACGTATGCTCGTTGCCGCATGGCTCCCCCGAAGCGAAAGACGGGCGGTGGACGGGTCACTCCCAAAGGGACACGACCCGAGGATCGTCACGTCAGCACGACCGGCAACGACAAGCACCACGACGTCGCTGCGTCGTCGCGTTACACACCCAAGGCGCAGCCGCGCCAGCTCGTGCCACCCAACTGGATTCCGGTGATCATGTTGGTGCTGCTGATCGGTGGCGGGGTGATGATCATGCTGCGGTATCTCGTCTTCACCGACAGCAACATCCCGACCCTGATCGGCCTCGTGATGATCCTCGGTGGGCTCTACACCGCCACCAAGTGGCGTTAGCGCCGACCCGGCGCGCATCGCTCTCCCCCGCTCCGGTGGATGACATCGGTGTGATTTCCCCCAGGTTGTCCACATTCCTGTGGACAACCTGACATCGCGCCTCGTCGAGGGCGATCGGACGTCGTCAGTCGTAGAGGGGCGCGATCTCGGTCATGTCCTCGAGACAGTGTCTCGGGGGCGGCGGATCCTCGTCGGGCGCCATCGTCAACTTCATCTCCACACCGCAGACGTCGCAGCGATACCGCCGGTTCACCCTGCGGAGCTCGCCCGGCGGTGGAGGCTCCGGTGGCATCGACGTCATGCTGCGCAGCATCATGATGCCGGTTTTCCACAGGGCGTAGCCGAGGACCAGCCCTGCGCCGACCCAGATCACGGTCGAGAAATCGGGCATCCTGTCACGCTATCCGTCGGAGGTTTCCCTGGACTCTCGCGCATGTGACAATGAGCACATGAACTCCTTGACGCCATTGTCCTCCATCGCCGAGGTCGACGCCGACGCCGCGGGTCGAACCGTGCCACGTGACTTCCTCGAACTGGTGCGCGCCCATCCCTCGTCGCCCGCGTTGCACTCGATGAACGGCGACGGCGGCTGGAACGTCTGGACGATGCAGGAGTTCGCCGATCATGTCGCCCAGGCTGCGGCCGGTCTGACCGCTGCGGGGGTCGGCGCCGGTGAGCGAATCCTGCTGATGATGCGCAATCGGCCGGACTTCCACTGGTTCGACGCCGCCGGCCAGTTCCTCCGGGCCACGCCGGTCAGCATCTACAACTCCTCGTCACCCGAGGAGATCCAGTACCTCGCCGGTCACGCCGACGCGCGTGTCGCGATCGTCGAGGACGCCGGATTCCTCGAGCGGATCTTGAAGGTCCGCCACGAGTTGCCGGCGCTCGAACGCATCTACGTGATCGAACGGCCGGAGGGCCCGTTGCCCGACGGCGTCTACGAAGCCGCCGACCTGCTGAGCGTGGGCAGTGCTGATCTCGATGCGCTCGCTGCGGCGACCGAACCCGACGACATCGCCACGCTGATCTACACGTCGGGGACGACGGGGCCACCCAAGGGTGTGATGATCAGCCAGTACAACATCGTGTACACGATCGAACTCCTCGAGCGTTCGATCGACTTCGAGGACTTCGTCGGGATGCGTGTGGTGTCGTATCTGCCGATGGCGCACATCGCCGAGCGTGCGGTCAGCCACTACCAGTCGATGCTGCTCGGCTACACCGTCTACTGCTGTCCCGATCCCAACCAGCTGACCATGTACCTGAAAGAGGTCCACCCGCAGCTGGCATTCGGGGTACCCCGGGTGTGGGAGAAGATCTACAACGGCGTCAACGCCGCCCTCGCCGCCGACCCCGAGCGCAAGGCGCAATTCGACGACGGCGTGAACGCGGCGATCGAGATCCGGCGCTCGAACCTCGACGGCGACTTCACCGACGAGCAGCAGGCCACCCTCGACTTCCTCGACAGCGTCGCGTTCTCCAACGTGCGGGCGCTCGTCGGTCTCGACGCCGTCGAGTTGGCGATCACCGGCGCCGCCCCGATCCCGGTCTCGGTGCTCGAATGGTTCAACGCGATCGGTGTACCGCTCGCCGAGATCTACGGCATGTCGGAGACGACGGGCCCGATGACGTTCTCGCCGGAGCGGCCCAAGATCGGCACCGTCGGACGCGGGTGCCACGGCATGGACGTGCGGATCGCCGACGACGGCGAGGTGATCTGCCGGGGCGGCAACGTCTTCCAGGGGTACTTCAAGCAGCCGGACAAGACGGCCGAGACGATCGTCGACGGATGGATGCACTCCGGCGACATCGGAGAGATCGACGACGAGGGGTACATCCGGATCGTCGACCGCAAGAAGGAGCTGATCATCACCTCGGGCGGCAAGAACATCAGTCCCGCCAATCTCGAGGCGGCCCTGAAGACGATCGCTCTGGTCGGTCAGGCCGCGGCGATCGGCGACGCCCGCAAGTTCGTGTCGGCGGTCCTGGTCCTCGACCCCGAGGCAGCCGCCGTGTGGGCCAGGGCGCACGGCAAGGAATCGCTGTCGCTGCCCGAACTCGCCGCCGATCCCGATGTCCTCGCCGAGGTGCAGGCGGGCATCGACGAGGTCAACGAGCAGTTCGCGCAGGTCGAACAGATCAAGAAGTTCACCCTCGTCGGCGAGGAATGGATGCCCGACAGCGACATGCTCACGCCCACGTCGAAGCTCAAGCGGCGCGGCGTCAACGCCCGTTACGCCGACGAGATCGAGGCCATGTACGCGTGACGATGTGTCAGCCGGGGTCTGACCCCGGCTGACACGGTTCGCCGGTCGGCTCGTCGATGCCGAACAACGTGTCGAGGACGCGGGCGATGTGGGCGATGTCGCCGTCGTCGAGGTGGACGGCGAACTGGGCCTGCAGTGCGCGGCGGTAGCTCACGTTCATTTCGCGCCACAACCGTCGCCCGGTCCTCGTGAGCTCGACCTCGACCGCTCGCAGGTCAGCGCCGGGAACGTCTCGATGGCGAGCGATCCAGCCTTCTTCCTGCAGCCGGTCGAGTCGCCGGCTGAGGCTCGACGGCGGCAACCGGAGGTCGGCCGCCACGTCGAGCGGGCGCGCCCGGCCACCGAGTCGCTGCAACGAGGCGAGCACGTCGAACCAGCCCAGGGGGATGTCCCAGTCGGCTCGCAGTTCCTCGTCGAGGCCACGTTCGATCTGGCCGACGAGGGCCTGCAAGCCCCGCCACGCTGCGACGCGGGACGAATCGAGTCGGGCCATCGGCGCAGTCAGCCCGTGGCGCGGATCGCAGCGGCGAACGCCTGCGTCGCTTCGTTCACCTCGTCCGAGGTGACCACCAGCGGTGGCATCCACCGGATCGTACGGTTGCGGGTGCCGGCCTTCATCAGGATCACCCGGTGCTCGCGCAGACAGTGTGCGACGACGGCGTCGGCGCGCTCGCGGGTGTCGAACTCGGTCGCCAGCATCAGGCCACGCCCGCGGACGTACAGGAGCGCCGAGTCGAGTTGCTGCATCTCACGCAGCGCGTCGATGAGTTGGTTGCCACGGGCGTGGACGTTGTCGAGGAAGCCCGGGGCGGTCAGCACGGCGATCGTCGCCAGCGCCGCGGCGCACCCGATCGGGTTGCCGTTCGTGGAACCGCCCTGGCTGCCGGTGCGCCAGCGTGCGTCGATCGACGCGCGCATCCCGAGCGCCCCGAACGGAAATCCGGATGCGATCCCCTTGGCCATGCACAGCAGGTCCGGTTCGACGTCGTGCGCCTCGATCGCGAACATTCTCCCCGTCCGGCCGAATCCGCTCTGCGTCTCGTCGGCGACGAAGAGGATCCCATGTTCGCGGCAGCGTTCGGCCAGCCCGGCGATGAAGCCGGCCGGCGTGGGGATGTAGCCGCGTTCGCTGATGACCGGCTCGATCACGAGGGCGGCGATCTCGTCGGCGGCGATCTGGGTCTGCAACAGGCGATCGAAGCCGCGCAGCGCTCCGCTGATCTCGGCTTCCTGATCGGACGCATGTGGATCGGGGAACGGCGCCACGAAGACACCTGGCGGAAGCGGCCCGTACCCCGCGCGGTCGATCGATCGCGCGGTCGACATCGCCATGGTGAGGTGCGTACGCCCGTGGAACGCACCGTCGAACACGACGACGTTGTGGCGACCGGTGGCGTGCTTGGCGACCTTGACCGCAGTCTCCAGGATCTCGTCGCTCGAGTTGGCGAAGAAGAACGTGTCGATGGAGGGCGGTGTGATCTCGTCGAGTTTCGCCGCCAACGGTTCGAGCAGATCGTGGGTGTATACGTTCTGTTGGGCGTGGATGAAGCGGGCCGCCTGGTCGGAGATCGCCTGCACCACCTTGGGATGGCAATGACCGGTGGAGGCCGCGGCGATACCGGCGGTGAAGTCGAGATACTCGGTGCCATCGACCGTGACCACCCGGCACCCGTGTGCGCTGACCACCTCGAGATCGGTGGTCTTGGCCCAGACGTTGGACGTGTGAGAACGGCCGGAGGTCATCCGACGAGCCTAGGCGCCGAGTTCGGCGGTCGCCGCGACAGCGTCGTCCCAAGAGGAGCGATCGAGGAACAGCTTGCGTGTCGACATGACCCAGCGTGGGGCGTTGACGCCGAGGGCGCCGTGCAGGCGACCGTTGCGTCCGAACAGGGCGAGGAACTTCGCGTCGGCGACCGAACCGGCGATGACGCGCACCTCGTCGTCGGCGGCGGCCCGACCGAGGAACTGGATGCGGTGATCGAACTGGTCGCTCCAGAAGAACGGCAGTGGTTCGTACGGTTCGTACGGCTCGCCGGCAGCGAAGTGGCGGAGGTTCACGGCCACGTGGGCGCCCTGCTCGGCTGCGTTCGTCCAGTGCTCGACCCGCATCTCCTCGTCGAAGAGCCCGTTCGGCCAGCGAGCGACGTCGCCGGCGGCGAACACGCCGGGGACCACGGCACCCGACACGTCGATGGCGTTGAGATGGGCGTCGCAGACCACTCCGTCGCGTAGCCGCAACCCGCTGCCCTCCAGCCAGTGGGTGTTCGGTGTCACGCCGATGCCGACGATGATCGCGTCGGCGGGCACGATCTCGCCGCCCACCAGTTGCACCCCTTCGGCGGTGACGCCCTCGATCAGGACACCGCAGCGGACATCCACGCCGTGGGCGCGATGCAGGTCGGCGATCGCTTCGCCCATCTCGGCGCCCAGGCCGCGGATCAGTGGGGCGGAGGCGCCTTCCAGTACGACGACGTCGTTGCCGAGGGCTTTCGCGGTCGCTGCAGCCTCCAACCCGATGAATCCGGCGCCGATCACGACGACGCGGCGGTCACCTGCAGCGATCTCGCTGCGCAGGCGTAGCGCATCGTCGAGCGTGCGCAGTTCGTGCACGTGATCGAAGGTTTCCTGGCCGGCGAGTCGGCGGGGGCGGGCGCCGGTGGCGATCACCAGCCCGTCGAAGCCGAGTGCAGACCCGTCGGCCAGTCGGAGTTCTCGACGATCGACGTCGAGTGTTGCGGCCGCACTCCCCAGGCGCCACTCGACGTCGAGGTCGTCGAAGGTGTCCGGCTGGCGGAGATGGATCCGATCGGGCTCCCAGTCGCCCGACAAGAGCTTCTTCGACAGCGGCGGCCGGTCGTAGGGGCGGTGGACCTCGTCACCGACGACCACGATCGACGTCGCCACGTTCTGCTGTCGCAGCGTCTCGGCGGCTCGGAGGCCGGCGAGCGAGGCGCCGACGACGACCACACGATCGAGCGGCTCGAAGGACATCGTGGCATCGCCGGCGGTCATGGCAGTAACGATGCCATGCATGGGGGGCCGCTCGCACCATTGACACGGCGTGGTTCGCTTCGGACCCGGCCGTTCACGCTCGAACCGGGCCGGTCGACGGCACTAGCGTCGGGGTATGCATTCCGCCACGGCCGACGACACGCGCCCGACCCCGATTCTGCCGACCGTGTCGGCTGTCAACGAGATGGTCGAACAGCTCTTCCCCGGCTCGAGCAACGCCTGTGACGCGATCGGCGCCGACTTCGCCGTCGCCCGGCGTGAGATCTCCGATGCCGAGCTCCGGCCGGGCGCGTTCATCTCGGGTCCGTCGCAGTTCGGGTTGGCCGACGCTGCGCTCTGGTATCTCGTGTTCGGCGCCACGGGCCGCATCGAGCCGATGGCGCTCACGTCCGAGCTGTCGATCCGGTTCCTCCGACCCGCCCGGGGCAAGGTGCTGTGGGCCAAGGCGACGCTCGACGTGGCCGGGCGGCGCAACGTGGTCGGTACCGTCCATGTGTGGTGCGACGATCGGGCCGACAAGCCGACGGCCACGGCCCAGGGCACCTACGCGCTGCCACTGTGAGGAACCCATGAGCGACGCCGTCCATCCTGCACCCGCCCGGCCCGACGAGGGACCGCGGCCTCGGTTCCACCTGGCGATGCCGGTGCACGACCTCGGTGCTGCGAGGGCCTTCTACGGTGACCTGCTCGGCTGCCCGGAGGGGCGCAGCGCCGACACGTGGGTCGACTTCGACCTGTACGGCCACCAGTTCGTCGCCCACCTCGACACCCATGCCGATGAGGTCGCGCAACAGCGGGCGGCGATCACCAACCCCGTCGACGGCGACGACGTGCCGGTGCCGCACTTCGGTGTGCTGTTGTCGCCGGCGCAGTGGAAGGACCTGGCTGAGCGGCTGCGGGCGGCGGGCACGACCTTCGTGATCGAGCCGCACATCCGGTTCGCCGGGCAGGTCGGCGAACAGTCGACGATGTTCCTGCTCGACCCATCGGGCAACGCGTTGGAGTTCAAGGCATTCGCGGACGACAGCCAGGTGTTCGCCCGGTGACCGGGTCGTGACGATCGCCGTCGACGACCCGACAGATCATCGACTCGACGACTACCGAGCGCTGAACGACCAGGCGTTCCGGCGCCGGTACGAGGGCGACGAGTCGTTCATCGTCGAGGGGTACGTCGCCATCGACCGGCTGATCGAGTCCGAGCACGTGATCCGCTCGGTGCTGCTGGCTCCGTCCCGACTGGAGCGATTCGCTGCACATCTCCCGACGCTCGCCGCGCGCGGCGTCGACGTCTTCGTCGCCGAGCGCGACGTGATCACCGAGGTGGCCGGCTTCGATCTGCACCGCGGTGTCGTCGCCTGTGCGCGGCGTCGCGCGCCACTGGGCGTCGGTGAACTGATCGCCGCTGCCGTGCGCATCGCCGTGCTCGAGGGCCTGAACGACAACGAGAACCTCGGAGCGATCGCGAGAGCCGCCAGAGCGTTCCGCATCGACGGCCTCCTGATCGATCACACGTGCACCGATCCGTACAGCCGGCGCACCGTCCGGGTGAGCATGGGCGAGGTCCTGGCGCTACCGATCGCCCGTGCCGCTCCCGACGCCTGGCCCACCGTGCTCGGCGAGCTCCATGCGGCGAGCTTCGAGGTGTGGGCGATGACGCCGGCACCGACGGCGGACAACCTGTGGTCCGTCGAGATTCCCGACCGGGTGGCGGTGCTGCTCGGCGCCGAGGGCCCGGGGCTGAGCCGGGCAGCGCTGGCGATCGCCGACCGTCAGGTGCGGATCCCGATCAGCCCCGACGTCGATTCACTCAACGTCGGCCAGGCTGCTGCCGTCACCTTCGCAGCCCTCACGCGCCCGTGAGCCTGTCTTTCCGGGTCGGGTCCGGAAAGACAGGCTGGACAGCGTCGCTCAGTGGGCGAACTTCACGTTGGGGAGGATGCGATTCATCCAACGTGGCAGCCACCACGCCCGGTTGCCGATGATGTACAACGTCGCCGGAACGAGCACCAGGCGAATGAGGAAGGCGTCGAGCAACACGGCGGTACCGAGGATCAACCCCATCTCCTTCATCGGCAGGGTGCCGGCGATGGCGAAGGTGTAGAACACCGCGATCATGACGCCGGCGGCGGCCACGATCGGTCGACCGGTGTGGCCGAGCGAGCCTCGCACCGCCTCTGCTGCGTCGCCCGAGCGCTCGAAGTGCTCACGGGTCGAGGCCAGGAGGAACACCGTGTAGTCCATCGAGATGGCGAACACGAGGGCGAAGAAGAACAGCGGCGCCCAGGAGGTGAGATATCCCTGGCTGTCGAAGCCGAGCAGGCTCGACCCGATGCCGTGCTGGAAGACCAGCGCTCCGACACCGAAGGCGGCGCCGACCGACAACAGGTTGAAGATCACGCCGACGAAGGCGACGATCACCGCCTGCAGGGCGATCATCAACAGGATGAAGCCGAGCACGAGCACGACGCCCATCACGAGCGGCGCCTTCTGCGACAGGGTCCGGTCGAGGTCGTAGTTCTCGGCGACGGGCCCGCCGACGAGCACGCCGTCGGGAAGTTCGCTGCGCAGCGTCGGGATCAGGTCCAGCGCCTCGGCGGACGACGGGTCGTATGCACCGACGGCCTGGATGATGTTTGCGCCCTCCATGCCGGGCTGCGGCGGGAACGCCATGACGACGCCGTCGGTGGCCATCATCTGGTCGGCGACTGCCTGAGCGTCGGCACCGGCGGGGACGATCACCTGGATCGGGCCGGGCCCACCGGGGCCGAAGCCGTCGGCGATCATGTCGTAGCCCTGGCGGGCCTGCTCGTCGGCGGGGAGGACGGTGATGCCGGGCATGCCGGTCTTCAGGCCCAGCAGCGGCAGTGCGAGGGCGAGCAGCGCCACGACGGCAGCGACGGCGACGAGCACCTTGCGGGCCTGGATCCGGTCGGCGAGCCTCGCGAAGAACTCGCTGTGGTGGTCGCCCTTCGAGTGCCACGGCAGGGCGAACTTGTCGATGCCGGGACCGAGCAGCGCAGGCAACAGTGTGAGCGCAGCGAGCAGGACGAAGCTGACCGACAGCATCATGCCGGCGGCCATCGAGCGGAACGCCGGGATCGGCACGAGCAACACCGCCGACAGGCTGACCAGGACGGTGATGCCCGAGAACAGGACCGCTTTGCCGGCGGTGTCCATGGCGATGCCGGCGGCGTGCTGGGGGTCCTCGGGATGTGCGTGCAGCGCCGCTCGATAGCGGGTCACGATGAACAACGCGTAGTCGATGCCGAGCGCGAGGGCGAACATCATGGCGAAGTTCAGCGTCCAGATGGACAGATCAGTGATCTGGGTGATGCCGAAGAGCACACCCATCGATGCAAGCAGGCCCGCCGCGGTGAGGGCGAGGGGAAGACCTGCAGCGGCCAGGGTGCCGAAGGCCATCACGAGGATGACCGCGGTCACCGGCCACGTCAGGATCTCGGCTTTCAACATGCCCTCGCGGTTCACGGCGTTGAAGTCGTCCCAGAAGGCGGGTGAGCCGGTGAGGGCCACGGAGATCTCGTCACCGGCCACCTCGGTCGACAGGTCGCCGATGTCGTCGCCGAGTCGCTCGGCGGCGCGCACGGCTTCGGTCGGGTCGACCGCGGCACCGGCTTGGATCATGACGGTCATGCCATCCATCCCCGGTTGTGGGGGCATCGGTTGCCCGAATCCCTCCTCGGTGCCGATCAGTGCGTTGACGTCGGCAATCACCTGCTGGAAGGCGGGATCGTCGATCGGCGTCGACTGGCTCTGGATCACGACGACGGCCGACTGCGATGACAAGCCGCCGAACTGCTCGTCGATCACGTCACGAGCCGCGAGCGACTCGCTTCCGTTGACCTCCCACATCGCCCCGGAGAGCGCATGCTCGAGCCTGGGCGCGAAGACGCCGAGGCCGATGGCGAGGACCGCCCAGACGACCACCACGAGCTTGCGGTGTCCGTGGGCCCACCGACCCATCCGGGCCAGCGGTGGGTGGATGACGTCGGTCTCCATGTCATCGTGGCCGACAATCGGTTGATGATCATGGAGCGATGGTTCGGCCGGTGGTGATGGTTCGAGGTCGGTGCTCATGTGGTCACTGCTTTCCGTGTGTGGATGGAGGGGATGGACGAAGACGGGCCGCGATGGACGGTGTGAGGGGTCGCCGGGGAGGCTGGTGTGTCAGACGGCGAAGGTTCGAGCGTCGTCGGCGACCTGCTCGCGCAAGCGGTCACACACGATGGCGCACACCGGCATCAGGCTGGGGTCGGTGACCGAGTAGTACGCAGCGGTGCCCTCGGTGCGGCGGGTGACGATCCGCGCGTCGTGGAGGATCCGCAGGTGCTTGGACACGTTGGCCTGGCTGGTGCCCAGGCGATCGACCAGTTGGCCGACGTTCTGCTCGCCGTCGTCGAGCAACGTGCGGATGATGCCGAGGCGCGTCGCGTCGCCGAGGATGCGGAAGCGTTCGGCGACGTGCTCGAGCAATTCGGCGGGGAGTGCCTTCGACATGCGCAGCACTCTATAACCATGAAGCGATGAATGCAACACGACGTATCCGGCCGCCCGGTGATGAGCGAAGCGACCGGATACGGGCGGTTCGCTCATCGCTCTCCGACGGTCAGCCTCGGTGATGAGCGAAGTGACGGAATTTGGGCGGTTGGCTCATCGCTCGGGGCCACTGTGGGTCGCGCGTGCTGCACGACCTTGCCGAAAACGACGAAAGCCCCCGGGATGTCCCGGGGGCTTTCGATGGATTCGTGTGGTCAGTCGTCCGACTCGGAGGGGTCGTCGCGCGGTTCGGGGGCTTCCCCGAGGCCGAGCTCAGCGAAGATCTCCGCCTTGCGGAACTCGAAGTCGTCCTCCACGACGTCTCCCGCTGCGAACTTCTCGTTCAACAGCCGGAACTCCTCGAGCAGCGCATCCTCGTCGGGGCCGTCGTCGACGGCCTCATCGGAGTCCGATGACTTGCCGTGTCGAACGGCGAGCTTCTCGGCCTTGCGCTCCTTCTTGCGGAGCTCTCGTTGACGCTTCTGGTAGGACTGTGGGCTTCGAGCCAATCGGAACGCCTCCTCAGACGACTTTGACGTCGACCGCTTCGGGACCCTTGCGGCCCGCAGCGATCTCGAACTCGACGGTGTCACCGTCGTTCAGCGAGCGACGACCGGATCCGACGATGTTCGAGTAGTGAACGAAAACGTCGTCGCCGTCGTCGCGCGAGATGAAACCGAAGCCCTTCTCGTCATTGAAGAACTTCACTGTACCTGTGGCCATTTCGGCTCCTTGTTGAAATCGGAGCCACCGTTGACTCACGTTTACGTCTCTGAGGCTAGTGACGGTTGTGCAATTGTCCACCGCGCGCCACGCGCGATCAGGATCAGCCTGTCGCGGCCAGTTCGAGGCGTCGACGAGGATGGAGCACCACGAACGGGCGGTGCCCGGTGACCGCGAGTCGTGCGACGATGACCGACGCCAGCGTCATCCCGACCGCGCCGGCCAGCGTGAGAGCGACGTCGCCGACGCCGAGGCCATACACGAACCACAACGCCGCCTCCAGGAACGCGATGATCCACGTGGCCGACGACACGCCCGACAACGCCCTGGTGCGCAGCGATGCCACGACGGCCGGCAACAGCTGCACGCCGTAGGAGAGTCCGATCGCCACGCCGGCGAGCTCCCAGCCGCCGACGAGCAGGAACGGCAACGGCACCATGCCGAGACCGAACAGGCCCAGCGCCAGGCCCGGCAGGGCGGCATGACCCACCGAACGCACGAAGCACCATCCCATGACCCCGTAGAGCAGCAACGAGACGATCGACACCGGAACCGCCGCCCAGACGCCGACGACCAACCCGTAGGCCAGCCACCACCCGTTGATCGCCAGGCTGACCCCGATCCAGGTCGGCGAGACGCCGTCGACACGGCGCGTGCGGGCGATCCGGCGCGCCTGCGGGAACGCCATCCACGATCCGAGGACGGTGGCGACGACGACGAGGAGATTGAGGGCGAGGTTCATGGGACCGGACGACATTTCGTGTAAGTGGCTATAGGGCTTTAGTACCTTACACCCTCGAACAGGGCTACGCTCACTTCGTGTACGTCACATCGGGTCACGACACGGAGATCCGTCTCACGATCGAGGCCCTCGTCGATCTCGTCAATGCGTTCGGTGATGTTGCCGCCGATCCCGTTCGAGAACCCGTCGATGTCCGCGCCCTGCTCCACGAACACCGGTTCAGTCGCGCCGCCGGCGCATCGACAGCGGCGATCGACCGGGTCGCCGAACGGGTCGGATCGATGGCCGACACGTTGCTCGCCCTGCCGGGCTCCGATCCGGAACCGACCGTCGCGTGGATCAACCGCCGGCTCTCCGGCATCCACATCGCGCCGACGTTGACCGACCACGACGGCGCCGATCTCCACATCCACTGGACACCGGACTCGGCAACGTTCGACGATCAGGTGGTCTCCGACTTCCTGATGGCGCTCGCCCAGGAGGTCTGCGACCACGGCACCACCCGGTTCGGCACGTGCGCGGCGACGGATTGCGACCACCTGTTCTACGACGTCACCCGCAACGGCTCACGTCGCTTCTGCGCCGATCCGCGCTGCGCGAGCCGCACCCACACCGCCGATCACCGCGCCCGACGACGCACGGGCTGATCGCCGTGCGCCTCCTTGCGACGTGCTCACTGGGCGGCGCCGGACACTGGATCCCACTGTCCGACTTCCTGCGGTCGTCGATCGGACCTGCCGACGACGTGCTCGTCGTCGGGCCACCAGCGATGCGTGAGCTGATCGAACGCCACGGCTTCGAGTTCGTGCCCGGCGACGAACCGCCCGAGGCCGCGATCGCTCCGATACGTGATCGCCTTGCGGTCGCACCACCCGCAGAGGCCTCGATCCTCGGGAACCGGGAGCTCTTCGCACGGCTCGCGGCGACGGCGATGCTGCCCCACGTCGACGCCGCCTGCGCACGGTGGACACCTGACCTCGTACTGCGGGACCCGTGCGAGTACTCGGCGGCCGTGGTGGCCGGCGACCGCTCGATCCCCTCCGCACAGATCGGGATCTCGCTCGCCGAGGTCGAGTGGGGTTCGCTCGTCGCCGCGTCGCCCGCCCTCGAGGAGCACCGCACCGAACTCACCGCCGAGATCGCCGCCGCACCGTACCTCACCCGCTTCCCAGCGGTGATCGACCCCTCACCGTTCGCCTCGACCGTCCGGTACCGCCCGCTGCAGGCGACGGGCGAACCGCTGCCGAACTGGTGGACCAACCGGTCGGCGCCGCTGGTGTACCTCACGCTCGGCACGGTCTTCCCGCACATGACGTTCGCCGCCGACGTCTACCGGCTCCTGCTGCAGGCGCTGGAGGCGCTCGACGTCAGGGTGCTCCTGACGGTCGGACACGCCTTCGACCTCGACCGACTCGGCGCCGTCCCGGAGCGGGCCCACGTCGAGCGGTGGGTCGACCACGACCGGGTGTTCGCTGCGGCGGACGTCGTGGTCTGTCACGGCGGTTCCGGCACCGTGCTCGGAGCGATCGACGCCGGCGTGCCGATGGTGGTGCTCCCCTTCTTCTCCGACCAGCACACCAACGCGCAGTTGGTCGAACGTCACCGGTTGGGCCTGGTCGTCGAACGGTCCCCCAGTGCGAACACACGCCCTCTGTTCGGCGACGACGACGCCGAACGGCTCACCGCAGCAGTGCGGTCGGTGCTCGACGACAACGGCCGGTATGCAGGCCTCCGCGCCGGGGACGAGCTGGTCGAGGTCGCATCGGCTGCCACCGTGTTGCGGCAACTCTTGGCGTGACCAGCTGGGTCCGTCAGGAGCTGATCCGGCCGCGATCGAGCCGCAGTACCTGATCGGCACGGTCGAAGGCGACCGCCCGGTGCGACACGGCGATCACCGTCATCCCGGCGTCGGCCAGATTCGTCCACAGCTGGACCTCGGTCTCGACGTCGAGCGCGCTCGACAGGTCGTCGAGCACGACGAGTTCGGGCGAGTGGACCAACGCCCGCGCGGTGGCCAGGCGCTGGCGCTGGCCACCGGACAGACGCAGACCGCGAGGACCGATCAACGTGTCGACGCCGGCGGGCATCGCTGCGATGTCGTCGTCGATCGCGGCGAGGCGCAGTGCGGTGGCGAGCCGAGCGGGATCGACCGGGCCGAGTCCGACGTTGTCGCCGACGCTGTCGGAGATCAACTGCGGCACCTGCGACAGGAACGCCGCGTTCGGCGGCACGAGGAACGCGGCGCGATCCACGATCTCAGCGCCGTTCCAGCGCACCGAGCCGGCAACGTCGGCCTGCCACGCGAGCCCGAGCAGGGCGCGCAGCAGCGTGCTCTTGCCGGCGCCGACGGGACCGGTGACCACCACGAACTCGCCGCGGCGGACCGTCAGGTCGACGTCGGTCAGCACCGTGCGGTCGCCGTACGCCACGCGCAGCCCGCGCACCTCGAGGACATCGAGCGCGACACGCTCGGGACGCACGACATCGGGCCGTGTGCGCACGTCACGAGGGTCGATCGGCAGATGGCGCGGTCGCACGGTGTTGGCCGCCTGCTGTTCGGCGACCAGCCTGCGCATCCGATCGAACGCCACGCCGGCCTGCTTGCGGCGAGCGAGCACGCGTCCGACCATCCGCGGCAAGAAGCTCAACCAGCCGAGGTAGGCGGTGAACAACGCGAGCGTGCCGAGATCGAACGCGCCGGACGCGATCGCTCCGGCGCTGACGAGCAGCACGAGGCCCAGGCCGATGTCGGCCGCTCCCTGACTGAACGCCATCACGCCGTCTTCGAGGACACGGTCGCGCACGGCGGTGTCGCGACGCCGCTCGACGAGCACGCCGAGGCGACGCAGCATCGGCTCTGCGGCGTCGTTGACCTTGACCGTCGTGGCTGCGGCCATCACGTCGCCGAGCAGTCCGGTGACGTGCTCGGTCGCCTGACGGTCTGCGGCGCGGTACTCCTTGATCCTCGTGTCGAGCACGCGGGTCGCGAGGCCGACGCCGACCAGCGGGATCACGAGCACGGCCGCGGCGCGGGCATCCGCGGTGCCCAGGACGAACCCGGCGAACACCGTGAACACGACGCCACCGGAGATGTCGACGATGCCGTCGACCAGGTTGGCGACGTCCTCGGTGTCGTCACGGAAGTGCGTGACCGCCGACCCCGCCGACCCGACCGGTTGACCGGCGTGGAGACCGCCACTCGCCATCTGGGCGCTGAGCATGTTGGCGCGTAGCAGCGTCTGCATGTGGATCCAGGCCTTCGTCCAGATCAGTGCGCCGTGGTGGATCGCCACCATTCGCACGGTCTCGCTCACGGCGATCGCAGCCGCCCACCAGATCGTCTCGGTCGTGTCGCCGTCCTGGAGCGCGGCATAGCCACGCCCGAGGAACAATCCGCTGATGGCGGGCATCGTGAAGAAGACCACGAACAGAGCCCAGCCGAGCCAGAACTCCCGGCGTCGATGCTGCGACACCCGCCATGCGAGCGCCCACACGTTGGTCACTCCGCCGATCGGCCCGGCGGCGCCCGAACGCACACCGCCGGAGTCGGCGGAGGTCGGCCGGTCGTCGTGATCGGGGACGAGTTCCAGTCCGATCGTCACGTCGTCACCTCCCGGCCGATCGAGGCGTCGACGGCCGTCGGCGACGCCGGCGACTGCTCACCGTCGAGGGCGATCGCGAGTAGCCGGGCGAAGCGGCTGTCGTCGTTGCCGACGAGTTCCATGCGGTTGCCGTGCTCGATGATGCGCCCGTGGTCGAACACGATGATCTCGTCGACCGATTTCAGCGTCGACAACCGGTGGGCGATCACCAGCGTCGTGCGGCCGCGCATCAACTCGACGACCGCTGCCTCGATGCGACGCTCGGTCTCGGGGTCCACGCGGGCGGTCGCCTCGTCGAGCACCAGCAGGTCGGGGTTGCGCAACCACACCCGCGCCAGAGCGAGCAGCTGGGCCTCGCCGGCCGACAGCCCGGCACCCCCGGCGCCGAGTTCGCGGTCGATGCCCGCCGCCGCCAGCGCGCCGAGGCCGACCCGTTCGAGCGCATCGATGACGGCCGCATCGGATCGCTGGTCCTCGAACAGCGTGACGTTGTCGCGGAACGTGCCGGCGAACAGTTCGACCTCCTGGGGCACGAGGGCGACGCGGCGACGCAGTTCGGCGACCGGGATGTCGGCGATCGACACCCCGTTCAGGGCGACGAGTCCGCTCGTCGGTTCGACCAGACGCAACACGAGGCGCGAGAACGTCGTCTTGCCGCTGCCGGTGCGACCGACGATGCCGACCGAGCGACCCCCAGCGATCCGGACGTCGACATCGCGGAGCACCGGGCGGTCGTCGCCATAGTCGAACTGCACTGCGGTCGTGGCGACGGCGAGTGGGCCCGACGGCGGGCTCGTCGTCCCTTCGTCGAGCACGTTCGGCCGCACGGCGAGCAACTCGGCGACGCGCACCATCGCACCGTTCGCCTTCTGGACGGTCTCGAGTTCGTGGACGACCTCTTCGAGCGGCCGGGCGACGAGCAGCACGAACTGGAACAGCAGGAACGCCGTGCCGAGCGTGATCGTGCCGCGGTCGTAGAGCACGGCGCCGATGACGAGGGCGAACACCCAACCCGCTGCGACGGCTGCCTGCACGAACCACCACATGACGAGGAAGGCCCGTTCCCGGCGCACGGCGCTGACCAGTGCCTCCTCGCTGTCCTCCACGAACCGCCAGGCGACGTGATCCGCGGCACCGTTCGCCCGGAGATCCTCGGCGGCCGTGAGCCGCTCCTCGATGCCGCCGTACAGGCGACCGAGCGCACCCATCTCGTCGGACGACTCCGAGATCGCGCGATGCCGGGTGCTGACGACGACCGCAAGGGCGAGCACCACGTACAGGGCCATGCCGAGTCCGAGCCGCCAGTCGATCACCGACAGCACGATCACCATGCCGGCGACGAGCATCGCCGCACCGGCGGCCTTGGTGACGACCTGGCCGAGGAACTCCGAGACCGAGGTGATGTCGCCGTCGACACGCTGGATGAGTTCGCCGGGTGTGTGGGTGCGATGGAACTCGTGGTCGAGGCCGAGCACGTGGCGGGTCATCGTCAGCCGGAGATCGTTGGTCGTGCGCCAGGCCGCGACCGTGGCGAGCCAGGCGACGATGACGGCGAGCAGCTGAGCGAGAGCGGCCAGTGCGAGGAACACCAGGGCGAGGCGGGTGATCTCGCCGACCGTGGTGCCGTCGGCGGCGGTGTCGACGATTCGTCGAACGACGAGCGGGCCGGCGATCGTCAGCGCGGAGCCCACGGCCACGAGCGCGCCGAGGCCGACCCAACGTCCGGCGTCGGGCCGCAGCAACGCGCCGAGTGCACGCCATCGAGATCCGGCATCGCCGGACTGCTTCGCCATGGGTCCAGTCTCGCCGCCGAGACCCACGCCCACCGCAGGAATTTCGGGGGCCGGCCACCGCACCGCCCGGCCTGAGCCGGACGGGCCGGCAACGGCCCGGGAATGATTGCGGACGCAAGCAGGTTGTGTGGGTCGATGGCCGTTCACCGACTCAACCACGCCGTGCTCTACGTCCGCGACGTCGACGCCTCCAAGGAGTTCTACAGCGACGCTCTCGGCTTCCGGGCCGTGAGCGAGTTCCCAGGCGCCGCATTCATGCAGGCGCCGGACTCCACCAACGACCACGACCTCGGGTTGTTCCAGATCGGGGCGAGCGCCGGACCGTCCGATGCCGGGCGCTCGACCGTGGGGCTCTACCACCTGGCGTGGGAGGTCGACACGCTCGGGGAACTGCAACGCCTCGCGGGCGTGCTGCGCAACCGCGGAGCCCTCGTCGGCGCCAGCGATCACGGCACCACCAAGAGCCTCTACGCGAAGGACCCCGACGGCATCGAGTTCGAGGTCGTCTGGATCATCCCCGCCCACCTGCTCACCGCCGACGACATCGATGCCCGCGCCACGGTCCGCCCGCTCGACCTCCCTGCCGAGATCGAGCGGTTCGGCCGCAGCGAACCCGGCGGCATCGGCGTGTCGATCCCGGCACCATCCCGCCGGACCTCCGACGACAGCGTGGCGCGATGAACGTCGATTTCTGGGTCGACCCCGGCTGCCCCTTCTGCTGGGCGACGGCCCGCTGGATCGTCGACGAGGTCCAGCCTCATCGCGACGTCGACATCACGTGGCGACCGATCAGCTTGTTGTTCATGAACGAGCCCGAGCCCGACACACCCGGCTACGAGAGCATGAAGTTCACCCACGGGCTGCTGCGAGTCATGGAGTCGGTGCGCACCACGGACGGCAACCACGGCGTGTTCCGGCTCTACTGGGAGTTCGGCGCCCGAATCCACCACGACAAGGAGAAACCGTTCGACCCGGCGGACGCACTCGCGACCGTCGGGCTCGACACGTCCCACGCCGCCGCATTCGACGATGACGCCTGGGACGACGTGATCCGCTCGGCGATGGACGAGGGAATGCAGCTCGTCGGCACTGACGTCGGCACACCGATCATCGCCTTCGACAACTCCGACGGCGTGAAGGCCGGTTACTTCGGACCGATCATCTCGCGTGTGCCCAGCACCGACAAGAGCCTTGCGATGTGGGACGCCCTGGTGGCGATGATGGACATCGACTCGTTCTTCGAACTCAAGCGCGGCCGCACGGAGGGACCACAGCCGGGCGACCGCCCGCTGCCCCGCTGACGCCTCCATCGCCGTTTGTGCTGCATTTTCGGGTGGGACGGCCCACCGGAATCTGCACACAAACGTGATCTGGGCGGCGTGATGTCACCGGCGTGGTGATCGGCCACGGTCATTCCCTGCAGGCGGTGAAGAGTCGCCGTTTGAAGGCGGCCCCGTCGACCGACCAGAGCACGCGGGTGTTGGGATCGGGGCGGCCGAAGCGGCGATCGGGGATCGTGCACCCGCGGGTCGGACCGTCGAGTCCGACGACCAGCCACTCATCGGTGGCCTCGACGATGATCGAGTCGTCGAGAGCGACCGCCATCGCGATCGGGTCGGGCAGATCGAATCCGGCGAGGCCCGTGTCGAGGCAGTACTGCTCGACGTCACCGTTGATGTCGATGGCGAACTTCCCCAGCGGTCCGACGTCGGCGAGTGCAGCCTGCTCCTCGTCGTTCATCACCGCGAACGTGCGCGAGATGTTCCAGCCGATCATCGTCTTCGCTCCCGGCGCCGCGAACACCGCCGTCGCTGCTTCGGGGTCCGCCCACACGTTGTACTCGCCGAGCGCATCGACGTTGCCGACGCCGTCGGGCGATCCGGCCATCAGGTAGACGTGGCCGAACTTCGTCAGGAACTCCGGATCGCGTTCCAGCGCGGCAGCGATGTTCGACAGCGGGCCGAGGGTCACCAGGTCATGCCGACCCGCCTCGTGCGCGGCGATCTCGAGGAGCGCACCGACGGCATCGTCGGATGTCGCCGCACGGGACGGTTCGGGAAGCGTCGCTCCTCCCATCCCGTCCTCGCCGTGCACGAACTGGGCGGTGTCGAGCGGGCGGGCGTGCGGGCGGTCACGGCCGGCGTGCAGCGGTATCTCCGCACCGCCCGCGAGGTCGAGCGTCACGAGCGCGTTGCGCACCGCCAGATCGAGCGGAACGTTGCCGGCGACGACCGTCACCGCCCGAACGTCGACCGATGGCTCGCGCACGGCGAGCACGAGAGCGATCGCATCGTCCGATGCGGTGTCGGTGTCGATCACGATGCTGCGACGGTCCATCACCGCAGTCTGGCCGACTCCGGCGACGAGTCGCGAGGGGACGGTCGGTCAGTCCGTGCAGCGGAGGTGAGAACCCGCGGCGCGCCTGCTGTTCCAGCACGGTCAGGGCGCCGCCGGTGTCGGCGCTCCCCGCCGGCGCGTGTTCTCGGTCGTTCGCTCGGCTGCGCGGAGCAATGTCGATCTGCTGCCCCTCGCCGAGCTGACCGAGCAGCGTCGGCGTGCCGGCGCCGAATCCGTGATCGACGGACTGTCGGAGCTCGCAGCGCTCCGCCGAGGGCTCGATCGGCGGCGAGCAGTTGACATCCTCTCGACCCGCAACGGCCCCGACATCCACCAGCGGCTGGTGCGGGAATGCGGCTGGACATCATCGCAGGCCGCGACCTGGCTCGCATCGACGATGCGCCATGCGCTGCTCGACGACGGCTGACACGGCAACATCGCCTGACACGGCAACGTCAGCCCGTCATCGTCTGGCGGCGCGACCGAAGCGGACGCCGTCGATGGTGGCCTCGCGGGTGGACACCGACTGCGCGAACCCGGCCGAGTCGTCCACCGCCAGATCCTGCGCGATGTCGATCAGGTCGTCGAGCAGGCCGCGCACCTCCTCTTGGATGGCGATGACGACCGCCCGGTCCGCCGGCTCGGACAACAGGGCGTCGACGGCCGAGCGGCAGTCGTCGACGACGGCATCGGCGGGCCGACGTTCGGCGACGATGTCGTCGACCAGCGTCCGGATCGCCGTCGCAGCCCGCTCGACACCGCCGACCAGGTCCTCGCCGACGGCCGCATCGTTCACCACCGCCCGGTCGGCGAGCCGCACCACGGTCGACGCCGTCGTGAGCGCGTCGACGAGCGCCGACGAGGACTCGACGAGACGCTCGACCGCATCGGCGTCGGGTCGGCGGATCGGCGCCCAACGGGCCAGATCGAGCGCATGCTCCACGGTCCCCGATACACGCTGCAGTTCCTGGTCGATCCGCGCCGACGCCGTGCGCACCGCATCAGGACGGCGGTCGTCGATCTCGCTCCGCAACGCCTGGGCGGCCGACTCCAGGCCGTCGGCCGCCCGGTCCGCCACCCGCCGCAATCGAGCAGCGAGCTGGCGACGCGGGCGCGAGGGTGCGATTCCGAACGTGACGACGAGGGCCGCGCCGACGCCGACAATGCCGTCGAGCACGCGGGTCGGGAGCCAACCCTCCGATCCCGGGAGGCCGTAGAGGACGACGGCGTTGATCGTGGCGTAGGTGACCGCCAGCTCTTTGTCGAACAGCAGCCCGGCCAGCAGTCCGCTCACGCCGAGGACCATCCCGACCTGCCACCACCCGACACCCAGGACCTGACCGGCGAGCTCCGCGACCAGCGTGCCGAGCAACAGCCCGCCGATCAGGACGACCGAACGCCAGATCCGGCGCTCACGGCCCAGACCCATGGCGACGATCGCCGTGATCGGCGCATAACTCCCGGGCGAGTCGAGCAATGTGTGCGACAGCAGCCATGCGAGGCCGGCGGCCAACGCCATCTGCGTTGCCGGCCACCACCAGGAGGAGAATCGCCGTCGCAGCTCGGCCGCATCACGTGGCGGCTCCACACCGGCCGCTTCGGCCACGGGTCGCCGGGGGCGTCGTCGTCGAGTGCGTCGTTCGGCGGTCACGTCGGATGGCAATACCCGACAGAGGTCGGCGCCAACCGCGCGGCAGGCGGGCCGTGTCAGCGCTCCAATCGATGCAGCCAGATCGCCTCGCCCACACCCTTGACGCGAGTGGGGCCGACTGCACGGAAGGAACCGTGCTGTCGGTCGCCCTCGATCGAACGCACGACCTGCTCGGTGACCAGCAGTTCTCCCGGCCCGGCGAGCTCCGCCACCCGGGCGGCAATGTTGACCGTCTGGCCGACGAAGTCGTCGCCGCGTTCGACGACCTCACCGGCATGCATCCCCATGCGAACGGCGAGGAGGAATTTGTCCGCATCGCGCGCCGCAGTCACGGCGGCGAGGATGTCGCATGCCGCCTCCACGCCGGTGCGCCCGGTCTCGAACCACAGCATCAGCCCATCGCCGAGTTCCTTCACGATGCGGCCCCGCCCCGCCAGTTCGCTGTCGACGATGCTCGACTGACGATCGAGGAGCTCGACCGCAGCCAGATCACCGTGGACGTCGGTGTAGGCCGTGAAGCCGACCAGGTCGGTGAACATGATCGCGGCCGTGCCCACCGCCGGTTCCCGGTCGCTCACTTGACGACGACTCGACCGCTGCCCGACCGAGCGGTGACGACGCAGTCGTGCTCGCCGCTGACGGCGACCGCCGCACTGTTCGGCGTGTCGATGCGCACGTTGGCGTCGGCGGGCATCGTGATCGTGATCCGTCCCGAGACCGTCTCGGCATCGACGTCGTTCGCCGCGGCCATCGACAGTGAGATCCGGCCGCTCGCACAATGTGCAGAGGCAGGACCGTGAACGTGGCGCAACGTGATCCGGCCACTTCTCGTGGTGACGTGCGCCGCACCGCAGCGACCGACGTCGACCTTGCCGCTTGCGCCCACGATGCGGCATTCACCCGAGACCGTGCCGACCTCGACCGCACCGCTCGAGGTGCGGACATCGACCGCTGCCGCCTCGTCGACAGTCACCTTGCCGGACGTCGTCACGACCGCAATCGATCCGACGCGGCCTCGAACCTCCACCCGCCCGGACGACGTGCCAACCACGAGGTCCATCCCGGCGGGCAGCCGCACCTCGGTGCGAGCGCTCCCGCCACCGAGCGTCATCTCGGCGCCGTCGATGCCGGAGGTCGCTCCCCGAACCGACACTGCGTCGAGATCGGGGATCGCCTCCACCCGTACAGCGCCGCTGTCACCGGCGATCCGTACGACGGTCAGTGGAACGCGCGTGTCGCTCGCCATGGAACTGACCGTACCCGAACGCACGATTCGAAAATGCACGGATCCGGCCGCTGAGCGACCGGATCCGCGCAAGTTTCGGGTGGAAGGGGTTCAGTCGAGGCGTTCGATGATCGTGGCGTTGGCCATGCCGCCGCCCTCGCACATCACCTGCAGGCCGTAGCGGCCGCCGGTGCGCTCGAGCTCGTTGAGCAACGTCGCCATCAGCTTGGTGCCGGAAGCGCCGAGCGGGTGGCCGAGCGCGATCGCGCCGCCGTTGACGTTGACCTTGCTCATGTCGGCGCCGGTCTCCTTCTGCCAGGCGAGCACGACCGAGGCAAACGCCTCGTTGACCTCGAACACATCGATGTCGTCGATGGTCAGGCCGGTCTTCTCGAGGATCTTCTTGGTCGCCGGGATCGGGCCCTTCAGCATCGTGACGGGATCCGTGCCGGTGACGGCGAAGGCGTGGAAACGGGCGCGAGGCTTCATCCCGAGCTCCTCGGCCTTCTCCTTGCTCATGATCAGCACGGCGGAGGCGCCGTCGGAGATCTGCGAGGAGTTGCCGGCGGTGATCAAGCCGTCCTCCTTGAAGGCCGGCTTCAGCTTGGCCAGCGTCTCGGCGGTCGTCCCTTCGCGAATACCTTCGTCGGTCTTCACGACCTCGGTCTGGCCATCGATCTCGACCTCGATCGGGATGATCTCGTTCTCGAACCGGCCCTCGTCACGGGCCTGGGCGGCGCGCTGCTGGCTCTGTGCACCGAACTCGTCGAGGTCCTCGCGGGTGATGCCGTACTCGACGGCGATCATGTCGGCGCCGATGCCCTGCGGGGGCAGACCGGTGTCGGCGTAGCGGTCGAGCTGCTCCTGCGGGAAGGGGAAGCCCATGCCCTGGACGATCGAGGCGCCCATCGGGGTGCGGGTCATCACTTCGACGCCGGCGGCGACGACGACGTCGTATGCGCCGGCCATGACGCCCTGCGCGGCGAAGTGCATCGACTGCTGGCTCGAGCCGCACTGGCGGTCGATCGTGGTCGACGGGACCTCTTCGGGCCAGCCAGCGGCGAGCACGGCGTTACGGCCGATGTTGAGCGACTGCTCGCCGACCTGCATCACGCAGCCCATGATCACGTCGTCGACCATGGCCGGGTCGAGGTTGTTGCGCTCCTCGAGCGCCTTGAGGACCTTGGCCGCGAGTGACGCGGGATGCTGGTCCTTGAGCTTGCCGTTGCGCTTGCCGCCCGGCGTGCGGATGGCATCGACGATCACTGCTTCGGTCATTGGGGTTCTCCTGTGGTGGTGGTTGAGATGGGTGAGGGGGCAATGGAGTCGGGTGTCCTCGCGATGGCGGTCGCGAGGTTCTGCTGCAGCCGGGTCATCACCCAGGCGAGGGCCTGACGCTCCTCGCGGCCGAGGCCGTGGCGGAGCTCGGCGCGCAGCACCTGGTCGACCTCGTTGACCTGTGCAGCGAGTTCGGACCCGGCCGCCGTGATGGCAACGAGCCACACGCGACGGTCGTCGGGCTTCGGCCGACGTTCGACCAGGCCGCGCGCCTGGAGGCGATCGATCACCGAACCGATGGCGGCGCGTCCGATGCCGAGATGGTCGGCGAGGACGGTCTGGATGGTCGCACCGAACTCGTCGACGTAGCCGAGCAGCGACGCCTGCGTGAGATTGAGGTCGAGCGGCGCCAGCCGGGTGTCGAACGCCACCCGCACGAGTCGCGCCGTGGCCATCAGCGTGGATTCCACGCGGAGCCAGGGCGGCGAGTCGAGTTCGTGGGTGGTGAGGTTGCTCATGTCGCTGCGATTCCGAACGGTCACGTCTGGCCCGGCACGGTGTGACGGTGTGACACTCCGGTCGGGCTCGGTGTGGACACATACTGTACGATGCCATACAGTATTGCAACTGCAAATCGCTGTGACACCTTCTTGGAGGACCTGACATGACCGACACCGCCACCGGATTGACCGAGGCAGAGGCCGCCGAGTTCCGCCAGAAGTGCGTCGACTTCATGGAGCAGTTCGCTCCCGGACAGAACCCGACACTCGATGACCAGAAGGCCTTCCTCGCCGCGGCCGCCGACGCCGGGCTCGCCGGGCTGCCGGTTGCGAAGGAATACGGCGGCGGCGGGCTCACCCTCGCCCACGAGAAGATCTGGCGCGAGGTCAAGGGCAACTACCCGATGCCCGACAGCGAGTTCATCATCAGCCACGGCATGTGCATGCCGATGCTCGCCGAGTACGGCACCCACGAGCAGAAGCAGCGCTTCCTCGCCGACAACATCTCGGGCAAGACGATGTGGTGCCAGATGTTCTCCGAGCCGGGCGCCGGCTCCGACGTCGCCAGCCTGCAGACCAAGGCCGAACTCGACGGCGACGAATGGGTGATCAACGGCCAGAAGGTCTGGACCACGCTCGCCCACAAGAGTGACTACGGACTCGTCGTCGCTCGCACCGACCCCGACCAGGTCAAGCACGCCGGCATCTCGATGTTCATCCTCGACATGCGAGCGCCGGGTGTCGAGATCCGCCCGATCCACCAGATCGACGGCGGGTCGCACTTCAACGAGGTCTTCTTCTCCGACGTGCGCATCCCGAAGGACTGGCTGATCGGCGACCTCAACAACGGCTGGAACCTCGCCACGGCCATGCTGATGTACGAGCGCGTCGCCATCGGCGGTGCCGGCGCCGGCAAGATCAACCAACCCAACTTCAAGATGCTGCGCAAGGCGGCCGAGTCGACCGGCAAGCTCGGCGACCCGGTGGTACGTGACCAGATGATGAAGATCTGGTCGATGGAGACCTGCAAGTCGCTCGTGGCGATGAAGACCCGCGACGAGCTCAAGGCCGGCAAGACCCCGGGGCCCGGTGGCTCGCTCGGCAAGTTGTTCGGGTCCAACATCGCCTGGAAGGTCCGCGAGATGGCGCTCGAGTTCGCCGGCCCGGCGTCGGTGGCGTGGGACCCCGACGACGAGAGCGGTGCCGAATTGCAGCGCATCGTCTTGAACAGCTTCCAGTCGAGCATCGCCGGCGGCACCGACGAGATCCAGCGCAACATCATCGGCGACCGCGTGCTCGGCCTGCCGCGCGAACCGGCGGTCGACCGGGGCGTGCCGTTCCGCGAGCTCAAGGTCGGCACGCAGACCAGCTGACGACCGACCGAACCGGCGGGTTCAGCCCGTCGGGGCGTGCACGGCGGCACGCGCCAGCTCGATGAGATCGGCGAGCGTGCGGCCCGGGCCGCCGAGCACGACCGGGATCCCGGCGTCACTGAGCCAGTCGGCGGTCTCGGCGGCCAGCTCGGCGGTGTCCGGGTTCGTCGACGACAACACGGCGACGTCGACGTCGTGCTCGGCACAGAACTGGACGAGCTCGTCCGGCGGCATGTTGGCGCCGAGGTGCTCCACCGACCAGTTGTCGCCACGCAGCGCCAACGCGGCCATCGACGTGGGCAACGAGTGCAGGTCGCCGCTGACGGCGGCAACCATGGCCGTGCCTCGGCGCCTCCCGCGAGGGTTCGGCGACAACTCGCCGAGCAGTCGCTCGACCATCGCCGACGCCCGGTGCTCGGCCCAGATCGTCAGCTGGCCGGCGTGCCAGGCAGCGCCGATGCGCACCAGCGGTGGGACGAGCACCTCCTGGATGACGTCGACGACGGGGGCGCCCTCCTCGACCAGCCCGCTGGCCAACTTCCGGACCGACGATTCGTCGCCGTTGACCAGTGCGTCGTGCATGCGTTCGGCCGTCCGGGCCATCCGCTTCGCCGACGGTGGTGCCGGCGCTCGCGGGACGGCTCGCTGCGCCGCCATCGCCACGATGTCTCCCCGATCCACCGTGTAGCGGCCGCTGACCAGCTGGGCGGGCAACTTGCCGGTTCGCACCCAGCGGTAGGCGGTCTGATAATGGACGCCCAGCTCGTCGGCAGCGCCCTGGAGGTCCAGTCGGTCGTCGGGCACCGGCCCAGCGTAGCGCTCGAACAATAATCGCGCTAAGGAACACTAATTACTGCTAAATCACGCTACCGTCGTGGTATCGGCATCACAGCGACCTGAAAGGACATCCCGGATGAACGCCGCCGCCACGGCCACCCGAACGACCTCACCACTCGACGAAGCACCGGCCCGCTTGGCCGACGCCGCCTTCTTGGCCGAGACGGTGACCGACCTGCACTCGGTGGGCGACCGCGATTCCGACACGCTCGCCGCGCTCTGCGACGACGACTTCGGCACTGACGAGCTGCGACCGGCAGGTGCGCCATGAGCGCCGTCGAGATCGATCCGCCGATGCGCCGCGGTACGGAATGGCAGGAGTTCGCCGCCTGTACGGGCCGCCTGGAGTTGTTCTTCGGCAAGGTCGCCGAACGGCCGCAGGCGCGGATGCGGCGCGAGGCCAAGGCGCGCAAACTCTGCGACGTCTGTGTCGTTCGTCAACCGTGCCGTCAGTTCGCCCGCGACAACCACGAGTACGGCTTCTGGGGCGGCGAGAACGAAGAAGAGCGCCACCTCGCCGGCTACGAACTCACGGCACCGATCGGCGTCAGGGTTCGGCTGGCTCGTGAGGGAGCCGCGGCGGGCTGATCGGCTCGATGCGTTACGCCCGGGGTCTGACCCCTGGCGTAACGCATGGC
Organism: Ilumatobacteraceae bacterium; assembly: GCA_963728355.1. Taxonomy (GTDB): domain Bacteria; phylum Actinomycetota; class Acidimicrobiia; order Acidimicrobiales; family Ilumatobacteraceae; genus Sva-07. The sequence continues at coordinate 37,719 of CAVSJQ010000017.1, read as the reverse complement.
ACACTCTGGCGATGGCGAGCATCGATCATCGTCTGACGACCCGGCAGATGGCCCGGTTCGTCGCCGACGGCTTCCTTTGTTTCGATGCGATCGTGCCGCCGGACGTGAACGAGCGCGGCATCGAAGAGATGCGACGGCTGGAACGGGAGCGTTTCGCTCCCGACGGGCTCAAACCGCCCCACACCGGCACACCACTCGACGAGTGTTACCCCGCGCCGTCGGCGATCGGCGACTACCTCCGCCTGCCGGAGATCCGCGGGATCATCGAGTCGTTCGTCGGTCCGAACCCCACGTTCGATCACGACTTCACCCATCACATCGCACCGCACGCCGAGTACACGCAACCGTTGCACGTCGACGCGATCACCGATTCGAGCGATCCCACTTTCGACGTCCAGCTGTTCTGGTATCCCCACGACGTCGCTCCCGGCGAGGGCGGCACCCGGTTCGTGCCGGGCAGCCATCTCCGACGGGTCCGATCGTCGGGACTCGACCGCTACCAGCACATCGTCGGCGAGCAACACTTCGCCGGGCTGGCGGGGACGGTCGTCGTGTTCCACCACGGGCTGTGGCACGCCGGCCAGCCGAACCACGGTGACGCCGACCGCTGGATGCACAAGGTGCGTCTCAATCCGACGGTCGCCCAGGTCAAGCTGTGGAACACCGACGACCTGGCGGATCTCCAGAATCCGCCGTCGGATCACGTCTTCGCCCGGATGCTGCCTGACAGCGTGGCGCAGGTCCTGCGATCGATGCAGCCGTGGATGAGCATCACCGACTACCGCAACGAGCAGGTGCAGCGCTCCACGCTGTGGCGGTACCTCACCGGCGACGAAACCTACGACGTCGACCACTACCTGACCCGGCTCGAAGGCCGCTCGTCGCTGATCGGATCGTGATGGCGCAGCGTCAGCAGATCCTCTATCTCTGGGCGAACGGATCGGCGCTCGACTCCGGCACGGTCGGATGGGCGTTCCACGACGGGACCGACGGCGCCGGACCGGCGCTGCCCGCATCGACGCCGCCGTACGCCACCGGTGTCGCGGCCCTCCACGACGGCTGGATGCTGCTGCAGTCGTCTCAACTCACCGCACCACTGCCCGGCAACGAGCACCTGAACGACTACCTCGAGTACGAGTTCGTGTTCGAGCGTCGACTGGAGACCGCATGAGCAAGGACAAGGACCAGGACCGGTCACCGGTCGAGACGATCGACGAGATGCAGAACGACCTGCCCCACGACGAGCCGATCGACAAGAAGGAATACAAGCGCGATCTCGAGACACTCCAGATCGAACTCCTCAAGGCACAGCGCTACATCAAGGAGGTCGGCGACCGTGTGGTCATCGTGTACGAGGGGCGCGATGCGGCCGGCAAGGGCGGATCGATCAAGCGCTTCCGCGAACACCTGAACCCTCGGGGCGGCGAACACGTGGCACTGCCCAAGCCGAGCGATCAGGAGCAGACCCAGTGGTACTTCCAGCGCTACGTCTCGCACCTGCCGTCGGCCGGTGAGATCACGATGTTCGACCGGTCGTGGTACAACCGCGCCGGGGTCGAGAAGGTGATGGGCTTCTGCACGCCCCAGGAGCATGCGCTGTTCCTGCGCCAGGTCCCCGACTTCGAACAGTCGCTCGTCAGCAGCGGGATCCGGCTCTTCAAGCTGTGGTTCACCGTGTCCAAGGATCGCCAGAAGCAGCGCTTCGCCGACCGGCGCGACGACCCGCTCAAGCAGTGGAAGATGTCGCCGATCGACGAGGTGAGCGTGGCCAAGTACGACGAGTACACCGAAGCACGCAACGAGATGCTGCTCGCGACCGACACCCTCGTGGCGCCGTGGACGATCGTCAATTCGAACGAGAAGAAGCGTGCCCGCCTCGGTGCGATCCGCAGCGTGCTGTGCTTGCTCGATTACGACCACAAGGACCTCGAGGTCGCTCGTGAGCCGGACCCGCGGGTCGTGCGTACGGCCCGCTCGGTGTTCATCGACAACTGACGGTCGCCACACCTTCTCCGAACGTCCGAACGGGTCAGGCGGTGTCGGGGCCCTCGGCTCGCAGTCGCTCGACGTGCTGCATCGCGTCACGCAGCTCGGACAGCCAATCGCCGGTGTGCTGTCCGACGAGGCGGACACACCAGGCAAGGGCGTCGGCGCGTGACCGAGCGACGTTGGCGGCGACGAGCGTGTCGAGCACCAAGCGCTCGGGCTGACGCAGGCGCGTCATCACCGGGACGGCGAGGTGGGTGAAGAGCTCGGTGCGGTCGCCGATCCGGACACCCCAGGCCACCTTGCGGTCGAAGCGGTGCTCGGCCTCCCGAGCGATCTGGATTCGCGCCTCGCGGGTGTCCTCCCGGAAGCCTCGGGCACGACCTGCGGCTGCCTCGGCGCGATCGGCGTCGGAAGCATCGTCGCCCAGTTCGGGCGCCTCGGTGGTGAGGATGATCGTGATCTCGTCGCGGTCGACGGTGATCAGCGGCGGTGCCGTGGTCCACGCATCGGGCAGGCGCCCCAGGAACCAGGAGGTGATGGCGGTTTCGGTCGTCGTCATGCCCCCCAAGCTACTGCATGAATTACATGATTACACTGTAAGTTTCAGCGGCCATGAGCGAAAATCCCGCATGTGGGCGGTTGGCTCATCGGCAGACGGCGACCGGCCGCGGCGATGAGCGAAAGGCCCGCATGTGGGCGGTTGGCTCATCGGCAGGCTGGTGGGGCGCAGTGGCGGTGGGAGATCTACCGGGCGCGGGAGATGCGGCGGCGGGCTTTGGCCCGTTTCGGGCCGGACAGGACGCGCTTGCGGAGGCGTCCGGACAGGTCGGCGCCGTCGGTCACGTGCGCCACCAGTTCCACCGCCAGCGCCCGATTGCGGACACGTTCGATCACCACGGGACTGTCGCCGGCCGCGTCGAGGACGACCACCGGTCCGTCGCAGACGTCGAGGCACGGCAGCTCCACGACGTCACCGGCGCATCGCAACTCGCGCTCGACGGTTCGGAAACCGTCGGCCTTCCGACAATCCTTGCCGGTGCACAGGCCGATCCGGGGTCCCTTCGCCATGGCTGTCGGGCTGCCCGCTCAGGCGATCGAGTAGTCGCGCAGCAGCTTGTTCATCTCGATCACGTGGAGTTCCTCCTGGCCGATCTGGCCACGGGCGTACTCCTCGAGATAGATCGACCTGCCCTCGGTCAGGTCCAACAGCTGGCGGTACAGATCGAGTGCCCGGCGCTCATGGGCGATCGACTCCCTCAGGATGGCCTCGATGGCATGATCGTGCGATTCGTCGATCTCGGCGATGCCCTGCTCGGGGTGACCACCCAGGCCGGTGAGGATCTCGCCGGCCTGCTGCGCGTGCAGCAACGACTCGGCGGCCTGGGCTTTCATGAAGTCGACCAGCGGCAGCCGGTTGGGACCGGTGATCACGAGCGAGTAGTGCGTGTACCGGACCACCCCCGACAGTTCGGCCTTGAGAATCTCGTTGAGGACCGGGTTGACGGCGTCGGTGTCGATGATGGCGTGCACGACCTCAGTCTCGCACGCCGTCAGGTGAAGTAGTCAGGTCGACTGACGTGTGTCTCGCTGACGAACAACACGCCGTGTCGACCGTCGAGCAACCGTCGGATCCCGGCGATGAGGCCGTCGGCGCGCTCGATCGGCACGACGGTGATCAGCATCGAGAGGCTGGCTCGGTCGTTGAACAGCAGCCGTCCCTGATGGTGGCCGTGGTGCCCGAAGCCGGACACGCCGGACACCGCGGTGTAGCCGGTGGCGCCGGCGTCGAGGAAGAGGTCACGCACGGCGGGCACGTCGTCGCCGTCGACGACGACTTCGATCTTGGCCATGGCGGGCAGGTCGGTCCAGGTGGTCATCGGGTCTCCATTCAGATCGACAGTGGTGTCGAGAGGTCGGTGTGTGAGAGGTGCGTGCGGTGATCGGTCATCGAGGCGTCGGCGAGGTGCCAGGGCTCCCATCCTCCGCTGGGCGTACGGAACGACCATGGATCGTTGTCGCCGGCGCGGGCCACGACGTGGATCCACTGACCCTCGACGAGCTGACGCAGACCACGGTTGCGCAGGATGATGTCCTCGATCCGGTCGAGTGGCGCCTGCACGACGGCGAGGAGGCGCAATGGATCGTGCGCACGCTGCTCACCGAACATCACCGACTGCATCGGCAGTCCGACGGCGAGGTCGCCGGACTGGCCGACGACGACGCCGATGCCTCCGACGGGGTTGTGCAGCATCTTGTCGCCGGCGCCGAACACGTCGGGCTCGACGGTGGAGAAGTAGTACTGCGACGAGATCCACTGCGCCACCACCAGTGGTGCGGTCATGATCGTCTCGAGGGCCACGCCCTCGGGGTCGAGTGCGGCGTCGTAGCTGTGCAGGAACGAGCGCCCGCGCAAGTCGTGATCGGCGGTGATGGTCCGCGGGCCGATGATGAAGGCGGCGTTGCCCGCGAGGCCCCACTCGGGGCGCACCTCGGCCCAGTCGCGCCCGCGGTCGCGCACGCGGTCGGCGTTGCCGGGCAGCCGTTGCGCCCGGTCGCGAGCGTTGTGCTCGCCGGCGACATCGAGGTCCCGCTGGAGGGCGTCGACGAACGGCCGGTTGGCGGCCGGGATCGTGTCGCGGTCGTAGATCGTGACCAGATCGGCTGCGGTGTCGTGCTCGGCCGCGACGAACCACGTGTCGTCGGGAATCGTGACGCCACGCTCGACGAGGCCGGAACGCACCTCGGTGTCGTTGAGGATGGCCGCCGCGATCCGTGCACTCGCGCCGCCCGGCGCGCCACCGCAGGCGCCGCAGTCGAGCGACGAGGCATGCGGGTTGTTCGTGGTGATGCTGCCATGACCGCACAGGACCACCACCGGCGCGAATGTCGCCATGCCGATCGTCGTGACGATCGCCTCGGCGAACAGCGTGCGCTCCTCCAACGACAAGCCGGCGTTCAGGTCGGCGCCGGCGAGGTCGTCCACGACCGGCGCCGTGCGTGGCGTGGAACCGAACGTCTTCCACCAGGGGCGCTTGGCGGCCGTTGACGTGTCGAGCGACGTCCGAGATGGTGCGAGCGTGCGGGCGGCGGCGACGGGACCGGCGAACCATCCAGCCGATTCGGCGAGTGCGAACGGCGAGCCGATGCCGCCCTTGGCAGCGTAGAAGGCGTCGTGCAACCCGGCGGAGGTCGAGCAGGCAGCGAGGTAGGACGAGTCGTCGTCGACGGCGACCTCGGCAATCTCGTGACGGGGGGACACGAGCACCGGGCAGCGGGCCTGGGAGACGGGGGAACCGAGGGGACGCCACCGCACGGGCACGCCGAAGAAGCCGGCGAACCCGAACGTCTCGTAGGCACCGAGCGCCTCGAGTTGACGACGGAAGCCCTCGGACCGCACGTCGATGCAGAACACGAGTTGCGCATCCGGGCGCCCGGTGGATCCGGTAGTCGATCCACCAGAGCCGGTCAACCGGGTCAGGAGGCGGTCACGAAAGTTCCATTCGTGTGCCGCCAACCAGATCGCCTGGCGGTCGCGTTCGGAGATCGAGCCGAGTAGCGCGGCGACCGCACTGCGATGCTCCGCGGCGCCGAATGCCGCGACCGCGGCGTCGACTCGCATCTCGATGCCGGCCTCAGCGATCGGGCTCGCCGACGCTGCCGGTCCGGAGAGATCGAGATGTTCCGGAGCGAGGTGGTCCATGGCCGCCCGGACGGCGGCGAGGTCGAGCATCCGCAAGCGCACCCCGGCACGGTCGGCCGGCGCCCACTCGTCGCACCACCGCGCGAACCCGGCCCATCCAGGTGTCCGCAGGATCCAGGTTCGCATCGCCCCGACCCGTCCGTCGTCGGCGACTCCCCGCGCTCCGAGCACGAGATCGAGGAGTTCGGCCGGGTCGTCGGGGAGTGCCGCGATGCGCGCCCGCGCCTCGCGCCCGATGACGGCGGCCAGCCGCCGGTCGGAACGAGCCACGGCGAGCCAGGAACGATAGAAGCCCTGGTCGCGGTCGGGCATCTGCCACGGCGTGTGTGCGTCGTCGACGAATGCAGCGCACCAGGCCGTCATGATCTCGTCGAGGGCGTCGGCAACGGTGCCCGCCTGGCGCTGCGGGACCGGAGCGGCGACGGGACCGTGCAGGAGATCCCAGCGAACGAGTTCGGCCGGGTTCACCGACACGCCGGCGACGGCGAGTGGCTGCTGCTGGGCCAGTGAGGGGGCGTGACGCAGGATCGCCCGATCGAGATCGGCGTCGGTCACCGTGCCACGGGCATGCTCAGCCCGATAGGCCACCAGCGGCAGATGGGTGCGGGCTCCGAACCAGCCGCGAGCGGCGTCGGTGGCGTCGGCGAACGGCAGGTCGGTGAGCCCGCCGAGCGGATTGACCGCCACGAACGCCGTCAGCGGCCAGTACGGAGCGGCGATCGATCCTGCCGCAGCGACGTCGGCGACCAGCCGGCTGCGGTCGCTCGACGACAGGGCCGCAGAGGTGGTCGTGGTGGTCGTCATGAGCGTTCTCCTGCGGTGGCGAGTTCAGCGGGTTCGGTGGAGTCGGTCGTGATGCCGGGCGTGCTCGCCGGGAACGACCCCGCATCGGCAGCGTGGGCGGTGACGGGGGTGCTCGTGCTGAGCAGCCAGGCGTAGACGTGACGCCGCAACGCTGCGCCACGGGGGCCTGGCAGCAAGGCGACGACGACGACGCCGGTGGCGATGGCTGCGAGGACGGCGGCGACCCACAGCGGCCCGACGGCCGCCGGCACGTCGTAGGGGACGACATCGGCGATGAACCCCTCGAACAGTGCGATTCCGGCGACGTAGCCGAAGGTCGCGAGGAGGATGCCGACGAGGGCGGTCACGATCGTGCGCGGGGCGGCGAACGGGGTGGCGGACATCCAGCCGTTCGCCGCTCGGGCAACCGACAGCGTTCCGAACACCACGATCAGCAACGTCGCAGAGGCCGTGAGGTGCGGGTCGATCGACCACAGCGCGAGCCCGAATGCAGCCAGCGACGCCAGCAGGCCCACGACGGCGCGCGTGATCGGCGACGTCAGGACCGCCCCGTCGGCCCGGCCCAGGTGCGGTCGTTGGGTCTGGCGGCTGTGTGCAGTGATCGCTCCGCCGGCACCGAGGAACAAGGCCGCCTTGTACAGCGCGTGACCGACGATGTGGAAGAGCGCTGCGGCGAAGGCGCCGACGCCGAGCTGCATGACCATGAAGCCCATCTGGCCGGACGTCGACCAGACCAGTGCGCCCTTCACATCGGTGCGCACCAGCATGATCGCCGTGGCGAAGAATGCGGTGAGTACGCCCACGGTGAAGGCCAGCGCCAGTGCGCTGACCGACGATGCGAACACCGGCGAGAAGCGCAAGAGCAGCACGCCGGCGCCGTTGATGACACCGGCGTGCAGCAGGGCGGAGACCGGAGTCGGAGCTGCGAGCGTGGAGGGCAGCCAGCCGTGGAGCGGCACGAGCGCCGAGCGCGCCACGCCGGCGATGACGAGGCAGAGCGCCACGACGCTGAGCGCGCTGAACGAGCCGATCGACTGTGCGTCGAGTGCTGCCGCTTCCCCCGCGACGACGTGCAGATCGATGTCACCGACCGCGACGACCGCGACGACCATCCCGACGAGCAAGGCGAGGTCGCCGACGAGAAAGCTCCTGGCGGTGAGCCGCTGCGAGCGAACCGCCGCTGGCCACGGCGCCTTGTGGCCGAGCAGCGCGACCAGCGTCACGCTGGTCGCCACCCAGGCGACGAGCAGCCCGGATCCCGTCGCGGCGATTCCGACCAGCGAGGTGACGCCGGCGAGCACGGCGGCGAGTGCGTGGAACCGCGTGGCACGAGGGTCGCCGAGCAGCGAGCGCGACGCGAACGACTGGACGATCAGGCCGACGACGCTGGTCAGCATCAGCAGGATGGCGCCGACCCGATCCGCCGTCAGCCCGACGACGGCTGCACCGTCGGAGTTCGTGACGACCGCATCGACCGCGCCGTCGAAGCCCACCTGGATCAGCAGGACGAGCGCACCGATCGTTGCCGCGGCACTTGCGGCCACGGCTGCCCGGGCAGCGCCGCGAGGCGTCGGGCCAACGAGTCCGATGAACGCGGCCACGAGCAACGGCAGGGCGGGAACGGCGACGAGTACACCTGACATCGCTCGAACTCTAATACCGGAAGTTGGATTCGTACAACCTGAAGTGTCTGTACGCGAATATTTGTCAGGTGGTGGGACGGGGCATCAGCGGCTCGGGTTCTCCGCACCCGGGCGTGGCCTGGCACACTTCGGATCGATCGTCCGGCAAGGGGGCCCGCACCGTGATCATGTCCTTTCCCGCCCGTCTGGGTGAACTTGCCCGGGATCTGCCCGATGCGCCGGCTGTGACGTGCAACGACGTCACGCTCACCAGGGAGCAACTCGAGTCGCGCGCCGGCCGACTGGCGAACGAACTCCGTTCCTACGGCATCGCCGAGGGATCGTTCGTCACCGTTGCCGTGCCCAACTCGGTCGACTGGTTCGTCGCATACGTCGCCTGCTGGAAGCTCGGTGCGATCCCGCAACCCGTGTCGGCCAAGCTGCCCGGGCGCGAGCTGGCGGCGATCGTCGAACTCGCCGGTTCGACCGTGGTCGTCGGCGCCCCCGACGAGGCGTTCGCCCACTTGCCGGATTCGATCGTGCACCTGCCGCTCGGTCACGAGCCGCCGCCGGAGTTCACCGACGACTCGTTGCCCGACGCCGTCTCGCCGGCGTGGAAGGCGCCGACGTCGGGCGGGTCGACGGGTCGGCCGAAGCTGATCGTGTCCGGCGATCCGGCGGTGTTCGACACCGCAGCGCCACGGCCACTCGGCATCGGCCCGGACGGTTGCATGCTGGTGCCCGGTCCGCTCTACCACAACGGCCCGGCGGTGTGGTCGTGTCAAGCGCTCCTGCAGGGCAACCACGTCGTCGTCCTCGGGCGCTTCGACGCCGAAGCCGTGCTGGCATCGATCGAGCGGCACCGGGTCGACGTCGTCTACCTCGTGCCGACGATGATGAAGCGGATCCTCCGGCTCGGCGACGACGTGCGGCTCGGCTACGACGTGTCGTCGCTGCGTGTCGTGTGGCATCTCGCCGAGCCGTGCCCGCCGTGGCTGAAGGAGGCCTGGATCGACTGGCTCGGCGCCGAGAAGATCTTCGAGTTGTACGCGGGCACCGAGGCCCAGGCGGCCACGATCATCACCGGCACCGAATGGCTGAGCCACCGCGGCTCGGTCGGTCGGGTGTCGTCCGGCGAGATGAAGATCTGCGACGAGGAGGGCAACGAACTGCCCGTCGGTGAACAGGGTGAGGTGTGGATGCGCTCGTCGCGCGACACGCCGACGTACCGGTACGTGGGCGCCGATGCCAAGACGCTCGGCGACGGCTGGGAGTCGCTCGGTGACATGGGCTGGTTCGACGCGGACGGCTATCTCTATCTCGGCGACCGTGTGCAGGACATGATCCTGTCGGGAGGTGCCAACATCTATCCCGCCGAGATCGAGGCGGCGCTCGGCGAGCACCCCGCCGTCCACTCGTGCGCGGTGATCGGGCTGCCGAACGACGACCGCGGCAACGACGTCCACGCCATCGTCCAGGCCCACCCCGGCGAGGTGTCCGACTCCGAGCTGCTCGCCTTCCTGGCCGAGCGCCTGACCACCTACAAGCTGCCCCGCTCGATCGAGTTCGTCGACGAGCCGCTGCGCGACGAAGCCGGCAAGGTGCGGCGTTCGACCCTGCGCGCGGCTCGGGTCTGACCCGGCGTCGAGGTCGTCACCGCTGCGCGTGCGTTGTCATCATGGGCGCATGGCGCTCCCTGCGAACTCGTGCGAGACCATCGACGTCACCGAGATCGACGATGACGTTGCACTCGTCACGCTCAACCGACCCGAGCGGCTCAACGCCATGACGTCGACGATGGTCAGCGAACTCGACGCCGTCGTGAGCGCCGTCGACCTCGACCCATCGCTTCGCGCCGTGATCGTCACCGGTGCGGGCCGAGGGTTCTCGGCCGGCCTCGACCTGCAGGACCAGGGTGTCGCCCCGGGCGGCGAGGGCGTCGGGCGGACCGTCGGCGGGTTCATGTGGCAGGACCATCTCGCCACGCTCCTCGAACGCATCCACCGGTCGCGCAAGCCGTGGCTGTCGGCCGTCAACGGTCCCGCAGTCGGTGGCGGATTCGCGCTCAGCCTGGCGACCGACATCCGGTTCGCGTCGAGCGACGCCACCTTCGGTGCGGTGTTCCTGAAGATCGGCGTGTCGAACTGCGACATGGGAACGAGTTACTTCCTGCCCCGGCTGGTCGGCGCGTCACGGTCGGCAGAACTGCTGTTGACCGCGCGCATCTTCGACGCCGACGAGGCGGAGCGCATCGGGTTGATCGCCGCCGTGGTGCCACCGGGCGCCGCCGTCGATCGGGCACTCGACACGGCGCGGCTCATCCGGGCGAACGCACCGTTCGCCACATGGATGACCAAGGAGACGATGTGGCAGACGCTCGACGCCCCCTCGTTGCGTCATGCGCTCGACATCGAGAACCGAACACAGATCATGTGCAGCGCCACCGGGGACACCGGTGAAGCGCGGGCGGCGTTCGTCGCCAAACGACCGCCGGTCTGGAAGAGGCTCTGACCCCGGCCCACGTCACCGTGGGGCGAACTCGATCACCTGCTGGAATGTCGGACGGTTGGTCGCCCGGAAGTCGTTCTCGATCAGGCCCGGCGCAAACGTCAGGCGCTCGCCTTCTGGCAACCAGGTGGCGATGTCGTCGCCCCGCTCGGCCGCCAGGCCAGCAACGGTGTCGCCGACGGCGGCCCACAGCGAGTCACGGCAGACGTCCAGGTCTCCGGCGCCGCAGTAGGACACCGTGAACGCGCCCTCGACGGGTTGCCCGAGCACGGTGCGCAGATCCTTGTCGACGAAGCTGGCGGCGTCGATGCCGCGGAACCGGATGTCTGCAGCGATCGCGTCGCCCAGCACTGGTTGGCGGGCGGCGGTGTCGACGGCGGTGAAGATCTCGTCGAGCAGCAACGGTCCCGGGCTGTCGGCGAATCCGTCGTCGTCGGCGTCGAGCCGCGGGGCGTCGTCGGCCACCCACTCGTCGAGCAGCGCCACGGCCTGCTTCGCGAGTTCGGAGGGCGCATCGCCGCCGACGAGGACGTCACTGATCACCGGCCACACGGTCGCGCGGATGTCCTCGGTGGCAGCGCGATTCATCACGCCGACCACACCCGCCAGGTCGACCTGGTCGGGCCACTGGTCGAAGTTCTCGACGCGGTGGACCGAGCCGTACTGGTTGTCGTCGCCGTGCATGAACCCGGGCGCCGACTGGTTGTTCCAGTTCAAGAGGAGGCTGGTGGGACTGCCGGCGGCATGCGGCTTCTGGTCCTGGTCGAGGAAGCCCTGCCATTCGTAGTCACCCGTGCCGAGCGTGGGGAGCCGGCGATCGAGCCCGTCGGCGCGAACGGGAAGCAGCCCCGATGCGAAGTAGCCGATGCCTTGCCGATTCGCGTAGCCCCAGTTGAACGTGAAGCCGAACTTGTCGGCCGACTCGAAGAACGACTCCGTGGTGTCGGCGTCTCCTTCGGTCATGTCCTTGAGTGCGCCGAGGTTGAGGCCGTCTCGCCCGAAGGTCGAACGCTTGCTCGTCAGCGCGACGGGGCGACCTTCGGACGTGGCCGTGCCGACGACCGGACCGTGCACCGAGGTCGGGTACACGATGGGCACGCCGGCGAGCGTCCCGGCGTCGAAGGGAACGAACGGCACGCAGTCGCCGTCGTACTCGTAGTGGTCGGACTCGATCGTCGGCGCCGACCCGTCCGGCTCGCAGAGCAGTTCGGCGTACACGTCGCGCACGTCCTGGTTCGCCGACGTCAGGCTCCACGCGTAATCGGTCGTGCGCCCGACCAGGAGATACATGGCCAGGCCGGGCACCGCGGCGCCCTGCGCCTCGATGCCGGGGCCGCTGAGGTGCAGCTGCTGGACGATCTCGGGGTAGTAGTAACCGAGTTGCGGGCCCATGACGGCGAGCGTCGTGTCGTTGACCGACGCATCCGGATCGACGATCAACCAGTTCGATGCGGTCCGCGAGCGTGGTCCGCCGGCTGCGCCGTAGACGACCGACGCACCCTCACGCTCGCCGCTCACGAGTCCCTGCGGTGACGCCGAGTTCGCGCGCGGGTCGAGCGACACGAGCGACCCGGCGTCGATGACGACCGAGCCCGTGACGTCACCGCCGGTGAAGGCTCCGTACTCGAAGCGTTCGTCGATGGTCGTCGGCGCCTCCGGGTCGTCGAACGGCATGAAGTCCTCCCACACCGCGCGGCCCAGATCGTCGCCCAGCGTCGCTCGCAGTTCGGAGAGGAACTGAGCGTTGCCGGCCTCGGCACCGCCGCCGGCACCGAAGATCGAGCCGATGAACGCCGTGACGGCGACCACATCATTGACCGTGAACGGCTCGCCGACGACACCGTTGGCGTCGCGGTAGGCATTGACACCGTCGACGTACGCCTGAGCATCGGCGATGATCTGCTCGCCCTCGTCGCCGTAGGTGTCGCGGATCAGCTGCACCTGGTCGGTGACGAGTTGCTCGGTCGTCGCGCTGGGGACGAACTCCTGGGCGCTGGTGACGAGCGAGAACGCATCGATGCCCGGCACGTCGGCGATCGCCACGCGCGCCGGGCCCCGGCCCAGGTCGAGCAACAGCGCACGATCGCGTGCGGTGACCCATCCAGCGCCGAAGGCGAGATCCTCGCGCGTCTCGCCGGTGATGTGTGGAACGCCGAAGGAGTCGTACACGATCGTCGTCCCCGGGCGACCGGTCGGTTCGTCGGTCGTCTCACCGACGGGTTCGAAGTTCGCCGCGAGGAAGTGCTCGTCGATGTCGGCGTCGGTGATGTCACCGCGCAACGGCGTGAGGCCGTCGTACAGCGGCAGCTGGTCGAGCGAGTTGTCGGTCACCGGGAGGCCGCCGTAGTTGCCGGGCGGCAGGATGTAGTACGCACGATCCTCGGTGATCGTCGGCGCGGGCTCGGTCGTCTCGGCACTCGCCTCGTCGTCGGGCTCGGTCGTGACCGACGGCTCCGTCGTGGTCCCCGCCCCGGTGGTCGACGGCGACGCATCGTCATCACTCGAACACGACGCTGCCACCAGCGACACGGTCAGTCCCACCGCGACCGCCACTGCCCGCACACTCCGATGACCGCTGCTCACGAACTCGCACTCCTCTCGATCGACGATTCGCGAGCGAACGTACCCGCCGGGCGCCGAATTCACCGAGTCACACCTTCCCCGACTGACACCGGGCATCTCGCCGCGCCGGTGAGGTGCACCGTGGGTGAGCCGACACCCGGAGTCGACGCACTACCGTGCGCACATGGCGGTCGGTGACCATCAGGAGCCCGACGGTGCCGACCTCGATCTGCTGCGTCGTTTCGAGCCGATCGTCCGCTTCAACGACGGCGAGTACTTTCTGCCGGCGTCGGTCGAATCGTTCGTCGGCCGGTGCGAACTCTGGCAGCGCACCGGACCGTCGGGCAAGCAGGTCGTCGCTCCCGCAGGGACGCTCGACCTCGGCATGCTCGTCGAACTCACCGACGGACACGTCGCGCAACACTCGCTCCGCCTCGTCACGAGTCGCCTGTCACGGGCGGAGTACTTCGGCTGGCAGCACCGCCGGGACCGACCCCGATTCCGTCCCGAGACACGGCTCGGTCGCGTGGGTGTGCTCACCCGACTGGTCGATGCCGGCGCCCGCGTCTCGCTGCTCGCCCGCGGCCGCACCCCACGCGGTGCACAGGCGGCGGCCGCGTTGCTCGACCGCGATCGGCCGGACCACGGCGACCATCCGTATTACGGCCGGGTCGTGCGCAGCGCCGGTTACGTGGCGCTCCAGTACTGGTTCTTCTACTACTTCAACGACTGGCGATCGAGGGCCCACGGCGTCAACGATCACGAGGGCGACTGGGAGCAGGTCACGATCTATCTCGTCGACGTCGACGGCGACGAGCGTCCTGAATGGCTCGCATTCTCAGCCCACGACGAGCACGGCGCAGATCTACGTCGTCGCTGGGACGACCCGGACTTGACGTTCGTCGATGGCCACCCGGTCGTGTTCGCCGGGCTCGGCTCACACGCCGGTGCAGTCCTGGCCGGCGAGTACCTGATCACCGTGCGCACAAGGCGTTTGGGCCGGCTCACCGCAGTGGTGCGACGGATCTCCCGGTTCCTGCAGCCGTGGTCGTACGACGACGAGTCGCGCACCGGCGTCGGGATCCCCTACGTCGAGTACAACCGCGGCGACGGCGTCGCGATCGGCCCGGGCACGGCGACGGCCTGGCGCCCGGTGATCATCGACGACCGCACGCCGTGGGTGCGCTCGTACACCGGGTTGTGGGGTGACGACACCAATGATCCGTTCGGCGGCGAGCGCGGTCCAGCCGGGCCGCGGTACGAGCGAGACGGCACGGCGCGCACCTCGTGGGCGGATCCGGTGGGATGGTCCGCACTCGATGCGGTGGCGCCGACCGACGGCGAACGGCGCGCGCTCATCGATGCCCGGCTGGAGGAGCTGGAAGCCGAGCAGCACGACGTGGCGATGCATCGCACTCAGCTGCGGCAACGGCTCCGCGCCGACACGATCGCAGCGGTGTCGGACACCACCGTCGAGCAGCAGTCGCTCCGCCAACTGGCCGCTCGCGCTGTCGAGAACGCGGACGAGCAGATGCGCCTGGCGGCGATGCGCGACCGCGATGTCGTCATCGAGCATCCACACGCCCACTTGAGCCACCGACCGGTCCCGCTTCCGAACGACCCGAAGGAGCGTCGCCGGGTCTTGCGGATCTGGGCGACGATCAGCACGCCGCTGCTGTTCGTCCTGCTTGCGCTGATCGTGCGCTCCACCGATCGGTCGATTCTCGGCAGTGCCGTTGCACTGTTCGTGATCGTGCTCGCCATCGAGGCGTTGTCCCGGCGTCGACTCACGGCCTACGTCGTGCGGATCGTCGTGGTGGTCGCCGTGCTCTCGGTCGGTGGACTGGTCACCGCTGGGCTGATTGCGTCGTGGCGAGTGACCCTTGCCGTACTGTTGGTCGCCTTGGCCATCGCGTTTCTCGTCCTGAACCTTCGCGAACTCCGGCGAACCTGATGACGACGACCGCTGAGCCTGCGCCGCCAGTCGACGCCGTCACAGCGATGACGGGCGGGATGCGCCCCGGGGCGCGACTGTTCATCACCGTCGGTGACCAGCCGAGGGCCCGTCGCGCCACCGACGTGCTCCTGCTCACGACGTCGCTGACCGGGATCCTGATGATCGGTCTGATCGCGGTTCCGGAACCGGGCTTCTCGCGAGCGATCACCAGGTTCATGGTCGGACTCCCGGATGCACTCGTGGGCATGTGGCAGCTGTTCGCCGACCTCCCGATCATGTGGGGACTGATCGTGCTCGGCGCTGCGTTCGTCCGCGGCCGCGGAAAGATTGCCCGGGACATGCTGTTCGCACTCGCGGTCGGGGCCATGATGTGGCTGGTCATCTCACGGATCGTGAACGGGTCGTGGCCGGAACTCGCTGTGATCTGGAGCGACGCTGCGCCACCACCGGTGTTTCCGTCCGCCCGGCTCGGCATCCCGACTGCACTGCTGGTCACCGCCTCCCCACACCTCGTCAGACCGGCGCGACGATTCGGCTACGTGGTGATCTCTCTCGGTGCCATCGCGGCCGTCGCCCTCGACGCCAGCACCACACTCGGCGTCGCCGCGGCGTTGCTGTCGGCTGCTGGCGCTGCCGCGATCGTGCACCTGGTCGTCGGATCATCGGCGGGACGGCCGAGCCTCGACGACGTCCGGTATGCGCTGGACGGAATGAAGGTGCCGGTCGTCGAGATCGGAGCGGCCGATCGGCAGGACGCCGGACAGTTCGCCGTGGCGGCCCGCGGGGTCGATGGGAGCCGGCTCGTCGTCAAGCTGTACGGGCGTGATGCACACGATGCCGCACTGGTCTCCGCGGTGTGGCGGGCGATCTGGTTACGGCGACCGGGGTCACCCGTCGGGTTGGGCCGACTCCGCCAGGTCGAGCACGAAGCACTCCTCACCCTGCTCGCTGCCCAGGCGGGAATCCGCACCGACTCCGTCGTGACGGCGGGGGCGACACACAGCGACGACGCCGTGCTCGTCCTGCAACGCACCGCAGAGCCGCTGGTCGCACGCGCCCGTTTCGCCGATCTGATCGAGCCGCCACCGCCGCTGTTCACCGGCGCCGACGCCGCAGCACGGCTCGACGAGATCTGGCGACTGGTGTCGACGTTGCACGATCGCGGGATCGTCCACGGCCGGCTGGACGAGGACCGCCTGGTACTCGACGACGGACGCCTGGGCCTCATCGACTTCCGCGGCGCCGCAGTGGCGCCGACCGAGGCGCAGGAACGCAGCGACAACGCGCAGATGCTCGTCACCACGATCGGGTTGGCGGGCCGCGACGCCGCGGTGTCGGCACTGCTCGAACACCGCTCGCCCGAACAGATCGAAGCGTTCCTGCCGTACCTCCAACCGACGGCGTTGACGCCCGACCAACGGCGGATGACCAAGGTGATGGGGATCGATCTGGACGACCTACGCGCCGACGTGGCGGCGGCCTCCGGCCTGGAGTCGCCGCCACTGATCCGGCTGCGGCGGTTC
Organism: Ilumatobacteraceae bacterium; assembly: GCA_963728355.1. Lineage (GTDB taxonomy): Bacteria > Actinomycetota > Acidimicrobiia > Acidimicrobiales > Ilumatobacteraceae > Sva-07. The sequence goes on along the minus strand of CAVSJQ010000017.1, from coordinate 21,054 downwards.
ACGATCGGATCGGTGGTCCGGGTGGGACTTCCGGGTCTGGCGATCGTGATGATGATCTCGGCGTTGGCGGGCATCGACCTGGCGGCGTTCGTCGAGTCGTTGCGAGATGCCGCATGGGTGCTGGTGCTGATCGGCTTCCTGATCGCCCAGCTTCCCCGCCTGGCCCAAGCGGTGTCGACGTTGGGAGCGGCACCGATTCCGCTGCCGCTGGGCCCCGTGTACGCGCTGCAGCTCGCGATCTCCTACGTCAACCTGGCGATCCCGACGGCGGCGGCACGGATTGCGGTCAACATCCGGTTCTTCCAGCGTCAGGGCGTGGCGCCGGCGGCCGCGGTCGCAACGGGCGCACTCGACGGGGTGAGCGGATTCATCGTGCAGGCGACGCTGCTCGGATCGCTGTTGCTCTTCAGTTCGATGTCGCTCGGCCTCGAAGTCAGCGGCCCCAGTTCATCGGCACTGCAGATCGTGCTGATCATCGGGATCGTCGTCGCGATCATCGTGGTGGTGATCCTGGCCGTGGCGCGCCTGCGACGAATCGTCCTCGGCTGGGTCCGGAGCACCGCGCAGGAGGCGTTCGGTGTCCTCCGCGGCCTCCGGTCACTGCGCCGAGTGGTGATGTTGTTCGGTGGCAACCTCGCCGCCGAGCTGCTCTTCGCAGCGTCGCTCGGCATCTTCGTCCAGGCGTTCGGCTACTCGCTGCCGCTCCACGAACTGCTCTTCATCAACATGGCGGTCTCGCTGCTCGCAGGTCTGCTGCCGATTCCGGGCGGCATCGGCGTCGCCGAGGGCGGCCTCGTGTTCGGACTGACCTCGTTCGGAGTGCCCCAGGAGGCGGCATTCGCCGCGGTCATGCTCTACCGGTTCTCGACGTTCTACCTGCCGCCGATCTGGGGGTTCTTCTCGCTCAACTGGCTCGAGCGCAACCGGTACCTCTGACCCCTGTCCCTCATGCAAGGAACTCCTCGCGCCGACGACCGTCGGCGAGTTCGACCAGGGCATGCCGATCGATGGCGTCGGCAGGCACCGCTGCGACCTTGCAGTCGGTCACGGCGCGCAGTGTCGCAGTTCTGACGTCGCCCTCGAGGGTCGCTCGTTCACCGAGAACGGCTCCTGGTCCGAGCTCCGCGAGTTGCTCGCCGTTCACCTCGACGACGAGCACCCCGTTCAACAGCAGGAACAGCTCGTTGCCGTGTGCGCCCTGTTCGGCCAGCAGCGTGCCGGCTCTGACCTCGCGGATCGTCGGCGTGGCACCGCCGCGCATGATCGACTCGTGGAGTTGCCGCTCGAGGGCGCTCTCGACCTCGTTCACGAGCGCCGGTGCGTCCTCGTCGCCCCACGGTGTGCGTCTCCCGAACGACTCGTTCGCCCACCGCTTGTACTCGGCCATGCTGCTCTTCGCGACCAGGGCACCGGAATCGTCGAAGACCCAATGTCGCGGAAACCCGGATGCTCCCGTCATCGCTCCTTCGTGCGAGCCGTCGGCGTGGATGGTCAGCTCGACCGTGGTCCAGACGATCGGGGCCGAATACTGGACGAACGGCGGACGCTTCACGGCGCGGGGCATCGGAGCACCGGTGCGGCCGCCGACGGTCTGTGTGAATCGGACGGAGGACGGCGTCACCTCGGGTTCTCCCTGGAGGTCGGCCAGCGCGATCGCAGGAACGGTGATCGATGTGACGCCGAGCCCAACGGTCGTGGCACCGATCAGTCCCCCACCGCCGTAGCCGAAACCGGTGATCCGGCCGTCGTGGACCTCGACGTAGGCACGAAGCTCGTTGGCGAAGCGGAAGCGGTCGGCGAGGCGGAGATCTTCGACCGCCGCGTGGACATCCGGCCCGAGCGAATGGGGCGGAGGCGGATCGTGGTGCGCCATCTTCATCCGGATCGCCATCTTGCCCATCCCTTCCAACAGATCGGACGGGATCCACGACACGGTGGTGATGCTGCGTTCGATTCGCACGTTGTGCCTCCTGACGACGAGTGACCACCAGCGTGAACCACTGGCGAGATGTCGACCAGCGTGACGGCCCGCTGGATCGGTACGTGCCAGCACCACCGGAACGAGCGCGCTCGCACGCTGGTGGACCGGGGCCCGGTCCCTCAGACTGCGTTGCATACACTCACTCAACCAGGAGGCGTCGATGGCCATCACGGTGTTCCTCGCAGATGACAACCTCATCGTGCGCGAGGGCGTCAAGGCGCTGCTCGAACTCGAGGACGACCTCGTCGTCGTCGGCCAGGGCGCCGACTACGACGAACTCGTCGCCGGCGCCGACGCCATGGCGCCCCAGGTGGTCGTGACCGACATCCGGATGCCGCCCAACTTCTCTCGCGAGGGCATCGAAGCCGCCAAGGAGATCCGGAAGCGCCATCCGGGCACCGGCATCGTGATCCTGTCGCAGTTCGACGACCCGGACTACGCGGTGTCGCTGCTCTCCGAGGGCGCCACGGGTTACGCCTATCTGCTCAAGGACCGCGTCGGTGAGGGGAATCAGCTCGTTCGTGCAGTTCGCGAGGTGGCAGCCGGTGGCTCGATGCTCGACCCCAAGATCGTCGAAGCCCTCACGAGCCCGGTGCGGGCCGAGGCATCGCTGTCCGACTCCGACGAGGACCTGCTGCAGCAGATTGCGCAAGGCCGTTCGGTGAAGGCGATCGCCCTGCAGCGCCAGACGACACCCGCCGACGTCAACGCGGCGATCGAAGCGCTCTTCGGCACGCTCGCCCAAGGTCTCGCGGAGGGAAGGACCGAGAGCCTCGATCGGCTCAAGTTGCTGCAGCGGGCGATCGTCGATCGCAAGGAGCAGGGCGAAGCACTCAGCCGGCTGCTGCCGGGCGGTGTGGCCGCGCAGATCCTCGACGGGGGCCGCCAGCCCGGTGAAACCGAGGAGCTGACCGTCACGGTGCTGATGTCTGACATCCGCGGGTACACGACGATTGCCGAGCACGCCGATCCGAGCGTCCTGGCCGGCCAGCTGCACGAACATCGAGCCGTGATGAACCATGCGATCCTCGGCGAGACGGGCACCGTGATGCAGTTCGTCGGTGACGCCGTGATGGCCGTCTTCGGTGCGCCGGTGGCCAGCGATGATCATGCCGACCGCGCTGTCGCCGCCGCCATCGCGATGCAGCAGGGCCAGCACGAGTTGAACGAGCGGTGGAAGCAGAGCGGTCAGCCGGTGTTCGGGATCGGGATCGGGCTCTCGACGGGTCGGGTCGCGGCAGCGCTGCTCGGATCGGAGGAGCGGCTCGAGTACACCGTCGTCGGCGACACGGTGAATCTCACACAACGGCTCCAGCAATGGGCCGAGTCGGGTGAGACCGTGCTCAGCGAGCCGACGTGGGCAGCCATGGGACGCATGCCCGAGGCCGACAAGCTCGAACCGGCACGCGTCAAGGGCCGGGAACGACCGGTGGGCGGCTACCGGTTCCCGCCGAGGCAACGATGAGCGTCGCCAGAGCAGTGACGGACGAACAACGAATCCGTTTCGGACGGGCTCTTGCCGGATCATCTGTCGTCGTTGCGATCGGCGGCCTCGCTGTTGCGGCCGCGGTCGGCCGGTGGGAGATCGCGTGGGAGGTGGCCGCTCCGGTCAACGCGCTCGTCGGCGTGGGGTTCGGGGCATTGGCGTGGACCGTGCTCCCGGCGCAGCCCAGGAACGGATCGGTGTGGGCCTACACCTGGGCGGCGTTCTTCGGTGCGCTGTACTCGGCGTGCGTCGCGGTCCTGGTGCTCTCGGTTCCGGCATCGACGGTCGACCAGCGGGACACCATTGCGTTCATCCCGGCCGACCAGCCCTGGCCGGCCGCGGTCGCAATGGGGGTCATGGTGACGTTCTGGCTGCCCTGTGTGTTCCTCCCGCTCACTCTGGGACTCCTGTTGTTCCCCGACGGCCGGTTGCCGTCGCCGAGGTGGCGCTGGGTGGGCTGGTACCAGGTGGCGGCGCTGACGCTGGCGGTCATCGCGAGTCTCGTCCTCAACAACCGGTGGAGCACCTACGAAGTCCCATCGGTCAGCGGAACCTTCGGGACCGCCGTCGAGGTCGTGGTCGTGCTCGCTCAGCTCGGGGCCGTCTTCGGCATCGCGGCGCTCGTCGCGCGCTACCGCTCCGGAGATGCCGTCATCCGTCGACAGATCCGGTGGATCGCGTCGGGCGGAGCCTTTCTCGTCCTCGGCGAGATCGCGATCTTCGTGATCCGGGGCGGTCTCGCCAGCCCGTCCGATCCCACGGTGGAGAACGTCCTCAACCTGGTGCCGCTCGCCGTGCTGATCGGCTCGTTCTGGGTGGCAATCACCAGGTACCGGCTCTACGAGATCGACACGATCATCTCGAAGTCCGTCACCTACTTGGGCCTCGCCATCGTGATCGTCGGGCTCTACGCGGCGATCGTCGTCGGTCCGTTGTTGATCATCGGCCGTTCGGATGACGGGGGCCCCGGGCTGATCTTGCCGATCGTCGCCTCGGCCATGGTCGCCATGCTGTTCGAACCGATCCGCTCCCGCCTCCAACGGGCCGCCAACCGCTTGGTGTACGGCGATCGGGTGAGTCCGTACGAGGTGCTGTCCCAGGTGACCTCCAGCCTCCCCGCCGTCGCTGCCGGCGACGGCACCGGCGACCTCGCGCAACTGCTCGCACGAGGCACGGGGGCCGAACGCGCGATCGTGTGGGTCGCCAGCGGCGGGGTGCTCCGGGCGAGTGGTGTGTTTCCCGACGCAGGACAGTTCGGCATCGAGCCCGTGGCGATCGACGGTCTGGTCGATGACGATTTCACCGAGTCCCTGCCGGTTCTCCATCACGGCGTGCCGTTCGGAGCGCTCACCATCACCAAGCCCAGCAACGACCCGATCACGCCCGTTGACCGCCAGTTGCTGTCCGACGTCGCAGCGGCGTCCGGTCTCCTGCTGCGCAACATCAGCCTGAACAGCGAGCTCGAACAGCGCGCCGCAGACGTTCGGGCGTCGCGGCGTCGGCTGATCGCCGCGCGAGACGCCGAGCGCCACCGTCTCGAGCGCGACCTGCACGACGGGGCCCAGCAGCAGGTGGTCGCCCTCAAGGTCAAGCTCGGCATCGCTCGCACGATCGCCCAACGGGAGAACGCCGACGAGATCGCCGCCCGTGTCACGGCGTTGGCCGACGAGACGCAGCACGCCGTGGACGCACTCCGCGCCGTCGCTCACGGGATCTACCCGCCGCTGCTCGACTCCGAAGGGCTGGAGGCAGCGTTGCGAGCCGTCGAGCGGATGTCGCCCGTCGACCTGAGCATCTCGACCGACGGCGTGGGGCGATACGGCCGCAAGTCGGAGGAGACCGTCTACTTCTGCGTGCTCGAGACCGTCGAGCGGGCTCGGATGTCGGGGGCAACGGCTGTGCGTGCTGCCGTCGCGGCGTCGGGTGCCGACCTTGTCGTGAGTCTCGACATCGATGGCTGCACCACGGCACTCGACCTCACCTCGGTCACGGACCGGATCGACGCCGCCGGCGGGACGACCACCGTCGAGGAGCGATCGAGCGGGCAGACGGGGATCACGAGCATCCTGCCGGTCAGCGAGACCATGTTCGAGCCGGCATGAACGGAATCCGAACGTTCACCTGGCCAGTGCGGCTGCTGCTCGTCGGAGTGGTCGTCTACCTCGCCTCGGTCGTCGTCGTGGTCGCGCAGCTGCGCAGCGTCGAGCTCGTCACCCTGGTCGTCTTCGGCACCTATCTCCTGGTCGGCGGCCTGATCGTCGTACGGCGGGGGAACACGATCGGGCTTCTGCTCGTGGCCTACGGCTCGCTCTGGGGCGTGGTGAGCGCCGGACTGGTCACCGCCGAGAGTCTCGACGACGCTGGGCGCACCGGTCCGACCGCCTGGGTGGCGCTCATCGCCACGGTCGCCTCCGCCCCGGCCACCTGGTTGATCGCCGCGATGTGGCTGATCTTTCCCGACGGCCGGACCCACAACACGACCGATCGGAGGCTGCTGCGGGGAAGCGGTGCGCTCGCCGTCCTGTTGACCGTCACGACGGTCTTCGCCACACCGCAGGTCCTGCCGGAGACGGAGGCCTACCCGCACCCGTTCGTGGACGATCGGCTCGCAGAGCTCTTCCACGACGTCAGTCAGGTGCTCTTCGTCGTCTTCTTCTTCTTCGCCTACGTCACTGCGGCTCGACTCGTCGTCAGGATGCGTCACGGCGATCCGATCGAACGCCGACAGGTGGGCTGGATCGCCGTGGCGGTGAGCGGCAACATCACGATCCTCATGGCGAACGTCGCCATCGCGCCGCTCGGAACCGAGGACCGCTCGTTTCTGCTGATCGACTCCGTGGGGATCGTGCTCATCCCGCTCGCCGTGGGAGTCGCGATCATGCGGTACCGGCTCTACGAGATCGACCGGATCATCAGCCGCTCGGTGACCTACGGCGCACTGGCGATCTTCATCGGTGGCGTGTACGTCGCGATCGTCGTCGGGCTCGGTGCACTCCTCGGCGGAGACACCGGGTTCGGACTCTCGATCGCGGCGACGGCGCTGGTGGCGATCGCCTTCCAGCCGATGCGCCGATCGGTCGAACGGTGGGCGAACCGGCTCGTCTACGGCGAACGAGCGACGCCACACGAGATCCTCGTGCAGTTCTCGCACCGCTCGTCGGAGTTGTCCGACGACGAGTTGATCGAACAGGCGCCGAAGCTGATCGTCGACGCCACCGGGGCAGCGACGGCTGCGCTGTGGGTCCGATCCGCCGACGGGTTCCGGACCGCGTCGACCTGGCCACCGGACGCAGCGGAACGGTCGATCGGCGACCTCGACGAGTTCGTCGACCCGCAGGCCGACCGGTCGTTGCCCGTGATCCACGGCGGCGACTTGCTCGGTGGCATCTCGCTGACGAAGCAACCGGGCGAGACGGTCACCACCGCCGAGTCGGCCCTGCTGGCTGATCTCGCCGCCGGGCTGGGCCTGGCGCTGCGCAACACCCGCCTGACCGCCGAACTGCGCCACCAGATCGTCGAACTCGAAGCATCCCGCGAGCGTGTGCTCGCTGCCGCCGACGCCGCCCGACGCGACCTGGAGAACACGCTCGACAGCGGCCCCCAGCAACAACTGGTCGCGCTGAAGGTGAAGCTGGGCCCGACGCGCAAGCGTGCCGAGCAGCTCGGTGCCACCAAGACCGCCGCGCTCCTCACGCAGCTCGAACAGCAGGTCGGTGACGCGATCGCGGCGGTCCGCGAGTTCGCCAGGGGGATCTACCCTCCACTGCTGGAAGCCGAGGGGCTCGCGGTGGCAATCGGACAGCAAGCCCGAACGTCTGCGCTCTCGGTATCGGTGCGCACCAACGACATCGGGCGGTATCGGCGCGAGGTCGAATCCGCCGTGTACTTCACCGTGCTCGAGGCACTTCAGAACACGAGCAAGTACGCGAACACCGACTCGGCGACCGTCAGCCTCACGGCGGTGAACGGCACCCTGGCGTTCGAGATCACCGACGACGGCCACGGCTTCGACACCGCCACGGTCGGCCGGGGAACCGGGCTCGACGGCATCGCCGACCGTCTCGACACGGTCGGTGGCTCGTTCACGATCCGTTCCGACCCGGGCCGCGGCACGACGGTTTCGGGCACCGTGCCGACCACGACGCGCGCAGGCGTCTGACGAGTGCCGTGTCAGCGCACTGAACTCGTGAACGATGTGCGCTTCGACAACGCAACTTGTTCACGAGAACGTCGACAGGGCGCTCATCGAGCTACCGGAGACCCGCCCAGGTCTCCTCGAGTGCATCCATGCCGAACATCGACTTGGGGAGGAACCCGATCGCGCCGGCCGCCAGCGCGGGCGCCTCGTAGCTCCCCGACTCGTGCGTCGACATCACCAGGACGTGCGGCGGCTCGTCGAGGAGCATGATCCGACGGGTCGCCTCGATGCCGTCGATGCCGGGCATCTGGACGTCCATCAGTACGAGGTCGGGCCGCAGCGTCGACGCCATGTCGACGGCGTCCTCGCCATTGACCGCCTCACCGGCGACCTCGAACCCGTCCGTCATCTCGACGACCATGCGCGAGGCCTCACGGAACGGCAGCTGGTCGTCGACGATGAGAACGCGGACATCGGTCACCACTCGATCATCGCACCATGCCAGCTGGCAGGCCACCGGGGTGGCCCGCTCTCCGAGGGGGGTCAGCCCCTACCGGCGGCGCCCAGGCCGAGAAAGACCAACACCGCCTGAACCCTGCGGTGCACGTCGTCGGTCTGCACGAGATCGAGCTTGGTGAAGATCGCGTTGATGTGCTTCTCGACCGATCGGGCCGAGATGAACAACGCTTCGCCGATCGACGAGTTGCTCTTCCCCGCCGCCATCTCGGCGAGCACATCTCGCTCGCGATCGGTCAGTCGTTCCAGCGCGACCGATTCCCGGTTCGTCTCGATGCCGATGAGCGCTTCGACCACTTTGGGGTCGACGACCGACCCACCATCGGCGACGCGACGAAGTGCCCCTCCGAGATCGTCGAGATCGGCGACGCGCTCCTTGAGCAGGTACGCCCGACCGTCGGAGCCGTGCTCGAACAGGCGCCGCGCGTACTCTGGCTCGACGTACTGGCTGAGCACCACCACTCCGATCTCGGGGTGTGTGGATCGGATGACGTCGGCAGCCCTGATGCCCTCGTCGGTCTGGCACGGTGGCATGCGGATGTCGGTCAGGACCACATCGGGGCGATGCTCCTCGACCGCAGCGAGCAGCGTGTCGTAGTCCTCGCACGATGCGACGACGTCGACCTCGTCGTCCAGTTCGAGGAGGGCGTTGATCCCATCGCGCATCAGGAAGCTGTCCTCGGCGAGGACGACGCGCAGCACCATTTCCGCAGCGTAGTGCCGTCAGAGGGACTCGATATTGGCGAACGGACGGCCAGCAGCACTCGGCCGTGCGGCCGATCACCCGGACCTGCAGCGCGGATGTCCCGTCTGGCTCGAGCGGGCGGCGATCGCTTCGCTCGGTCGGTGGCGAAGCGTCCAGACAAAGGCAACGAGACCGCCGATCACGCCCGGGCTGGCCACCGCACGGGCGCTGACCCTCGCACGACCATGCGGGACAACTGGGCCCGACACCGTCCCTCAGTAGAGGTCGTCCCGGTAGTTCTGTTCGAGGTCATCGGCGACCACTGCCACAAGGTTCTGGTCGCCCAGGAGTTCACCGATCTGTTTGGCGATGGGGTGGCGCTCGGCTTCAGCCTCGTCAGGTGCGGCCCAGAGCTCGGCGCGGATCATCGCCTTCCCGCAGTGGAAGAACGCTTCCTCAACGCCGACGATCGTCGCCATGAGCGCCGGCTTGCCCGTGACTGCGAGCCGATCGAGCAGCTCGGGGTCGCTCGTCAGGTAGGCCGTTCCATTGATCCGATAGGTCTCGCGCTGGCCGGGGACCACGAAGATCAGCCCGATGCGGCCGGTCGCGAGCACGTTTCGTGGGCCGAAGCCGAGCGAGTTCCCCTTTCGTTCGGGGATGGCGAGCGTCGTGGAGTCCACGACGTGGACGAATCCGGGTGGGTCTCCTTTGGGAGATGCGTCGAGTCGGCCGTCGCCATCGCATGTGGCGACGACGATGAAGGGTGAGCGCTCGATGAACTCTCTGGCCGTGTCGTCAATCTCGCTGCGGAGTTTGATCTTGACCCGCTCGTCAGGCGAGCCGATGAGTGCGATCAGTTCGTCATCGGTGGTTACGGCGTGCGGGTCGGAGAGGTGCGTTCGGGCCATCCGGTAAGCCTGCACCACTTGGTCACCCGATCTGCACGTCGAGCGCCCTCGGAGTCGGACCGACGACTCGCCTATCCGGCTGCCGACGCTCGCCGAGCCCCAGCAGGTGTGCGACTTCGAAGCCGTTGCGGTGCTGCATATTCCCGTGACCGTGAATCGCTGAGCTGAGGGTTGCGCAGCCGTGTCGCTGGCCCGGATGCGGATGGAAGGCGCCAACAGAAGCCACCGCCGGGTCAGTCCATCGCCGAAGCGTGACCGTCCATGACGGCGCTTGCATACCATTGGCGCATGTCGACCCACCGCACGATCGTCGCCGTGACCGCGCTCGCACTCACGATCGCTGCATGCGAAAGCGACGACGATTCTGGAGCGACGGCCGCGACCGTCCCCGCCGCTGTAACGACTTCCGTGACCGAGCCGCCAACAACCACGGACGCGTCGAGCAGCAGCGAAGGCGAAGCGCCTGCCACACCGGCAACGACGTCGGCGACGACCGAAAAGCCTTTCGCCGACAACGTGGCAGTGGTGTGGAGATCATCCGTCGACTCCAACCGCGTCAATACCCAGCAGCCGCCACCTCGGTGGGACGTCAGTGAAACCACCGTCGCACTCGACATCGTCGGCATCGTCGCCAACGACCCGACCGCCGGCAGCATCGGCCGAGCCTGCGAAGACGCGATCGAACTGGAGGGCACCGACGACGAACAGTGCATGTTCGTTCAGTTCCGATTCGACGTCGGCTCGGACGCCACCGAACGAGGCGGCATCTTCGTCCCGCACGTCATCACTGCAGAAGGCGAGCAGATCGACGTGTTCGCCTCGCTGTCGGCATGGGACGACACCGTCGACAACCTGCTGTCATTCGTCGTTCCTGGCGCGGGACCGGGGAGCACGATCGTCTTCACCGTCAACGGCGGCCTCGGCGTCGCAGACCTCGAACTGAACATCGAGTTCGTCACCCCGGACGCCGCCGAGTGGAAGCCCGTCGATTTCCTCGGCGACTGAGGCGAACTCGCCCTTTCCCACCCGACAGTTGCGTCGTTGCGCGGGCCGCTTCGGCACGCAGCCTGGGGCTACCAGTCTCGTCGAGGAATCTCGTTGTCGTCGAACTCCACAACCAACCGGTCGCCGAGTGGTTCGTTCAACTCCACGGGTCGTGGATCCGAGCAGTCGTCGCCTCCGCGGGGTGAGCGGAGGCGCGCGGACCCCGGATCGTCACGTCGTCGCGGCCTTCTGCATCGCCGCTAGGTAGCGATCGATACCTCGGGACTGGAGCAGGTGGGCAGGCGCGAGCCAGTACATGTCGAAGCCGCCAAGCAGCGACGATCTCGAAGGTCACGACTCCGCTCGTATCGCGGGTGACGATGAAGGACTCCTCTCCTTGTTCGGGATGCACGGGCAGCGTCCCGTAGGAGAAGCCATAACGATCGGGCTCGTCGATCAGATCGACCACTCTGCATACGACGTCGATGTACCCGACCGGAAGTGGGGCAGCCATGGCGACCTCCACATCGAGAGTTGGTGGACCGCCGACCTCCACGACCAGTCCGGCGTTGCGATGCATCCGCCACGTACGAAGTGCGTCAGCGGCTCGCTCGAACACGTGGTCGCCGCCGTCGAGCTGGCGCACCCACCGATCCCGCCGGTACCCGGGCGGCGGCGGGTCCATCATCGACATCCCGACCGGCGAGTACGTGAGCGCCACCCCGAGTTGCTTCGCAGGGGCGCCACCGCGGTGATCACCGCCGAAGAACTCGCAACAGCTGACCGAGAGCTCGTCGCGGGATACCAGCGTCAGCCGCCCGACCCTGCACTCGTGCAGTCGGCGCGCCGTCTCGCGGCGCGGACCGCGCCGGCGTGGTAGCTCGAAACGACATCATCTGGGCCGATCTCGGGCCTCCCGCTGGACGCCGGCCCGTCTGCATTCTCACCCGTGATGCCGCGATCGCAGTGCTGAACTCGGTCACGTGCGCACCGATCACCCGGACGATCCGTGGTATCCGCACCGAGGTCGAGGTCGGTCCCGAGCAAGGACTGCCCGAGCGCGGCGTCATCACTTGCGACAACGTCATCACGGTGCCGATCGAAGATCTTGACGATGAACCAGTCGGTCGCCTCGACGAGGTCACGCGGGCGGCACTCGACATCGCGCTGCGGTTCGCGTTGGACATCGTCTACTGAGACCCGCCGTCAGGCGAGACAGTATCGAGCACTTGCGGCACACAGTGCGCCGGATCTGCGGCACCTCAGGGCGAGTTCCTGCAGGGGATCATCGGGCGGTCATCGAGGTCCGTGCAGGTCGATCTCGGCGCCGAACAGCGAGAGCGTGTCATCGTCGATCAGTTGTCCGACGACGACAACTGCATAGACGAGGCGGCCACCGGCGACGAGGTACCGATAGTCGTCTCGCTCGGGGTAGAGGCGGAGCAGTTCATCGAAGCGTTCGCCGAACGTTTCGGCGATCGTCGGGAGTTCGATCAACAGAAAGTCGCTCGCAGACGGCTCTCCGTTGGGCCCACGCGTCTCGCCGAGCTGAGCGTCGAGTTCGGTGAAGAACTGCTGGTCGACGCGAACCGTGCGCCGGGTCACTGGCGGGTGTGGCGACCCTCGGTGGCGGCGATGCGAGCGTCAACCTTCTGCCGGGCTCGGTCGACGAGAGCGGCCGGGGCGTCGTCGGCGTCAGTCACGAATCCGGCTCGGATCGTCGCAGCGCGCTCGTCGGGGGTCAGCGCCTCGAGTTCAGCGGCTGACCAAATCCGATCGACATCCATCTCCAAGACTGTATCTGCCCGGCCATCGGCAAGTTCAGACACCGGCGAGCCGCGATGTGGTTCTAGCGACTACGGCCACATCGCTTGGCGACGCGCGCGGCACCGGTCAGCGTTCGCTCGAACTTCTGTGATGATCATGTGGTGCAGCGGGGCAGTTCGATGTCTTAGGTGAGTGAGATGGACGTCAGCAGCGAACCCGTGGTGAGCAGTGAGGAGCTGAGTGAGGACGCGTATGTGTCCTGGCACCGCTTGGTTGAACCCCGCCTGCGCGCTGCGCTCGTTGCAGAGTTCGGTGCAGAACTTGGTCGTGACGCGACCTCGGAGGCGTTGTCGCACATGTGGGAGAACAGGCTCAGGGACACGGTGGAGGTCTTTGGTCGTCGGTGTTGCAGCGGCGGGTCTCTTGGTCGCAGCGCTCGGCGTGGTCGCTGCGCGACCGTTCGATAGTGCGCCCGCAGCATCACCGCCGGCGTGGGTCCCACCGGGCACGGAGTTCGTGTCCACCGATCTCGGACCTGCGACCACTGTCTACGACAGTCCCGTCGTCGCTGCGCTGTCACGCCAGATCGGTATTGACGGCCACCCGCCACAGGTCGTCACAACATCGCTGGCCTACGTCGGCTACGCCACCGCTGTCGAACAAGTCTGTACTTCTGAAGAGGGCAGCAGCGGCTGTCGAGAGCTGTGGAGCACGCGCTCGTGGTCAACCAGCGTGACATCCTCGGTCGATAACGGGTTCGCGTCGTTCGATCTCTGGACGATCGAGGGCTTACCTGCAAATGCGGCGTTCGTGTCCTACAGCGACGGTGACCTGCAACTGTGGCAACGCCCGATCATGGGATTCGCTGCGTTCCCCAATGTGGAGGGACGTGACGAGATCATGATTGCCTACGGCGGCGATGGCATCGAGGTCGGTCGGTTCGGCGCAGCGCAGCAGGCAGCGAGCTTCCCTGACAACGAATCACCGCTGCTCGCGGACATTTCGAAAACCGACTTCGCCGTCCTCTCTGACCTCGCCACCAACAACTTGAGAGAGTGCTTGACGAGCGGAGGTGGAACACTCGTCGGTGACGTCGCAACCTTCCCATCAAACGTCGACCAGATCGCCGAATGGGATCAATGTGTCGAGAAGGTCAATGAAATCGTCGCAGACGCAGTCACGGACTTGAACCCACGCTTCTACGACCCGAGCACCGACCGTCCTCAAAACCCGGACCCTGCGCTGGTCTTCAACGACTGACCGACAATCGACGTGATGCCCACGGAGCCTGCCGTGGGCATCACGTCATGCGTCTTCGTCGGCGACTCCAGTCCACACGATAACTGCAAGCAGAATCCCGCCTCAGAGAAGCGCGGTGTACTGTGCTGGCCGTGCGCGCGGAGTCATCGAGGTGGCTGAACGTCGTGTTCGCCGGGCTGGGCGTGATCGGTGTCGCGGCGACGTTGCTGGCCGTGCGACAAGCACGAGACGATGCCACCGTGCGCGATCGGCTCGCCGTGGCAGCAGTGGCCGAGAACGTTGCGACCACGTTGAATGCCAGCGTTGCTGCCCTCGGTGGCCTGAACGGTCTCGGTGCCGACGGGGTCGTCTCCGAGGCCGAGTTTCGCTCGTTCGCTGGAGGCGTCGTCCCCGGCTCCAGCTACGCCGCGTTGGCCTACGCCGAGATCGTCGACGCCGACGAGCGACTCGATTGGGAGCGACGCAACGGTCGCGAGATCGTCGACAACTCCGACGACGGCCCGAGCCGATCGCCGGCACGGCCACGCCATATACCGATTCGCTGGGTCGATCCGGTCAACCAACTGAGCGAAACGGTACTCGGCGTCGACTTCGCGGCAGATCCCGTCCGGTCGGAGGGCATTCGCCAAGCTGCGATATCGAGCAACCCGGTCGTCGTGGGCCCGATCGACTTCCCGGCCAGCCCCCAATCCGGAGTGTTCGTCGTGAAGGCCGTCCAAGATGCATCGGGCAGTGCGCTCGGGTTCGTTGCGAGCGGCGTCAGCCTTAAGCCGCTGGTGCAGCGACTCGCAATGCTTCCGCACATCGAAGGGGTGGGGATCTTCATCGATGGTCGCCCGCTCACGCTGGCTGCCACATCCGGCCCGAGGGCACAGTTCGATCTTGCTGGCCGAACGTTCTCAGTGCGAGCAAGCGACGACCGCAGTCCTGACTACTGGCCCGCAGTGCTGATCGGCGCGGGATCGCTCGCGCTCCTGTCGGCGGCGTTCCTCTCCGCCCGACGCGCCCAGGACGAACGGGCCCGACAACGACGAGCGGCGGAACGCAACGAAGGCCTGGCCAAGATCGCCGATGAGTTGGCCCAGGCCCCCACAGCGGCGGATGTCATCGAGATCGCAGTCCGACAAGCGGGCGCGACCATCGGGGCTGACCACAGCACGTTCGGTGTACGTGACGCTTAGGAACCTCACACGTTGGTGGTCGTCCATGACCCATTGATCCCCGAGGACCTCGAGGACAAGTTCGTACGGCAGCCCCTCGATGCTCAGCTCCCACTGACGGAGTGTGCACGGACCGCAGCGCCCGTTGTCGTCGGCGATCGCAGTGCATTCGCTCGGCGGTACCCGCACGCCGTGGACGACATCGACCGAATCGGCGTACGTGCCGTGATCTGCGTCCCGCTCAGTCTCGGCGACGAGGCCACGACGGGAGTCCTGGGGTTTGCGTGGCGCGCACCGATCTCGGACCGTCGACTCGAGGAAATCCTGACAGCAGCACGCAGCGTCGGCCAGGTCGTCGGACGAGCCTTCGAGCGTGCGCAAGCCGACGAGGCGACCTACCGACAGTCCGAGCTACTCAGCGAACTGACCGACCGGATCGCACGCGCGTCGACCACCGATGCGATCGGCGCTGCCGTCGAGGACTACGTGCCGCAACTGCTTGCTGCACATGCTGCGTGCCTGTCCCCTCGAGCGCCTGTCGATGACGCCGAGTCACGCGCCTTTCGTCTGCGCACGACCCGCAAGTGCTTCCTCGTCGTCGAGCTCGGCGACAGTCAGTGGAAGCTGACCACGGACGCGCTTGCGGTCGCGATCGTCGAACTCGTCGGAGGAGCGTGGGAGCGTGCCGATGCCAGCGAACGCGAACATCTCGTACTCCAACGGCTTCAGGATTCGTTGCTGAGCCCGCCCGGCGAGGTCCCGGAGTTCGACATCGCCGTCAGCTATCGATCGGCCTTCGCCGCGGACAGCATGGGAGGTGACTGGTACTCCACCATCGACACCGACGACGCCCTGTATGTGCTCGTCGGTGACGTCGCAGGACATGGCCCCGGAGCGGTGGCCGTGATGGCGGAGATCAAGACCATCGTCAGACACCTTCTCGGGGCCGGCGAATCGATGCCGTCGGTGCTCCATCACGCGAACGTCAGCTTGAAGCGCCGACGTGCGTACGCGTCGATCGTGATCGCCCGAGCCGACAAACGCACCAGCGAGCTCACCTACATCAATGCAGGGCACCCATACCCGCTGCTCGCCACGTCGACCTCGACGAACGTACTGCTCGGGACCCATCGACCATGGTTGGGCGTCGACGCCGAGACCAGTGCGCCCACCACCGTGGATCTGCTGCCTGGGTGCACACTGCTGCTGTATACCGACGGGCTCGTCGAGGAGCGCAGGGAAGTGATCGACGACAGCATTCGGCGATTGGCCTCGGCGTTCCGTCCCGGTTCCAACCTGCAGCTCTGCGTCGATGCGCTCGTTGCAGACCGCGTTGACCATCGAACGACCAACAGCACCGACGACGACATCGCACTTCTGGCTCTCCGTCGACGAGTCTGACACTGCGCCTACTTCCTCACAATGATCCTCAGCGCGGTGCCGTGCCTCGCGACCAGCCTTCAACCGGTCGTGCAACGTGGTATCGGTGATCCCGGCCGGCCGCGCCACATCAGCATCGGCAGACCCGACAATCGGACATGTCGCAAGCTCAGCCGACAATCCGGTCCGTGGACCGGTGCCCGGCAGGCGTCAGGCGGAGCGCCGGGCCGCTGGAACAGTCAGTCCGGTTGCTGGGACGACCAGCGTGTTGGCGGCCGGTGGCGGCCATGCCGATGCCGTCGTCCCGTGGGCTGCGGCTTGCGCGATCAGTGAGGCCAGGTCCTCGATGTCGGTGACTCGGATGGGTGTGGCGGCGACGCAGTGGTCGCCGTCCCAGTGGGAGAACACGATCAGCTCACGCGATGCGTGCCAGGTGACGCGGAGGAACTCGTCGGATCCGAGTGCTTGGGGCACCAGGACGCGGTGTCGCTCGTTGTTCCCCTTGTTCCCCACCGCACCCACATTCGTCGCTGGCGGTCCGTCCGTCAACCTCGCGCTCACAGGGTCTCTTCATCGGTCAGAGCTCGATGCCGAGTTCCGGGCCGGCAGAGCGTGCTGCGACGTCGGGTCGGTTCGGTCGGGGCTCGAGGCCGCGGTCGGTGAGCGGCACGGCGAGGGCTCGGAGTTCCGGTCGGTCACTAGCGCTGAGCGTGTCGAAGGTGGTGGCGAGTCGGTCGGCTGCGATGGCGTGTCCGTCGGCCCAGTGCTTCCAGGTGACGAGGGCTTCGTGTCGGACTTCGGCCTGCTCGGAGGTCGGGTAGTAGTTGTTGATCTGTCGTCGCCAGGTCCGGAAGTCCCTGACGTCGCGAACCAGATCGCTGCGTTCACTGCAGAGCTGGGCGCGCTGCTCGAGGACGGGGCGGGCCTGCTGGGTGACGTCGTCGAGGTGGTGTTCAGCTGCGGTGACGGCGCGTTCAGCGGCAGGGAGGTCGCGTCGGGCGTTGCGGCGTTCACGCCGGCCGCCGTCGTTGATGGTTCGCTCCAGTTGACGGCGATGTTGCTTGGCGTCGTCGAGTGCGCTTCGGGCGTCGTCGTGGGGTTGGCAGTCGGGTTCGAGTTCGTCGAGCAGCACGCCGAGTTGGTTGATGCGTTGGTCGACGCGTTCCTCCTCGTCGTGTTCGGCGCTGAGCCGCCCGAGCGCGTCGAGGAACTCGGCAGGTACGACTTGGTAGGTCTCTTCGTATGGATCGGCGTGCTGCTACTACGCGAAGCCAAGAAGGGATCCGGTGACATCTGAGACCAACTTGCCGCTGCTGGCATCAGAGTCCATGACGAGCGAAATCACCGCCGCGAAGGGGTCGGGGCACCTCTTTGTCAAAGTCGATCGGCACGCCGCTCCACAAACGTGGCGCGGAATCACAGTTCGCACGCTCGCGTCACCGGCATTCTGCTCATCGGGGCCAGCGCATAATGCGCACTCGATAATCCGGCCATCGGTTCTCCGACCGCGCCGCATCACGGCCCAAGCCGCACGCGAGATAATCCCGGGGCCGTCCCAAGGTTCCAAGCCCCGTGACGACGCCGATATGCGTGGCCTCCGGGACCGTCACCGTCGATCGGAAGTGCCGCGATCTGACAGGTTGAGCTCTGACGCGACACCGTCGATATGGGCGCTGGCCTGTCATTCGGTCTGCCGTCGAGGTCGCGTGCGATGGCTGGAAGCAGCAGCTTGACGCCGACTCTTCCCAGTTCGTCTCCGCCGGCTGGGACAGCTCCTGACCGGAGTCGAGCCTAGATTGCCTCAGCCGCGAGGAGGGCCTGGCCCATCGGGCCCATCAATCAACTCCGGAACCACGCATATCGGCAGACCGCCGCCCACGACCAAGCCACTCGAGATCCGGCAAGATGCTCGCTGCCACCCCACGCATAACGACCGCTCCGTAATCCGGTCGATGCCCGGGCTCGCGCGCTGCAGTGCAGCCCTTACGTGACGCGAGATAATCCGGTGCGAGACCTGCCCCAGAACGTTCGACCCTGTGGTGCCCACAGGCATCCCAAGTGCACCGTTCCGACGGCGTTCAGGAGTTGGTGAGTCGTTCGAAGCGTTGGCGTGCGCCTTGGCGGGTCATGCCGAGCTGCGCACCGATCACTCCCCAAGAGGCACCATCTCGGTGTGCCCGCAGTGCTGCGGCCCCGATCCGGCTGTCGGCTTCTCGCCGCGCTGCGGCAGCGGCACGAAGTTCTGCGAGCGCATCAGATCCGGTCACGACGTAATCGTCTGCGGCGTCGAACTCTTCCACGATCGCCTGGGCCTCGGCGTCGGAAAGCTCTCGCGGGTGCTTGGTGGTCTTCACGATTGTTCACCTGCTGGGGTCTCGAGCATGGACAGGTACTTGCTGCGGGCGGCCATGGCGTGAATCACGTAGTCCTGGACGTCGGTTTCGATGACGCCAACCTCCAGCAGGCGCGCCGTGGCGTCAGGTCCGATCAGCATCGTGAAGTCCGGTTGCTCCGGGCGGGTGATGGCGGCGATGGCGTTGTCGATGGCATGGCGGATTTCGTCGTCGGAGATGCCGTGCTTGCGAGCGCTCGGCGTATCTCCACTGCGACAACAGTAGTTGTCGCAAGCTCGGCCGACACCCCTTCGTCCGTGGAACGGTTCCCGGCAGGCGTCACGCAGAGCGCCGCACAGGAGGAACGGTCAGTCCTGTTGCTGGGACGACCAGTGTGTTGGCTGCCGGGGGAGGCCATGCCGATGCTGTGGTCCCGTGCGCTGCGGCCTGCGCGATCATCGAGGCGAGGTCGTCGATGTCGGTGACGCGGACGGGTGTGGCGGCGACGCAGTGGTCGCCGTCCCAGTGGGAGAACATGATCAGTTCACGCGATGCGTGCCACGTGACGCGGAGGAACTCGTCGGATCCGAGTGCTTGGGGCACCA
This sequence comes from Ilumatobacteraceae bacterium, assembly GCA_963728355.1. Classification (GTDB taxonomy): domain Bacteria; phylum Actinomycetota; class Acidimicrobiia; order Acidimicrobiales; family Ilumatobacteraceae; genus Sva-07. Next base: position 1,848 of record CAVSJQ010000017.1, on the reverse strand, counting down.
GGACGCGGTGTCGCTCGTTGTTCCCCTTGATCCCCATCGCGCCCACATTCGTCGCTGGCAGACCGCCCGTCGGATCTCCAACCAAGGAGTCCAGCGACGATCTCGGCGACTTCTGCGAGCGACGGGATCGAGGTGTCACCGACGTCGAAGGAGTGCAGCGCTTCGGCGTCGTCATCGGTGGCATGACGCAGAATCACGAATCAGTGACCGTGATCGACGAGGTCGGTCCCTTCGGCTCCCAGGTCTTGCTTCCCGTCGACCTCGGCGCTCGACGACCACGATGAGCGTTGGCGAGGCTGCGAGTAGGCGCACTCGTGGACGACTCGAGCGCCTCGGAGATCCGTTGGATCGTCGACCACCGTGCGTCGAGGCGGCCGTTCTCGATGCGCGAGATGTCCGCCTGCGCGACGTCGGCGCGTTGAGCCAGTTCGGCTTGTGTCCACCCCAACTGGGTGCGCCGCTCACGGATCGTGTGCCCGGGGTGCCGCATCTCGGCCATGGTCGCCAACTCGCTCATCCCTGCAGTCTATGTGCCATCACACATCATGCAGGCTGGTTCTGGGAGGTGGCGGCGCTCACGTATTGCGACGACTGATCCGATCGACCACGGCGGTCTGGCTCTGCGGGAGGACGTGGGCGTAGGTGTTCATCAGCATCTCGGGGCTGTGGCCGAGCAGATCGGCGATCGCTCGGAGCTCGCCGACGTCGCGAGCTCCTTGGACCATGTGGGTCGCTGCGGTGTGCCGGAGTCCGTGGGACGTGAGCCGTGGCAGCCCGGCGTTGTCGACGATCGTTGCGAGCGCCCGATCGTACGACCGGGGCAGGACGAGTCGTCCGGTGCGGGTGGCGATGATCAGGTTGTTGTCCTCCCATTCCGAGCCGGCCGCGAGACGCTCGGCGGCCTGTTCCGCTCGGCGACGGGTGAGCGCTCGCACGGTGTCGTCGTTGAGTGGGATCACGCGTCGAGACCGTTCGTTCTTGGCGTTGCTCCAAGAGGCGCCTTCGTTGGTGGCGACGAGACTTTCGTCGATCCGCAGCGACTTGGCCTCGACGTCGACGTCGTCCCATCGCAGCGCGAGCACCTCGCTGCGTCGCAGGCCGAACAGCGCACCGAGCCGGAACGCCACCGCCCAGCGGTGCTCGGCCGTCGCCTCGAGGAAGCGGTCGACATCGGCTGCGTCCCACGCGACGGCGTCCTTCGGCTTGACCTCCTTGGCCACGGTTCGCGGCAGTCCGTCCCGAGCTGCCGGGCTACGCGGAATGAGTCCCTCGTCGACCGCCTCGGTCAAGGCCGCGCGCAGCACGGTGCGACAGATCTGGATACTGCGACGCCCAGCTTCCCGCCGGCGGCCAGGTTGTCGATCCACGTCGCTACGTCCTCACGATCGAGCCTCGACAACTGGATGGCTCCGAGACCGTTCTCGATGTGCGGGATCGCCCACTCGTACTGCTGGCGTGCCTTCACCGTGATGTCGGTCCGGCTGGCGACGTACAGGCGCACCAAGGTGCCCCGCTCGGTCGATCGATCCTCGGTCTTCATCGACCTCGCCGCGGCGTTCGCCGAGCGTTGCAATGCGTAGGTACCGAGCTGACGTGGTCGGTGCTTCCCGGTGGCGGTGTCGATGTCATCGACACGCACGACCCACTTGTCGCGCTGTTTGCGGACCGTCGGTCGACCTGTCGCTTTCCACGCCATGACGCACCCCCCGGGCTGATCGGCGTCCGATTGGTTGATACATCGCTGATATTTCGATGTTTCACCGGAGTGCCGATCAGGCGATCACGCCTGGTCAGACCTGGTGGAGACGATGGGAATCGAACCCACGACCCCCTGCTTGCAAAGCAGAC
>CAVSJQ010000016.1:0-151220 GCA_963728355.1 Ilumatobacteraceae bacterium | reverse complement strand
GGGCCGCCCCACCCGGATCCGCACGCAAACGGGGTGGGTGGCGGCGGCATCACTAACGTGAGTGGTCGTGATCCTGTCCGACCGCACCATCCGTGAACAGCTCGCCGCCGGTCGGATCGTCATCGAGCCACTCGATGACACCTTGATCCAGCCATCGTCGATCGACGTGCGAATCTCGAACCTGTTCCGCGTCTTCCGCAACCACACGCGTGGTGTCATCGACGTCAAGCAGGACATGGTGGATCTGACCGAACTGGTCGAACTGCCGGACGACTCCGACCAGCCGTTCATGCTGCATCCCGGCGAGTTCGTCCTCGGTTCCACGCTGGAACGCATCGCCGTGCCCGACGATTTGGTCGGGCGGGTCGAAGGCAAGTCATCGCTCGGCCGACTCGGTCTGTTGATCCACTCGACGGCAGGGTTCATCGATGCCGGCTTCGACGGGCACATCACGCTGGAACTCGCCAACGTGGCCAGCCTGCCCATCACGCTCTACCCCGGCATGAAGATCGGCCAGGTCAGCTTCATGCAGATGACCACTCCAGCCGAGCGCCCCTACGGGAGCGGCGCCCAGGGTTCGAAGTACCAGGGCCAGCGCGGCCCCACACCGAGCCGGTACTTCGAGAACTTCGACCGCTGACATTCCGGGAGAAATTTCCCGGTGACATGATTGAGCGACGCCCGACCGGGTACAGAGCTGTCCATGACCGACGCATCGATGAGCGACGAGGACATCACGAGCCGGCCGACCGAGGACGATGACAACCTCGACGCTCCCGGAGAACACTCCAAGGACACCGGCGACGAGCCCACCGAGGCCGACGAGAATCTCGATGCGCCGGGCGAACACTCGAAGGACACCGGCGACGAAGCCTGACGGCACGCCGACCATGAACGCGTCGATCGCAACGGCCCCAGGCCACGAGCGATCGACCAATTTCGGACCGCCACTGCAATCGACACCGAGCTTCCCGGGTCGGACCCGTCCCGCCCCCGTTCCGGGACCGGAATTCGAGCGCAGTGGCGGTCCGTCCGTTCCGGCGACGGTTCCCATCTCGATGCCGACTCCGACGACACCTTCTCCGGGCGATGACCGACCGCAGCATCCGCAACCGAGCGCGCTCGCTCGCTGCGTCGGAGACGTCGACAGCTTCATTCTCCACCACTGGGGACGGCGGCCACTCGTGACCGCGCCGAGCGACCGTGGCCTCGGTGCAGGTGCCGATCCGTTCGACGACGTCCTCTCGCTCGGGATCGTCGACGAACTGGTGGCCCGGGGCGCCCGGCTTCCGACGGTTCGGATGATCGCTGATGGCACCCCGCTGCCGGCGTCGAGATTCTGTTCGCCGACCCGGCTCGGAGGCCAAGCCCTCGACGACGTCGTCGACCCCGTCAAGGTGGCTGCGAGGCTCGTGGACGGTGCGACGCTGGTGATGCAGTCGCTGCACCGCACGTCGTCGACGGTCGCTGCATTCGTGACGCAGTTGCAGGACGAGATCTCCCATCCGGTGCAGGCCAACGCCTATCTCACCCCGCCCGACGCGGCGGGCCTCGTCGAGCACGGCGACCTGCACGACGTTCTCGCACTGCAGCTCCACGGCTCCAAACGGTGGTGGGTCGCCGGCCTCGGTGAGGTGACCATGCATCCCGGCGACGTGATGTACGTGCCCAAGGGCATCCGGCATCGCGCCGAGACCAACACCGAGACGTCACTGCACCTGACGATCGGGATCGTCAGGGTGACCTATCGGCAAGTGATCGACCGCGTACTTCGAACAGGCGGTCCCGTCTCGCTCGACGATCCACTGCCGATCGGCTACCGCCACCGGGCCCGCCGCCACCAACTCGAACAGGGTCTCGACGCGGCACTCGACGACGTGCTCGATCTCATCGGCTCGACCGATCTCAGCGAGATCGCCGGATACGAGCAGTCCAGGCGACTTCCCCGTCCACCTGAAGCGGGTCGGATCTCGTCGATCGTCCACGTCGACGAACTCGACCTCGAATCGGTGGTCCGCTGGGTCGCGCCCGAGCCGCTGAGCCGGGCGGTCGACGAGGCCGACGGCCGACAGTGCCACTGGGACGGACTGCGATGCCACGAGCACTGTTCCCCCCAGCCCGAACGGATCACGATCGATCTCGGAGATCGCATCCTGACCATGCCGACCACTGCACTGGAGGCGCTGCGCACGCTGAGCCGCGGAACGCCGGTTCGCGTCGGCGACCTGCCCGGACTCGACGAGCCGAGCCGGATCGTGTTCGCCAAGCGGTTGGTGCGCGAAGCAGCGTGTGTCATCGAGCCCCAGGCGTGAGCCCCGTCGGACTCGTCGTTTCGTGCACGGCGCATTGCGGTAGTCCCCACCGAGCGGGCGGGACGAACACCGTTCCAGCACATCGATTCCAGACAACAAGGAGCAGCCATGAGTGGAGAAGCTGACAAGGCCAGTGGGCGTGCCAAGCAGGCAGTGGGCGACCTCACCGACAACGAGGACCTCAAGAACGAAGGCCGCAAGGACGAGACGGCCGGCAAGGCCAAGGACGCCGTCGGCGACGCCAAGGAGAAGGTCAACGAGACCATCGACAAGGTCAAGGACAAGACCTGATGAGCACCAATGATCATCAGCGTTCCGTTGACGTCAAGGCGCCCGTGCGGGTGGCGTACAACCAGTGGACCCAGTTCGAGGACTTCCCGCGGTTCATGGGCGGGGTCGAAGAACTTCGCCAGATCACCGCCGACACGTTGCACTGGAAGGTCGACATCGCCGGGGTGACCCGTGAGTTCGACACCGTGATCACCGAGCAGACCCCGGATCATCGGATCGCCTGGAAGACGGTCGACGGACCCGACCACGCCGGTGTGGTCACGTTCCACAGCCTCGACGACGACACCACCCGCGTGACGCTGCAGATGGACTACGACCCTCAGGGCTTCCTCGAGAACGTCGCCGACAAGGTCGGCTTCGTCTCAGGGCAGCTGGAGAGCGACATGGAGCGCTTCAAGGAGTTCATCGAGGATCGTTCGGTTTCGACCGGCGCCTGGCGGGGAACGATCGACTAGCGACACCGTCCACCCAGCGCCGATCGTCCCACGGCGCGATGACGAACCCGCCTCCCCAATGACGTGGAGGCGGGTTCGCCGCGTCCAGGCCCGCTCGTCGCTCGTTCGCTGCGCTCAGCCCGGTGGCCGGCGATCGAAGATCTTGTCGAGGGTGCCCTCGGCGCGGCTGCGCTGGGGCGACAACCGCGACGAAGCCCACAACCGCTGCAGCGACCCGTCCAGGTGAGCTTCCTCCACCGCTGGGGCGACGTAGGAGCCCCGGGCGACGGCGCGGGTGTTGCCGAGGACGTCGGCGACGTGGTCGTAGGCGGCGAGCAGCGGGTCGGCCGAGGACTCATCGTCTGCGGGGCCTTCTCGGAGGGCTTCGATCATCGTTGCCGACGCACCCCAGGTACGCAGGTCCTTGGCGCTGACGTCGGTCCTGGCAGCCCGGGACAGCAAGGCCTTGACGTCGTTGCCGTCGACCGACCATCCCGCCGACGTCGCGAAGAGGGGCTCGCTCGCCGAGGTGCGTCGCTTGCGTCGCTGGACGAAATGGTGGACGTCGTCGTCCACGAGCTCGATGTGCCGCTCCTTGCCCGACTTGGCGGTGAACGACAGACGGAGGATGTCGCCCGACGTCGCCGCATGTTCGCAGCGCAGCGTCGAAGCGCCGTAGGTGTCGTTCTCGTCGGCGTACCGATCGGAGCCGACGCGCATCAAGGTGAGGTCGATCAGGCGGGTGACGAGGCCCGTCAACTGCTCGCCCTCGTCCTCGGAGTCGATGGCGTCGCATATCGCGGCGCGGACATCACCGATCCGGTTGCCGAGTGCAGCGATACGGGCGAACTTCACGTCGTCGGCGACCTCCCGGAATTCGGGGTGGTAGCGGTACTGGCGGCGACCGGCGTCGTCGATCCCCGTGGCGAGGATGTGACAGTCGGACGCCGGAGCGATGCGGACGTCGGTCCACGCCGGCGGGATGGCCAGCTCCTCGATCCATCGGCGCTGTTCCTCGCCGATCCGACCTCCACGTGGACCCAGATACGAGAATCCCCGCCCGCGACGGCGGCGAGAGATCGTCAGCTCGTCGACGTCGACATGGCGGAGCCCCGCCTCCTCGGCGATGACATCGTGCGCAGTGGACACCGCTGAACGGTTACCCCTGGAACGGCAGCTTCACGCATGCTCGACGTGCGCTCCGTCCCGTTGCGATCACTCGACGAAACGGCGGACACGGGCACGCTTGCCACGCATCGTGGTCGACTGCATCGTCTCGATCACGTGCTCGACGGACGCCTCGGGGACGCCGACCACCGAGTAGGCCTCGGAGATGCGGATCGGCCCGATCTCGCGGCCGACGAGGCCGGTCTCGTTGGCGATCGCTCCGACCAGGTCGCCCGGACGGACTCCCGCCTTGCGGCCGAGGCTGACGTGGACGAACGCCGTCCCGGCGCCGCCGGAACGTTGGCCCTTGTTGCCGGACCGATCCTTCTCGCCGGCGTTGCGCTGGGCCTTCTTGTCGAACTTCTTCTTGCCGCCGGACGGCTTGCCACGAAGGCGGTCCGAGGCATCGGGGATCTCCAGCTCGTCGATCGTCGCGCCCCGTGACTCGTGCACGAGCTTGATCGCCGCGAGTGCGATGTTGCGGTCGCTGTCGTCGCCGGCCAGTGCGTGCAACACCGAGTTGAAGTCCTCGAGGTCGACGGCGCTCAACGCCTCGCGTACCGCAGCGACGGTCAACTCGATCTGGCGCTCGCGCAGGTCCGCCACCGTCGGCACCGTGGCGATCTCGAACTTCTGCTTCGTCAGCCGCTCGATGTTCTCGAGCCCGCGCCGCTCGCGCGGTTCGGCCAGCGTGATCGCCACCCCCTCACGACCCGCACGGCCGACTCGGCCGATGCGGTGGACGTAGCTCTCCGCCGCCGACGGCACGTCGTAGTTGACGACGTGGGTCAACGTGTCGACGTCGAGCCCGCGGGCGGCGACATCGGTGGCGACGAGCAACTCGGCGGTACCGTCACGCAGGCGCGCCATCACGCGGTCGCGCTGGGCCTGGTCCATGCCGCCGTGCAGCGCCTCGGCGCGGTAGCCGCGACCGTTCATCGTCTCGGTCAACTGGTCGACCTCGGTGCGCGTGCGGCAGAACACCAGCGCTGCCTTGGGCGCCTCGATGTCGAGGATGCGACCGAGTGCCGAGGGCTTGTGGGCGCGCTGCACCACGTACACCGTCTGGCGCACGAGCGCCTTGGCGCCGGGCTCGGAGTCGGGCCGCCCGATCGTGATGCGCTCGGGATTGCGCTGGTAGCGCTTGGCGATCGAGGTGATGCGAGACGGCATCGTGGCGGAGAACAGCACAGTCTGGCGATCCTCGGGTGTGCTCTGGAGGATCGACTCGATGTCGTCGGTGAACCCCATGTCGAGCATCTCGTCGGCCTCGTCGAGAATCACGGTGCGGATCGCATCGAGGCCGAGTGAACCGCGCCCGATGTGATCGAGCGCGCGCCCGGGCGTGGCGACCACGACGTGGACGCCGCGGTCGAGCGCCTGCAACTGCCGTCCGATCGGCTGGCCTCCGAACACCGGGACCACCTTCACGCCCAGCTCCCGGCCGTACTTGAACATCGCCTCGCTGACCTGCACCGCGAGCTCGCGGGTCGGCACCAGCACGAGCACCTGCGGCACACGGCGCGAGGCATCGATCATCTGGAGGGCCGGCAGCGCGAATGCAGCGGTCTTGCCCGTTCCCGTCGCTGCCTGACCGAGCAGGTCACGACCGGTGAGCAGGATGGGAATCGTCTCGCGCTGGATCGGCGTGGGCTCCTCGTAGCCGAGGTCGTCGAGCGCCGCGAGCAGTTCGTCGCGCAGCCCCAGTGCAGCGAACCCGTCGTCGTTCGGAACCGATCCCTCGCCTGCCGTCTCGTCTGGCTGGTATTGGGTGGTGTCGGTCGGTTCGTCGTTCATCGCATGCTCCAGAGGGGGAATTGGACAACGATACGAACAGACCGCGCCGGATCGAACAGAATGTTCCATGGCCTACATCTCGAACCGGGTCGTCCACGACGCCGACGCACACATCATGGAGCCGCCGAACTGGCTGCGCGACCACGCCGATCCCGACATCCGCGAACGCATCGAACGACCGGCATACGCCAACGAACTGGCCCAGACCGGCGACGGTGACCACGGCGGCGACCAGGCTCGCATCGACGCCGCATTCGAACGTCTGACCGCGCGGCACCGTACCGACGAGTTCCTCGCCGGCGAGGACGTCGAGGTGATGAACCGCAAGAACTTCGCCGCCACCGGGTCGTTCCTCGCCGAGGATCGTCCTCGGGTGCTCGACTACATCGGCGTGCGAAGTCAGCTGTTGTTCAACACGTTCCACAACAGCCGGCTGTACCAGTGGGAGCATCAGCCCGACCTCGACCTCGCCTACGGCGCAGCGCGTGCCCACAATCGCGGGATGGTCGAGTTCTGCTCGGTCGACTCGCGCCTGCTGCCGACGTGTTACGTGCCGCTCGCGGACGTCGAGCGGTCCGAGGCCATGGCGGCGGAGGCGATCGGGATGGGTGCCGCGGCGCTCCTCGTTGCGTCGGGCTGTCCGATGGGGCACTCGCCGTCGCACATCGGCCTCGACCCGGTGTGGCGTCAGGCCGAGGAGGCGGGCATCCCGGTGGTGTTCCACGTCGGCGGAACCGGTGACCTGATCGACCCGGCCTACTTCCTCAACGGCTTGCCGATCCCGACCGACTTCCACGGCGGCGAGGAGAACTTTCGCTCGGTCGACTACATGGCGATCCCGTTCCCGCCGATGCAGACCCTGGCGACGTTGATTTTCGACGGGGTGCTCGAACGGTTCCCGGAACTGCGCATCGGGGTCATCGAGCAGGGCTGCAGCTGGGTGCCGAGTTGGATGAAGCAGATGGAATCCGCAATCGATGCGTTCGGACGCCACGAGGAGCGGCTCCAGAAGCTGTCGCTGCGACCGAGCGAGTACGTCGAGCGCCAGGTGCGGGTCACTCCGTACCCGACCGAGGACGTCGGCTGGGTCACCGACCAGATCGGTCCGAACATCCTGCTGTTCAACACCGACTATCCCCACGTCGAAGGTGGACGTCGCCCGTTCGAGCGCTTCGAGCGCAGCCTCGGCGACCGCTCCGAGGAGATCCGCCAGCGCTTCTACGGCGACAACTTCGTCGACCTCATGGGTTCCGCCGTCAGCACCCTCGTCTGACCGGCCTCTCCACCTTCGGAATGCGTGAACACATGGGTCGATGGCGCACCCATTCGTTCACGCGTTCGGTGAGTGTCGGTTCGCCGACGCTCGTTCCGGGTAGGCCGCTGCGATGACCTCACCCTCCCCGGCGCCGGATCCGGTGGCAACGTACCGGATCCAGTTGACGCCGTCGTTCGGATTCGCGGACACCATCGGGACCCTGGACCACCTCGTTGCGCTCGGCGTGAGCCATCTCTATCTGTCGCCGATCGCCGAAGCGGTACCCGGCAGCCTGCACGGCTACGACGTGATCGACCACACCCGCGTCCGCGCCGAGTTCGGCGGCGACGACGGTCTGTCGGCGCTCCTCGATGCGGCCTCCGACCGGGGCCTCGGCGTGATCATCGATCACGTCCCGAATCACATGTCGGTCGCCGAGGCCCACCTCAACGAGCGCTGGTGGGAGATGTTGCGCGACGGCTCGGACTCGCCCGCATCGACGTGGTTCGACGTGGACTGGGCGGCCACCGACGGCAAGGTGATCGTCCCGAAGCTCGGTGACCCGCTCGATGACGTGCTCGCTGCCGGCGGGCTCTCCATCGCGGACGGCGACCGTGGACCCGAGCTGCGCTACGGACCGCTGCGGTTCCCGCTCGCGGCCGGCACCGAAGACCTTGCGGTCGCCGATGCAGTCGCCCGCCAGCACTACCGGTTGCAGTGGTGGCGCGATCCGGCTCGCAACGTGCGGCGGTTCTTCACCATCGACGACCTCGTCGCCGTCCGCGCCGAGGAACCCCACGTCGCCGAGCTGATCGACACGATCCCGTCGCGCCTCGCCACCCACCCGGCGTTCGCCGGCGTCCGGGTCGACCACGTCGACGGTCTGGCCCAACCCGAGGCGTATCTCGACCGCCTGCGTCGACGTATCGGCGACGATCGCTGGCTGCTCGTGGAGAAGATCCTGGCGCCCGGCGAGACGCTGCCGCCGTCGTGGCCCGCCGACGGCACCACCGGCTACGAGCACATCCGCGTCAGCGAGCACACGTTCCTCGATCCTGCGAACCAGGGTCCGCTCGACGAACTGTGGACCGATCTCACCAGTGACATGCGTGGGTTCGACGAGATCGAAGATCAGGCCCGGAGGGAGGTGCTCGACGATGGCCTACGACCGGATCTCGACCGGCTGGTGCGGCTGGTCGTCGGCCGGCTCGCCGACGTCGATCGCTACGGAGAGACCGCCCGGGTGCGCGACGCGCTGGTCGAGCTGACGATCGGGGTCCACCGCTACCGGACCTACCTCCCCGACGACGCCGAATCGGTGGCCGAACTGGATCGGGCGCGCCATCGCGCGGTCGGCGCTCGCGAGGACCTCGCCGACACGATCGAAGCGGTCGTCGACCTCATCCGTACGGTGCCCGTCGTCGCGACGCGCTGGGAGCAGCTGTGCAGTCCGACGATGGCCAAGGGCGCCGAGGATCGCGCCTTCTACCGCTACCTGCGACTTCCGGCGCTGTGCGAGGTGGGCGGCGCCCCGGGCGACTTCTCGACGTCGGTCGACGAGTTCCACCGCCATCACGCCCAGGTGCAGGCGTCGACACCGACGACGATGCTCGCCGGCACCACCCACGACACGAAACGATCAGAGGGCGTGCGGGCACGATCGCTGGCGCTCGCCACGATCGCCGACGACTGGGCCGCAGCCGTACGGTCGTGGTTCGACGAGCACGACACCCACGGCGTCGATCCCGCAACGACGCTGCTGGCTCTGTACACCGCGGTGACCGCTTGGCCGATCGGCGCCGAGCGGATGACCGAATACCTGGTCAAGTCGACCCGTGAAGCCGACGTCCACACGTCGTGGACCGACCAAGACGTCGAGTACGAGACGGCGCTGGGTGCGCTGGCCGGCGATCTCGCCGGGCAACTCGACTCGAGCGACCGCGAGCTCGGTGCCATCGTCGCTCGGACGTTGCGACCGGGGTGGGCGAACTCCCTCGCGTTGCTCGCGATCCGTCTCACCGCGCCGGGCGTGGCCGACCTGTACCAGGGCACCGTGTCGTTCACGTACTCGCTGGTCGACCCCGACAATCGGGTGGAACCCGACTGGGACGAACGGCGAGCGTTGGTGGAGGCGGCGAAGGATCTCGACGGGCCGGGCGCCTGGTCGGGCGACGACACCGAGGCGGCCAAGGCGGTGGTGATCACCCGGACGCTCGCCCTGCGGCGGCGACGAGCGGAGGCGTTCGGCGCGTCTGCCGGGTATGTGCCGCTGACCGTCAGCGGTGCGCACGCCGACTGCGTGCTGGCATTCGCCCGCAGTGCTCCGAACGGTGACGAGCAGACCCCGCTCGTGGTTTCCCTCGTTGCGATGCGTGCGGTCGACTCGTGGGAGGGCACCGTCGTCACGCTCCCGGAGGGCACGTGGCGCGACGTGCTCGCCGACGATGCCCAGGTCCTCGCCGGCGGCGCCCAGGTTCCCGTCACGTGGTGGCTCGACGCCTTCCCCGTCGCCGTGCTCGATCGCACCGACGCCTGAACCACGCCCACCCCCACGTTTGTGTTGCATTCCGGGTGGGCCGCCCCACCCGGATCCTCACACAAACGTGGTGCGGGGGAGGTCTGTTGCGTGAGGGTGTTCGGATCGGCCACGTGCGGGTAGCCCCGATCGCATGACGTCATTCGGATTGAAGTTGATGAGCGAGCTGCGATCGGGATCGGAGCTCGTCGACCACGCCGTGATGGCGGAGGAGCGGGGCTTCGACTTCGTGTCGATCTCCGACCACATCCATCCGTGGCTGCCCGAACACGAGCACTCGCCGTTCGCGTGGAGCGTGCTGGGTGCGATCGCCACTCGGACCGAACGGATCGAACTGGTCACCGGTGTCACGTGCCCGATCGTTCGCTACCACCCGGTCATCGTGGCGCAGGCGGCGGCGACCGTCGCAGCGATGTCGGATGGCCGTCTGACGCTCGGTCTCGGCGCCGGCGAACGGCTCAACGAGCACGTCACCGGGCTCGACTTCCCAGCGGTCGACGTCCGTCACGAGATGCTCGGCGAGGCGATCGACATGATGCGAGAACTCTGGACGGGGGAGTTCGTCACGATCCGTGGCCGGTTCTTCGACGCCGATCACGTCAAGATCTACGAGCACCTCGGCACGCCCGTTCCCGTGGTGCTCGCGGTGAGCGGGCCCGACGGCGTACGCACGGCCACCGACCACGGGTGCGACGGCGTGATGTCCACCGAGCCGGCCGGCGACCTCGTCGACGCATGGACCACGTCGGGCGGCGACGCCGAGTCGACCTGGACCGAAGTGCCCCTCGCTTGGGAGCCGACCGAGGAGCGCGGCCTGGAGACGGCCCGCCGCTTCCGGTTCGGCATCCAGGGGTGGAACGTTGCGTCGGAGCTGATGAACCCGGTGCACTTCGCAGCGGCCACCCAGTTCATGACCGACGAGCAGATCGGGGAACAGATCCCGCACGGACCCGATCCCGACGTCTACGTCGAGGCGATCCGCCAGTACCACGACGCTGGGTTCCGCAAGTTGGCCGTCGTGCCCGTCGGCGACGACATCGAGGGCACGCTCGACTTCTGGGCCGACCAGGTGCTCCCCGCCCTCGGCGACCTCACCGCCTGACCCCACGGCGGTCCCGCCCTCCAAGCGATGAGCGAACCGCCCGAATCCCGGCTTTTCGCTCATCGCTTCGGGTGGCGGCCGGCTGTGATGAGCGAACCGCCCACATGCGGGCCTTTCGTTCATCGCGTCAGGAGGTGATGGCGAGGCGGGCGCTCCAGGGACCGATGGTCGCGGCGGCGACGCCGTCGCCGCCCCAACGTTCGTCATCGGTGTCGAACACGATGTTCTCGACCGGATCGGGTGCCGGGTGGTCGAGGCGGTCCCCGCTGAAGTTGAACACGAGCGAGGCGGTCGCACCCGGGGTCGATCGCACGACGAAGACGGTGTGGCCCACGATCGACACGTGCTGTTGGGCGGCCGGGTCGGTCAGGATGGGATGCTCGCGCCGGACCCGCAGGAGCTCGGTGTACATCGCCAGTCGTGACCGGTGCGGCTCGTGCTCGGTGAGCGTCGGATCGAGCACCGCTGCCTCGAACGTCGCCGGGTCCGCCGGGTCGGCCACGCCGCCCGACCAGTCGGCGCCCGAGAACTCACGCCGACGGCCATTACGCACCGCTTCGACCAGCTCCGGGTCGCCGTGGTCGATGAAGTACGGGAACGGTGCGGTCTCGCCGTACTCCTCGCCCATGAACAGCATCGGTGTGAACGGGGACAGCAGGATCGCGGCAGCAGCGAGGCGCCGGCGGGGATCGTCGAGCGGGGCGTCGGCGAGCAGACGCGACCCTGCCGGCGTGTTGCCGACGTGGTCGTGGTTGGTGTCGAACACGATGAAGCGCACGTGCTCGATGTCGTCGGCGGGTGCGCCGTGGCGGCGGTCGAATCCCGGCGAGTACTGCCCCGAGTACACCCAGCGGCGGTCCCAAGCCGTCGCCACGTCGGTGGCGCCCGAATAGTTGGCGTAGTACTCGTGACGGTCGCCGGTGAGTGCGACCCGCAGCGCGTGGTGCACGTCGTCGTCCCAAACTGCGTCGCAGCCCCAGCCCCGGTCGGCCTCCGAGCGGACGATGCGGGGATCGTTGGCCGAACTCTCGATCGTCACCAGCACCGTGCGTCCGTCGTGGCGTCCGGCGGCGTGGACGGCCGTCGTCAGCTCCTGGACGAAGGGGAGCGGCGTCGGGTCGAAGATGGCGTGCACGGCGTCGAGACGCAGCCCGTCGAGGTGGTAGTCCTCGATCCAGCCGGTCGCGTTCTCGATGAAGTAGCGCCGCACGTGGTCGCTGCCGGCGTCGGCGACGTTCATCGCGTCGCCCCACGGCGTGCGATAGGAGTCGGTGAAGTACGGCCCGTAGCGCACGAGCACGTTGCCTTCCGGTCCCATGTGGTTGTAGACGACGTCGAGGACGACGGCCAGCCCGAACCGGTGCGCGGCGTCGACGAAGCGGGCGAGCCCGTCGGGGCCGCCGTAGGAGTGCTGCACGGCGAAGGGGAACACGCCGTCGTAGCCCCAGTTGCGTCTGCCCGGGAATTGGGCCACCGGCATCACCTCGATCGTGGTGATACCGAGGTCGCGCAGCCGCGGCAGGTGACGGATCGCTGCGTCGAAGGTGCCCTCGGCGGTGAACGTGCCGACGTGCATCTCGTAGAGGACGGTGTCGGCCAGCTCCACGCCCGTCCAGTCGTCGTCGTGCCAGCGGAACAGCGAGTCGTCGACCACCGCCGACGGCCCGTGCACACCGTCGGGCTGCCACCTCGACGCCGGGTCAGCGAGTTCGTGGCCGTCGACCACGAATCGGTACCGGTCGCCGTGCCCGAGGTCGTCGACCTCCGCCGACCAGTACCCGCCGTCGCCCGCCATCGGTCGGCGCATCCAGCCACCGTCGGTCGGGGCGACGGCGACAGCGACGGACGTGGCGTTCGGCGCCCACACGAGCAGCCGGGTTCGTCCGTCGCCGAGCACCGTCGCGCCGAGACGCGTGGTGCTCGTGTCAGTCGACATCGGTGACGAATGCGTCCGGTGCCAGGAAGAGGGCGCTCAGCGGGGGCAGCGTGAGCACGATCGACTGGTGGAAGCCGTGCGAGTCGACGGGCACCGTCTCGACCCCGCCGTAGTTGCCGACGCCGCTGCCACCGAAGCTCTCGGCGTCGGAGTTCGCGAGCTCGACCCAGCGCCCGGCTCGCGGCACCCCGAGGCGGTAGTTGTGCCGCGGTGTCGGCGTCGCGTTCATCACGGCGAGGACCGGACGAGCCTTCCCGGTGGGGTCCTTGCGGAGCCAGGCGTACACGCTCTGATCGGCGTCGGCGCCCTCGACCCATTGCATGCCGGCAGGGTCGCTGTCGCCGCGGTGCATCGCCGGTTCCTCGGCGTACAGCCGGTTGACGGTCGCCAGCCACTCGCGCACGCCGCGGTGCCAGTCGACGTCGTGCAGCGACCAGTCGAGCGTGCTCTCGTGGTTCCACTCCGTCCGCGTGGCCAGCTCGCCGCCCATGAACAGCAGCTTCTTGCCCGGCTGGGCCCACTGCATCGCGTACAGGAGCCGGAGGTTCGCGAACTGCTGCCAGTCGTCGCCGGGCATCTTGCCGAGCAGCGAGCCCTTACCGTGGACGACCTCGTCGTGGCTCAGCGGGAGCACGAAGTGTTCGCTGAACGCATACACCGAACGGAACGTGATCTCGCCGTGATGCCAGCGCCGGTGGATCGGATCGTTCTGCATGTAGGCGAGCGTGTCGTGCATCCACCCCATGTCCCATTTGAAGCCGAAGCCCAGGCCGCCGATGTAGGTCGGCCGGCTGACCATCGGCCACGAGGTGGATTCCTCCGCCATCGTGGCGACGTCGGGGAACTCGCCGTAGACCGCTTCGTTCAACTGGCGCAGGAACACGATCGCGTCGAGGTTCTCGCGGCCACCGAATTCGTTGGGAATCCATTCGCCCTCGTTGCGCGAGTAGTCGAGATAGAGCATCGACGCCACCGCATCCACGCGCAGCCCGTCGACGTGATAGCGGTCGAGCCAGCACATCGCACTCGACACGAGGAACGATCGCACCTCGTTGCGGCTGTAGTTGAAGATCGCCGAGTTCCAGTCGGGGTGGTAGCCCTGTCGGGGATCGGCGTGCTCGAACAGGTGTGTCCCGTCGAACTCGTACAGGCCGTGGCTGTCGTTGGGGAAGTGCGACGGCACCCAGTCGAGGATGACGCCCACCCCGCGCTGGTGCAGGCGGTCGATCATCCGCATCAGGTCGACCGGCGTGCCGAAGCGGGCGCTCGGCGCGAAGAAGCCGGTGGTCTGGTAGCCCCACGATCCGTAGAACGGGTGCTCCATGATCGGGAGGAACTCGACGTGGGTGAAGCCGTGGGCGAGGACGTGGTCGGCGAGCGGGTCCGCGAGCTCGTCGTAGCGCGGGAAGCGCTTGCCGTCGGTGACGTGGCGTCCCCACGACCCGAGGTGGACCTCGTAGATCGAGACGGGGGCGTCGAGCCCGATCCGGTCGCCGCGCGTTGCCATCCACTCGTCGTCGCTCCACTCGTACGAGAGGTCGGCGATCACCGAAGCGATCGACGGCGGCTCCTCGGTGGCGGCGCCGACGGGGTCGGACTTCTCGACCTTGGCGCCGGTCGGCGTGGTCACCCGGTACACGTACGAATGGCCGATCGCTGCGCCGTCCACCCAGCCGCTCCAGACCCCCGATTCGCTGGGGCCGAGCTGGTGCTCCTCGCTCCAGTCGTCGAACGAGCCGACCACGGCGACCGCTCTGGCGTTCGGCGCCCAGACGGCGAAGTGACAACCGCCGTCGGCGGGCTGCGCACCGAATCGCCGGTGGAGGTACCGGTGCGTGCCCTCGTTGAACAGGTACCGGTCGAGTTCGTCGGCATGACCGTGAAGTTGGTGGGTGCTCATGTGTTGCCTCTCAGTTGCTGCGTACGGTGTCGTCGGTGTCCCTTGTCGATTGCTCTGTCGGTTGCTCGTGAGTGTCCCGTGTCGGTTCCTCGTCGGGGCCCCGACGCCGGCGTGACAACGTGGTCAGTCGGCGGCGCACGTCGGGGGCCCCGAGCGTCTCGGACGTGGGCCGGTCGAGACGGCGTGACCACAGTTCCGGTCCCACCCGACCCGGCAGGTTGTGCGGTCGTCGTTCGCCGAGCAGGTCGTCGAGGTCGGCGATCACCAGGTAGGCGTCGCTCCACGACAGCCGCACCAGCATGTGCTCGACGACGTCGTCCCACCGGTCGGCGATCTCGCAGCCGTGAGCGGCGCCGAGTCGCTGTCGGTAGTCACTGGTGTCCGTCGTCGCGACCAGCTCGGCGATCGGCTCCATGTCGTGGGTCCGGATCCCTGCGACCGAACGCGGCGGAATGTGGGGGAGGTGCTCGTCGTCGAGATGGAACTGCTCTTCGTACATGCCGAGCATGTCCCACCGGTTGAATCCCTCGGACACCTCCGTCGGGACGGTGCCGAGGTCCTCGCCGACGATCGTGACGCCGGCGGCGGCCGCCGACGCGGCGATCACCGCGAGGATCTCGTCGCGCGGGTAGGTCACGTAGACGCCCTGGGTGGCGGAGAAACCCTCGGGCACCCACCACAGGCGATGCACGGCCATTGCATGGTCGATGCGCAAGATGTCCGCGTGGCGGCCGACGCGTTCGATCAGCTGGCGCCAGAGCCGATGGCCGCTGGCGTGCATGGCCGCTGGCATCGGCGGGGGAAATCCCCAGTTCTGGCCGTCGGCGAAGAACGAGTCGGGTGGAGCGCCGACGTTCATCTGCGGTGCGAACATCGACGGGTCGGCCCACACCTCGTAGCCCGTTGGATGCGATCCGATCGGCAGATCGAGCGCGAGGGCGGCCGCGTCCGGATCCGTGCGGATCGACGCGAGCGCGCGGTCGGCGAGGTACTGGGCGAGCAGGTGCGACTGTTCGACCGTCGGGTCGCCTCCTGCCTCGCGGCCGGCCCGGAACCTCGCATAGGCACCGACATCGGGATGCGCCGCCACGAACGCGGTCAGCTCGCTCTGCATCGTGGGGCTCAGCGTGGCGACCGCCTCGACGAGTTGGTGGCGCCGACGTGCCGCGAGGCTGCGCCAATCGATGATCTCGCCCATCGGTGGCATGGGGGCCGGCGGGAGGCCGGTGTCGTCGAGGTACACCTCGTTCCAGTGCAGGCGGCTCACCGGTGCGTATGGGCTCGGATCGAACGGATCGTCGAGGTAGGTCGCGTACAGGGGCAGGGTGGACACGACGTCGAGGCCGTGCGCCTTGGCGGCTCGGGCCAGGTCGTGGAGGTGGGCGTACGACGGCAGCGGACGCTCGTGCTCCCACAGTGCATAGGTCGGTGCGAACAGGCCTCCGGCACCTGCAAACCGTTCATCGCGCGGCATCGCCGCCGGGGCGGCGACGACGACCGATTCGCCCGGCCCGCGGTCGGAGTCGAAGCTGAGCAGATGACAACCGTGCGGCAGGTCATCGGGCAGTTGGACGGTGTCGTGGTCGTCGCCATGGCGCACGGTGAGGGCGGTCGGGCGGCCTTCGACCAGCAGGCTCGCCTCGAAGACCCGGGCGCCGATCGTGATCGGACCCGATCCCGTGCGGTGCATCGCGGCCGTCAGGCGCGTCGTCGAACCCACCGACGCCCGGTCGGCCTCGAGCACGGCGACCACGTGCGAGATCGTCGTGTCGTCGGCGTGATGGAGGGTCCCGTTCACGTCGTGGTAGCTGGTCTGGATCCCGAGTTGCTCGGCGCGGGAGCGCAGTGCGTCCGTCATGGGATCATCATCGCCGGACGGCGGCCTCCGGAAGCATCTCCATGACGGCAGTCATGGGCCAGCTCACCCAGTCGGGCCGGTTCGCGAGTTCGTAACGGATCTCGTAGAGCGCCTTCGTCATCGCATAGATGTCGACGAGCAGGCGTCGGTCGTCGTCGTCGTCGGGCACCAGGCCGGTCCCCTCGATGCCGGCGAAGTACGCCTCCAGCAACGCGTGCTGGTTCGCTTCGGTCCACCGCTGCCGCCACGCGTCGACGTCGTCGACGTCGATCACGCGGCCGCGTTCGATCGCCGTGTGGAGCGCCATGCGACCGGCGTAGTCGAACGACCGGAGCAGTCCCGCGACGTCGGCCAGCGGCGAGCGCTTGATCGTGCGCTGGGCCATCGGTGCGCCCGGTTCGCCTTCGAAGTCGATGAAGACGATGTCCTGGCCGGTCCAGAGGATCTGACCGAGGTGCAGGTCGCCGTGGATCCGGATGCGTTTGGCGTCGAGCTTCTCGTCGCGCAGCCGGTCGAACCGGTCCATGGCGTGGTCGAGGTGTTCGTTGAGCTGCGCCGCCTGATCGGCGGCGACCTCGCCGAGACGTTGGCTGCGATGTGCCCGTCGGAGGTCGCGCTGCGTCGACCGGATCGAAGTGCGCAGTGACTGCAGGACCGAACGCTGCCACAGCAGCGTGAACCCTTCGGGCGCCATTGGCGTCTCGCGCCGGGTCGCACCGTTCGTTCCGGACGGGGTCGTGATGGCGAGCGCTCGGTGCAGTTCGGCCGTGCGTCGGCCGACCAGCTCGGCGATGCCCGTGCCCACGGGCTGGTCGCGCGCCTGGTCGGAGGCGAGCACGTCGTCGATCGCCAGTCCGAGCTCGTCGAGCGTCCTGACCCACAGGTCGCTCTCGTGCGGCACGGCATCGTGCACGACCACCACGTTCGCCGGCTCGGGTTCGCCGGCCACGGCGATGTCGAGCGTGGCGGCGACGCCCGGTACCCGCTCGAAACCGGTCGCCAGGAGGTGTGCGGGCAGTTCCACGTCGGGATTGGTGCCGGCCTCGAGGCGACGTACCAGCTTGGCGATGAGGCGCCCGTCGATGATGGCGGACGAGTTCGACTGTTCGACGCCGAGCACGTTGATCCGGCGCGGATCGTCAGCGAGTTTCGAGATCCGGCTCCGGCGCGGATGGCCGCACAGCTCGCCGTGGCGCGACCGCCGCGCCCGCTTGCGCAGTGCCGCGGCGAAGACCACAGCGGCGCCGCGGGGATCGTTCATGGCGTCGATGAGCAGCGCACCGTCGTCGAGCTGGGCGATCGTCGCCGGGGACGACGACCGTTCGCCGGTTTCGGCGAGGTCGCGGCCGATGCGCATCACGGGCACCGCATAGCGCTGGTCGTCACCCTCGGCGAACGACACGTTGGCGATGATCAGTGCGACGTTCTCGTCGCCGTCGAGGGCGATTGCATCGTCGATCGTGACGCTGCGGATCACCCGGCCCTTGCCGGCGTACCAGCGGCGCTGGGGGAGCCAACGCTCGAGCGCCCGCGTCAGCGCAGCACGTCGACGCAGGATCTCGGTCATCGAGCCGGGCAGGTGCGGCATCGCCGAGATCTCGGACTCTCCGCCCAGTCCGGCGAGGGAGAACCAGAAGAACCCGTACGGGGCGAGCGTGACCTGGTAGTCGTGGTCACGGATCGGCGCGAAGCGGTTGTACCCGAACACCTCGACGGGAGTGGCGCCCTGGAACTCGTGCAGGTCGAGTTCGACGTGCTGGGCGAGACGGGACAGGTTGGCGACGCACAGCATCGGTGGTTCGCCGTCGAGGTGGCGGATGAAGGCCAGCACGTGGGGATTGTCGGGGTCGAGGAAACGGATGTCGCCTCGCCCGAGGACGCGGTGACGGGTGCGCAACGAGATCAGCTGGCGCATCCACGCCAGCAACGAGGCGGGGTTGGCCTGCTGGGTCTCGACGTTGATGCTCTCGTAGTGGTACTCCTGCTCGGTGATCAGCGGCAGGTAGAGCCGATGGGGGTTGGCCGCCGAGAACCCGCCGTTGCGGTCGGACGACCACTGCATCGGTGTGCGGACGCCGTCGCGGTCGCCGAGGTAGACGTTGTCGCCCATCCCGATCTCGTCGCCGTAGTAGACGACCGGCGTGCCGGGCAACGAGAACAGCACGGCGTTGAGGAGCTCGACCTTGCGGCGGTCGTTGCCGAGCAGCGGCGCCAGCCGTCGCCTGATGCCGAGGTTGATCCGCATCTCGTCGTCGCGCGCGTAAGCGCGCAGCATCATGTGGCGTTCCTCCTCGGTGACCATCTCGAGGGTGAGTTCGTCGTGGTTGCGCAGGAACGTGGCCCACTGGCAGCCCTCGGGCGGTGTGGGGGTCTGGTCGAGGATGTCGATGATCGGCATCCGGTTCTCGCTCTGCAGTGACATGAACAGCCGCGGCATCACCGGGAAGTGGAAGTTCATGTGGCATTCGTCGCCGTCACCGAAGTAGGCAGCGGCGTCCTCGGGCCACTGGTTCGCCTCGGCCAGCAGCATGCGGTCGTCGTACTTGGAATCCATGTGTGCGCGGATCCGCTTGAGCACCTCGTGCGTCTCGGGCAGGTTCTCGCAGTTCGTGCCTTCGCGCTCGTGCAGGTACGGCACTGCGTCGAGACGCAACCCGTCGACGCCCATGTCGAGCCAGTGGTCGAGCACCTCGAGCACGGCGGCTTCGACGGCCGGGTTGTCGAAGTTGAGATCAGGTTGATGCGAGTAGAAGCGGTGCCAGTAGTACTGCCCGGCCACGGGGTCCCAGGTCCAGTTCGACGTCTCGAAGTCCTGGAAGATGATGCGCGCGTCGGAGTACGTCGTCGGGTCGTCGGTCCACACGTAGAAGTCGCGCGCCGCGGACCCACGCGGGGCGTTGCGCGCGCGCTCGAACCAGGGATGCTGGTCGGACGTGTGGTTGATCACCAGCTCGGTGATCACGCGGAGATTGCGGGCGTGTGCAGCGTTCAGGAATCGCTTGAAGCCGCGCAGGTTGCCGTAGTCGGGGTTGACGTTGCGGTAGTCGGAGATGTCGTAGCCGTCGTCGCGCAGCGGCGAGGGATAGAACGGCAACAGCCAGATGGCGGTCACGCCGAGATCGCTCAGGTAGTCGAGCCGTGACGTGAGACCGTCGAAGTCGCCGACGCCGTCACCGTTGGAATCGGCGAAGGCCCGGACGTGCAGTTCGTAGATGACGGCGTCGTGGAACCAGTTGTTCCCGGTGGCGCTCATGCCGCCACCGCCGATCCCGCCGTGCTGGTCGCGATGTCGTCGGAGACGACGTCATCGAGCCTGCGCACGCTGAACACGTGGGCGGATGCCGACCATGGCGCGAGATCGACGTAGTTCATGTTGCCGCTCCACCGGTACGTGACGCCGCCGAGCTGGTCGACGACGTCGTAGTCCGATCCGTAGGGCAGCCCGATCGCGGCCAGGTCGATGTCGACGAACGCACTGTGGCGGTTGTACGGATCGAGGTTGACGACGACGATCACGGGACGGCCCCCCGAGGGATCGGTCTTGCTGAAGCACAGGATCCCCGGGTCGTCGCAGGAGTGGACGTGCAGCGTGTGCAGGTTGCGGAACGCGCGGTGGTCGTGGCGGATCCGGTTCAGTCGTGCCAGCAGCGGCGCCAAGGAGTCGTCGCGGTGGAGGTCCCACGTGCGCAGCTGGTACTTCTCCGAATCGAGGTACTCCTCGGAACCCTCACGGACTGCGGTGTGCTCGAGCAGTTCGAACGCCGGCCCGTACACCCCCCAGCTCGGCGAGAGCGTGGCGGCCAGGATCGCCCTGCTGACGAAGGCCGGTCGGCCGCCGTGCTGGAGCTGCTCGGTGAGGATGTCGGGCGTGTTCGGCCACGCATTGGGACGGAACCAGTCGACGGTGCGGGTCGCCAGGTCCGTGAAGTACTCGCGCAGCTCCTCCTGTGACTGGCGCCATGCGAAGTACGTGTAGTTCTGGTTGAAGCCGAGCTTCGCGAGCCGCTCCATGACACGGGGGCGGGTGAACGACTCCGCGAGGAACACCACCTCGGGGTGCTCGCAACGCAACGTGGCGATCGTCCACTCCCAGAACGCGAAGGCCTTGGTGTGGGGGTTGTCCACACGGAAGACGGTCACGCCGCGCTCGATCCAGAATCGGAAGACGTCGGCGAGTGCCTCCCACAGCGCCTGCCAATCGTCGGATTCGAAGTCGAGCGGGAAGATGTCCTCGTACTTCTTCGGGGGGTTCTCGGCGTACTGGATACTGCCGTCGGGTCGCTTGGCGAACCACTCCGGATGTTCGTGCACCCACGGATGATCCGGTGAACACTGGAAGGCGATGTCGAGCGCGAGGTGCATGCCGCGCTCACGGCACGCGGTTGCGAACGCCGCGACGTCGTCGACGGTGCCGAGGTCGGGAGCGACTGCGGTGTGGCCGCCATCGGGCGATCCGATCGCCCAGGGGCTACCGACGTCGTCGTCGGTGGCGGTGGTCGCATTGTTGCGGCCCTTGCGCTTGGTGGTGCCGATCGGGTGGACCGGCGGCAGATAGACGATGTCGAATCCCATCGATGCAATGTGATCCAGACGGTCGATCGACTCGAGCAGGGTGGTGGAACGACCGTCGGTTTCCCGGTCGTCGCCGTCGTGGCCGGCCGAAGCGTCGCGGGAGCGCACCGACGAGCGGGGGAAGAACTCGTACCAGGCACCGAAGCTGGCGTGCAGGGGGTCGACCTCGACCGCCAAGGGACGGGGGAGACGGGCGAGGGGCTCGCGGGGCGTGCAACGCCAGAAGATCTCCGACCAGCGCGCGTCGCGCAGCACCATCGTGTCGCCGTCGGCGAGCGTGCGACGCAGGTGGCTGAGGTGGTCGCGATCCTCCTGGCTCCCGGTGGCGCACTCGACCGCATCGTCGATCAGTCGGGCACCGGCCTGGAGTTCGGATGCGACGTCCATGCCGGCATCGAGCTTCTTGATGGTGTCGCGTCGCCAGGTCTCGAGATGGTCGACCCAGCCGACGACGTCGTACTCGAGGCGCCCCA
The DNA here is from genome assembly GCA_963728355.1 of Ilumatobacteraceae bacterium. GTDB lineage: Bacteria > Actinomycetota > Acidimicrobiia > Acidimicrobiales > Ilumatobacteraceae > Sva-07. The sequence goes on along the minus strand of CAVSJQ010000016.1, from coordinate 129,587 downwards.
GGTCCTGGGGTGTGACCGACGCGGTGAACCGGTCGTTGCCGACCACCGTCATGGCGGTCTCCTGCCACGGGCTGCGACCGCCGTTGCTGGTCACGCGCCGCCAGCGCAGCGCTGCGGCGACGACGTCGTGGCCGTCGGCGAACACGTCGGCGTCGACGACCATCGGCTCGCCGAGCGACGCCTTGGCGGGGAAGGTGCTGCCGCCGTCGACGATGGGACGAACCGGTTCGACGACGACCCGGGAGGGACGCGTGTCGGGAATGTCTGGTGTACGTGTGGGCATCGGCTCAGATCGTCTCCTGGGTGGTTCGGCGGTGGACGGGATGGCGGCTCGGTGGCTTGACCGACCGGAGCACGAGCATCGATCGGCCGGGAACGTCGAGTGGGTCGCCAGGTCGCTTGTTGACGGTGCGGGACAGGCCGCGGCGGGGGTCGGCGGTGTCGAGGTCGATCGTCCAGCGCCGGCTCCATGCCGCGCCGGGGATGCACCAGTCGATGTGTTGATCGGATGCGTTGAAGATCACGAGGAACGAGTCGTCGACGATGCGTTCACCGTAGGCGTCGGTGGTCGGGATCGAGGCGCCGTTCATGAACACCCCGACCGAACGGGCGAAGCCGGCGTCCCAGTCCTCGTCGGTCATCTCCTCGCCGTCGGGCCGGAGCCAGGCGAGATCCTCGATGCCGCGGATGCGCCGACCCTGGAACCAGCGTCGGCGCCGGAACACCGGATGCTCGCGCCGGAACGCGATCACGCGCTCGCACCACGTCGAGAACTCGGTGTCGATGACGTCCCAGTCGTACCACGAGATCTCGTTGTCCTGGCAGTACGCGTTGTTGTTGCCTCCCTGTGAGCGGCCGAACTCGTCACCGCCGAGGAGCATCGGGACGCCCTGCGACAACAGCAGGGTCGTGACGAGGTTGCGCCGCTGCCGTGCCCGCAACGCGACGATCTCCGGATCGTTCGTCGGTCCTTCGGCGCCGTGGTTCCACGACCGGTTGTGCGACTCACCGTCGTCGCCGTTCTCGCCGTTGGCCTCGTTGCGCTTCTCGTTGTACGAGACGAGGTCACGCAGCGTGAAGCCGTCGTGGGCGGTCACGAAGTTGATCGACGCCGTCGGTCGGCGGGTGTCGGCCTCGTACAGGTCCGAACTGCCGGTGAACCGGTAGCCGAACTCGGCGAGCGTCGAGGGTTCCCCTCGCCAGAAGTCGCGGATCGTGTCGCGGTAGCGGCCGTTCCACTCCGACCACTGCGGCGGGAAGTTGCCGACCTGGTAGCCGCCCTCACCGATGTCCCACGGTTCGGCGATCAGTTTCACCTGCGAGACGACGGGATCCTGCTGGACGAGATCGAAGAACGCCGACAGCCGGTCGACGTCGTAGAGCTCTCTCGCAAGCGTGGAGGCGAGGTCGAACCGAAAGCCGTCGACGTGCATCTCGGACACCCAGTAGCGCAGGCTGTCCATGATCAGTTGCAGCACGTGCGGATGGCGCATGTTCAAGCTGTTGCCCGTGCCGGTGAAGTCGAGGTAGTACCGCGGGTCGTCCTCCATCGTGCGGTAGTAGGCGTGGTTGTCGATCCCGCGCATGGAGAGCATCGGCCCGAGGTGGTTTCCTTCGGCAGTGTGGTTATAGACCACGTCGAGGATCACCTCGATGCCCGCGGCGTGGAGCGACTTCACCATCGTCTTGAACTCCTGCACCTGGCCGAGCGCGACCGACGACGTGTAGCCGTTGTGCGGAGCGAGGTACGCGATCGAGTTGTAGCCCCAGTAGTTGCGCAGGCCGCGTTCGACGAGGTGATGGTCGTGCACGAACTGATGCACGGGCATCAGTTCGACGGCGGTCACGCCGAGCCGCTGGAGGTGGTCGATGATCGCCGGATGAGCGAGTCCGGAGTACGTGCCGCGCAGTGCGGGGGGCACGTCGGGGTGCTGCATGGTGAGCCCCCGCACGTGCGTCTCGTAGATGATCGTCTCGTGCAGCGGCACGTCCGGTGGGCGGTCGTTGCCCCACTCGAAGAACCGGTCGCCGACGACCGCCTTGGGGACGTGCGGTGCCGAGTCTGCGGTGTTGGGCCGGTCGGGGTGCTCGAAGTCGTAGCCGAAGCACGCCTCCGACCAGTCGATCTGGCCGGCAATCGCCTTGGCGTAGGGATCGAGGAGCAACTTGGACGGGTTGCACCACAGGCCCTTGGACGGCTCCCACGGTCCGTGCACCCGGTAGCCGTAGCGTTGTCCGGGACGGACATCAGGGAGGTACGCGTGCCAACAGTGGCCGTCGATCTCGGTCAGTTCGATGCGGTCCTCGTCGATCGGGCCGTGATCACGGGTGTTGCCGGGACCGCTGTGTTCGCCGGCTTCGTCGCCGAGCAGGCACAGCTCCACGCCGTCCGCGACGCTGGAGAACAGCGAGAAGTTCGTGCCGGAACCGTCGTAATTCGCGCCGAGTGGATACGGGTTGCCGACCCAGACCCGTCGTCGTGTACGTCCATCTCGTCCCGTCTCCTGCACGGACAGCAGTCTGCCCGACGCAGAGGCCCTCGAAACGGGAGGGCCGTTTGACGACGCATGGTGCAGGGCATTCGGAGTACTCGATGAGCGTGATACTCGTGGTCGTCGTGGTGTCGGGATCACTCGTCCTCGGTGCGGTCCTGGGCGTGGAGGGCTGGCTCCCCGATCCGGTGATCGGCTTCGTGGTGGCGCTCGCCGGCGGCGCCCTGCTCGTGTCCACCAGCATCGAGCTGTTCGAACCCGCCTCGAACGAGATCGCACTCTGGTTGCTGGGAGCCTGTGTGCTCGCGGGGGCGGCCGCCTTCAGCGTGCTCGACTGGCTCGTCGACGAACGTTGGGGGAGCGGCTCGGGCGGCGGTCTGCTGACGGCGATCACCCTCGACGGGCTGCCGGAGAACCTCGCACTCGGCGTCGCGTTGATCGGCACCGGTCCCCTCGGCGCGGCAGCCTTGTCCGGTTCGATCCTGCTGTCGAACCTGCCCGAGGCGGCGGGCGGTGCCCAGCAGATGCGAAGCGACGGCAGCGGGAACGGCGCCGTCATCGGCCTGTGGGCGGCGACGGCCGGCCTGCTGGCCGCAGCCGCGCTGGTCGGCTACTTCTTCCTCGACGGCGTCGGGGCGGCATGGCTGGCCGCGATCCGGTGCTTCGCCGGCGGAGCGGTGGTGGCGTCACTGGCGACCGAAGTGTTCCCGGGGGCGTTCCGCAAGGACGGGTACAGCGCCGGTGTGGCGACCGCCATCGGTGCCGTGCTGGCGATCGCACTCGCTGAACTCGGCTCGTGAGGCATCGCAGCATCGCAGCTCCTCGTGGGCGCCGGGTCGAGCGGGCGGACCACGTCGGGCGCGCTCGGCGATTGTCCCGTCGCCGGTGCGGGTAGGGCCCCTCCATGACGGCTCTCGTGATCATTCTGGCGGTCGTGGCAACGGCAGCGGTCGTGGCCTGGTTCATCGTCAACCGTCAGAACCCGGAGCGAGCAGCGCGGCACTCGCAGCCCGACACCGTCACCACGTCGGAGCGGCTGTACGAGACCGCCGACCGTCCCGCCGGGCCCGACGCCGAGACGATGGATCCGGACCAACTCGGCGGTGACCACCGGCCTCCGCCGACGTGAGCCTGCCCGTCGTGGGAGGCATCGCCATGGTCGGGGGGTTGCTGGACGCGACGCAGCCTCCCGAAGAGGAGATCTCCCAATCGGCGCAGTCGCTGTGGGGGCAGACGATCGACGCAGCGCCGCGTGTGGGCGTCGCGTTCGCCATCATCTTCGTCGGTTGGGTGCTCTCGCGGGGCCTACGGTGGCTGTTGCACCGACGCTTCTCGAAGACTCAGACGAAGAGTTTCGCCAACGTGATGAGCAAGATCGCGTCGTGGATCTTCGTCTTCGTCGTGGTCCTGATCGCGATTGCGGTCACCTTCCCGTCCGTGAAACCGGTCGACCTTCTGGCCGGACTCGGGTTCTTCTCGGTCGCCGTCGGCTTCGCGTTCCAGGACATCTTGGAGAACACGCTGTCGGGGATCCTGCTGCTGTTCCGTCAGCCGTTCCGGTCCGGCGACCAGATCACGGTGATGGAGCGTTCGGGCACCGTGCACAGCATCACGATCCGCGAGACCAAGATCATCACCTACGACGGTGAGCTGGTCGTCATCCCGAACCGCGACGTCTACAAGAACGTCATCAACGTCCACACCCACAACGCGGATCACCGCTTGGAGTTCGAGGTGGGCATCGCCTACGAGAACGATCCGACCGAAGCGCTCGAGGTGATCCACGGCGCGCTGGCACGTGTCGCGAACGTGCGGTCCGACCCGGCGCCGCTCGCGATCGTGAACGAACTCGGCGTGTCGACGGTGGACATCACCGTGTTCTTCTGGACCGACGCCCATCGCCTCGACTCGATCATGACCAAGGACGCAGCGATCCGCGAGGTGAAGCAGGCCCTCGACCGTGCGGGCATCGAGATGCCCGCCGAGATCATCGCCCTGCAGGCCACACCGAGCCTCCGTGCGGCGATCGCCGGCGATGCGGACGTGACACCGGGCGGAGCCGTCCGGGCGCGCCCGGACGACCGGGATGCGTGAGAGATGCGTGAGAGATGCGTGATCCCGTGACGTCCGTCCTGCTCCCGTTCCTGTCGGGGCTCGTGGGTCAGGTCGACCCCGTGCCGGTCGACTTCGAAGAGCTCGTCGACGACTCGCTCAGCGGTACCGACTGGGCCCGCGCCGGCATCGTGGTGGTGGCCGCCATCGTCGTGGCCATGATCGCCAACCGGGTCGCCCGGTCGATCGGTGACCGTACGATCGGGCCGGGCTTCGCGTCGGTGTTGATCGCCCGGACGCTCGGCTACGTCATCGTGCTCGTCGGGTTCATCTATGCACTCGGCGGTCTCGGCGTCCGGATCGGTCCGCTGCTCGGAGCGCTCGGCCTCGGCGGTCTCGTGCTCGCGCTGGCGCTGCAGGGAGTGGTGGAGAACTTCTTCGGTGCCCTGATCCTGCAGTCGCGGCGGCCGTTCACCGTCGGCGACACGGTCGAGCTCGACGAGCACATCGGCGTGGTCACGGACATCGATTCCCGCACCGTCGTACTGCGCGGCCTCGACGGGACGTGGATCCGCGTGCCGAACTCGAAGGTGCTGTCGGATCCGATCGTGACGCTCACGACCGAGGCGGTCCGGCGCAGCCGGCTCACGGTCGGGATCGCCTACGACACCGATCTCGCGCGGGCGACGGACACGATCGGCGAGGCCCTCCAACGTGTGGCACGGATCTGCGACGATCCTCCGCCACTCGTGGTGCTGCGGCAGTTCGGCACGTCGAGCATCGATCTCGACGTGTACTACTGGCATGCCAGCGACGTCCCGGCGGAACTCGCTGCCCGGCACGACGTGATGTTGGCGATCCACCAGGCCTTCGCCGCAGCCGACATCACGATTGCGTTCCCGCAGGTGGTGGTGTGGCAGGGCAGCGGCGCGGACGTCCCCTACGGGGGAGTGGTCGGCGACGAGGTGTTCACCGAACACGCCGCCGTTCCGGGCGGCCGGGAGCGGTCGACATCGCGCACGGCCGGCGGCTGGCTCCCGTGGCGCCGCAAGTGACCCAACCCAGCAAGCGATGAGCCAACCGCCCGGATACGGGCTTTTCGCTCATCGCTCGGCGGACGTACCGGCAAGCGATGAGCGAACCGCCCTGATACGGGCTTTTCGCTCATCGCTCGGGGTGGCGTCGGGGCGACGTTTGCGCCTGCGTGCGGGGGGAAGCCCACGACCATGGCCGACGAACGTGCGCTGTGGGGTGCCGAGACCGACAAGGCGGTGGCGAACTTCCCGATCTCGGGCGAGACGATCCCGCTGCGGGTGGTTCACTGGCTGGCGCGGATCAAATCCGCCGCGGCCCGGGCCAACGTCGAGTTCGGTCTGCTCGACGACGCGCTCGGCTCGGCGATCGTGGCGGCTGCCGATGAGATCGCGGCCGGCGATCACGACGGCCAGTTCCCCGTCGACGTCTTCCAGACCGGTTCCGGAACGTCGTCGAACATGAACGTCAACGAGGTGATCAGCTCGCTGACCGGTGGACGTGCCCACCCCAACGACGACGTCAACCTCGGACAGAGCTCCAACGACGTGTTCCCGTCGGCGGTCCACCTCGCCGCGCTCGATGCGATCTCGCTCGACCTCCTCCCCGCGCTGGATCGCCTCGCGGCATCGTTCGGCGAACGCGCCTCGGTCTTCGCCGACGTCGTGAAGTCGGGCCGGACGCATCTGATGGATGCGGTGCCCGTCACGTTGGGCCAGGAGCTCGCCGGCTACGCCGCCCAGGTGCGCTCCGCGGCGGACGCGGTCCGGTCGACGTTGCCGGGGCTCGGGCGCATTCCGCTCGGCGGCACGGCGGTCGGCAATGGGCTGAACACCCATGTCGACTTCGCGGCGCAGGCGCGTCGACGGCTGGCAGCGGTGATGTCCGATGACGCCGCACCGATGATCGCGGCCCCCGACGACCACTTCGCGGCACAGGCATCACGGGACGCACTGGTCGCCACGTCGGGCTCGTTGAAGGTGGTCGCAGTCGCCCTCACCAAGGTCTGCAACGACCTGCGCTGGATGGCCAGTGGTCCGCGGGCGGGGCTCGGCGAGATCCGCCTGCCGGAGCTGCAGAAGGGTTCGTCGATCATGCCGGGAAAGGTCAACCCCGTCATCCCAGAGGCGGTGCTGCAGGTGTGCGCGCAGGTGATGGGAAACGACACCACCATCACGATCGCCGGCATGCAGGGAAACTTCGAACTGAACGTGATGATCCCGGTCATGGCCCGCAACCTCCTGCAGTCGATCGAACTGCTTGCCTCGAGCACCCGTCTGCTCGCAGACCGGTGCGTCGACGGCATCGAGGCGAACGAGGAGCGGTGCCTCGCGCTCGCCGAGCTCACGCTGGCCACAGCGACGGCCCTCAATCCGGCGATCGGCTATGACGCGGCAACCGAGATCGTGAAGGACGCAGCGTCGAGCGGACGCTCACTGCGCGATGTCGCTCGCGAGCACGGGGTGTCCGACGGTGTGCTCGAAGCGACGCTCGACCTGCGCCGTCTCGCCGCCGGCGAATCGCCGGGCCAGTGAGCCCTCGGTACGCAGAACCCGTTCCACCACCTCGCAACCTCCGTGCCGGCAACGATGTCAGCGCCCCCACCGCGGTCCGGACGTCCGGGACTCAGCGCAGCGACCGCGTGGCCGAGATCGTTCCGACGGCGTAGACGGAGGACGCCGCGACGGCCACGGCGAGGTGGGCGGCTGAACCGCCCCGTGTCGCCGGCAGCAGTGCGAGAATGCCGAGCGTGCCGGCAGCGACTGGCCACGTCGGGCGCCGATTCATCGAGTCGACCAGGGTCGTCGTGGCCGCCGCGCCGACCGACGTGGCGTAGAGGGCATGGTGCAACCAGCGCTGCCTGCCGAGGTCGACGCGGCCCGATCGCACTGCGACGCCCAACAGTGACGACGCTGCGAGCGCAGCTCCGGTGCCGGCATGGGCGAATGAGACCACGAGACGACGGTACCCAGCTTCCGGGCGTCGTGCCCGCAGGTGGACCGTGGGCCCGGGTGGGCCTGACGGGTGCCGCGGTGGAACGTGGCCGCACGACAGTGACAAGTCGTCGGATTTGCCGGCTGCTCGCCAGGGGTAGGTTCCCGACCATGGAACTCCTCGACGTCGTGCAGCGCCGTCGGACCACCAACGGACCGGTGTCGAGTCGCCCGGTGTCGATCGAGCATCAGCACCGCCTCGTCGAGGCTGCGGGAATGGCACCTTCGCACTTCAACAGCCAGCCGTGGCGGTTCGTGCTGATCGACGATCCGGAGATGATCAGCGAGATCGCCGACGTCAGCGCCGAGAGCATGCGCCAGGTGTTCCAGGCCGGCGAGTTCTTCGCCCGGTACCGCAGGTACTTCCGCTTCTCCGAGAGCGAGATGGACGAACGCCGAGACGGCATCCTGTTCGATCAACTTCCACGCACGTTGCGACCGTTCCGCCGGCTGGTGTTCACCGACACCGCCACCAGGGTGATGAACCGGCTCGGTGTGCCCGACACGCTCGCCGATGCCAACCGTGACCTGGTCGGTGGTGCACCGCTCGTGGTTGCGGCACTGCTCGACAAGGAGGAGTACCGCCCGGGCGAGCTGTCCGGCTTCTATTCGGTCTTCGGTCTCGGCGCCGCGATGGAGAACCTGTGGCTCACCACCACCGAGCTGGGCATGGGGATCCAGTTCATTTCGTTCCCCATGGAGGTGCCCCGGCAGTGGGCCCGTCTCGTCGAGTTCCTGGAGGTCCCCGACGGCCTCGAACTGATGGCGCTGTACCGCATCGGCTACGTCGCCGACGAGGCTGCCCGCCCGCCGATCGACTGGTCGAGTCGCCATCGCAAGCGACGCTCCGACTACGTCTTCCGCAACCGCTGCTCGACGCCCGAGCCCGACGGCCCGGCCGTCGAGCCGAGCGGCCTCGAACTCGATGCGTCCGGCGCCGTGCCGGAACCGGAGCCGACGTCGACGTGATGGGAGTGGGCGGCATGCCGTCGATCGTCGGTGTCGGCACCGCCGTGCCCGAGCACACGGTCACCCAGACCGAAGCGCGCGACTTCGCCCGGCGAATGTTCGGCCGGCACCACCCGGACATCGATCGGCTGCTGCCCGTGTTCGATCACGCAGGCGTCGAGCGGCGTCATTTCTGCGTGCCGGCCTCGTGGTTCGACGAGTCGCACGGCTTCGGCGAACGCAACGATCTGTACCTGCGCCACGCCATGGCGCTGTCGACGACGGCGGCGGAGCGCGCGCTCGTGCACTCGGGTCTCGACGCCGCCGACATCGGAACGGTGCTGTTCGTGTCGACGACGGGCATGGCGACCCCGTCGCTCGACGCCAAGCTGGCCCTCGCGCTCGGCTGCGACCAACAGGTGCGTCGCGATGCGACGTTCGGTCACGGTTGCGCCGGCGGCGTCGGCGGGCTGGCGCGTGCGGCCGTGCACGCCCGTGCCGAACCGGATCGAGCGGTACTGCTCGTCGCCACCGAACTCTGCGGGCTCACGTTCCAGGGCGACGACTGGTCGAAGGCCAACTTCGTCTCGACGAGTCTGTTCGCCGATGGCGCCGCAGCAGTCGTCGTGGCCGGTGATCGCATGGACGTCGACGCGGGACGAACCGTGCACCCCAAGGTCATCGCCGAGAGCTCGGTGCTGTGGCCGGACACCGCCGACGTGATGGGCTTCGAATTCACCGACCGCGGCCTCGAGGTCGTGCTGGCGCGAAGTGTGCCACAACTCGTCCGCCGGCGGTTCGCGGGCAGCGTCGACACGGTGTGCGCTCGCGCCGGCGTCGACCTGTCCGACGTCGACCACTTCCTCCTGCACCCGGGCGGCGCCAAGGTGTTGGACGCCTACGACGACGTGCTTCCGGTCGATGCGGGACAGCTGTGCTGGTCGCGCGAGGTCTTGCGGACGCACGGCAACATGTCGGCGCCAACCGCATTGTTCGTGCTGCGCATGGCCCTTGACGCCGCGCGGGCCGGCGCCGGCGGAGGCCCCGTCGACGGCGACGTCGCGCTCGTCTCCGCGATGGGACCCGGGTTCGCGGCGGAACATGTCCTGCTGCAGTGGTGAGCGGATGAAGCGGACCGGAGGAGCACGTCTCGCCACCGTGGCGGTGGCGGTCATTGCCGCGCAACGGCTCGGTGAACTCGTCTGGTCCCGGCGCAACGAGCGCCGGTTGCGCGCTCGCGGGGCGCTGGAGTACGGGCGGTCGCACTACCCGGTGATGGTGGCCCTGCACGTCGGCTGGCTCGCATCGATGCTGCTCGAAGCGCGCCGCGGCGGTGCGACGCCGAAGGCCGGACGCGTGTTCGCGCTCGGTGCGTTCGTGGCAGTCCAGCCGTTGCGCTACTGGGCGATTGCCTCGCTGGGGGATCGGTGGAGTACTCGGGTGATGGTCCCGCCCGACGAACCCCCGTCGACCGCGGGCCCGTACCGGTACCTGGAGCACCCCAACTACGTAGCCGTCGTCGTCGAGCTCGCCGCCCTGCCGGCGGCCCTCGGCGCATGGCGCACCGCCGCCTGGGCGACGGTGGCCAACGCGGCGGTGCTGCGAACCCGCATCGGAGTCGAACGTCGGGCGCTCGAACGCTCAACCAGCGATCGCCACCGGCTCACTCCCGACGGCGTCGTGTGACCGACGACGTCGACGTCGACCTCGGGGGACAGGCACATGGTGTCCGTACCCGTCAGCGGTGATGTGGATGCGTTCGGCATGATCCTTGCGGCACCGGGTATGCCACCGCCGTGTGGGCGATCGACGCCGATCTGCAGTGGTACGAGACGGTGGCACGGCTTGCCCTGGGCGCCGTCCTCGGTGCGGTGGTGGGGCTCGAACGTGAATCTGCGGGGCAGGACGCCGGTTTCCGGACCCATCTGCTGCTGGCGCTCGGCGCTGCGCTGTTCGGCGTGGTGTCGGTCGGTGCATTCGATGCCTTCATCACCGATGACCCCACCAATGCACGCGTCGACGTGACGCGCATCGCGTCCTACGTCGCTGCGGGTGTCGGCTTCATCGGCGGCGGCGTCATCCTGAAGCACGCCGGTGCCGTCCGCGGGATCACGACGGCGACGTCGTTGTGGACGGCCGCCGCGGTCGGTCTGGCTGCTGGCGTCGGGTTCTGGATCGGTGCCGTCACCGCCACGGTCGTGGCGCTCGTGGCGCTGGCGTTGCTCAAGCCGCTGTCCAACCGGATCGAACGGCATGCACACCCACCACGCAGTCTGGTGATCGTCGTGCGCAACACGGCGATCGGAGCGGTCGTGCTGAGCCGTGTGCACGAGATCGCGACGACGTCGGTGCGGTCGATGCAGCTCGGGGAGGGCAACGGCGACTCCACCGAACTCGCCGTCCAGTTCTGGACCCGCCCGGACGACCAGGCCATCCAGCGGCTCATCGAACGCTTGGACGACGAGTTCGGCGCCGATGTCACCTCGGTCTCCCTGCGCTCCTGAACGTCGAGATCAACCCGTTTGTGTGCGGATTCGGGTGGGCCGCCCCACCGAAATCCGTACGCAAACGTGCTGTGGTTTGGGTGGAGCGTCAGTCGCCGGCGACGGGCGTGTGGGCGAGCGGTGCGTCGGGATGATGACGCTTCGCCTCGCCGGCCTGGATGGCCTCGAGCAGGTGGATCGAGATGTCGGCGACACGCACCTGCTCCTCCTCGACGCCGGCACCCTTCACGCCGTCGTCGAGCATGATGTAGCAGAACGGGCACGCCGTCGCGACCCGGCTGGCGCCGGTGGAGATCGCCTCGGCGGCTCGCTCGTCGTTCACCTTGGTGCCGACGTTCTCCTCCATCCACATGCGTGCACCGCCGGCACCGCAGCACATGCCCTTGGTGCCGTTGCGTGGCATCTCGACCACCTCGACGCCCTTGATCGACGCCACCACCTTGCGCGGGGCGAGGTACACGTCGTTGTGGCGACCGAGGTAGCACGAGTCGTGATAGGTGATGCGCTCTTCGAGCGTGGCGTCGCTCACGTCGAGCTTGCCCGTCTCGATCAGCTGCTCGAGCAGCTGGGTGTGGTGGATGACCTCGTAGTGGCCGCCCACCTGCGGGTACTCGTTGAGCAGCGTGTTGAAGCAGTGCGGGCACTGGGTGATGATCTTCTTCACCCCCATCCCGTTGAGCATCTCGACGTTCGGCTGCGCGAGCATCTGGAACAGGTACTCGTTGCCGGAGCGGCGTGCCGAGTCGCCCGTGCACATCTCCGACGGCCCGAGGATGGACACGTCGATCCCCGCCCGGCGAAGCAGCCCCGCCATGGCCTGGGTGACCTTCTTGTTCTTGTCGTCGAAGGAGCCGGCGCAGCCGACCCAGTACAGGTACTCCGACGTCAGCGCCTCGCCCGGATCGACGATGGTGACGCCGTCGACACCGTCGGCCCAGTCGCCGCGCTCGCCCTGGTTCATGCCCCACGGGTTCATCTGGTTCTCCATCGCCCGGTAGGCGTTGCCCAGCTCGGCGGGGAAGTTCGACTCCATCAGCGACAGGTAGCGCCGCATGTCGAAGATCTTGTCGGTGATCTCGATGTTCACCGGACAGATCTCGTCACACGCCTTGCACGTGGTGCACGCCCAGATCTCCTCCGGTGTGATCCGCTCGAACAGCGAGTTGGCGCTGATCGTGATCTCCGGGTCGGTGCCGAGCGGCGGCGAGACGACCGGTGAGCCCGTGGCCGCCATGACCTCGCCCGACTTGAGCACGATCTCGCGAGGGTCGAGCGGCTTGCCGGTCGCATGGGCCGGGCACACGCTGGTGCAGCGCCCGCACATGGTGCAGGCGTCGAGGTCGAGCAGCTGCTTCCAGGTGAAGTCCTCGACGGTCGACGCACCGAAGCTCTCCAGTTCCGTCTCCTCGAGGTTCGGCATCGGCCGCATCGCACCCTTGGGGCGCTCCTTGTCGGAGAGGTACATGTTGAGCGGCGAGGTGAAGATGTGACGCAGCATCGTCAGGGGCAGCAGCGCGAGGAACGCCACGAAGCTGGCGACGTGGGCGATCCACCACCACTGGTGCCAGGTGCTGAGCGTGTCGGCGGACCAGCCGTCGACGAGCGTGGCGAGCGGGTAGCCCACGAACGACCACCGCTCGTAGTCGGGCATGCCCTGCTCGGCGATGCGGAACATCTCGGCGCCGAACCCGGTGACGCCGACCGCGAAGAACGTGCCGAGGATCGCTGCATGCTCGGGCTTCGACTTGATGCGGATGCGGTACGGGCGCTGCACGTAGCGACGCACGATCGCCCACACGATGCCGGTGAGGAACACCACGCCGGCAGCGTCGCCGACGAAGGCGTAGGCCCGGTAGGTGTTGCCGTGCAGGAACTTGAGCGACTCGGGGAGCTGGTGGTCGATCTCGAGGACCGTCGTCACGCCGAGCAGCACGAGGAACCCGAAGTAGATCATGGAGTGCATCAGGCCCGCACCGGCATCGCGCAGCAGCGTCTGCATGTAGGCGCCGGCGCGGAAGTCCTTCAGGCGGCTGGCCGCATTCTTCCGGGTCGTGTGACGCTGCGCCGGTGTGCCGCGTTCCCAGTTCTTCATCCGGTTGGCGAACATGAACGCACCCCAGATCACCATCACCGGGATGACCGTGTAGAAGGCGATCTGGATCGGCCCCGGGATGTTGACGAACACGGTGCGGTGCACGGCGTTGTCGTTCTCCCAGCCGGTGATCTGCGGCAGGATGCCGGAGACGAGGATGAAGATGCCCATCGCGATGCCCAGCACCAAGGCGAGCTGATGGGGCTTGACGCGGGCGGGCGGCTTCTGGTCGCCTGACGCGGTGGTGTCGGGTTCGCTGCTCATGACGGCGGCAACGCTAGTCGTTGACGCTGCGAGCGGTCATGTCCGCTCGGCTGGTGGGTTGCGCGGCACCTGGCGCCGCGCGACCGGGTCAGCCGAAGTACTGGCGGTCGAGTTCGCGGATGCGAGAGGCGAGGCTGGTGAGCAGCTTGTGCGAGATCGCCGGAACGGCGTCGATCACGCCGAGGAATCGACGCTGGTCGATCACCAGCAGCGTGCAGTCGGTGCTGCAGATCGCGGTGGCGGTGCGGGGGCCGTGGTCGAGCAGCGAGAGTTCGCCGACGATCGATCCGGGTCCGAGCGTGGCGACCTTGCGACCGTTGCGCTTGATGTCGATCTCCCCTTCGACCACGACGAACGCTTCGCGCCCGGTCTGGCCCTGGTCGACGATCAACGTGCCCGCGGTCATGCGGATCTCGTCACTCGCCCTGGCAACCTTCTCGAGTTCCTTGTTGTTGCACCCGCTGAAGAGTGCGACACCGCGGAGCGTGTCCAGATGTTGTTTCTTGCTCGCCATGGTCGGAACCTTAGGCGGTTGTGTCACCTCGGATGAGCAACGAAGGAGATGCGGTCGTTCAGTGGCTGCCGCCGGCCTGCGCCGCGACGGCCGCCGCTGCCGCGGCGATGGCCTCGGCGTCGCCGAGATAGTCGGCCGACGCCACGCACAGCCGGTCCTCGAAGCGGTACTGACGCGGCACGCCGGTCGGGATGTTGATCCCGGCGATGTCGTCGTCGCTCACACCCTCGAGGTGCTTCAGCAGTGCCCGAAGTGAGTTGCCGTGGGCGGTGACGAGGACGTTCTGGCCGTCGAGCAGCTGCGGCGCGATCCGGTCGTACCAGTAGGGCAGGACTCGGGCGACGACGTCCTTCAGACACTCGGTCGCGGGCAGCACGTCCGGAGGCAGGTGCGCGTACCGAGGGTCGTTCGCCGGATGCTCCGGACTGTCGAGCTCGACGGGCGGTGGTGGCGTGTCGTAGCTGCGGCGCCACGCATGGACCTGTTCGGCGCCGTGGCGCTCGGCGGTCTGCTTCTTGTCGAGCCCCTGCAGCGCCCCGTAGTGGCGCTCGTTGAGCCGCCAGCTGCGCTCGACGGGCAGCCACGCCTGGTCCATCTCGTCGAGCGCCAGGTTCTGCGTGACGACGGCTCGCGTCTGCAGCGACGTGTGCGACGCGTCGAAGCGTAGGCCGGCGGCCGCCATGGTGCGTCCGGCCTCGGAGGCCTCCGCTCGGCCCTTCTCGGTCAGGTGGACGTCGTGCCACCCGGTGAACAGGTTGGCGAGATTCCACTCGGACTGGCCGTGACGGAGGATGACGAGCGTTCCGGTCATGTGACCGATCGTACGTCGCGGGCCTGCCGGGTGCGCCCTGATCGCCGCGCGAAGTGTCATCGCGTGCTCGTCACCGGCGACGGAGGATCTCCGACGCGAGTGCCGGGAACTCGTCGATCAGGCTGAGGTGGCCGACGCCCGGGAGCACCCTCAGCTCGGCACCGGGGACGATCGACGCGGTGTGCCGGCTGTGTTCGATCGGCACGAGTCGGTCGTCCTCGCCGTGGACGACGATCACCGGGCACGCGATCGTCGACGGGTCGAACGACCAGGCGCGCCCCTGGATCCAGATGTCGTGGGCGTAGCCGACCACGCCCTGTCGGAACGCCTCGCCCATCGCTGTGAACAGCGCCGTCGCCTTCGACTCGTCGGCGAGCCAGGCGTCGTCGGTCGGACCGAGTTCGATCCCGCCGTCGAGGAAGCCGGCCCCGTCGGCGCCGTACCGCTCCTCGCAGCGGGCAACGGCGTCGGCCGGGTCGTCCAGAGCCATGATCGCCAGCTCGGAATCGAGATATCCGTCGCGGGCGCCCGACCACGTCATGTCCGTGTTGCCGGCGGCGACGTCCGCGCCGATCACCCGCTCGCCGAGCAGTGCGGCGCACGCAATGGCGTACGGGCCGCCCGACGACAGCCCGATCACGCCGAACCGCTCGGCGCCCAGATGGTCGGCGAGGGCGGCGACGTCGTGGGCCCAGGCGGCGGTGGTCCGGGCGGCGAGCGGCGTCGACGCGCCGTAGCCCGGACGGTCGGCGGTCACCACGCGCAGGCCGGCGTCGGTGAAGGCACCGTCGAGGCTCAGCAGCTCGAGTCGGCTGCCCGGTGCGCCGTGCTGGTAGCAGACGATCGGACCCTGCGCCGCTCCGATCGTGCTGTAGCCGAGGATCCGACCACCGGGCAGTGTCATCGTGTCGTCTCGGACCATGTTGTGCGAACGTAGTCTTCCGGCGTGCCTGAACTCCTCGACGACTACCGCTTCGACCGGTTCCTGCGATACGAGGAGCTGGTCGAGTGGACCGCCCAGCTGGCAGCGGCCCACCCGGGCCTCGTCACCGTGGAGTCCTACGGTCGATCGTTCGAAGGGCGCGACCTGCTGCTCGTGACGGTGACCGACTCGGCGACGGGGTCACACGACTCCAAGCCGGCGCACTGGGTCGACGCCAGCATCCATGCGGTCGAACTCACCGCCACCGTCGCTGCCTGTCGGCTGTTGAAGCGGCTCGTCGACGGGCATCGCGTCGACGAGACGATCACACGGGCGGTGCAGACCCGCACCTTCTACGTCGTGCCACGCGTGAACCCCGACGGTGCGGAATGGGTGCTCGCCGACCGCCCGCGTTTCCGGCGCTCGAGCGTGCGGCCGTGGCCGTTGGCCGACGCCCACCGGTGGCCCGGCCTGCACGAGGAGGACGTCGACGGCGACGGTCGGATCCTGCAGATGCGATTCGCCGATCCGGACGGACCCTGGATCCCCCACGCTGCCGACCCGCGGCTGCTCGTGCCCGTCCCGCCCGCCGGCGTCGGCGCCGACGTGACGAGGTTCCGGGTGCTCGACGAGGGCACGATCGAGGATTTCGACGGCTTCGACGTGGCGTCCCCGCCGGCGCCCGAGAGTCTCGACCTCAACCGCAACTTCCCCGCCGGGTGGGGGGCGAAGGTGCCCGGTGCCGGCGATCATCCGCTGTCCGAGCCCGAGATCGACGCACTGGTGCGGGCCATCGTCGCTCGCCCGAACGTGTGCGGCTTCAACGCGTTCCACACCAGCGGCGGCGTGATCCTGCGGCCGTCGTCGACGATGCCGGACTCGAAGCTCCCGCCTGGTGACGTCTGGACGTGGAAGCAGCTCGCGGCGATCGGCACCGAACTCACCGGCTACCCGTCTCATTCGGTGTACGAGGACTTCACGTGGGACGCCTCCGAGACCATGAGCGGCGCATCGGACGACTGGGCCTACGAGCACCTCGGCGTGTTCGGTTGGACCACCGAGTTCTGGGACATCGTCCACGCGGCCACGGGCCGCAAGCAGTCGACCCACTTCTGGTACACGGGCCCCAGCGACGACGAACGGCTTGCCGTGCTCCGCTGGCTCGACGAGCACTCGACCGACGGGCGCACCCGTGGGTTCGTCGACTGGTACCCGTTCGATCATCCGCAGCTCGGCCCCGTCGAGCTGGGCGGCTGGAACGGCCTGTACTCGTGGACCAACCCGCCACCCGATTTGCTCCTCGCCGAAGTCGACCGCCACGCCGACTTCGCCGTGGCCCAGGCGCTCGCAGCACCGCGCCTGGAGATCCGCCACGCCCGCACCGAGCTGGTCGGCGGCGACACGTGGCGTGTGACGATCGGGGTCGCCAACACCGGCTGGTTGCCGACCACCGTCAGCTCCAAGGCCGCCGCTGACGACCTGGTGCGACCGATCCACGCCGACGTCGACGGGCCACTCGAGGTCCTCGACGGCCCCGCGCGGCGGACGCTGGGACAGCTCGCCGGGTCGTCGTCGGTGCGCTTCACCAACGGCACGGTCGGCACGCCCGACCGCACCACGTGTTCGTGGCTCGTTCGTGCGACGTCCGGCACCACGATCAAGGCGACGGTCCGCCACCAACGCGCCGGCTCGGACTCCGTGGACCTCACACTCGCACCGCCTGTCGAGGACGGACGCCGGACGCAAGCGACATGACCGAGGCATCGCCGTGACGACCGATGCCTGGATCACCCTCGTGGTGCTGATCCTCACGTTCGGCGTGCTCGCATTCGACCGCCTGCCGACCGCGGCCGCGATGGGGGCCGCGGTCGGCGTGCTCCTGCTCGCCGACGTCGTCGACCAGGGCGAGGCGTTGTCGGGCTTGTCGTCCTCGGCGCCGATCACGATCGCTGCGCTCTACGTGCTCGCAGGAGCGGCCACGGTCACGGGTGCGTTGTCGCCGCTGATCGACCGGGTGATGGCCGGTTCGCCGAACAGGCAGGCCTCGGGCGACGGCAGTCGTGCCCGGTTGGGTCGTCTGGCGGCGCTCAGCGGCGGGCTCTCGGCGGTGCTGCCGAACACGCCCCTGGTCGCGCTCGCAGCGCCACGCGTCGTCACGTGGTGCCGCCGGTCCGGTGTGTCGGCGTCTCCCTACCTCATCCCGCTGTCGTACGCAGCGGTGTTCGGCGGTGTCGTCACGGTGATCGGTACCTCGACCAACCTCGTCGTCTCCGATCTGCTCGTCGCCCAGGGCGGCGAGCCGCTCGGCGTGTTCGAGATCACCGGTGTCGGCCTCCCGGTCGCCGTGGTCGGCATCATCGTGTTGGTGCTGACGGCGCCCCGGTTGCTGCGCCACCGGCATGACGCACGTCCCGGCGATGCCATCGCTGCGCAGCCGTACACCATCGCCCTTCGTGTCGATCCCGACGGGCCGCTCGTCGGCCAGACCGTCGACGCCGCCGGGCTGCGCCACCTGCATGGGGTCTTCCTCGCCGGCGTCGAGCGGTCCGGCACGGTGGTGCCGGCGCGTCCGGGCACCGTCCTCGGCAAGGGCGACGTCTGCTACTTCGCAGGCGACGTGGTGGACGTGGTGGACCTGCTCGAGATCGGCGGATTGTCGAGCGCAGAAGACATCCATCTGGTCGGAACCGGCGATCGCCCCGACGCCGGGCTGTTCGAAGCGGTCGTGTCCGAGCGCTCGGAGCTGGCGGGTGCCACACTGCGCGACGCAGGATTCCGCGCGCGCTACGACGCCGCCGTCCTGGCGATCCGTCGACACGACGACGACCTGCCCGGCAAGCTCGGCACGGTCGTGCTGCGACCCGGGGACGTGCTGCTCGTGCTCGCCACACCCGAATTCGAACGTCAGTGGCGTGGGCACGGCGATTTCAGCGTGATCGCCTCGCTCGACGCACCGCCGCCGGCCCGCCGGGACCGCGCCGGCGCAGTGATCGCCGCCATCGTCGCGATGATCGCTGCAGTGGTCACGAACGTGCTCGACCTGATGGAGGCGTCGCTGCTGGCTGCCGTCGTGCTGATCGCGAGCCAGGTGATCAGCGTCACCGAGGCTCGGCGGGCGGTGAACCTCAACGTGGTGCTCACGATCGCCCTGTCGATCAGTCTCGGCACCGCCGTCTCGGTCAGCGGGCTCGCGGCAGAGATGGCGAGCGTGCTCGGCGATCTGGGCGATCCGTTCGGTGACGTCGGACGACTCGTGGCAGTTCTCGTGGCCACGATGATCCTCACGGAACTCCTGTCGAACAACGCCGCCGCCGCGTTGATGCTGCCGGTCGCACTGGCCACCGCAGCTGAGGGCGGTCTCGACCCCCGGTCGTTGGCCGTCGTGGTGCTCATCGGCGCATCGTGTTCGTTCCTGTCGCCGATCGGTTACCAGACCAACCTCATGGTGTACGGCCTCGGCGGCTACAAGTTCCGCGACTTCACCATGGTGGGCGCCCCGCTCAGCCTCGTCACGTTGATCGTGACGCCCATCGCCGTCCCCCTCGTCCTGGGTCTCTGAGCGTGCCGGATCCAGGTCTCGGGCAACCACGCCGGTCGTAGGGTGCGGTCTGTGAAGTGGACGGTGCACGGAGAGCGGACGATCTACGACAGCGAGTGGATGCGTCTGGCCCTGGTCGACGTGGAGCTGCCGAGTGGCGCCCGGTTCGAACACCACGTGTTGCGGATGCCGGCACAGGCCGCCGGTGTGGTCGTCGACGATCCTGACCGTGGCGTGTTGCTGTTGTGGCGCCACCGCTTCATCACCGACACCTGGGGGTGGGAGCTCCCCGCCGGTCGGGTCGACGCCGGTGAGACCCCTGCCGAGGCCGCACAGCGCGAGACCCTGGAGGAGACGGGATGGCATCCCGGTCCGCTCACGCCGATGACCACCTACTTCGCCCACAACGGCACGAGCGACACGACGTTCAACGTGTTCGTCGCGACGTCGGCGGTCCACGTCGGCGCCCCGGCCGACCCCGACGAAGCCGAACGGGTCGAGTGGCTGCCCTGGCAGACGGTCCGCGAAGAGATCCGCGCCGGCAGAGTGCGTGACGGCATGTCGTTGACCGGTCTGCTGTACCGCCTCGCGGGCATCTGAGCTCGCGCGATGCCGGATCTCGTCCGATGCCTGATTGCGGTGATGCAGAGGCCGTCGTTGCGGGTGTGGTCCAATGGGGTCGATGAAGACGATCCTGGTCACGGGCGGTGCCGGCTACATCGGCAGCCACACCTGCGTCGCCTTGCTCGAAGCGGGCTACGACGTCGTCGTCGTCGACGACCTCTCGAACGGATCGGAACACGCCGTCACCGAAGCCGCTGCGATCGCCGGTCGCTCGATCACGTTCCACCGGATCGACGTGGCCGACCGAGCTGCGCTCGAGGAGGTGTTCGACGAGCGCCCGATCGACGGCGTGATCCACTTCGCCGGCCTGAAGGCCGTCGGTGAATCGGTGGCCGAGCCGCTGCGGTACTTCCGCGTCAACCTCGGCACGACGCTGACGCTGGCCGAGACGATGGCCGCACACGGCGTGAAGTGCCTGGTGTTCTCCTCGTCGGCAACCGTGTACAGCCCGACCGCAGCGATGCCGCTCCACGAAGATGCGGCCATCGGGCCGACCAATCCGTACGGCGACACCAAGGCGATGATCGAACGGATCCTCAGCGACGCAGGCGACGCCGATCCCGAGTTGGCAGTCGCGCTGCTGCGGTACTTCAACCCCGTCGGCGCCCACGAGAGCGGACGCATCGGCGAGGACCCCAGCGGGCTTCCCAACAATCTGATGCCGTTCATCATGCAGGTCGCGGTCGGCAAGCTCGCGGAGCTGTCGGTGTTCGGTGACGACTACGCCACACCGGACGGCACCTGCGTGCGCGACTACATCCACGTGGTCGACCTCGCGCGTGGACACGTGGCGGCGCTGCGTCGTCTCGCCGAGGCGCCGGGTGTCCACGCCTGGAACCTCGGCACCGGCCGCGGGACGTCGGTGCTCGAGATGATCGACGCCGCGGAGCGCGCCGTCGGCCATCCGATCCCACGGCGCGTCGTCGGGCGCCGTGCCGGCGACCAGCCGGTGTCGTATGCCGACGCGACCAAGGCAGAGCAGGAGCTCGGTTGGCGTGCGGAGCGCACGATCGACAACATGTGTGTCGACCACTGGGAGTGGCAACGCACCCATCCCGACGGGTTCCCCCGCTGACGGATCACCCGCGAGCGATGAGCGAACCGCCCAGATCCCGGCTTTTCGCTCATCGCGCGGGGTGATCGGCCAGGGTGCCGGCGTCGAGCTGGGGGTGCAGCCGTCGGCGTGGGAGCATGGTGGGATGAGCGAGCCCGATCCGGAACTGTTGGTGGCGGCCCGGCAGGCCCACCTGCAGGCCTACTGCCCGTATTCGCACTACCGCGTGGGAGCGGCGATCCGGACGCCGTCGGGCGCGGTGATCGCCGGCTGCAACGTCGAGAACGCTGCCTACCCGCTCGGGTCCTGTGCGGAGGCCGGCGCGATCGCCGCCATGGTCGCTGCCGGCGAGCGGTCGATCGTCGAGATCGTCGTGGTCACCGACGGCGACGAACCCGGCACCCCGTGCGGCGGATGCCGTCAGCGCATCCGCGAGTTCGCCGGTCCCGACGTGGCCGTGCACTCGGTGGCGGAATCGGGTGCCACCTGGTCGACGACGGTCGCCGAGCTCCTGCCGCACTCCTTCGGCCCCGAATTCCTTGCTGCCGACTGAGTCCCTCCCGAATTGCCCGCCGCCATGACTAACCTTGAGTCGCAGCGACTCAAGTAATCTCACTCGTGCGTTGCGACGAGACTGCGCGGTCCCTATCGTGGGTACCGCACACGGATCTCTCCCCCTCTGAACAACCCGAACAGGAGCACCACCATGGCCAAGGCAGTCGGCATCGACCTCGGAACCACCAACTCCGTCGTCTCCGTCCTCGAGGGCGGCGACCCCGTCGTCATCCCCAACTCTGAGGGAGCGCGCACCACTCCGTCGGTCGTCGCCTTCTCCAAGTCCGGCGAGGTGCTCGTCGGCGAGGTCGCCAAGCGTCAGGCGATCACCAACCCCGACCGCACGTTCCGCTCGATCAAGCGTCACATGGGTGAGGGCTGGAAGTCCGACGACGTCGACGGCAAGTCCTACACCCCGCAGGAGATCTCGGCGCGCATCTTGATGAAGCTGAAGCGTGACGCCGAGGCGTACCTGGGCGACACGGTGAACCAGGCGGTCATCACCGTTCCGGCCTACTTCGACGACGCTCAGCGGACCGCCACCAAGGAAGCTGGCACGATCGCCGGCCTCGAAGTGCTCCGCATCATCAACGAGCCGACCGCCGCGGCGCTCGCCTACGGCCTCGACAAGGGTTCCGAGGACGAGACGATCCTCGTGTTCGACCTCGGTGGCGGCACCTTCGACGTGTCCGTCCTCGAGATCGGCGACGGCGTGTTCGAGGTCAAGTCGACGCATGGCGACACCAACCTGGGCGGCGACGACTGGGACCAGCGCATCATCGACTGGCTCGTCCAGCAGTTCAAGTCAGCGCACGGCGTCGATTTGAGCAACGACCGCATGGCTGCACAGCGTCTGAAGGAAGCGGCCGAGAAGGCCAAGATCGAACTGAGCCAGGTGCAGCAGACGCAGATCAACCTGCCCTTCATCACCGCCACCGCCGACGGTCCGCTGCACCTCGACGAGTCGCTGTCGCGGTCGAAGTTCCAGGAGATGACCTCCGACCTGATGGAGCGCTGCCGGATCCCGTTCGAGCAGGCGCTCAAGGACGCAGGCGTCTCGCAGGGCGACCTGCACCACGTGATCCTCGTCGGCGGATCCACCCGCATGCCGGCGGTCACCGACCTCGTCCAGAGTCTCACCGGGAAGGAGCCGAACAAGACGGTCAACCCCGACGAGGTCGTCGCGATCGGCGCCGCCGTCCAGGCCGGCGTGTTGCGCGGGGACGTCAAGGACGTGCTGCTGCTCGACGTCACCCCGCTCAGCCTCGGCATCGAGACCAAGGGCGGCGTGATGACCAAGCTGATCGAGCGCAACACCACCATCCCCACCAAGCGCACCGAGGTGTTCACCACGGCCGAGGACAGCCAGCCGTCGGTGGAGATCCACGTCATCCAGGGCGAGCGCGAAATGGCGAGCTACAACAAGACGCTCGGCAAGTTCCAGCTCGTCGACCTGCCGCCCGCACCCCGTGGTGTACCGCAGATCGAGGTCACCTTCGACATCGACGCCAACGGCATCGTGCACGTCTCGGCCAAGGACCGTGCGACCAACAAGGAGCAGTCGATGACGATCACCGGGCAGTCCACGCTCGACAAGAACGACATCGACCAGATGATCAAGGACGCCGAGGCGCACGCCGAGGACGACCGCAAGCGTCGCGAGGAGGCCGAGGTCCGCAACAATGCCGACTCGATCGTCTACCAGACCGAGAAGGTGTTGCGCGAACAGGGCGACAAGGTCTCCGCCGAGGAGAAGGAGGCTGTCGAGCAGCCGCTCGCCGATCTGAAGAAGGCGATGGACGGCAACGACACCCAGGCCATCAAGTCGGCGACCGACACCCTGATGTCTGCGAGCCAGGCATTCAGCCAGAAGCTCTACGAGGCGGCCGCCCGCGACTCGGGGGCCGAGGGCACATCGGCGTCCGGCCAGGACTCGGACACCGGCGCAGTGAACGACGACGACATCGTCGACGCCGAGATCGTCGACGACGACGAGAAGGGCTGACCCGGCGATGGACGGCGACATGGTCGACCCGCCCCGAGATCACGACGTCGACGCAGACCTCCCCGACGGTGCCACGGCGCCGGCGGAGGAGGCTGCCGGCGACGAACAGCCCGAGCGCGCGAGCGAGATCGACGACATCACCGACTCGATTCGGCGCTCTGCCACCGAGGAAGGCGACGTCGTCGACGACATCGACGGCTTCGATGCGATCGTCGGTGAGATCGACTACTCCGACGTCGACGTGCCGGCACTGCTCGCCGAGCGCGAGGAGTACAAGGGCATGGCGCAGCGTGTCCAGGCGGATTTCGACAACTACCGCAAGCGCGCCGCGGCCCAGTCGCTCGCTGAGGCCGATCGGGCCTCCGGGCGGCTCGCCGAAGCGCTGCTCCCGGTGCTCGACGCGGCCGAGGCTGCGTTCGTTCGGCATCCCGACGAGGTGGGCCCACTGCTCAACCAGATGCTGGTCGAGTTGAAGAAGCACGGGCTCGAGACCATGGATCTCGAGAGCCAACCGTTCGACCCGGAACTCGCCGAGGCAGTGGCGCACGAACCCGGTGACGGCGGTGAGCCGACCGTGGCCGAGGTGTTGCGCAGCGGCTACACCTGGAAGGGCAAGGTGCTCCGCCCCGCCATGGTCAAGACGAGGGACTGAGGCGTTACGCCGGGGGTCTGACCCCTGGCGTCACACCAGTGAGAGGAGGTGATCTCTGATGACGGCACAGCGTGAATGGTTCGAGAAGGACTACTACCGTACGCTCGGCGTCGACAAGAACGCGACGGCCAAGGAGATCACCAAGGCCTATCGCAAGCTCGCCCGCGACCTGCATCCGGACAAGAACCCCGGCGACACCGCCGCCGAGGAGAAGTTCAAGGAGCTGGCGGCCGCCTACGACGTGCTCGGCGACGAGGCGAAGCGCAAGGAGTACGACGAGGTCCGGGCGATGGGCCCCATGTCCGGAATGGGTGGACGAGGCGGCCCCGGGGGCGCCGGCGGCTTCACGTTCAACGTGGAGGATATGGGCGGCGCCGGCGGCCTGGGCGACCTGTTCGGCTCGATGTTCGGACGCGGTGCACCCGGCCGCGGGCGCTCCGGTGCCGCATCCGGTGTCGGCCCGCGTCGCGGGGCGGACGTCACCGCACAACTCACGGTCGACTTCAAGGATGCGGTGCATGGCATCACCACCACGCTGTACCTGACGACCGACGCGCAGTGTTCGACGTGCAACGGATCCGGAGCCCGCCCGGGCACGTCGCCGGTTGTCTGTTCCGCCTGCGGCGGGCGCGGCGTCGTCGACGACAACCAGGGCATGTTCTCGTTCTCGTCGCCGTGCCGGGTCTGCGGTGGTCGGGGCATGCGCATCGAGGACCCGTGTCCCACCTGCCACGGCACAGGCGAGGAGAAGCGCCAACGCGAGGTGAAGACCCGCATTCCCGCCGGCGTGAAGGACGGCCAGACCATCCGTCTGAAGGGGCGCGGCGGCCCCGGACGCAACGGTGGTCCCAACGGCGACCTGCTCGTCGAACTCAAGGTGATGCCGCACCCCCTGTTCGGACGCAGCGGCGACAACCTCACCGTCGCGGTCCCGATCACGGTGGCCGAAGCCGCCCTCGGCGGCGACATCGACGTTCCCACGCTCGACGGCCAGCGCGTCACCCTGCGACTCAAGCCGGGCACGCAGACCGGGAGCAGGCATCGCGTGCGCGGCAAGGGCATCCAGACGGCGAAGCACGCCGGTGACCTGATCGTCACGGTCACCGTGCACGTCCCCACCGACCTGAACGATGCGCAGCGGGCAGCGATCGAGCAGCTCGCTGCGGCGACTACCGTGAATCCGAGGAGTTCACTGGCATGACCCCATCCGACAACGAACGGTCCCACACACGGGCGGTGTATGTGATCTCGGTCGCCGCCGAGCTCGCCGGGATGCACCCTCAGACGTTGCGTATCTACGAGCGGCGTGGCCTGGTCACCCCGGCGCGCACAGAGGGCGGGAACCGTCGCTACAGCGATGCCGACATCGCCATCCTGAAACGGATCTCCGAGCTCACCGACGAAGGCATGAACCTGGAAGGCATCCGTCGGGTCATGCACCTGGAGATCGAGAACGCCCGCTTGCGCGCCGAGGTCGAACAGGCGCGGGCGATCGCTCAACATGCGATCGCTGCCGCCGAGGGACGCCGCACCGGTGGTGATCTCGTGCCGTTGCGTCAAGCCATTGCGGTGTTCGGGCAACGCCCGTCCGTCTTCGACGACTGACCGTCCGAGAAGGCCGTCGCGTTGACCCGGTGAACCGGTCAGCGGCGACGCGGGAGCAGACGGGCGACGATTCGCTTGGTCCGGCCGATCGTGGGCGGTGCCTGCGGTGCCGGCAGATTGGAGACCCGTTCGATCGCCCACGGGCGTTCGAGGTCACTCGACGCCGTCACCACCGGCAGCAGCATGTCGACGGGCCGGAGTCGCCCGGCGAGCCCAGCGGCACCAAGTGCCGCCCCGAGGGCGACGCACTGGCGCTCCGGCGCCCGGAGGTCGTGCGGAGGAAATGCGGGGTAGGCCACGTCAGCGAGTTCGAGGTCGCACTCGACCGGTGGGGCATCCTCGAGCAGCCGCTGGAGCTCGGCGACGAGTTCGGTCGGTGGATCGACGGCGTCGAACCAGCCGAGAGACATGGCAGCGTCGCTGCACGCCAGCCCGGGCGTCATCCTGCCGACCGACTCCAGTGCAGCCGCCGCCACGACGACACCGTCGGAGGTGACGGCGCCGAAGCTCTGACCGGTTGCTGCGTCGCGGCGGACGTGGGTGATCCGCCGGTCGAGGACGCGCGCGAGCGCGAGCGGACTGGGATCGACGGCGACATCGACGAAGCCGGCGCGCTCGGCCAGTTCCTCCATGCGTCGGATCTCGGTGTCGTCCCACGCCACGCCGATCAGCCACCTCCGGGGGCCGTCGTCGACCAACACACTCGACGATGCGCTCCTCCTCGTGGCCAGGTCCGAACGGAGCACGTTGAGGTGATTGCCGATCAGCCCGGTCGCATCGACCCTGCTCAGGGTACTGCCAGGAGGGAACATCGCCAGGCGGGTCGGCACGGGGGTGTCGCCGAGTTCTGCGCGGAGCCGCACGAACGCCTCGACCATCGCCCGATCGTCGAGACGGTTGGGGATCGCAACCTCGGCCGCAGCCACGAGGCGGTCCGGCTGTGTCGAGTCGAGTCGGACACCGCGAACGATGCCGTGCGTCACCTCGAGACCGATCCCGTCGCCCCGGCCCGGCCCGACCGCCGTCATGGCGCACCTCGGGTCGATCGGCGAGCGAGGAGCGCCTCGATCGTGGCGTCGGTCGTGGCCATCTGAGCGAGGTCGCCGCCGGGAAACGCCCGGCAGCGACCGACGATGCCGTCGAGATCACCGGGCCGGTCGACGCCGAGGGACGCAAGTTCCGCGTGGTCCGACGATGCGCCGACGAGACAGCTCGACGCCTCGTGCGCGAACGGGCCCGCCCCGTCGAGTTCGGCGGCGGCTGCGACCACGTCGATGCCGGAGCCCGCTGCGGCGGCGCGGGTGACGACGTCGTCGATCCGAGGGGCGACCGATTGGTTCGCGTACCGGCGTCGCAGATCGACGAGATCGCCGATCAACACCACCGTGCGGGGTCCGCTGCCGGGTGCGGCAGCGGTGCTCGTGGCAGCTTCGCGCTTCAACTCCTCGTCGATGTCGTCGAGCGCTGCGGTCACCTCGGCGCGCTGGTCGGGAGCGACGATGCGGATCGCACGGCCGAGGTCGGCGAGAGCCCGGCGGCGGGCGGCCGATGGTTCGACGACGAGCAGGTCGACGTCGAGGGCCGAGAATCTGTCGATGATGCCGAGCAGGATCGTGGAGAGCACCTGCTCCATGCCTGATCTCCGAGAGCCGAAGACCAGCATCGAGCCGCTCCCTGGTTGCCACCAGCGAACTCGAAGACCTGCGCTGTTCGGGTCGTCGACGAGCCCGAGTGGGACACCGTCGCCCGGCGAAGCGTCGAACAACTCGTCGAGGGCGACACGGGTCGGGATCGGTGGCGGCACGACCGTGCGGCCGCTCGCTGCGGACGGCGGTGCGTCGCTGCGCTCCCGTGAGGCCGCCTCGCGGAGCATGGCGACGACGTTGTCCAGCGCCGGGTCGGCAGCGTTCGCAGCGTGTGCATGCTGTTGCTCGATGCGCCGTTCGAGCGGCGTGAGCGCTCGTCCGACGACGAACGGGCGGAGCTCCAGGCCGGCAACCCCCGGGGCGGTCGGTTGCACGGGCGTGAACGTCTCGCCGACGAGGCCCCCGGGAGTGGTCAGCAGAGCGACCCGTCGGGCGGCTCCGGGCACGTCGTAGCGTCGTTCGACACGGACGACCGTGTCGCCGACCAGATTCGCCACGTCGGGGCGATCGGTGACCACGACCATCGAGAGCCCGGCGATGGTCCGCACTCCATCGGCGAGGGCGACGAGCCAGTCCGGGTCCGGAGAGGTCGAGGAGGCACTCGCCGCCTCGACGACGAGCACGACGTTGGCCGGTCCTCGCTCGTCGGCCAACACCGCTCGGAGGCGAGCGAGCAGACGGTGTGTGTCGATTGCCGCGTCGACATCGTGACGGTCGGTGGCATGCGGCAACTGCCACAGCAGGTCAGCGCGGGGACCCGGCTCGAGCACGATCGGGGCGATCCACATGGCGTCGGGTGAGCGGTCGACGCACTGCGCCAGCAGCGACGTCGCCGCCACGTCGAAGGCATCGCCCATCGACGGCCCGACCACGACGGTCACGTCGTCGGTGGTCGGAACCTCCACGAGCCGGTCACCGCTCCGCCCGACTGCGGCGGTCGATCCGGCGCTCCCGTCGGCCCAACGCTCGAGGATGTCCCCGGTTGCGGCGACCCCGACCAGCTCGGACAGTGCGATCCGGTCGCTGTCGGGGGCCGGTGGGGCGCTCAGCTTCGGACGGTCGACATCGGCGAGCGGAGCCAGTGCTCGAGCAACACGAACCGCCACATCGTCCTCGGTCAATGCTGGTCGGACGAGCTGGTCGTCGCCGGCGCGAGCGAACGACCGCACGTGTGCGAACTCGTCGTGCCCCTCGGAGATCACGGTGGTGCAGACGGCAGGAGCACGCGTCTCGGGGTCGCAGAGTGCGATCAACCGCAGATCCTCCGGCGGGTCCGAGACGATCGACCGAACAGGTGAATCAGGACGGCTCCAGAGATCGGGATCGTCGATGATCACCACGGTCAGCGCGGACGATCGCTGCGGCGTCGTCCCCGAGACGCCAGCGGTGTCCAGGCCCTGGGCCCACCGGGTGACGTCGTGTCGCGAACTCCAGATTGCGGGTCGGTCGTCGACTCGGAGGTGCGTCAGCCACTTCGCCCAGTCCCAGTGTGCGAGGCGGTCCGGATGCGTGAGGACGACCAGGCCGAGGTCGGCGGGGCCGTGGAGCGTGGCGGCCTCGATGACGAGGCTGCGGGTGAGTGCATCGCGGAACCGCTCCGCTCCGACGATGGCCAGCGCCCGTTGCGATGCGAGATCGAGGTCGATGGTACCGACACCGTCGGGACCGACGCCGATCGGCAGCTGGAAGGCGTCCGGATGCGCAGGCCGGCGCTCCCACAGCGTCGGCGAATGGTGCGTGGCGGCGCGAACCGCGTCGACGACGGGCCGCCGTTCCGGACCGGGCATCCGACGAGGGGGACGGCTGAACAGCAACGTGCCGTCGGGTTCGGACCGTCGATGCGTCGGCGTTTCGTCGGGATGGGCCGGGACGTCGAGCTGGAACGCCCTCGAGCCGACGGTCAGGGTCCCCTCGTGCCAGGGCGTCACCTCCTCGAGTTGCTTACCGTCGATGGCCACGCCGGCCGCCGCCGGCACGACGGACGCGTGCGACACATCGGTCGCCGACGATGTCTCCGAGCTCCGGGATACGTGCACTGTCGCGGCGGTCGGCTCGACGACGAGTTCGAACACCGAGTGATCGACGGGAGCGACGTCGAGTTCGTGGGCGTTCGAGCGGCGTCCCGGCCCGATCCGGTACCGGCCCGGCCCGAGCCGCGTGATCCGACCTGCGCCGTGTCCCGAGATCTGGACGAGTTCGACATCGGCGTCGGAGATGTCGGGCGGAGTGGGCGCCGCAGACGTCACGACCGAACCGACGAGCAGATCGACGGCATCGAGCAGGGCGTCAGCATCGACGGTGCGTCCGTCGACCAGCACCAGACGTGGTACCGCTTGGCCGGTCACCGCGGCGACGATCTCGCCCAACGTGGTGGTGGCCGCATGTGAAGCGATCGACACGTCGGCGTCACCGTGGGGCGTGCGCACGACGATGTCCATCGGGAAGACACTACGGAACCGGAGCGGTGTCGGGCGACGTCTCGCTGTCGATCGGCGACCGTGGGGTCAGATCTGAACAATCTCTTGAGTTCCTGTTCCGGCGTGCCGATGACCAAGCGTGAGATTCCGCCACTCGCCCAACCGTTGAGGAACCCGTGACCCTGTCGACCGTGACCTGGCGCCAAGCCGTCGCCGCCATCGTGGCCACGATGACGGCGCTGTTCGCCGTGATCGTCGTCGTGCGCGCCGACGGGCTGCCGGCGGTCGACGCCGCCTCCGCACGTGCGACGGCCTGGTTCATGCATCAGCCGACCGGCCGCGTCGTCCTGGTCGACGGTTACGGCGGCAGGGCGCTGGCCAGCCTCGACGCCGGGGTCAGCGGCGAACAGTTGACGGTGGCAGAGGGTCGTCCCGGCGCATTCCTGCTCAACGACACCACGGCGGAAGCCCGTGCGATCGATTCTGTTGGACTCCGCCTCGGCACGCCCTTCGGATTGTCGGCGCTGGGCGCAGGGCGGGCGCTGTCCGGCGTCGGGCAGGCCGGGTTGGTCGTGTTCAACGCTGACGCCGGCGTGGCCAACGTGGTACCCGGCGACGGCGAATCGGTTCCATTCGCTGCAGAGGGTGGGACCACCGCACAGATCGCTCCCGACGGATCGATCTGGTCGCTCGTGGACGGCGATCTGGTCCGCACGACGTCACTGAGCGCTCAGCGCACCGCACTCGGCCTCGACGGCGACGCATTGTTGTCGTTGGTCGGCAACCTGCCGCTGGTCGTGGACGTGTCCGGTCGCCGAGCCCGACTGGGAGGCGGCGCCTGGCAGACGCTGGCCACGAACGCCGACCCGAGCGAGATGCTGGCGCAGGTTCCGGGTCCGACGGGTGCGTGCGGATGGGTCGGGGCGAACGACGACCTCTGGTGCGTGTCCGCTGACACCATCGCCGAGACGTCGAGTGTGCCCGGGCTCGATCTCGATGGAGGTGATTTTCTGGCGATCGCCGGCGAAGCAGCAGCGGTCGTGCGACGCGGTCCGAGTTCGATCGTCCGGTTCGACTGGCGCCGCGGAGCGATCCTCGAGGACGAACCAGCCGATGTCGCGGTCGATGCGACGTTGGCGGTCACGGCGACCGTCGACCTCATCTGGGTCGACGATGTCGCCGGCGACTTCGTCTGGGGCGTCAACCCGTGGGGGATTCAGGCGATCGAGAAGGACGCGCAGGGCATCCTGGTGCTCGGCGAGGACGGCGACGTGGTCGAGTCAGGCGAGCCCGGCGAAGGAACGACCGGCACCGACGACGGTGCTGCTCGGGAACCCGAGGTGCGCGAACCCGACGACAACGGCATCGACGACCCGCCGCGAGCGGTCGACGACCTGGTCACTGCACGTTCGGGGGCCTCGGTGCCGGTCCAGGTGACGGTCAACGACTACGACCCGGATGGTGAAGCGATCGCCGTGTCGTCCGTCGGCGTGCCCGGCCACGGATCGGTCGACATCGGAACGGCGACGACGGTGGTCTACACGCCGGAGCCGGGCTACGTCGGTGTCGACCGGTTCGAGTACACGATCGTCGACGGCGACGGCACGACGGCGTCGGCGTCGGTGATCATCGAGCTGTTGGCGCCCGGAACGGCCAACCGACCTCCGGTCGGTGTGGCCGACAGCGCACAGACCGGTCCGGGTGTGCCGGTGACCGTCGACGTCCTCCTCAACGACGTGGACCCCGAACGCGATCCCCTCCGCCTGGGTGGGTTCTCGCCGCCGCAGAGCGTCGGCGAGGCGACGTTGGGCGACGTGACCGAGACGGAGGGTCCATCGGGTCTCCCCGCGCTCCGTTTCACTCCCACCGAAGGATTCGAGGGCACGGCGATCTTCACCTATCGACCCGTCGATGCGCTGGACGCGATCGGTGACGACATCGAGGTGCGCGTCGAGGTGGCCCGCAGTGGCGACCCCAACCGGCCGCCGTCGGTACGACCCGACGCGGTGCGGTTACGTCGCAATGTCACGACCGCCGTGCCCGTCCTCGTCAACGATTCCGATCCCGATGGCGACACGTTGACGCTCGACGTCGTCGCGCCGCTGCCCGCAGGGCTCGACGTCGCCGTCAACGGGGGAGAACTGTCGGTCACGGCTCGCGCCGGCGCCGGCGGCCTGGTGCCCTTCACGTATTCCGTCGACGACGGCAATGGCCACGTCGTGAGGGGGGCGGTGTTGATCGCTGTCATCGACGACGTCGAGCCGAACCGCCCACCGGTGGTCACCGCCGACACCGACAAGGTGGTCGTCGGCCAGGCGGTGGTCGTCGACGTGACGGCCAACGACACCGACCCTGACGGCGATCCGCTCACCGTCGTCGCGGTCACCCAACCCGCCGACGGAAGCGGTCAGGCGGTGGTCTTCGACCGCGAGAAGATCCAGTTCTCGCCCCCACCACTCGTCGACGAAGAAGCGCAGACCACGGCGCGCTTCACCTACACCGTCAGCGACGGCAACGGTCACGAAGTGGTCGGCGACGTCACGGTCACGGTCCTTCCCGAGCAGCTCGATGAGCCGCCGTACGCCCGCGACGACTCGACCTTCACGTACATCGACGTGCCGGTGACCGTTGACGTACTGCGCAACGACGGCGATCCGTCGGGTGGCCGCCCCCGGCTCGTGGGCCGACCAGGATGTCCGGCCGGCGGTGATGCCACCGTGACCGCGGATGGGCAGGTCCGCTTCGATCCGCCGGCCGGCCGGTCCGGCGCCTACCGCTGCACGTACGAGGTCACGAACGCCCGGGGTCTCAGAGCGTCGGCGTCGATCATCGTGTCGGTCCGCGAGCCCGTCATCACCAATCTTCGACCCGAGGCGAACCTCGACTCGTTGACGGTGGAGGTCGGTGAGACGCGTTCGATCGACGTATTGGCGAACGACCGAGATCTCGATGGGACCAATGCAGAACTCGAACTGGTGTCCTCGACAGCGCCGGTGCTCGGCACTGCGACGCGCAGTGGCCGGGTCATCACCTTCGCTGCCGGCAACCAGACCGGTACTGCGACGATCAACTATCAGGTCGCCGATGCCGAGGGTGCCGTCTCGCTCGGGCGGCTGCGGATCACGATCACCGAGCGTGCGAACCAGGCACCGATCGCCGTGCCGGACGCAGCCACGATCTTCGGACCGGCGACGCCACAGCAGTTCGATGTTCTCGCCAACGACAGCGATCCCGACGAGACACCGGGTGGGATGTCGGTGATCTCGGCGAATCGAGTGTCCGGCGAGGCGACGGTCTCGCTGGTGGGCTCGCTCGTCACCGTCTCCCCGCCCGCCGACTTCGTCGGCCAGGTGCTCGTGACCTACTCGATCCGCGACGGCGCCGGACTGACCGCCACGTCGAGCATCGTGCTCACCGTGGAGGAGCCGCTCAACCGGCCGCCGGACGCCCGCGACGACGCTGCCGAGGTCGTGAACGGTGGCACCGTGACCGTGGCGGTGCTGCTCAACGACAGTGACGCGGACGGCGACCTGCTGTCGCTGTCGATCGTGTCGGACCCGGACCCGTCGCTCGGCTCGGTGTCGTTGAACGCAAGCCAGTCGATCAGCTTCACGGCGAGACCAGGGGCATCCGGCATCGCCGTGATCGCGTATCAGGTGAGCGATGGCGAACTCACCGACACGGCGACGCTGCGTATCGACGTGCGACCGTGTTCGGAGTCGACGCCGGTGGCCAACGACGGCTTCCTGACGACCGGCTACCGTCAGCCGGTCGCGGTCGACCTCGGGACGTTCGGGTCCAACGGCGCAATCGTCGACGTCACCGCGCCACCCGGCTTCGCCAACGGCGTCTACACCCCGCCGGAGGGCGAGAACGGCAACGTCGTCATCTCGTACGCCGTGGTCAACTCCTGCCGGCTACGCGCGAACGGACAGGTGACGATCGACGTCAACCAGGAACCGGTCGCAGTGCCGAAGTCCATCACGGTGTTCCGCAATGAGCCCGTGGTCGTTCCCGTCACCGATCTCGCCACGGATGCCGAGGCCCTGACAATCACGGCCGTCAACGGCGCTCCAACGTGGGTGTCGTCGCAGACCGACCGTCTCGTGATCGCTCCGACATCCGCGATCGCTCCTGGCGTGTCCCGTTTCGCGGCCACGGTCGCCGATCCGGGCGGTCTGACCACGACGATCACCGTCACGGTGACCGTCGAGAACCGCCGGCCGGTGGCGAACAGTGACACCATCGATGCAACCGCCGGATCCGAACGAACCGTCGATCTCGTTGCGAACGACACCGACGCCGACTCGGCAGGCGCACTGGTCATCAGCGAGTTGCTGCCCGCGACGCTCACCTTCTCCGCCGGTGGCACCGGCACGGTGACGTTGCAACCCGACAACCGCAACGTCCGGGTCGTCACTGGCGACGGCGTCGGTGTGGCCACCTTCACCTACCGGGTGCGCGACGTCGACGGAGCCGATTCGGCCGCTGCCACCGTGACGGTCAACGGTCCGCCCGCCAACGAGCCGCCGGTCGCAGTCGACCAGTCGATCTCGGTCACGTTCGGGGCCTCGGCGGTGGTGGACCTCCAGGCGAGTGATCCCGACGGTCCGGCGCCGACCATCGTCGAGGCCACGTTCTCCGATCCCGGCGGTGTGGTCACCAGCAGGAGTGGGCTGCAACTGTCGGTCCTCGCGACGACGCCGGGCACCTTCCTGGTGACCTATCAGGTCACCGACGGCGAGGACACCTCGGCCATCACAACGCTGACGATCACGGCCTCCGCCCCGACGACGACCACCTCCACGACCAGTACGACGACGACGAGCACCACGACCACGACCACGGCCGTGCCGCGACCGGGCCGTGACCGTGGCACCTCGACCGTGGCGCCGTGACGGTGGCGCCTGAATGGTTGCGCCTTGACGGTCGCGCCTGGATGGTGGCTCCGGCGATCGAGGCCGGTGGCCGGTGCGGGGCGCTCAGTCGGCGACCGGTGAGCGGGTCGCCGGGCGCAGCGAGCGCAGGCTGAGGCGCCAGCGCAGCCGTTGCCACCGGGTGCGTATCGCCACGACACTGCGTTCGATCGACCCGAGACACGACAGCGCATCCTCCGCGAGGACGTCCGGATGACGAGGCCGTCCGAACGTGGCCGCGCTCGACAGCGAGGCGAGGCGTCGGAGCTGCGGAGAGGCGTCGGGGACGAGCGGTGCACCGTTCGCGGCGATCTCGGAGTCGGTCGTCGATGCGCGGATCTGGAGGCCGGCGTCGACCAGGGCGTCGGTCGCCGAGGCCCATGCGCCCCGGATCCGCTCGGCGGGATCCGATGCGCCGAGGCGTCGTCTGCGGCGCCGGTACTTCACCCCGACGATCAGTGCGGCACCGATCAACAGCGGCAGGACGATCACACCCAGCACGATGGACGTGCGGACCGCCCACGCGAGCACCGTCGACAGGGCACTGTCGCCGGAGGCATCGACGGGTTCGTCGTCGTCGGTCGCCTCGCTGTCGGACTCCGGCGGCGGGGCGATGGGCGGCTGTGGCGCGGCGGGTGCCTGGACCTGTGGCCGGGGCGGCGGCGGCGCATCCTCGGCAGCTTCGTCGTTCGGTACCGGGTCGTAGGCGATCCAGCTGCCGTCGGCCAGTTGCACTTCGGGCCACACGTCGGCGTCGGTCGATGTCAGTACCAACGGTTGGTCCGCAGCGAAGGCCGCTGCGGCGCCGTCGCCGTCGACGACGAACCCGGTGGCGACGCGCGCTTCGATCCCGAGGGCGCGCGCGAGCAGGACGAACGAGGTGGCGAACTGTTCGTTCGTCCCGCGTTGGGTATCGCGGAGGAACCGGTCGATCAGCGCCTGCTCGAGCCCGCCGCCCTGCACGCTGTTGTCGAGCACGAAGTCGTCGCGCATGGTCGTTTCCAGCCGACGCAGTCGTTCGAGGGTGTCGCCGTCGCCCGCCAGCCCCTGGGCGAGCTGCGTCAGGCCCGTGGAACTCTCGTCGACCGCTCGGGTGGCCACGCCGATGTCCACGGCGTCGCTCGGCGTCGCGGGTGCATTGGCGACCACGCCGACGACCTCGCCCGGCGTCGGCCGTTCGGCCAACCTGACCACGGTCCGTTCGGCGTCGGTTTCGATGGCGGCGTCCACCGAGACTGGCGGACCCGGCAGCGGCACGAGGGTCAGGTTGTCGGACAGGAAGCTGACGTCGGCCTCGATCGTCGGTCCCACCACGGGACCGAGTGTCGACCCGATGGGACGGAGCGTGAGGCTCGGCGACCATCGCCGCCCGTCGTAGGCCGTCAGCGCGGCGGTACGCCATCTCGTCGGCAGTGCAGCTCCGTCGGTGGGGGTGACGACGTGGAGATCCGCGGGCGGATCGAGCCCGCGTAGCGCGAGCGTCGCCTCGATCGGATCGAGCAGCGGGGCCGTCTGCTCGGCCGGGTCGTTTCGCCGCGGGTCGGCGCGGACGTCGAGCGCTACCGGCAACGACACCAGCACGACCATGGCGACCGCTGCTGCGAGCAGCCCTAACAGGCGTCGTTCGCCGCGCAGCAGCACCAACCGATCGGCGAGCGTGCCGTCGTTGCGGAGCAGCGCGAAGGTGATCGAGACGGCGGCGAGTCCGAGCAGCCACGACCAGGTGATCCCCCGAGGAGCGCTGAGGGCCACCACTCCGAGGTAGGCCAGCAGCAGCGGAAGCAGTCCGAGCAGGTGGAAACGCCGTCGAGCGGCGATCTCCGAACTCACGGCACAGGTGACGGCGAGCACGGCGGCGACGGTGCCGAGCAGATCGGGTCGCGCCGGGCTCGGCCAGTCCGTCGACAGCAGACCCTGGATGCCGGAGGTGAACGCGTCAGCGCCGTCACCCGCCGATCCGCCGGCGACGGCGACGGTGCCCGCGGCGGCGATCAGCGTGGCGGCGATCGCACCGGCGAGTCGCCAGACGGAACGACGCCCGACGAGGATGGATGCCACCGCTGCGGCTGGCAGCGGGGCCACGACGAGCGTCCATTCGAACCGGTCGAAGATGGCGCCCGACGCCGCGCCGACCAGGGCGAATCCGACGGCGATCGTCGCGATGCGCACCCGGACGAGCGAGTGATCGTTCGATGCTGCGTCGGTGTAGGTCCGGCTCATGTCGGCAGTCCCACGGCGCTCACGTTCCCCACGCCCGCCAACGCCTGACGAATTCGGCTCCGTCGTTGGCCGCCAGCACGATGCCCGGCCCGCCGGTCGCGCCGTCACCGATACGGACCGCCGCCATCCGCTCGCTGGTGGCGAAACGGCTTGACGGCCCAGCGGGACCGGTGACGAAGACGACCGTCGTCTGATCGAACCCGCCGGTGAACAGTGCGGCGACGGGCAGCAAGGTGTCGTCGTCGGACTGTTGCACCGGGGTGAGTAGGTCGAGCACCGACGCGTCGGTCACCAGCGGCGCCGGGCGACCGGCATGGTGTCGGTCGGTGGTGCGCACCACGACGTCGAGACCGGTGTGCAGTGCGTGCACGGCGAGCGTCGCCGCCACGTCGACCGATTCCTCGAAGTCATCTGCGGTGCCCACCGACGGCGCCGTGTCGAGCACGACGGTGAATTCTGGCCGGCGCACTTCGACGTGTTCACGGACCATCAGCGTGCCGGTCCGTGCCGTCGTCGGCCAGTGGATCATGCGCGGGTCGTCGCCGGCGACGTACTCGCGCATCGACACGAACCCCGACATCGGATCGGCAGTCGCCCGCCGGAGCACCGACTCGTTCTCGACGACGCGCACCGCGCCGTGGGGACCGATCAGGTCGTAGATCTTCGGATGGACGATGACCGAGGCGACCCTCGTGTCCCGGCGCCGGCCCACCGTCAGCCAGAACGGGTCGATCCGTTCGATCTCGAAGGGACCGACGTCGAAGACGCCACGTCGGCGGGTCGGTATGGAGCCCGTGACGGTGTCCTCGGAGTTCGAGGCAAGGGGGGCCACGTCGACGCGGACCTCTTCATCGTCGCACCGGTCGATGATCGTGGCGCGACCGGAACGAAACCGGGTGGAGTTGCGCACCCGGTACTCGACCATGATCGGGTCGCCCCGGGGGACTCGCAACGCGGGCAGGCGGCGCGTCACGACGGCACGCAGGGGACGCTGTGACACCCACACCGCCGTCAGGAGCACCGCCCCGATCGCGGTTGCAGCGATCACGACCTCTTCGTAGTTCCACCACCAACCGAGGATGGCCAGCACCAGTGCGGTCAGGACCGCACCGAGACCCGACTTGGTCAGCACGCTCAGCTCGCTCGGGTACGCGGCACCGGGACGTCGTCGATGATGTCGGCCAGCACGGCCTCGACCCGCTCGCCGCGCAGCTCGGCTTCGGCCGTGAGCGCCATCCGGTGTCCGAACACCGGGGCAGCGACCGCCTTGACGTCGTCGGGCGTGACGTAGTCGCGCCCGTCCGTGGCGGCGAACGCCCGCGCAACACGGAGCACGGTGAGCGTGCCGCGGGTCGACACGCCGAGGCGCAGGTCCGGATGGACCCTGGTGACATTGGCGATCTGGACGATGTAGTCGTGGATCGACGTGGCCACGCTCACGCCGTCGATCTCGGCGATCGCCCGGTCGAGTTCGGCCGGGTCGGTGACCGGTGCGAGGTCGTCCTCGGCACGGTGGCGATGGAAGCCCTCGAGGATCGACACCTCGGTCACAGGATCGGCGTAGCCGAGCGTGAGCCGCATCGCGAACCGGTCGAGCTGCACATCGGGCAATGGGAACGTCCCCTGGAAATCGCGCGGGTTCTGGGTGGCGATCACGAAGAACGGGCGTGGCACGACCCGGCTGACGCCGTCGGCGGTGACCTGGCGCTCCTCCATGACCTCGAGCAGCGCCGACTGGGTCTTCGGGCTCCCCCGGTTGATTTCGTCACCGATCAGCACGTTCGTGAAGACCGGCCCCTCACGAAACGTGAACGTGCTCGTGCGCTGGTCGAAGACCATCACGCCGGTGATGTCGGTCGGCAGGAGGTCGGGGGTGAACTGGACTCGGGTCCAGGTGCCGGCGATCGAGTTGGCGATGGCCTTGGCGAGGCTCGTCTTGCCCGTTCCGGGAACGTCGTCCAGGAGCAGGTGCCCTTCGGTCAACAGGCAGCACAGCGCCAGGCGGATCTCGTCGCGTTTTCCCCTGACCACCCGGTCGACGTTCGACAGCAGCGCATCGGCCACCTGCGCAGCGTGCAGAGACATGTCACGAGTGTACGTGCGCAGTGCGTGGTGGCTCGGTCATCCACCGCGCGCAGATCAGTCCCAGTCGATTCGGAGCTGCGACAGCGCGTCACGCAACACGGTCGCCAGCTCGCGCGACCGCGGCAGCTGCGGCTCGATGCGTTCGAGTGCGCCGACGTCGGGCAGTGACGCACCGCTGGGCACGCGAAGCAGGTCGGCGAGCGGGTCGCTGGGCGGGCGAACC
This sequence comes from Ilumatobacteraceae bacterium, assembly GCA_963728355.1. GTDB lineage: Bacteria > Actinomycetota > Acidimicrobiia > Acidimicrobiales > Ilumatobacteraceae > Sva-07. The sequence continues at coordinate 90,422 of CAVSJQ010000016.1, read as the reverse complement.
GGCTCGCGCGGAGACGGCGCACGCTCGCTGGAGCGCACCAGTCGCAGGTGCCTTCCCGTCCTGTCGGACCCGACTCGGACGGACGGGCCGTCGTCACTGTCGTCATCATCGTCGTCGACATCGTCGCTGTCGTCGACATCGTCGCCGTCGTCGTCGGAGGACCGCCCGCGCCAGCGATCGAGGAGTTCCGGCTCGAGGAGGAACTCGTCGCTCAGGGTGAACAACGTGGCGACCACGTGCTTGCACGCATGCCCGTCCCAGTTGTCGTTGTCGGGGCAGGTACACGTGTAGGTCACGTCGCGTCGAAGTGGCATCCCGTCGCCTGGGGTGACGGCGACGACGGCGATGTAGGGCGTGGAGCGCGAGCCCTGAATCTCGCACGTGACGGTGCCGGGATCGATCACGATGTCGAGCACGGAGCCGTCCTTGGCGTACTGCTTGCCGCGTCGGAGCCGCGTCGGGTCGCTCATCTCTGCGGCGAGCACCTTCATCATCGTGGCGGGCAGCCGGCCCGGATGGTTGGCGCCGAAGGGCTTGCGGGGTCGGGTCACGAGTCCATCTCCAGCACGACGAGGTCGCGGAGTTCGTCGGTGGACAGTTCCGACAGCCACGCCTCACCGGTGCCGACCACCGACTCGGCGAGCTTGCGCTTGTCGTCGATGATCACGCCGATGCGTTCCTCGACGGTGCCCTCGCAGACGAGCTTGTGGACGTTGACGGTGCGGTGCTGGCCGATGCGCCAAGCGCGGTCGGTCGCCTGGTCTTCGACGGCGGGGTTCCACCAGCGGTCGTAGTGGATCACCTGGCTGGCTGCGGTCAGGTTCAAGCCGGTGCCGCCCGCCTTGAGCGACACGAGCAGCAGCGGAGGACCCGACCCGTCCTGGAACGCGTCGACCATGCGGTCGCGGCCGGTGCGGCTCACCCCGCCATGGAGGAACGGGGCATCGAAGTGGAACTGGTCGCTCACGTGTGTGCGCAGCAGCTCGCCCATCTCGCGGAACTGGGTGAACACCAGTGCGCGCTCGTCGGCGTCGAGGAGTTCGGTGACGAGCTCGTCGAAGCGGGTCAGCTTGCCGGACCGGCCGGCGAGGCGCGAACCGTCGCCGAGCGCATGGGCCGGATGGTTGCAGATCTGCTTGAGACGCATCAGTGCGGCGAGCACGAGGCCGCGGCGGCGCATGCCCGTCGCCTTCTCGGCGTCGGCGAGGAGCTGGTCGACGACCTGCTGGTACAGCGTCGCCTGCTCGCGGGTGAGCTTGGCGTAGGCGATCTGCTCGATCTTGTCCGGCAGGTCGGGGAGCAACCGCTTGTCGGCCTTGGTGCGCCGCAGGATGAACGGTTGGGTGATGTGGCGCAGGCGTGCCGCGGCATCGGCGTCGCCGTGCCGCTCGATCGGGGTGCCGAACCGCTCGCGGAACTTCTGCAGGCTGCCGAGCAGGCCGGGGTTCACCGCGTCGAGGATCGACCACAGCTCGCTCAGGCGGTTCTCGACCGGGGTGCCGGTCAGTGCCAGCTTCTGGCGGGCACGAAGCTGGCGCACCGCCCGCGCCGCCTTGGTGTTCGGGTTCTTGACCATCTGTGCCTCGTCGAGCACGACGGTCGACCAGTCGACGTCACCGAGGTGTTCGAGGTCGCGCGGCAACAGGCCGTAGGTGGTGATCACCAGCTGGCGCTCGGGGTCGGCTTCGAACAGCGAGTCGTCGTCGTGCAGTCCCTGCGCTCGATTGGCGCCGTGGTGGATCGTGACCTCGAGTTTCGGTGTGAACCTGGCGGCTTCCTGGCTCCAGTTGCGCACGACGCTGAGTGGGCACACCACCAGATGAGGTCCGGGTCGTTCGAGGAGATGGGCCAGGGTGGTGGCGGTCTTGCCGAGGCCCATGTCGTCGGCGAGGCAGCCGCCGAGGCCGAGCTTGCCGAGGAACTGCAGCCACGACAAGGCCCGTCGCTGGTAGTGGCGGAGCTCGCCGACGAACTCGACCGACTCGTGGGTCTCGTCGAGGCGTTCGTCGGGGAGGCCGGCGAGCAGGTTGCGCACCCAGTCGGCGCCGGCGCAGGCGTCGTCGCCGCGCACCGTGATCGAGCGCCTGCCCTCGCTGTCCGCAGCGCCGTCGTCGGGGTCTCCGCCGAGGCTCTCGTCGTCGGCGAGGCGCAGCAGTTCGATCGGTGTGACGACGGCCTTGGTCGTCTTGAGCTCGGTGAGCCTGGCGCGCTTGCGGCGGAGCTCGTCGGCGTCGATGCGGACCCACCGGTGGCCGGTGTGCAGCAGCGTGGCGCCGACCTCCTCGGCGCGTGCGATCTCGGCGTCGGAGATCTCCTCGTCGCCGACGACCATCTTCCACTCGACCAGCGCTTCCTTGCCGAACTGCTTCTTGCGATCGTCGGCCGGCGCCGGTGTGGCCTCGCCGTTGATGCTCACCCGCGTGCGGATCAGGCGTTCCGGTCCGATCAGCTCGATGCCCATCCGCTGCAGCTCGACCGGGGCGATGTCGAGGAAGTCCTCGGCGACGTCGAGTTCCAGTTCGATCTGGGTCGGTTCGTGCTCCAGAGCCAGGTCGGCGAGGCCGGGGACCACCTTGACCTGCTCGACGGTGGCGCCGACCAGTTCGCGAAGCCGGTCGAGGTGGTGGGTGCCCTTGGCGACCTCGACCGCGGTGTCGTTGGCATCCCAGACGTCGTTGGCGGTGCACCAGCGCGCACTGTCGCGGTCGTCGACGAGTTCCAGCCGCACGACCCACGCGTCGCCGGGGTCGTCGGAGATCAGCAGACGGACCCGTGGGACGACCACCGGTTCGCCGGCGAGGCGACGCCGGTGCCGGTCGAGCTCGTCGCGCAGCTGGCGCAGCGCATCGTCGAAGTCGTCGGTGCCACCCCGAATCACGTGATCGGGTTTCGCGAGCGCACCGAACGTCGCTCGCAGGGCCTGGATCCCGGCTCGGCGTTGGCGGCCGAGGTCGGGCTTCCAGCCGTACTGGAAGAGGAACGAGCGGGCGATGCCGTCGACGAGTTGGGCGTAGATCGTCGTTGCGTCGACGCCGGAGCCGGCGGTACAGATCGGTGGCATCGACGTGGCCAGTGTGGCGAGGGTGGCGTCGATCGATTCGGTGGTCACCGGTCTCCAGCGGGCGACGGTGAACGGACCCTCCTCGACGATCACCGGCGTGATCCGGCCCGCCGACACGGTGCGGCGGGCCAGTTCGGCGATCCGCGCGAACCAGGACAGCGAGTCCGACAGGTACGTCTCGTCGGGCAGCTCCGACAGCCAGACGGCGGTGCCCATCGCATCGAGTTGCACCGACGATGCGTGCAGGGCCGGTCGATCGTCGACGTCGAGGCTGATCCGGCCGATCGATCCGTACGACACCGGCGTGTCGTGCCAGCCGGTGCGCATCCCGTCGGCGTCGAGGTGGCGGAACCCGCTGTAGAGCCACGCCATCGGCGCGGTGTCGATGCCGTTCCAACCCCACACGTGCAGCGCGCCGCTGCGCCACGTGCCCTGCGCGACGTGCGCAGGCCGGTGACGCGACAACGAGGCCATCGCATCGACGCTACCGACGGGCTGTCACATCGTTACGCCAGGGGTCAGACCCCCAGCGTCACGTGTCACGCCAGGGGTCAGACCCCCAGCGTCACGCCCTCGTCTCGGTGTCAGACGCCCGAGGTCACGCTGGCGCCGAAGAACGAGCTCAGCGCGTCGGCCATGTCCTCGCGGGCGTAGGCGCCGGTGACGAGCACGCCGACCATGCCGATCGACGTATGCGTCTGGCCCTCGCACTGCAGATGCCGCACCGGCACGCCGGCGGCGGCGAGCGCCTCCGCGTAGGCGTCGCCTTCGTCGCGCAACGGGTCGAACTGGCAGGTGACGATCATCGCCGGTGGGAGTCCGGACAGATTGTCGGCCCGCAGCGGCGACGCCTTGGGGTCGGTGCGGTCGGCCGGGTCGCAGTAGTGGCTCCAGAACCAGTCCATCAGCCCCTTCGTCAGCAGGTAGCCCTCGGCGTTGTCGACGTACGACGGTCGCGAGAAGTCGCAGTCGGTGACCGGGTTGAGCAGCACCTGGCCGACGATGTCCGGGCCGCCGGCGAGCTGCGCCTGCTGGCACGTGACGGCGGCGACGTTCGCCCCGGCGCTCCAACCGGCGACGGCGAGCTGGCCGGGGATGCCGCCCAGTTCCTCGGCGTGCTGGGCGATCCACGTGGCGGCGGCGAGGCCGTCGTCGGCAGCCGCCGGGAAACGTGCCTCGGGTGCGTGGCGATAGTTGACCGACACGATCGCCGCACGGGAGCGGTTGCACAGGTCGCGGCACAGCGCATCGTCGGAGGTGTGGCTGCCGAGCACCCACCCCCCGCCGTGGAAGTAGGCAACGAGCGGATGCGGCCCAGGTGTCGCCGGCCGGTACAGGCGGTACTCCAGCTCGGATCCGTCGGCCCCGGGCAGCGTGCCGTCGACGACCTCGCCGACGTCGGGCCCCGGCGGGTTCATCGCGCCGGACGCCTCCATGAAGTCGCGGGCGTCGTCGACCGACATCGTCTCGATCGGCGGCAGGCCCATCTCCTCCATGGCCGCCAGCAGGCCGGCGATGTCGGGCTTGAGCTGACGGATGATCCCGTCGTTGACCGTCGTGCCGTTCGGGCCGGAAATGGCGAAACCGAGGTAGTCGCGGTCGACCACCTCGTCGCAGATCTCGCGGTAGGCGCCGACCCCGCCGGGATACGGCAGGAACACCGACGGCTTGCCGGGGATGTTGGCGCCCATGTACCAGGAGTTCGCGGTCGGCAGCAGCGTCAGGTTGGCGATGTCGTTGCTGTGCTCGACCCACCTCTCCTGTGCCAGTTCGGTCGGCTCGATCGTGTCGGCCTTGCGTTCGCGGAGGTGTGCCAGGGTGTCGGTGATCCAGTCGACGTGCTGCTCGATCGACACCATCATGTTCGACAGCACCGACGGGCTCCCCGGTCCGGTGATCATGAAGAGGTTCGGGAAGCCGACGCTCATCAGCCCGAGATAGGTCTCCGGTCCGTGAGCCCAGGCGTCGCGCAGGCTACGTCCCTCTCGTCCGGCGATGTCGACGCCGACGATGGCGCCCGTCATCGCGTCGAAACCGGTCGCGAACACGATGGTGTCGAACTCGAGGTGCTCTCCTCCGGCGTCGATGCCGGTCTCGGTGATCGTGGCGATCGGCTGGGCGTGCAGGTCGACGAGGCGGACGTGCGGCAGGTTGTAGGTCTCGAAATAGCCGGTATCGAGGCACGGACGCTTCGTGGCGAAGTAGTGGTTCGTCGGGCAGAGCAGCTCGGCGACTTCCGGGTCGTTCACGATCGAGCGGATCTTGGCGTGGATGAACCGCCGCATCGTGTCGTTCGCCTCGGCGTTGATGCCCATGTCGTTGTACGGCTGCAGGAACGCCAGCTCCCCGCGCTCCCAGACCTCCTCGAACGCGGCGTTGCGCTCCTCGTCGGAGACAGCGAGCGCACTGGTATCGGGTGGAGTCCGGGGCACGCCGATACCCGAGTGGCGGGCTTCCTCGCGATAGGCGGCCGGGTCGTTGCGGTACTCGGCGAGACGGTCCTCGGTGATCGGGCCGTTGTGGGCGGGGATCGAGAAGTTCGGGGTCCGCTGGAACACCGTGAGCTGTGACGCCTGCGACGCGATGATCGGGATCGACTGGATGCCCGACGATCCGGTGCCGATCACCGCCACCCGCTTGCCGGTGAAGTCGACACCGTCGTGCGGCCACGTGCTCGTGAAGTACACCTCGCCAGCGAAACGGTCGGTACCGACGATGTCGGGCACCTTGGGCATCGACAGGCAGCCCGTGGCCATGACGTAGAACTTGGCGGTGACATCGGCGCCGGTGTCGGTGTGGATCGTCCAGCGGTAGGTGTCGTCGTTCCACTCGGCGGACTCCACCTGGGTGTTGAAGCGGATGTCGCGGCGCAGGTCGTGCTTGTCGGCGACGAACTGGGCATAGCGGAGGATCTCGGGCTGGGTGGCATAGCGCTCGGACCACGTCCACTCCCGCTCGAGTTCGGGGTCCCAGCTGTAGGAGTAGTCGACGGTGAGGATGTCGCATCGGGCGCCGGGGTAGCGGTTCCAGTACCACGTCCCGCCGACGTCGTCGGCAGTCTCGAGCACGACGGCGCTGAAGCCGGCTCGACGCATGCGCACGAGCTGGTACATGCCGGCGAATCCTGCCCCCACGATCACGACATCGACGTCGGTCCTGCTGTTCTCGGTCATCCACGGTCCCCCTACGTTCGGCGTGTCCGGTTCACAGTGTCGCGCCACGGGCGCGTCGGCGCCGACGCGGACCGCCCGAACCACGTTTGTGTGCAGATCCGGGTGGGCCGTCCCACCGGAAATGCAGCGCAAACGTCGGTGAGGTCGCTCCTCAGACGGTGACGGGGTCCATCGCGTCGGCGACGAGGTCGACCGAACGCAGACGCTGATCGATGGTGGGCGAGGCGTGTGCCGTGATCAGCTCGTCGGCGCCGGCGATGCGAGCGAACTCGTCGAGGTAGGCCGCGACGTGGTCGGGCGTGCCGACGGCGGAGTAGTGCATCATCTGGGCGATCTGCTGGCCCTGGGGCGAGGCGAGCACCCCATCGGCCTCGTCGTCGGACAGGTCCCGCCCCGGAGCGACGAATCGGGCCACCCGCCACCGCCGCACGGTCGTCCACTGCTCCTGCGCCTCGTCGTCGGAGTCGGCCGCGATCACGTTGACGCCGGCGATCGCGTACGGCTCGTCGAGCTGCTCCGACGGTCGGAACTCCCGCCGGTAGAGCCCGATGGCGTCGATCAGTGCTGCCGGGGCGAAGTGCGAGGCGAAGGCGTACGGCAGACCGAGCATGGCTGCGAGGCGTGCGCCGAAGAGCGACGAGCCGAGGATGTACAGCGGGACGTCGGTTCCCGCACCCGGCACCGCGGTGACGCCGGTGATCTTCGACTCGCCCCGCAGGAATCCCTGCAGCTCCAGCACGTCCTCGGGAAAGCGATCCGACGACTGAACGTCGCGCCGCATCGCGCGCATCGTGTTCTGGTCGCTGCCCGGCGCCCGCCCCAACCCGAGGTCGATGCGCCCGGGATGCAGTGTCGCCAGCGTGCCGAACTGCTCGGCGATGACGAGTGGGGAGTGGTTGGGCAGCATCACGCCGCCGGCGCCCAGACGAATCGTCGAGGTGTGGGCAGCGACGTGGGCGATCAGCACGCTGGTGGCGGACGATGCGATCGACGCCATGTTGTGGTGTTCGGCATACCAGATCCGCCGATAGCCGCGGGCCTCGGCCCGTCGGGCGAGCTCGACGCTGTTGTGGAAGGCATCGGTCGCCGTTTCGCCTCGTCCGATGATCGCGAGGTCCAGGATCGACAGCGGGATCGACGTAGCCATACCCCAAGGATGGCGTGTTCGGCGCGGAACGCGACGCTCCGGTGGCGTGCGGAGGACAACGAGGAGCCGGTCGGCCACGGGTCGGTCGCCTACGTGTCGTCGTCGTCCTGCCGGTGCGCACCTTTCACCTGCGCGGTGTGGGTGAAGGTCATGAGGAACCGCCCACCCAGGAGTTCGCCCACCGTCGCCAGTCCGAGGTTCCTGACGACGTCGCCGTATTTGGTCGAGTGCGGCGTGTGCCCCTTCGGGGAGAGCGCCGTCGATCGTGAGGACTGCCACCAGCACTGCACCACCCACCAGGTTGAGCACGAGCGTCACCATCCACAGCCGCAGGAGAGCGCTCCATCGGCCATCGTCGTCGATCGTTGCTGCCACCGGACCGAAGAAGTTCTCGGTGAAGAGCTCGGTGCGTCCGACGATCAGGAAGACGACGCCGAGCGCGAACCCGAGCGCACCGAGCAGCCTGCCGAGTTCGTCGCCGAGGCGGGGAATGGCAAGCGATTCGACCACGCCCATCGCTGCCATGCCGAAGACGATGGTGGTGCCCGCAATGAAGGCCGTGGTCGTCAGCTCGAGTGCCGACATCGACAGTCGTCGCCGCCGCCCTTCGCATCCTCCATCCTCCTGGAACTCGTCGTGGCGGCGGGGGCGATGTCGGCGCGAAGATCGGTGGATGGCGACGTTGGACCACTGCCAGGTGCAGATCACGTGCGGATCGCACGACGAGGCGGTCGCGATCGCCGATGCGCTGGTGAACGGACGGTTGGTGGCCTGTGTCCATCTCGCACCGATCGCCAGCGTGTACGTGTGGAACTCCATCGTCGAGCACGACGACGAGGTGGTGCTGACCGGGACCACTCGCGTCGGATGCTTCGATGCGATCGTCGAGGTGGTCCGCTCGATGCATTCCTACGAACTGCCCGCGATCACCCGTGTGGCGATCGCCGGCACCGCCGAGTACCTGGCCTGGGTCGACGCCCAGACGGTCTGAGCCCGCCCGTCCGACGCGTCGCACGTACGCTGTGCTCGGTGATCGAGCACGCCGGCCGACTGCGATATCTCCCGTTCATGGACGGACCCGCACCGACCGACGCCGCGGGTTTCCGCTGGCGGCTGGGTGTGCGGCCGCTCGACCTTCACGACTGGATCGAACTCGGACCGGACGCCGATGACGCGATCGCCGCCAAGCAGACGCTGAACGCCGAACACCCCGACACGGTGTTCGCCGTGCTCGACGATGTCGCACCGGAGTCCGTCGAGGTCGCCGCCGCACTCGTGGAGCACCTTCGGCGGCGATGGCCGGACCGTTTCGGGAGCGCTCGTCTCGATCCGGCGCTGCACCCGCTCGATGCAGCGGCGCGACTGGTTCCCGAGGATCTCGTGCTGCTGGTCGAGCGCGGCGGACGGTTGGTGTTCGGTGGGGGCTCGGTCTGTTTCCCGAACCGCTGGGACCTGCGGTCGAAACTCGGGATGTCGATGGCCGGTGTCCATGCTCCCGTCGCGCAGCTCAACGAACAACTCGAGACGCCGATCGACGCGTTCTTCGACCGGCTGACCCCGCAGCGCAGCTTCTGGCGTCTGGGGTGGGGGATCCTCGACACGCCCGACTGGTACACCCCGGTCGACGGCACCGCCGCCCCCCGGCCCGTCGATCCGCCGCCCGATCGGATGTTCCTGCGAGTCGAGCGCGAAACGCTGCGACGCTTCCCGGCCACGAACTGCGTGCTGTTCACGATCCGGACCTACGTCGCTCCCGTCGGTGTGGTCGCCGGCGACGCCGGCGTGGCCCGGCGTCTGGCGGATTCGCTGGCGGCGCTGCCCGACGACGTCCGGGGGTACAAGGACGTCCGTACGACCGCCGACGGACTGATCGCAGCGCTCCGAGGAACGTCATAGAATGTTGATATACTGACGCTCAAGAAAATTGAGCAGAGACGATTTCCGAGCGGAGGAGCAACAACATGGCGATCGACCCCAAGAAATGGACGCTGAAGACCCAGGAGGCGTTCTCCGCTGCGATCGACCAGGCCAAGGAACTGTCGAATCCCGAGCTGACACCCGATCACCTGCTCGGTGCGATGATGCGCCAGGACGGCACCATTGTTCCGGCGGTGCTCGCCAAGCTCGGCCAAGCGCCGCTGATGGTGCGCAACCGCGCCGACGAGGCGGTGCAGAAGCTCCCCAAGGCCTACGGCGGCGCCGAGCCCCGGATGAGCAAGGAGTTGAGCAACGTCGTCGAGAACGCAGAGTCCTACCGCAAGGAACTTCGCGACGATTTCCTCTCGGTCGAGCATCTGCTGCTCGCGATGAACAGCCGGCTCGACGTCGGCTCCGAGGAACTGCTCGGGGCGCTGAAGGACGTGCGCGGCTCGCACCGGGTCACCGACCAGAACCCGGAGGAGAAGTTCGCCGCGCTGGAGAAGTACGGCCAGGATCTCACCGCCCTCGCCGCGAGCGGCAAGATCGACCCGGTCATCGGACGTGACGCCGAGATCCGCCGCTGCATCCAGGTGCTGTCGCGGCGCAGCAAGAACAACCCGGTGCTGATCGGCGAACCCGGCGTCGGCAAGACCGCCATCGTCGAGGGGCTCGCCTCGCGCATCGCCGACGGCGACGTCCCCGAGGGCTTGAAGCACAAGCGGTTGATCGCGCTCGACATCGGTTCGATGCTCGCCGGCGCCAAGTACCGCGGCGAGTTCGAGGAGCGGCTCAAGGCCGTGCTCAAGGAGATCACCGACGCCGAGGGTGAGATCATCACGTTCGTCGACGAGCTGCACACGATCGTCGGTGCCGGCGGTGCCGAGGGTGCGATGGACGCCGGGAACATGATCAAGCCGATGCTGGCGCGCGGCGAGCTGCGCATGATCGGCGCCACCACGCTCGACGAGTACCGCAAGCACGTCGAGAAGGATCCAGCGCTCGAGCGTCGGTTCCAGCAGGTGTACGTCGGTGAGCCGTCGGTCGAGGACACGATCGGCATCCTGCGCGGCCTGAAGGAACGCTACGAGGTCCACCACGGCGTACGCATCCAGGACTCGGCGCTGGTCAGCGCTGCCGTGCTGTCCGACCGCTACATCACCAGCCGATTCCTGCCGGACAAGGCGATCGACCTGATGGACGAGGCGGCGTCGAAGCTGCGCATCGAGATCGACTCGCTGCCGACCGAGATCGACGTCGTCCAGCGCCGCATCCTGCAGCTCGAAATCGAACAGGTCGCCCTCGAGAAGGAGACCGACACCGCGTCGAAGGAGCGGCTCGACTCGCTGCACGAGGAGCTGGCCGAGCTCAACGTCCAGGTCGCTGAGATGAAGCAGGTCTGGGAGCAGGAGAAGCAGGCGATCGACGCCATCCGCTCGCTCAAGGAGGAACTCGAAGACCTGCGTACGCGCGTCGAGCGCGAGACCGACCTTGCGGCAGCGGCCGAGATCCGCTACGGCCGTATCCCCGAACTCGAACGACGGATCGAGGAAGCGACCGCCCACCTTGCCTCGATCCAGGAGAACGGCGCGATGCTCAAGGAGGAGGTCGACGCCGAGGACATCGCCGAGGTCGTCGCCCGCGCCACCGGTATCCCGCTCAACCGCCTGATGGAGTCCGAGACCTCCAAGCTGGTCCACCTCGAGGAGCTGCTCCACGAGCGGGTGATCGGCCAGGACCAAGCCGTCACCTCGGTCGCCAACGCCATCCGGCGCAGCCGCGCCGGGCTGTCCGATCCCAACCGCCCGATCGGGTCGTTCATGTTCCTCGGACCGACCGGTGTCGGCAAGACCGAGTTGGCGCGTGCGTTGGCCGAGTTCCTCTTCGACGACGAGAAGTCGATGGTGCGCATCGACATGGGCGAGTACATGGAGAAGTTCTCGGTGTCCCGGCTGATCGGTGCGCCTCCCGGCTACGTCGGCTACGACGAAGGCGGCCAGCTCACCGAAGCCGTCCGGCGGCGCCCGTACTCCGTCGTGCTGCTCGACGAGATCGAGAAAGCTCACCCCGACGTGTTCAACACGTTGCTGCAGTTGCTCGACGACGGCCGTCTCACCGACGGCCAGGGACGCACGGTCGACTTCACCAACGTCGTGTTGATCATGACCTCGAACCTGCCGGGCGATCCGAGCGAGTTCTTCAAGCCGGAGTTCATCAACCGCGTCGACGACATCATCCGGTTCCGGGCGCTCACCGAGGTCGACCTCGAACGGATCGTGAAGATCCAGCTCGAGAGCGTGCGCAAGCGCCTCGCCGACCGTCGCATCACCCTCGACGTCGACGACGGCGCCATGGCGCAGCTGGCACGCGAAGGGTTCGACCCGGCGTTCGGCGCCCGGCCGCTCAAGCGGGTGATCCAGCGTGAGATCGGCGACAAGGCGTCCATGCTCATCCTGGGCGGCGAGGTCGGCGAAGGCGACACGATCGCCGTTCGTGCCGGCGGCCCCGACGAGGGCCTCCTGGTCACCGCCGCCTGACCGTGACACCTGGGGTCAGACCCCCGGCGTAACGGCACGGGACGGGCACATCCGTTCGATCGACTGCGTTGTCACACCGGGGTCTGACCCCTGCGTTGGACCCCGGTGTTACAGCGGGGGTCTGACCCCTGATGTGACGGGCACGAGGGTCAGGCGGAACACCGGCGGGCGGTGTTGCACGAGTTCCAATCGGCCGCCGTCGGACTCCGCGAGCCGGCGTGCCAGCGGCAGCCCTCTGCCGTGGGCGGCCCGGTGGTCGTCGGGGCGGGCGAACAGCGCAGCGGCACGGTCGGCGCTGATCCCGGCGCCCTCGTCCTCGATCACCACACTCGAGTCCTGCACGAGGATGGCGACGGTGCCGCGGCCGTGACGCAGCGCGTTGTCGAGCAGGACGTTGATCACCTGGCCGACCAGGCCGCGCGTGGCGAGCACGGGTTGAGTGATCCCCGTCGTCACCACGACTTGGCGCCGCTTCTCGGCGAACCGCTGCTGCCAGTCGGCGACCTGGTGATCGACGAGCGTCGTCAGATCGACCTCGGTGCGTTCCTTGGTGGTGCCGGTGCGCGCAACGGTGAGGAGTTCGTCGAGGGTCACGCTGAGTCCGTGCGTCTGCGCGAGTGCTGCTGACGCCTCGGCCGCGACCTCGGGATCGTCCGATCGCTCCAGCAGCTCGAGGCGCATGGCGATGCCGGTCAGTCCGGTACGCAGCTGGTGAGTGGCGTCGGCGGTGAAGCCGCGTTCGGAGTCGAGCATGCGATCGACTCGGTTGGCGCTGAGACGGAGCGACCGGGCGATCGCGTCGATCTCCTCGATGCCCGACGGCGGCGGGGCAGCGGCACTGAAGTCGCCGTCGCCGACTCGCGAGGCGCTTCGAGCGAGCCGCTCGAGCGGGCGAGCCAGCTGGCGCGCCTGGACTCCGGCCAACAGCGCTGCCGCGCCGACTGCGGTCAGTGCGATCACCACCAGACGCGAGACCACGCTGCCGGGGAGGTCGCCACCCTCGGCGTCGCGAACGATCAGGAGCACGGGGACCGTCAGCACGACGATCACGACGGCGACCACGGCGATCGTCGACAGGACGAGTCGGCGACGCACGCCGGTCAGTCCTCCGTCGGACCGGCGAGCGCGTGGGGGTCGAACCGGAATCCCACGCCGCGCACCGTCACGATCTTCGACGGCGGGTCGCTGTCGTCGAGAATCTTGCGGCGCAGCGTCGAGGTGTGCGTGTCGAGCGTGCGCGTCGAGCCCCACCAGTGCTCGTCCCACACGGCACTCATGATCTCCTCGCGCTTGATCGTCACGCCCGGCCGACGCATCAGGAGTTCGAGGAGGTCGAACTCCTTCGTGGTCAGCTCGACTTCGCTGCGATCGTCGTCGCCAGTCACGAAGCAGCGCCGTGCGTCCGTGTCGAGTTCGATGCCGGAGCCGCTGAGTCGTCGGGCCGGTTGGGCCGTTGCCGAATGCTCGACGATGCGCAGGCGCGCCCGGATCCGGGCCACGAGTTCGGCGAGCCGGAACGGTTTGGCGACGTAGTCGTCGGCCCCGGCGTTCAGCCCCACGATCACGTCCATCTCCTCGGCACGGGCGGTCAACATGATGACCGGCAGATCGGGGTGGCTCCCACGGATCTTGCGGCACACGTCGAGCCCGTCGATGTCCGGCAACGTGAGATCGAGCAGCACCAGGTCCGGGCGCGAGGCGGCCACGGATGCAATCGCCGAGACCCCGCCGTCGACGTGATGGACCTCGAAGCCCTCGGAGCGCAGGACCCGGATCAGCGGTTCGCTGATGCGTTCGTCGTCCTCGACCAACAGCACCGCCGTGCCCGTCACGGTGCTGCCGTCGGTGGTGCCCCCCGGTGCGCGAAGCGTCGATTCCATCACCTGGTCATCGGCAGGCTCAGGTTGCGACTTGATCGATCCACAATTACGATACCGGTCCGTACCGTTTCGTAAAGAAGAGAGCACGTGAAGCACAATTCGGCAACGACGCCCCCCGCCCACCCAGCGCACGAGGACGAGATCGACCCGCGCGTACACGAGCGCCGCTGGCTCATCCTCGGCGTGCTCTGCATGAGCCTGCTGATCATCGTGATGGACAACACGATCCTCAACGTCGCGATCCCGTCGCTGATCACCGAACTCGGCGCCACCAACAGCCAGGTCCAGTGGATCATCGACTCCTACGTCCTGGTGTTCGCGGGACTCCTGCTCACCACGGGCAGTCTCTCCGACCGGTTCGGCCGCAAGGGGGCGCTGCAGCTCGGCATCGTCCTGTTCGGCCTCGGATCGGCCGCAGCAGCGATGTCGAGTTCGGCCAACGGGTTGATCCTCACTCGAGCGTTCATGGGGATCGGTGGCGCACTGATCATGCCGGCGACGCTCTCGATCCTGATCAACGTGTTCCGTGACCCCGTCGAACGTGGACGGGCGATCGCGATCTGGGCCGGCTTCTCCGGCCTCGGTGTGGCGATCGGGCCGATCACGGGTGGCTTCCTGCTCGAACACTTCTCGTGGTCGTCGGTGTTCTGGGTGAACCTGCCGATCGGCGCAACCGCACTGCTGCTCGGAGCGTTCCTCGTGCCGACGTCGCGGGACCCGAGCCAGGGCAAGATCGACCCGCTCGGTGCACTGCTGTCCTTCGTCGGCCTGGCGTCACTGCTCTTCGGCATCATCGAGGGCCCGTCGAAGGGATGGACCGCCGCGATCGTCGTCGGCGCCTTCGCCCTGGCGGTCGTGAGCCTCGCCGCTTTCCTGCTCTGGGAACTGCACACGCCACACCCGATGCTCGACCTGACGGTGTTCGAGAACCCCCGGTTCAGCGCCGGCAGCGGCACGATCACGATCGTCTTCTTCGCCATGTTCGGTTCGATGCTGTTGATGACCCAGTACTGGCAGTTGGTCCACGGCTACTCGCCGCTCGAGGCCGGCATCCGTCTCCTGCCGTACGCGGCGACGATGATGGTCGTCGCCCCGCTGTCGGCGCGGCTGGTCGAACGTCTCGGCACGAAGCAGGTCGTTCTCATGGGGCTGGGTCTCGTGGTCGCCGGATTGCTGCTGCTGTCGACGATCGCCGCCGATTCCCCGTACCCGCTGGTGATCGCCTACTTCATGGTGATGGCCGCCGGAATGGGCATGACGATGGCACCCGCCACCGAGGCGGTGATGGGGTCGCTTCCGCGAGCGAAAGCGGGCATCGGCTCGGCGATCAACGACACGACCCGTCAGGTCGGCGGTGCACTCGGCGTGGCCGTGATCGGCACGATCGTCACGAGCATCTACAGCGCGCGCATCGTCGATCTCGGGGCGGTCTTCGGACTCGACGCGGGCGAGGTGGCGCAGGCGGAGTCATCCCTCGGCGCCGCGCAGGGTCTCGCCGCGAGCCTCGGCGGCCAGGCCGAGGCGTTCGCCACCGCGGCGGGCGACGGCTTCGTCGATGCGTTGTCGATCGGTCTGCGGGTGGGTGCGCTCGCCGTCGCGGTCGCGTTCCTGATCGCGTGGAGATTCTTGCCGTCGCACGCCGCCGAGCCCGCCTACGAAGTGACCGACGTCGCCGAGCGGCCCGTTGCCACCGGCGCAGTGCCGCCGTTGGATCCGGCGCCGATCCCGGTTGCAGGAGACTGAGTGGTGGCCACGGCGGCGCCACAGCGACGCGGCCGGCCGCGGGTCGAGGGCCTCGATCAGACCCTGCTCGACGTGACGCTGCAACTCGCCGGCGAGGTCGGCATCCACGGCATGTCGATGGACGATCTCGCGCAGCGCGCCGGCGTGTCGAAGGCCACGATCTACCGTCGCTGGCCGTCGAAGGAACGGCTGGTGCTCGAGTCGCTCAACCAGGCGATGCGCCCCTTCGACCTGATCGACACCGGGTCACTGCGCGGCGATCTCGACGACTACCTGGGGGAGTTGGCGCGCCGGATGGCGACCGGCAAGGCGAGCGATGTCCTCCCCGATCTGATCGCCGCCTCGGTGCGCGACCCGAACCTGCGGACGTCACTCGACGAGTACATCCGCCACCGCCGCCAGCCGCTGCAGACGATCCTCGGCCGTGGGCTCGGGCGCGGCGAACTCGCCCCCGACACCGATGTGGAGGTGTTGATCGACGCGCTGATCGGCCCGTTCGTGTACCGACGCCTGCTCAGCCACGACCCGCTCGACGACGACTTCGTCGCCCGTCTCCTGCGAACGGTCCTGCCCTCCGTCTGACCGCAGCCGACAAGGCAGCGACGCCGCCGAGCCCGGACCAGTTCCGGGTGATGATCGACCCAGCAGGCCACCCGTCCTGCCTCGTGCTGGCTCCGTGACCCGGCCCGAGTGCGTCAGCGCTGACGCAGCCGGAGCGCATCGCCGTGGGCGGGAAAGCCCTCGTGATCGGCAAGGGCCAGGACCGAGGCAGACATTCGCGACAGCGCCGTGGCGTCGGCGCGAGCGACGGCGGTGCGCTTCAGGAACGTGTCGGCGGTGATGCCCGAGGACACGTGGGCGAAGCCCGACGTCGGTAGTGACGCGGGACAACCGATCACGAAGTTCGCCGCACTGAACGGGGTGTGCTGACCGACGAGGATCTCGCCGGCGTTGACCAAGCCGTCGACGACGCGGTCGATCGCGGTCTCGTCGACCGCGACCTGCAGATGTTCGGGAGCGAACTCGTTGGCGATGGCCACGGCGGTGTCGATCGAATCGACGAGCACGCAGCCGCCGTTGGTTCCGAGCGACGCACGGGCAGCCTCGGCTCGCACGTCGGCCAACTCGGCGAGCTGACGGTGCAGTTCGGCGTCGACCGCATCGGCCAGCTCGGCCGAGTCGGTGAGCAGCACCACCGTGCTGTCCGTGCCGTGCTCGGCCTCGATCAGCAGATCCGCGGCCAGCAGTGCCGGGTCGGCGCTCTCGTCGGCGATGGCGAGGCTCTCGGTCGGCCCGAGCAGCATCATCGTCGTGACCCCGTGGCGCTGCATCTCGACCTGAGCGATCGTGACCGCTGGCGAACCCGGTCCGACGATCTTGCGAACCTTCGGGATCGTGTCGGTGCCGAATCCCAGCGCGGCGACGCCGGCCGGGCCGTTGACCCGGAACACGTCGTGGATCCCGAGCTTCCGGCACACCACCAGCACGGCGGGATCGACGCCTCCGGCGCCACCGGGGACCGGCGGGACCACCAGTGAGATCGACGGTACGCCGGCGACGACTGCGGGGACCGCCAGTTGGTAGGCGACGCTCGGGTAACTCGCCTTGCCCGACGGCGTGAACAGCCCGGCCGACGTGATCGGTGTGATCTTCTCGCCGACGATCAACCCGGGCTCGCTCTCGAACGACCAGTCGTGCGCCTGCTCCATCTGCGCCTCGTTGAACGCTCGGAGATGGGCGATCGCATCGTCGATCGCATCGTCGACGTCGGCCGACACCGAGGCCTGTTCGAACTCGTCGGCGGTCACGCGCAGACCGTCGGACGACACCTCGATCCCGTCGAACCGCCCGAGCGCATCGGCGACAGCGGCATCGCCACGGTCGCGCACGTCGTCGATCAGCTCGCCGATCGAGCGACGGAGGTCCGGGTCGAAGATGTCGTCGAGGCCGCGACGCATCAGGGCGCCGCGGGCCTCGACATTCATGTCGTTCCAGACCTGTCTCCGCATCACGCTCACCGTGCTGACGCTAACGGTTCACGCAGTCGGCTGGCATCAGGAGCCCCGGTTGATCGCCGGCCGGACACATCGCGGGGCAAAGCGACACGGACGACCAGCGAGCCGGGCGAAGGGAGTACCATCTGCCCACGTTCCAACCACCATTCAGGGGAGCGTGCATGCCCGTCACCGTCGTCGTCGGAGCCCAGTGGGGCGATGAGGGCAAAGCCAAGGTCATCGACCTGCTGTCGAAAGAGCACACGTACGTCGTGCGGTACCAGGGTGGCCACAACGCCGGCCACACCGTGGTCGTCGGCGGCGAGCGGTACGCCCTGCAGCTCGTTCCCTCGGGCATCCTCTACGACCACGTGATCCCGGTGATCGCCAACGGCGTCGTCGTCGACCTCCCGACGCTCTTCTCCGAAGTCGACATGCTCGAAGCCCGCGGTATCTCCTGCAGCGAGTTGAAGGTGTCGAGTCGCGCCCACCTGATCTTCCCCTGGCACCAGGCCCACGACGCGATCGCCGAGGCGATGCGCGGTGACGACAAGATCGGCACGACACTCAAGGGCATCGGCCCGGCGTATGCGGACAAGTCTCGGCGCGTGGGGATCCGTGTCGGTGACGTGCTCGACGCCGACCGGTTCGCTCGATTGGTGCGCGAGCGGGCGCTCGCCGAGAACACCCTGATCGAGCAGGCGGGCGGCGAACCGCTCGACGTCGACGAGATCGTCGAACGCTTCGGCGCGCTCGGCGCCCGGGTGGCGCCGTTCGTCACCGACACCGTGGGTCTGCTCCACGGGGCGCTCGCCGCGGGCGCCCATGTGCTGCTCGAAGGAGCGCAGGCGACGTTCCTCGATCTCGACCACGGCACCTATCCCTACGTCACGTCGTCGAATCCGACGGCGGGCGGTGCCTGCGTCGGCACCGGCCTCGGCCCGCGCGACATCGACCGCATCGTGGGCATCACCAAGGCGTACACGACGCGGGTGGGAGCAGGACCGTTCCCGACCGAGCTGTTCGACGGTGACGGCGACGCGCTCGTCGACGTCGGCAAGGAATACGGCACGGTGACCGGTCGACGCCGCCGAGCCGGCTGGCTCGACTGCGTGATGCTTCGCCAGGCGGTCCGCCTCAACAGCCTGACCGAGCTGGCGCTGACCAAGCTCGACATCCTCGACGGGTTCGAGACGATCAAGATCTGCACCGGCTATCGCCTCGACGGCGTGCTGCTCGAGCACTATCCCGACCGCTCGGAGCTGATCGCCGACGTCAAGCCGGTGTACGAGACCCTGCCGGGCTGGGGCAGCGTGTTGAGCGACACGCGTGAGCCGGGGGACCTGCCTCCCGAGGCGAAGCGGTTCATCGAGATCGTCGAGGAGCAGGTCGGTGTGCCCGTGAAGGTGGTCGGCGTCGGCGCCGAGCGTGACGACTACCTCGTCTGGGCGTCATGATCCCTCGCTACTCCACGCCGGAGATGGATGCGGTCTGGGCCGACACGGTGAGGTTCGGACGCTGGTTGGAGGTGGAACTGCTCGCCACCGAAGCCCACGCGGCACTCGGACTGGTCCCCGCTGACGACGCGTCCACGTGTCGGGAGTTGGCGCCGGCGACCGATGATGCGTTCGTGCAGCAGGTCCTCGACCGCGAGGCGGTGACCGATCACGACGTCGCTGCGTTCGTCGACGTCGTGCAGGCGGCGATCGGCCCGCCGGCGTCGTCGTGGATCCACTACGGGCTGACCTCGTCCGATGTCGTCGACACGGCACTGTGCTGGGCACTGCGCGACGCCGCCGACCTGCTGATCGAGGCGTCGACCGAACTGCTGGGGACGCTGGTGCGCATCGCCCGTGAACACTGCGACACGGTGATGATCGGTCGCACCCACGGCATCCACGCGGAGCCGACGACCTTCGGCGCGAAGGTCGCGCTGTGGGCGTTGCAGGTCGACCGCGATCGCACCCGACTGCGTGCCGCGCGCGACAACGTCGCCGTCATGAAGTTGAGCGGCGCAGTCGGCACCTACTCGAACATCCCGCCCGAGGTCGAACGTCGCGTCGGCGACGCGCTCGGGCTGCGGCCGGTGCCGGCGACGCAGGTGATCGCTCGTGACCGCCACGCCGAATTCCTCTATGCGTGCGCCTCGGTAGGGGCGACCTGCGAGTTGATGGCCGTCGAGCTCCGACATCTGCAGCGCACCGAGGTTCGCGAGGTGCAAGAGGGGTTCAAGCCGGGGCAGAAGGGCTCGTCGGCGATGCCGCACAAACGCAATCCGATCTCGGCCGAGACGATCTCCGGTCTCGCACGGGTGCTGCGTGGCAACCTGTCGGCCGGCATGCAGGACATCGCACTGTGGCACGAGCGCGACATCTCGCACTCGTCGGTCGAGCGGGTGATTCTGCCGGATTCGTCACAGCTGGCGTTCTACGTGATGCGGCGGTTGCGTCGACTCCTCGACGGCCTGATGGTCTTCCCCGAGCGAATGCGAGCGAATCTCGATGCGAGCTACGGCCTGGTGTTCAGCCAGCCGGTGCTGTTGGCACTCGTCCAGTCCGGCGCGACCCGAGACGACGCGTACCGGATCGTGCAGCGCAACGCGATGAGGGCCTGGGACGACGGTGTCGACTTCCGATCGCTGCTCGAAGCCGACGACGACGTCGACAACGCGGTGCTCGACGATGCATTCGATCTGCGTCGCTCGCTGCGGAATCTCGACCACGTGCTGGACCAGCTCGACTCGATCGAGATCTGAACGCCACCCGAAACGGCGGCAGAGGTGCTCAGTCGGCGCGGCCGATGCCGGCGCGTTTCAGCGTGCTGGCGGGAACACCGACGTCGCGCCACGACGCATACGAGATCGACTTGCTGTCCGAGTAGCTCTTGGCGACCTTGACGAACTCCTCCTCGAGGGCGTCCATGTCGATCGCGTTGGACTTCGCGGCGAGTTCCGCCTCGAGGTCGCGCCGCTCCTGGACCAGCAGGAGTTCGTCGAGCGGGCTGGCACTTGCGAGTTCCGTGTCGATGGCATCGAGCCGTTTACGGATGGTGTCGGGAGTGCGTTTGCGGCCACGCTTGGGCTTCGTGGCGCGCAGTCCTTCGAGGTAGTCGCGAACGACTCGCCCTTCCATTCTGCCTTTGGCGAGCGCTGCCTTGTGCTCGTCGGACATCGGTGAGCGCGAACCTCTTTTGCCTGCCATGGTGCACCATCTTATGGAGAATTGAGGCAGATGCAATAGCCTTCAATTCGTGTTCGAGCTGTCAACGCATGGGACCGATGTCCACGTCGGTGAAGGTCCTCGATATCCGTGGGGCGGTTTGTACGGCGGACAGATCGTCGCCCAGTCATTGCGGGCGGCGGCCATTTCGGTTGATCCGGCCCTCGAGCCCCATTCGATCAGGGCCTATTTCATCCGGCGCGGCGACCACACCGAGCCCGTGCGTTACGAGGTCGACCGCATCCGCAACGGACGCAGTTTCGCGACCCGGCGCGTGGTCGCTCGTCAGGCGATCGGTGCGATCCTGAACGCCGAGAGTTCGTTCCAGCGCCCCGAGAGAGCGGCCGCCGTCCAGTCGGTGACGATGCCGGACGTCCCGGATCCCGCAACCTTGGCCGAGGACTCGTGGACCCCCACATTCGGTCGTGCGATGGTTCCCGCCGAACAGGTGACCGGCGGCGCCCGGGACGGCACGGGCCGATCCGTCGCCTGGATGCGCGTCAACGATGATCTCGGCGATCCTCGAGATGCCGATGCGCAACTGCTCCACCGCTGCTGGTTGGCGTACCTGTCCGACGACCTGCCGACCGATTCGGTGATACGGGCACACCCCGTGGCCGACGATCCCGAGGCCAGACAGGGCCTGTTCTGCGCCAGTCTCGATCACACGATCTGGTTCCACCGGTCGCTGCGCGCCGACCGGTGGCATCTCTACGACTTCTCCTGCCATCACTACGTCGGCGGTCGCGGCCTCTCGATCGGGCACGTCTTCGAGGCCGACGGCACCCATGTCGCCACGATCGCCCAGGAAGTGCTGGTCCGCGATGCCCGAGACCGCGACGCCTGACCACGCCGGATCGCCTGACCGAGTTCGACCGACCACTGATCGACTCAGTGACCGGAAGTCGGAGCGAACCTCGGCGTCAGGTGAGATGGTGGCGCCGGATTGGGAGGTGACGGCTACCGTCGTCGGCGATGGTCGATCCTTCGAGCCCCAGACCGCTGAGCCCCACCTTGGAGGTGCTGCGGGCCCACGTGACGGAGCATTCAGTGAAGCACGGCGAATTCACGCTGAAGTCCGGTGCGACGAGCACGTGGTTCCTCGACACCAAGCAGACCGCATGTCTGCCGGCGGGGATCGTGGCCGTGGCCGACGCCGTGTTCGACGTGTTCGGCGACGTGCTGGATCAGATCGACGCGATCGGTGGTCTGACGATGGGCGGCGATCCTGTCGCCTTCGGCGTCGCCGCCGTGGCGGCCACCCGAGGGCATCGCATGCGCAGCTTCAGCGTGCGCAAGGAGGCCAAGCAGGGCGGCATCACCGGACGCATCGCCGGAGCGCTGCGCCCGGGCGACCGCGTGCTCGTCACCGAGGACACCACGACGCGGGGCACGTCGCTGATGGAAGCAGCCGACCAGGTCGTTGCATTCGGGGCCGTGCCGGTCTGGATGACCGTGATCGTCGACCGTGGTGGCACCTGCGCGGCCATGGCCGCGGAACGCGGCATCGACTACCGCCCGCTCCTCACCGCTCCGGATCTCGGCTTCGGCTACGGCACCTGAGCCGCAGGAGCCGTCGGCCCAGCGGTCATGACGGCTCGAGCACGCCGGGGTTCAGGATCCCCAGCGGGTCGAGCGCGCGCCTGATCGATCGCTGCGCAGCGAGGTCACCGTCGCTGCGCACGAGATGCAGCCACCGGGTCTTGGCGACGCCGACGCCATGCTCCGCCGAGATCGTTCCGCCGAGATCGGCGACGACCGGGAGAACCGTGTCGGCGATCTCGTCGGGGGCGGTGGTGTCGAGGAAGTTGAGGTGCACGTTGCCCTCGGCGAGGTGGCCGAACGGGATCAATCGTGCCCCCTGGCGTTCGGCGGCCAGGCGTGCTGCATCGAGGACCTGCTCGATCGAGATGACCGGTACGGCGACGTCGAGCTTGAAAGTCGGGGTTCCTGACACGGTGGCGGCGGCGGCGATCGCTTCGGTGACCCGGTCGCGGAACGCCAGCAGCTCGTGACGCTGCGGTCCGCCGGTTGCGACCGCCGTCGCATCGACACCGTCGTGGTCCTCGACGACGGCGTGCAGGTCGGCGGTCGGGTCGGCGTGATCGGCGCACTCGACCAGCAGGGCGACCCCGCGCGTGCTCACGCCGACCGGTGCGGCGACGCCGAGGTGCGCCGCCACCATGTCGATCGCCGGTGGCCACATCACCTCGATCGAGTCGAGCGAACCCAGCCGACGACGCAGCGCCGCAAGCAGCGCCCGTGCCGTCTCGATGCCGTCGACGGCGGCCAGCATCGTGGTGACGTGCGGGAACCGCGGAACGAGGCGGAGACGAGCGGTGGTGATCACGGCGAGGGTGCCTTCCGAACCGCACAGCAGCGACGGCCAATGGAGGCCGACGGTCTCCTTCGGGAGCCCGGCGAGTGAGCCGACGACGGTTCCGTCGGCGAGCACCGCTTCCACGCCGACCACCTGGTGGCGCATCGTGCCGAATCGCACCACGCGCGAACCGCCCGCGTTGGTGGCGATCGCTCCGCCGACGGTGGCCGAATCGCGCGCGGCGAAATCGACCGGCGTGTCGAGTCCGGTCGCCCTGGCGGCGCGTTGCCAGGCGGCGATCGTGACACCGGCTCCGACGGTGATCTGCATCGTCGCGCTGTCGGGATCGGAGATCGAGTCCAGCCGACGTGTCGACATCACGATCGTCGGCGGGCCGTCGGGTCGAGCCGGGCGCGGCACCCCGGCACCGACCAGACCGGTGTTGCCGGCCTGCGTCACGACGGCGACGCCGTGGTCGTTGCAATAGCGAAGGACCTCCACGATCTCGGCGGTGTTGCCGGGGCGAACGACCGCTGCGCAGCGGCCGGCGTACCGGCCTGTCCAATCGGTCTCGTAGCCCGCTCGCTGGTCGTCGTCGACGAGTACGTGCTCATTGCCGACGATGGCGCCGAACGCATCCACCAGCTGCTCGGTCGGATCCACAAGTGAAGTGTTGCACGGACCAGTCGAAAGTTTCATCGGCGACCTCGGCGGAGGTCTACGATCGGCAACAGAATCGAGGGGGGACAACTCATGCGAATGGAATCGTTCTGGCGCTGGCTCGGCGTGGCGCTCGGGAAGTACTGGAAGATCGTCGCAGCCGTCGTCGTGTTGATCACGCTGGTGCTCGGCTTCGCAGGTCGAAACGTCGAGTTCGCAACGGGACAGGACAGCTACCTCAATCCCGATTCCCAGATTGCGATCGACAACGTCGCGTTCCAGGAGGACTTCGGCGGCGAGACCGTGATCCTGCTGTTCTCGTCCACCGACGGATCAGACGTCAGCAAGCTCTACGAGGGAGCGAACCTCGCTGAACTCGAACGGATCACCGAGGAGCTTCACGCGGTTGACGGCGCGTATGCGGTGGTCACACCTCTCACGTCACTGCGATTCAGTGCCAATCTCCTGTCGGGCGGCGCATCGTCGGTCGGCTCGAGGGCGCTCCTCTCGGCGCTGGCACGCGACGAGACGGGAGCCGATGCACGTCAGGCCGATGTCACCTTGTCGCTGGCGCGCCTCGGCGAGATCCCCGAGGACCAGCGTGTGATCGGCGACCCGGCCTACAACCGTCTGCTGATCTACGACAACACCGGCTACACGTCCGATGGCACCACGGTCACTCCGCCGGCAGACACGGATCTCCGTATCCGAAAGTCGCTGCAGAGCACGTTCCCCAACGTCGATGGCGGCGTCGCCAACGGAACAGCGGTGGGCGGCGTCGTGCTCAACGGCAACGCGTCGCTCGACGAGCAGACTGCTGCCACCAAAGAGGTGATCGACGTGCTCGACGGGGCAACGTTCGAGGGGTTCGACCTCACCATCACGGGCTCGCCGGTCTATCTCGCGGACATCAACGACTACCTGCAGGGCGGAATGCTCACTCTGGGCGCCGCCGCCCTGGGGCTGATGGCGGTCGTGCTCGCCCTCATGTTCCGCGTTCGTTGGCGACTGCTGCCGCTGCTGTCGGTTCTCATCGGCGTGCTCTGGTCGTTCGCGATCTTGGGCATCATCGGCATCGACCTCTCGCTGGTGACGATCTCGGGGCTTCCGATCCTGATCGGCGTCGGCATCGACTTCGCGATCCAGGTCCACAACCGCGTCGAGGAAGAGGTCGTCCTCGACAAGGAGGTCCATCCGATCGCCGAAACTCTCTCCAACCTGGCACCCCCGTTGTTCGCGGCCACCCTCACCGGTGTCGTGGCGTTCCTGGCGTTGCGGATCTCCAAGGTGCCGATGATCCGCGACTTCGGCATCCTGCTCGCGATCGGCGTGTCGGTGCTGGTCGTCGTCGGCATCGTCATCACCGCATCGGCGCTCGGCATTCGTGAATGGACCCGGCGGACCGAGGTCCGTCCACCTTCTGTGGTCGAGCGCATCGTGGTCAGGCTCGGCGGTCTGCCGACCCGATTCGGACTGCCGCTCGTCATCCTGGCCGGGGTGCTGTTCATCGGCGGCGTGCTGGCCGAGGGCAGTGCGAAGATCGAATCCGATCCGATCAAGTGGATCGACCAGGACAGCCAGGTCGTCCAGGACATCCAGAAGCTCGAGGACGAGACGGGGTTCTCGTCGACACTCGGCATCCTGGTGGCCGCCAACAACATCTACGACCAGGACGTCATCGACCTCATCTGGGGTTTCACGCTCGACGCGGAGGCACGCGGCGAGGTCGTGTCGAGTTCGAGCATGGTCAACACGATGGGCAAGATCATCATGATCGACGGTGCGACGCCGATCGCCCCGACGAGCGATGACGTGCTCGCCTCGGTCTACGGGATCCCGGGGGTCGAGGGACCGGACCCGATGATGCCCGATGACATCGCTGCGGCGTTGCTGCGATCGCGCGACGATCCGACCGCAACACAACTGAACCTCCGTCTCGCCCCGGCCAGTCTGGACGACCGGGCAGCGCTCGTCGAGGAACTCGAGGCGGACCTGCAGGCTCGCATCGATGCGCTCGACCTGCCGCCCGACAGCATCTTGTTGGTCGATCTCCCGGCGGGTCAGGAGCCGGTGCGGGCGACGCCGGCGGGTCTCGCCACCGTGGGCATCGGACTGCTCGAGAACCTGTCGGCGAACCGAGCGAACCTGACCTACCTTGCGCTGAGCCTGGCCGGGCTCTTCTTGGTGCTGCGCTTCCGCAGCGTGACCCGGGCACTGCTTGCTCTGGTCCCTGTGCTGTTGGCCGTCGGGGTGTCCTCGCTGGTGGTGGGCCTGCTGGGGTTCACGCTGAGCCCGCTGACCACCGTGAGCGGTCCGCTGGTCATCGCCAGCTGTGCTGAGTTCTCCGTCCTGATCCTCGGGCGGTACCTCGAGGAACGCCAGCGCGGTCTGGTACCGCGGGCGGCATCCGACACCGCCGCCAGCAGAACGGGTCGAGCCTTCTTCACGTCTGCAGTCACCACGATCTGCGGCTTCGCCGTGCTGATCGGTTCTGCGCTGCCGCTGCTGCGGGACTTCGGCTTGATCGTCACGTTGAACGTCGCGATTGCGCTCCTTGCTGCGCTGGTCGTGATGCCGCCGCTGTCGGTGTGGGTGGACGAACGGGGCTGGTTGGGAACACAGTCGCAGGGCGCCGATCCGTTGGGTTCTGTCCGGCTCGCCGCTCCCTTCCCCGGCCCACAGACCGTGGGCGCCGCCGTCGGTGTCATCGGGTTCGCCGCAGCCGGAGTCGGGGTCTATGCGGCGGCCGACACCAGCACCGGTGCGGCGAGCGAGATCTCCTACGAGGCGACACCGCTGCCGACGACGACGACCACCACGACCACGACCACGACCACGGTCGCGCCGACGACCGTGCCCGGCGACACCGTGCCCGAAGAGACGGTCCCCGAGGGGCCAGTCAACAATCCGGACGATTTCGGCACCGATCGGCCGGCCGGCCTGATCGGCGGCATCCTGTTCGACACGCTGACGGGACAGGGGGTCGCGCCGAACCAGGCCAACTGCGCGATCGAAACCGTAGAGGGCGGTGTCGAGAACGTCGACGCCGGTGCGGTGCTGGCGGGCGACGATGCGGCGGCTGCGCCGGTCGTTCAAGCGGCGCTGGACTGTGGCATCGATCAGGCGACCATCGACGAGTCCCTCGCCATCCTCCGCGGTGGCTGACGCCGCCGGCGCCGATATCGAGCACCGAACGCCCGACGACCTGCATCATCGGTGCTGGGTGCTCCGGCTTCACGATGGCGAAGCGGCTGCAGGACGACGGGCTGCCGTTCGACTGTTTCGAGATGTCCGACGACATCGGAGGCAACTGGTACTTCGGGAATCCGAACGGGATGTCGTCGTGCTATCAGAGCCTGCACATCGACACCTCGAAGTGGCGTCTGGCGTTCGAGGACCATCCGGTGCCGGCCGACTGGCCCGACTTCCCGCATCATTCGCAGATCCTCCAGTACTTCCACGACTACGTCGACCATTTCGGACTGCGTGAACGGATCACCTTCAACACGGCGGTCACCGACTGCGAGCGCACCGACGACGGTCGCTGGAAGGTCACGTTGTCGACCGGGGAGTCACGCGAGTACGACCACCTGGTCGTCGGCAACGGCCACCACTGGGACGCTCGGATCCCGACGTATCCCGGCTCGTTCGACGGGTACCAGATCCACTCGCACCACTATCGGGACCCGTTCGAACCGTACGACTTCCGTGGCAAGCGGGTGCTGGTCGTGGGCGCCGGAAACTCGGCGATGGACATCTCGTCGGAGCTGTCGCAGCGTCCGATCGCCGAGGAGCTCTTCATCTCGATGCGCCGTGGCGTCTGGGTCCTCCAGAAGTACTTCGACGGCAAGCCCGCCGACAAGGCGTCGCTGCCGACCTGGATGCCGGTGAAGGTCGGCCGGGCGCTCGCCCGATCGAAGATCAAGAAGACCGTCGGCCGGATGGAGGACTACGGGCTGCCGAAGCCCGATCACCGGCCGCTCGACGCGCATCCGTCGGTCTCCGGCGAGTTCCTCACCCGTGTCGGTTGCGGCGACATCGCGCCGAAGGGTGCGATGGCACGGCTCGACGGCGACGGCGTGGTGTTCACCGACGGTTCGCGAGAGGCGATCGACGCCATCGTGTGGGCGACGGGCTACAACGTGACGTTCCCGTTCTTCCGTCAACCCGAGCTGACGCCGCAGGACAATGCGTTCCCGCTGTACAAGCGAATGGTGAAGCCCGGATTCGAGAACCTGTTCTTCCTCGGGCTGGCACAACCCCTGCCGACGCTCGTCAACTTCGCGGAACAGCAGTCGAAACTCGTCGCCGCGGCGATCGGCGGTCGGTATCGGCTCCCGCCGGAACGCGAGATGAACCGGATCATGGTCGCCGATGAGAAGACCCATCTCGGCCACTTCTACGACAGCCCGCGTCACCGCATGCAGGTCGACTTCAACGTCTACTGTGCGGACCTCGCCAAGGAGATCGAGCACGGCGCAGCGCGCGCCACCACATTGATCGTCGGCTGACGGGGCCGTCGTCTGCCCCGGGACGCCGAGCTGTCGCCATGCCCGGCCCCTGGTGGGGTCAGGCGGCGGGTTGTCGGGTGGGTGGGCCGGTGGTGTGGATCGAACCGTCGGGGAGTCGCAGGGTGAGTTGGCGGTGGGGTCCGAGTTCGATGTGCCAGTCGTCGTGGTGGATGTTGGTGTGGTGGACGCTGCAGACGGGCAGGAGGTTGTCGAGGTCGGTGTGGCCGCCGTTGCGCCACCAGGTGATGTGGTGGAGTTTGCAGCGGTCGTAGGCGACGGTGCAGCCGGGGATCGCACAGCAGCGGTAGAGGCCGCGCAGGGCGCGGCGTTGGGCGCGGTTGGCGAGGCGGGTGTTGCGTCCGAGGTTCAACTCGCCGGGTGCGTACAGCACGATGCCGTTGCGCACGACGACGGTGTGGATGTCGGCGTCACCGGCGAGGGTGGCCAGGATGCGGGCGGGGATCTCGACGGGGATGGAGAACTCGACGACGGGGCCGTGTCCGGGGGCGTCGGCGTCGATCACCGCCACGAACTCGGGCTTGGGGGCCCGCGGCCGTGGCGGCCCAGGGGCAGCGCCGGTGCGGTCCGTGGACCCGTCGGACCCGTCAGGGTTGCCGTGGAGTGCTTCGTCGAGCAGGAGGCGGGCGACGGCGTGCGCGGTGAGGTACCGCTGTTTCTCGATCGGATCGCCGGGACACTCCTCGGGGACCGTCTCGGCGAACATGGCGTGCACCATTGCATCGATGCGTGCCGCGATCTTGACGCCGGTGACCGGGTCGAACGTGGCGGACAGGTTCCACATGCCTTCGGCATCCACCCAGGACCGGGCGCGCACGTTGCGGCGTTGGCGGGCCAAGCGGTCCATGCCGTCATCGGCCTGCAGACGTTTGGCCTCCAACTCCAGACGACGGGCGAACTCGTCGACGGTGCCGGCGCGGGCGACGTCGACCAACGCGTCGGCGCGGTCGATCAACTCGACACGTGCCGCCCCGTCGAGCCGCTTCGACGCCCGGGTGACCGCGTCGATGTGATCAGCGGTGATCGCCCCGTCACCCAACGCGTCCGCCAAGCGTGGTGTCACCCCCAGCGTCGCCGACCGCTCCGTGGACTTGGCGGCGTGTCCCAGCGATGTCTTGGCGGCGTGGGCGATGCGCTGCTCGGGGAACGAGTCGACCTCACGAAGGCGGGCAACCAGCGCTGCGTGTTGGGCGTCGCACCACGCCTGCACCTCACGCACCGCCACCAACCCCGACTCCACCACATGAGCAGTCGCCGACGCATCCGAACGCACCGCAGAGATCCGCCCCACCCGCTCCACCACCCCAGCGACCTCCATACATCCCACCATCAACAAGGGGTGTCACAGAGTTGCCGGTCTCACCGTCCCCACGGTGCCGGGCCAAGGGCGATGCCGGAGATCTTGACCGTCAGATGGCGTCGGCCTCGATGCGCACGGGCGGCCGCCGGCGGCGTCGCGCGATCACGACCACGGCTGCGAGGATGATCGCGATCGCCGCGACTGCAACGGCGAGCCGCAGCGCCCCCACGGTCTCGACGTTCTCGATGCGCTCCCCGGTGGACTCGAGTGTGGCGATTGCAGCGTCGTTCTCGCCGCGTTCGATCTGTTCGCTCGCCGTGTCGAGGTCGCCCTGTGGGTCCCAACCCCATCGCCCGACGGCGGCCAGGGGGCCGGATGCTTCGTCGAGCTGCTCCTCGACGTCGATGAGACCGGTGAGCGCTCGGAGCTGGTCGTCGGCCGCATCGAGCCCACTCGCGAAGTCCTCGACGCCGGCGAGAGAGGACACCTCCGGTGGTGAGACGCCAGAGCGGACGGCGAGTGCATCGATGTCGCCGAGTCGATCTTCGAGTTCGTCGCCGAGGGCGATCGACGTGTCCAGGACGTCGGTCGCACCACTGAAGTCGAGCCCGCCGGCCTGCCCGATGGGGGCGTCCGCGTATGCGTCGCCGGCACCGTCGGGCTCGTCGATCCCGATGCGCCCCTCGATCGCCTCCAGCTCGGCGCGTTGCTCGAGCACGACGTCCGCGGCCAGCAGCGCCGCGCTGACGTCGTCGAACTCCCATCGTTCGAGACGCTTGCGGAGCCCGACCGGCAGCTGCCACGGCGAGCTGCGCTCACCAAGGGCGGCGACCTCGGCCGCAGCCTGGTCTCGTCGACCGATCAAGTCGGCCTCCTGGGCGTCGACGACGTGCGCTCGGAACAGATCCGGGGCCGTGGTCGCGCCACCGATCTCGACGAACGCATCGTAGACCCGCTTCCAGTCATCGTCGGTCGGCTCTCCCGCCGCCGCTGGATCGTACGCGCTGATCCGATCGCGCAGACCTGCGACGACGTCGCTCGTGCGTTGGAACCCGATCTCGTCGACGAGCACGTCGAGCACCCAGAACGAGGTGTCGTAACCGAACTCCTCGACCGCCCGCTCGCTGCCGAAGCCGGTCCAGTCGGTCAAGGGAGCGGCAACCGGGTCGTCGGGCTCCGGCGCGGGAGGCTCGCGGGGTATGTCGCCGTCGCGGCGCACGAGTTCGGCGGCGTACACCTGGGCCAACCCCTCGGTGAGCCATCGCTCGGTCGAGAGTCTGCTGTTCAACCAGGCGTGCGACAGCTCGTGGTAGATCGTGTCGGCGTCGAGCGCCTCACCGACGGCGATCTCGTTGGTCTTCGTGTCGAACCAGCCGGCGTAGCCGTACAGCGTCGGTTCGACCGTCTCGCGGACGTCGACGCTGCCCTCGACGGGCCAGGGGCTCCCGATCAGTCCCGCCAGCGCCGGGATCCCCGATCCGACGGTGGCCGCGGCGAAGTCGGCCCACTCAGGGTCGTCGGGCCAGGAGCGCACATCGAGCTCGACGCCGTCGACGTCGAGCGGTCTCGAGACGAGTCGGGTGTCGTCGGCCATCCCGACCGTGATGCGCGTGTCCGCATCGAGTCCGGACTGCGTGTAGATCACCGTGCCGAACGCATCGGGTGCGCCGACCTCGAACCCCGAGAGGTCGGTGAACTCGTCGAACTCGTACCCGGACGGCTGAGAGATCCGCAGTGTGACCAGGCCCTCGTCGCCGATCCCGAAGGCCACGAAACCTGCGTACGCCTCGTTGACCCGCCACGGCACCGGGTCCCGAGGCGGCGCCCCGAGATGGTCGTAGGTCAGCCGCAGCGTGGCCGAGTCGCCGCTGAACAGCGCCGGGTCGAGCGGAACTCGGTAGGCCGAGAAGGCCGGGAAGTCCGGGTTGGAGATCAGCGTGCCGCCGAGGACGGTGCCGTCACGCGTGGCGACGATGTTCTCGGCGCCCAGGGGGACGGGAACCGAGTACCCGTCGAAGAACGCGCGCCTGACCACGTCACCCTCGACCACGTCGGTCGTGACGTTGCGCAGATCGACGTCGATCGTGACCCGCACCACGCCGCGGCCCGGGTCGAACTCGAAGGAGTTGACCGATCGTTCCTCGAGCCCGTTGCCGGCGCTCTGCGCGGCGACGCGATCGCCGCCGACGACGACCGCGAGACACGTCGCCGAGACCACCAGGGCCGAACAACCCCACCGTGAGAGACGACGCACGACCGGAGTCTTGTCGGCGACGCCTCGCCGTTCCATTCACGGCGCATCGGCGCCGCCGGCGATGTGGTCTCGACCGTCGGGCCATGCTGTTCAGTTCCCGGATCAGCTCCGACATCGAACGCATCACGTCCAACGCAAACGGCGGTGTCTCGTGGACCAGGAAGAGGAAGTCCACTGGTCGATCACGGCGAGCTGGGATGCCTGGGTTGTCCGATGGCACGCCCCGCGCTGCGATCAGTCGCCGGTCGGTCGGAGCGACGCCGGTGAGAGGCCACTGAGGCCGTGCTCACGTGCGTAGTCGGCGATCGCCTCCAGTTCTGCTGCGCGGGTCGTCCACGGGTCCTCCGATGACCGGCGGGGGCTGAGCGACGCAGGCGAGAGGCCCGACAGGTGTTGTGCAGTCGCCCACTCGGCAACCGCTGCCCGCTCGGCGGGTTGGTAGGAGTCGGGACTGCTCTCCGTCTCGGCGCCATTGGCGACGGCGAAGGTGGCAGCGAGCCCGACCGCCATGCCTGCGACGGCGACGCCGAGTGCTCGGGTGGGTCGGATGGTCGGATGGTTCATGTCTGTCCTCCTGGTGTCGTCCGGTCGTTCGACCGGTGCACCGACCACCGTGCGCCCGCTGGGTCGGAGAACGACACGATCCCGATCGGAACCCGAATACCGCCCACGAGCGGGTACGACGCGGACGTTCCGATCATCTTCCGACTGCGTTCCGAGACGATGCCGACCATGGAGGAACGCGGACGCCGGAAACGGTCTCGGCCCGATCCCGCTCGGGAACGGCGGGTCTATTCTTCGGTGGTGCGGTTCGAGGTGCTTGGTCCCACGCGAGTGATGGCCACAGTTCCGGCCGGCACGCCCGGTCAGGGACAGCTCTCCCTCGGCGGTCCGAAGCAACGTCTGGTCCTTGCGCTGCTGCTCGCCGAACCAAATCGTGTCGTGTCGATCGATCGGCTGGTCGACGGACTCTGGGGCGATGAGCCTCCCGACAGCGCCCGACACACCGTCCAGTCCTACGTGTCGGAGCTGCGCAAGATCGTGGGAGCCGTGATCGAACGGGAGGGAGCCGGCTACCGCGTCCACGCCGGTCGGGACAGCTTCGATGTCCTCGACTTCGAGGAGCGGGTGGCGGAGGGGCGGGCGCTGGCCGACACGGACCCGGTCAGCGCCGCGGGAGTGCTCGAGGAAGCGCTCGAACTCTGGCGGGGCACCCCGTTCGACGATCTGGGAACACAACCCATGCTCCAGGCTGAATCGGCGCGCCTCGAGGAACTCCACCTCGTCGCCATCGAAGCGCTGATGCAGGCACGGCTCGATGCAGGACGACATGCCGATGTCGTGGCCGAACTCGACAGGCTGACCCGCCTCCATCCGTACCGCGAGGAGTTCAGGGCGCTCCACATGGTCGCGCTGTACCGCTCGGGGCGGCAGGCGGACGCACTGCGGGCGTACCGGGCGACCCGTGACGTGCTCGGCGAGAACCTCGGGCTGGTGCCGTCGCCGAGGCTGCGCCGCCTGGAGGAACAGATCCTCCTGCAGGATCCCGATCTCGACGCTGCGGCGGACACCTGGTCGCCGGTCGAGTCGTACCGCTGGGTCGAGAACCCGTATCTCGGGCTGCGTGCATTCCGCGAGGCCGATCACGCCCGCTTCTTCGGGCAGGAGCGACTCGTCGATCGGCTCGTCGCCTGCGTGAACGGGGATGCGAGCTTCACTGCGATCGTCGGGCCGAGTGGGTCGGGCAAGTCGAGCGCGGTACAGGCCGGACTGATCCCTCGACTGCGGCGCGATGACCCCGACATCGCGATCGCGTTGATGCAGCCCGGTGCCCAGCCGTTGGGCTCGCTCGGCGCGGCGTTGGCCGAGGCGTCAGGGGCCGCGAGCCGTGACATCGCGGCGATGCTGGCACTCCCCGACGGTCTCACGGCGTGTGCCCGGGAACTGTTGCCCGGGGGCCTCGGGCGTCTGGTGGTCGTCATCGACCAGTTCGAAGAGCTGTTCACGATGGTCGACGACGCCGATGCTCGGCGGTTTCTCGACCTGCTGGCGCGGGGCGCTCGCGACGAAGCGCACCTCGTGCACGTCGTGGCGACCCTCCGGGCCGACTTCTACGACCGTCCGCTGGCAGATCCGAACTTCGGTCGGCTCTTCGCGGACAATGTCGTCACGGTCGCTGCGCTGGGTCCCGACGAGTTGGAGTCCGCTGCCACGCTTCCCGCTCGCCAACTCGACATCGACGTCGAACCGCGGCTCGTCGGTCGGCTGGTCGCCGACGTCGCCGGCCAGCCCAACGCGCTTCCGCTGTTCCAGTACGCACTCACCGAGTTGTTCGACGCGCGCAGCGGATCGATTCTCGATCTCGCCACCTACGAGCGGATCGGAGGCGTCCGCAAGGCGGTCGCCCGGAGAGCCGAGTCCCTGTACGGGCGACTCGATGACGCGGAGCGCGAAGCGGCGCGGCAGCTGTTCCTCCGGATCGTCACGGTGTCGGGCGACGTCGTCGGTCGACGCCGGGTACCCGCCTCGGAGCTGGTGTCGCTCGACATCGATCTCATCGCGCTCCGGGACGTGATCGATGTGTACTCGCGCTATCGCCTCCTGGCACTCGACCGTGATCCTGCCAGCGGCAGCCCGACGGTCGAGGTCGCGCACGAGGCGCTGCTCTCCGAATGGCATCGGCTCCGCGACTGGATCGACCGGCACCGAGACGACCTCTCGAAGCAGTCGTCGTTCCTCGCTGCGGTCAACGAGTGGGAGTCCTCCGCGCGCGACCCGGGATACCTGCTGCACGGGACACGGCTCGCCGACTACCGGACGTGGGCGGCGACGACGCAGCTCCGACTCACGGCGGCAGAGCAGGACTTCCTCACGGCCGCCGTCACCGCCGGCGAGGCGGATGCCGCCGACCAGGCGCAGCGCGAGCAGCACCGGCTTCGACTGCAGCGTCGTGCCCGGCGTCAACTCGTCGTGCTGTTCGTCGCCGCAGCTGCGCTGGCCGGAGTGATCGCCTATCCGATCGTCACCCGCCCCGACGACCCGGGCACGATCGTCGCGGCACTCGAGAGCCGCCGGGGCGACGGCTTGTTCGACGAGCTGATCGCTCGCGGTCTGGAACAGGCCGGCGACGAGTTCGGCTTCGACGTCGAGGTGCTCGAGCCCCCCTACACGAACATCGCCGCCGATGTCCGGGACGCCGTCGACGGAGCGAGCCTCGTGTTTGGGAGCTTCCGGATGAGCCCCGTGCTGGTCGATCTGGCCGACGAATTTCCCGACAGCACCTTCGCGCTGCTCGACTCGACCGACGCGCCGCTCCCCAACACGGTCGGTGTCAGCTTCGCCTCCGAGCAGGGGTCATTCCTCGTCGGGGCGGCTGCGGCGTTGCAGTCGAGGACCGGCAAGGTGGGCTTCATCGGTGCCAACGCATCGCCGTTGATCGAGGCCTTCCGCGCCGGCTTCGAGCAGGGAGCGGCCGCTGTCGATGCCGACGTCGAGCTGGTGTCGGACCAGCTTGTCCACAGGACCGACCCCGTCGGCTACAGGGACTCGCCGATCGCGCACGACGTCGCGACCGAGATGTTCGAGCAGGGGGCCGACGTCATCTTCGTCGCTGCCGGCGGGTCAGGCATGGGGGTGATCGAGGCCGCGACGGAGCGGAGTACCGCCAGCCGGCCACTGTGGGCGATCGGGGTCGACTCCGACCGGTACTACGACATCTCCGCCGACCAGCGTGAGCATCTGCTGACATCGATGTACAAACGGATGGAAGCGGGCATCCGAGCCGTGGTCGCGGCGCACGATGCGGGCACGCTGCCCGAGTCGGGCACGTTCGTCGTCGGCGTGGCCGACGGCGCCGTCGGCTACACCGACACCGGGGGACTGCTCGACGAGACGACCGTGGCAAAGCTGGAGGAGCTGCGCGCCCGCATCGCCGACGGCACCATCGTCGTCGACCCCGTGCCGGCAGAACCCGCCGAGCTCGATGCAGGCCTGGGTCTGTCGCTGCTCGACCTCGACACCGGGACGACGCTCCCTCTTCCGCAGGGCTCGACCCGGATCGACGACTTCGCGGTCTCTCCCGACGGCGACCGGTTGGCGGGTGGCCCGTGCTGCTCCTTCGACGACCGGATCACGGTGACGGACATTCGGGGCGGCACCGCTCGGATGCTGACGCCGTCGCCAGACCGGAGTCAGTACGCCGCGTCCTGGTCGCCCGACGGCCAACGGCTCGTCGTACAGGAGCGACTCTCGCTCCTCGGCGACACGGGGAGGCTGTTGGTCACCGACGTCCGATCAGGCACGTCGACGACCGTCGCCGACTTCAGCGGCGTCGAGAAGAACTGGTGGTGGCTCGCTCCGGCATTCAGCGCCGACGGCGAGCGTGTTCTGTTCCAGCTCGCTCGCGGCGCCACCCAGAAGAGTCCGCTCGACGTGTGGTCGGTGCCGGTGACCGGTGGCGACCCCGAGCTGGTCGCCCGCGATGCCGCATTTCCCGTACCGCTCGCCGACGGGTCGGTGGCGGTGGTGTCGGGTCTGAATGGCCTGTCGGGCCGACAGTCCCCGACCATCTCGATCGTTGACGCCCGGGGCGGCGTGACGGAGCTCCTGACCGCCGAGAGCTGGGTCTCGCAACCGCGGCTGTCACCCGACCACACCCGGCTCGCATTCGTCGAAGGGGACCTGGAAGGTGACAGCGGTCGGATTCGCATCCTCGACATCGCGACCGGGGAGTCCACGATCGCCGGCGTGGGTGACGCCGTGGACTGGCTCGACCACGAGACGCTGGTCGTCGGAACGTCGATCCCCTGAGGGGGGTTCGGTGGTCGAGACCGGCGTCGATCCGGTGACCCCACGCTTTTCAGGCGTGTGCTCTGCCAACTGAGCTACTCGACCGTGTTGGTGTCGGATCTGGCGTCCGACACCGGGTGTACCTACTTTGTGTCCTACAGAAAAGCCACTCGCCATCTTGCGATGACGAGTGGCCCCCTGCTGCGGTCCCGACGGGACTTGAACCCGCGACCTCCGGCTTGACAGGCCGGCGTGAACTCCAGACTTCACCACGGGACCATATGTATGACGCTCTCGCGCCGCACCCCCAACGGGATTCGAACCCGTGCCGCCACCTTGAAAGGGTGGTGTCCTAGGCCACTAGACGATGGGGGCCTGTAGGCAATGGCCTTGTCTCGTTGAGAGCGACCTGAATCTAGCAGCGACCCTCCGGCAATCCACCAGGCAATCCGACCGCGGTCCGGCGATCAACGTGCAACGGTCAACGTGCAGCGGTCGTGGCCGTCTGCACCGAGACGAACGGATCGCGGTCGGTGGCGGCCGCACGTGCGCGCAACTCCGTCGGCACGATCGGGAGCAGCATCCCGTACGGGGCGGCGTTGTAGAGGTGGTGGATGCGATGGGCATCGGCGAGACGGTCGAGCGCCGTGATCCGCCGGGCCCCGAACACGCCGAGACGTCGATGGATGTAGCCGTCGTGCACCAGCGCATATGCCAGTCCGTAGAGCGTGATCCCGATCCCGAGGGGCACCAGTGCAGTGAGGTCGGTGTTGAACCCGAGCCAGAACCCGAACATCACGATCGAGGCGAACGCCACCGGGAACCAGTCGTTGCGTTCCCATCCGCCGGTCCGCACGGCGCGATGGTGGCTGCGGTGGAACCACTCGCCCACGCCGTGCATCACCCAGCGGTGTGTTGCGGCGGTCAGCGGCTCCATGAGCGCGAAGCCGCCGGCCACGATCAGCGCGAACAATGCCGTCGACACGTCGGCAAGGCTAGTCGCCGCCGGCGGCTTCAGCCTGCGTAGGCGGCCAGCGCCTCGGCGAGCGTGGCGTGCATCACTCCGTGCTCGCGCCCGACCGCATCCAGCCATTCGGGCCGGAACACGCTGGCGACGGCGATCGGCTCCTCGAGGCTCGAGCCGGCGAGCGCGAGCCGCACGAACAGTGTGGCGTAGTCGGGTGGGCGCAGGTCGCGGCCCAACTCGACGAGCGCATAGGGATCGGGAGGTGTCGGCCCGGGCGGAAGCGAGAAGAAGCTCTGTGATGTCGGACCGGTAGGGCCGCCTGCCAGCCCCGGTCCGTCGATGAGCACCGCACCGTGCACCTGCGCAGCTCGGCCTCCGGCGAGCTGGAGTGCGATGTAGGCGCCGAGTCCACGGCCGACGACGGTGATCGAGCGCGCGGTGTCACCCTCGGTCAGCGCGTGGAGCGCCGCATCGGCGTCGCCGAGCAACAGCTCGGCGGTGTAGCCGCCGCCACGCGGGATCGTCGAGGCACCGTGCCCCGTGAAGTCCAGTGCGGCGATCGCACCCGGCCAGCTGTCGGCCCACCGGGGGACCCGCTGCGGCGCTGCCTCTCCGAGGCCGTGCAGGATGAGCAGCGGGCGGCCTCCGGCGGACGTGGCGCCACGGAGGTGATGGAGCGCCAGCTCGACCTTGCCGTGGCGAAGCATCGTGACCGAGGCCGGACTCATCGGTTCTCCCCGGAGGTGGCGTCGGGTCGGCCGACGAAGTCCAGAACGATTTGAGCGACCAGCTCGGGTCGCTCGATGTGGACGAAGTGGCCGACGTCGTCGAGGATCTCGCAGCGGCCGTCGAGCGGCATGTACGGCAGCACCTTCTCCGGCGGCGTTCCCCAGCCCATCTCCTCCATCTCACGGCCGAGGATCCCGAGGAACGGCATCGGGAGACCGGGGAGGCGCATCAGGGTCCATTCGGGACGCCACGGACCGAATCCGCCGAAGCGCATCGACGGATCGATCTTCCACCGCCATCCGTCCTCCGACTCGAAACCGCCCGTGGTGACGAGGCGCTGGAGCCAGTGGGGATCGAGTCTCGGGTTCATCCGGCCGCGGCGTCGAGCGAGTTCCTCGACCGTGCCGGGCTTGCGGCGCGCCGTCGCGGTCGAGCGGCGATGGTCGAGCCAGCCGGCGATCTCGGCGGACACCATCTTGGTTCGTTCGTGTTCGGCGACGTCCGGAATCCGCCGGTTGTACGGGATGCCGTCCATGTTGACCAGGTGCGTGAACCGGAACGGCTGGGCGTCGGCGAGCTGCGTCATCAGGGCGCCACCCTTCGAGTGCCCCACGACCGGCAGCGGGTGTCCCGGGCTGACGTGATCGAACACCGTCAGCGCATCGCGCATGTCGGCGTCCCACGAGTAGAGCTCGGGGTGTTCGCTGTCGCCGTGGCCGCGCTGGTCCCAGCTCACCACACGCCAGCCGCGGTCGGCGAGCTTCGGGGCGAACACGTCGTAGGTGCGGGCGAAATCGAAACCGCCGTGAACGAGAAGCATCGGGGGAGCATCGGCATCGCCCCACTCGTGGACGGCGATCTGCAGGCCGTTGGCGTCGAGGTGGTACTGGCGCACGGGATGTACGGCGCCGGGGTACGGGAACTCGGTCGACGGATCGCCGAACGACCGCGCGGCAACGATCGGGGTGGGGGTACTCGTCACGGCATCCGAGGGTACGTCGTCGCCCGAGGTTCGCCGCCATCCCACCGACCTGCTCGGCGAGCACGACGTCGGTGACGCCGACGGTGACGTTTGCGCGTGCCCGTGCCGTCGCCGGGCGCGTAGCATCCGTCGCCATGAGGCGTCTGGACCGTGCACCCACCGCGGCGATCGTCGCCGTGCTCGCCGTTGTCGGCGTTGCGTGCGGAACCACCGACCCGGCCTCGCAGGAACGGCTGCCACCGATCCAGACCACCGTGCCGAGTACCACGACGACGACCACCACGGTCGCCCCCGATGACTTCCTGTACATCGTGCAGCCGGGTGACACCTTGTTCCGGATCGCCGAACGGTTCAGCGTCACCGTCGAGGCGATCGTCGAACGCAATGGCCTGGCGAGCGCCGACGACATCGAGGCCGGCCAGTCGCTCGAGATCCCCGAAGGGCTGCTCGTCGTCGACGACGGTCGCGCTCCCGAGACCTCCGAACCCTGAGCCGCCCGGGCGGTGCCGCCACGGGTTTGGACGCGGTCCCGCCACGGGTCCGGTCACCAGTTCAGCCAAGGGTCACAGTGCCCTGGTGGAGTCCCGTCCGATTCCTAGACTGGGCGCCATGAGCTTCTGGCCGACCCCCGATCACTGGAGCGTGGCGATCCCGCTCGACACCCCCCATCGTCGTCTCGATGCCCTCGCGGACGCCGGCTTCGTGGCGCTGCGCGACCTTCCGTACGACATCCCGGAGTCGGAGTTCGTCGACCTCGAGTACATGGACTGGAAGTCGGGCGGCGACACCAACTTCGCACCGTTGGCGTCGGCCGACGGCGAGCTCGACTGCCGAGGGTTCTGGGACAAGGGCAAGACCGACAAGGACGCCCTGTGGACCTCCAATGCCGAGATCGCGCCCACGATCCGCACGTACGTCGACGACGTCGGCGCCAACTTCGGTCGCGTGCGCATCATCAAGCTCGAGCCCCAGGGGCGCGAGGAGGCGATGAAGTCGATCCACCGCGACGACAACAACCGGTTCAATCCCGACGACGAGGGGTGGGTCGTTCGTTCGTGGATCGAACTGACCGACAATCCCGACAGCTACATGCTGCTGATGGACAACGGTCCCGACGGTCTTCCCGACCCGGCGACCGAGATGCGCGTGCCGTTGCACAAGGGCGCCCGGTTCGTCGTCGACACGCAGCGCCTGTGGCACGTCGTGGTCCACAACGGTGACGCGCCGCGCTACGCCCTCATCACCAGTTTCGAGTCGAGCGACGCCCTCGACTCGTGGATCCAACGCGAGCAGAAGCAGCCCGCAACCGTCTGAGGCGGCATCCGCCCGCATCGTGATTCGGCCAGCCGATGTCGGCCGTTCGGACCGATCACCGCGGACCCGAGGCTCAGCGACCGTCGTCGTTCCGCATCAACGCGAGGTCGTCGTACAGTTCGGCCAGCGCCGCCTCGACGGCACGGCGCTCGTGGCGACCGACGTCGGTCGCATCGAGTAGCGCCGCGCCGAACACGCTGTAGCAGAGCTGCATCGACACCATCGCGATCACCCGGGCCTTCGCCTCGCTCCCGAGGTCCGGCGCACCGTCGGCGGGAGGCGTTGCCGTCAGACGCTTCGAGACGACACCGACGAGGGCCCGACCGAGCGGGTACTCGCCGTCGGCGGCGAACAGGTCGGGCTGATCGAGTTGCGAACGCACGAGTGCCCTGAGGTACGGGTGCGCGTCATCGATCAGAAGCCCGAGCGACTCGGCGTCGTCGTGGGTGCCGATGAAGTCGTCGCGAAGTGCGACGAGGCCGGCTCGCAGGACCTCGTCCTTCGTCCCGAAGTAGTGATGGACGAGCCCATAGTTCACGCCTGCCTCGGCCGCCAGCTCACGTCCGCTGATCGTGCTCGGCGCCCGTTCCGGGAGGAGCCGCATCGCCGCCTCCACGAGGGCCTGGCGTGCCGGTGTGGC
The DNA here is from genome assembly GCA_963728355.1 of Ilumatobacteraceae bacterium. Classification (GTDB taxonomy): domain Bacteria; phylum Actinomycetota; class Acidimicrobiia; order Acidimicrobiales; family Ilumatobacteraceae; genus Sva-07. Next base: position 49,269 of record CAVSJQ010000016.1, on the reverse strand, counting down.
GCCCCGCCGCCGTGTGGTGCTCGTCGCCTCCTCGGGCGTTGTCTCCGACGTCGGCGCAGCAGGAGGTGACGAATCTGCTGATGCCGGCGATCCCGAGGGTTGCATGTGGCTAGCCTAATGGCTAACTTCTGGTCCCTGAGGCGAGAGGACCACCGAAATGAGTGAAGCCGTCGACGACTGGGCGACCGACTACGACGTGTTCGATACGGCGTACGTCGCCGAGCCGTACCCGATCTGGAACGACCTTCGTGAACGGTGTCCGGTCCCTCACACCGATCGCTTCGGTGGGTCGTGGATGCCGACCAGGTACGTCGACGTCACCGCAGTGGCCCGTGACGTGGAGCACTTCAGCTCCCGCGACATCAGCGTCGTGCCGGCCTCGCCGGATGATGATCTGCTTCCCGCCGGCGTGCCACCGATCTCGGCGGACCCGCCCGAACACACCTGGACCCGTCGGCTCCTGTTGCCCTGGTTCTCGCCCAACCGTGTCGCCGAGTACGAGGTGTACACGCGGGCGCTCTGTCGCCAGCTTGTCGATGACATCCTGTCGGACGGGCGGGCGGATGCCGCCGTCGACTACGCCCAGCAGATCCCGGTCAGGGTGATCGGTCTGGTGCTCGGCGTCCCCGATTCGATGTCGGACACCTTCACAGGATGGGTACGTGACGTCCTCGAATTCGCCCACGACGCCGAGCGGCGAGACCGAGCCCGTGGCGAAGTCGTCGCGTACTTCCTCGGTGAGATGGAGCGGCGACGTGACGGCGACGGCACCGATCTGATCTCGTCGCTCCTGCGTACGCAAGTGGATGGACTGCCGGTCTCCGACGCACACGTCCTGGGCACGGTCGCACTCACCTTGGTGGCCGGCGCCGACACCACCTGGTCGGGAATCGGATCGTCACTCTGGCATCTCGCCACCCATGCCGAAGACCGCCGGCGTCTCGTGGCACACCCCGAGTTGATCCCGACGGCGATCGAGGAGTTCCTCCGGGCGTACTCGCCCGTCACGATGGCCCGGATCGTCGCCTCCGACGTCGAATTCCAGGGCTGTCGGATGAGCGAGGGAGACCGCGTGCTGTTGAGCTTCGGTGCGGCCAACCGCGATCCGGAAGCCTTCCCGAACGCCGATGAGGTCGTCATCGACCGTGAGATCAACCGTCACGTCGCATTCGGTGCGGGGATCCACCGGTGCGCCGGCTCGAACCTCGCCCGGATGGAGTTGCGGGTCGCGGTCGAGGAATGGCTCGCACGGATCCCGGAGTTCGAGATCGATCCGGGAGGCGAGGTGACGTGGGCGGGCGGACAGGTCCGCGGGCCGCGCCAACTCCCGGTGGTCTTCGGCTGATCGCGCCCTGCGCTGGCGCTATGCGGTGAACGAGTTGTCCCCGGCGACGCGCTGGGGGTCCAGATCGTCCAGCGACGCGAGGATCGTGTCGGTGAACGCCGGCAGATCGTCAGGATTGCGTGAGGTGATCAGCGTGCCGTCGACCGCCACCTCGCGCTCGACGACCTCGGCGCCGGCGTTGCGCAGGTCGGTGCGGATCGACGGCCACGAGGTCATCGTCTTGCCCTCGACGAGGCCGGCCTCGATCAACAGGCTCGGACCGTGACACACCGCGGCGATCGTCTTGTCGTGCTCGCCGAATGCTCTGACGAAGTCGACGATGCGGTCGTCGGTGCGCAGATGGTCGGGGGAGAACCCGCCCGGGATCACCAGTACGTCGTAGTCATCGGCACGGGCGTCGTCGACCGATTTGTCGATCGACACCTTGGTGCCGTGCTTGCCGGTCACGTCGCCGATGTCGCTGCCGATCACGTCGATGTGCTGACCGTGCTCCAACAACGTGCTGTGCGGCGTCTGGAACTCGACGTCCTCGAAGTCGTTGCCGAGGACGAATGCGATACGGGCCATGGTTCCTCCTGAGGTGTCGGAATCGCTGAGATGTCGGGAATCGTCGTCATGGGACGGTTCCCGGCACCGCCGACCTCAAACGGCCGCACCGATTCGGCGCCGGTCGCCCGGACCGCAGGTTCAGGCGTTGCGATGTGCGACGGCCAGGTCGGCGACGTCGCGCATGATCTTGGCCAGCTCGAAGTCCTTCGGGGTGTACACCGCGGCGATGCCGAGTTCCGCGAGTCGCAGCCGGTCGTCCTCGGGGATGATGCCGCCGACGACCACCGGTGCATCGACGCCCATCGCGGCCAGATGGCCGAGCACGTCAGGAACCAGGTCGAGGTGCGAGCCCGACAGGATCGACAGACCGATCACGTCGGGATCCTCGTCGCGCGCCGACGCGGCGATCTGTTCGGGTGTCGAGCGGATACCGGAGTAGACGACCTCCATCCCGGAATCGCGAGCTGCGACGGCGATCTGCTCGGCGCCGTTCGAATGGCCGTCGAGTCCCGGCTTGGCCACGAGGAACTTGGGAGGGCCGCCGGCCATCGACTTGACGAACTCGACGACCTCGCCGAGTCCGGCAGCGGACCCGGTGGCACCGCTGACGCCGGTCGGCGCACGGTACTCGCCGAACACCGAGCGCATCACGTCACCCCACTCACCGGTGGTGCCGCCCGCCTTCGCGAGCGCGATCGATGCGGGCATCACGTTCCCGTCCGACTCGGCGGCCCGCCGCAACTGGTCGATCGCGGCATCGACCGCCGACTGGTCGCGGGCCGACCGCCACTCGGCGATGTCGGCGACCAGGCGCCGCTCGATCGCTGGATCGACCTTGAGGATCGCGCCCTCTCCGCCCAGTGGCGATGCAGCGGCCTCGACGAAGTCGTTGACCCCGACCACGATCTGTTCGCCCGACTCGATCCGCCGCGTGCGTGCCGCCATCGACGTGACGAGTCGGGACTTCAGGGTCTCGACCGCCTCGAACGCGCCGCCCATCGACAGCACGTCGTCGAGCTCGGCCTGTGCAGCCGCGCGCAACTCGTCGGTGCGACCCTCGATCACGACCGAGCCGTCGAAGATGTCGTCGTACTCCAACAGGTCGGTCTCGAACGCGAGTACCTGCTGCATCCGCAGCGACCACTGCTGGTCCCACGGACGAGGCAGGCCCAGCGCTTCGTTCCATGCCGGCAACTGCACCGACCGGGCCCGTGCCCGCTTCGACAGCGTGACTGCGAGCATCTCCAACACGATGCGCTGCACGTTGTTCTCGGGCTGCGCCTCGGTGAGTCCGAGCGAGTTGACCTGCACGCCGTAGCGGAACCGAAGCGCCTTCGCGTCGGTCACGCCGTATCGCTCGCGGCCGATCTGCTCCCACATGTCGGTCATCGCCCGCAGCTTGCAGACCTCCTCGACGAACCGGATGCCGGCGTTGACGAAGAACGAGATCGAACCGAACACCTGCGTGAACTGCTCGGGTGACACCTGGCCCGAGTCGCGCACCGCGTCGAGCACGCCGATCGCCGTTGCCATCGAGTACGCGATCTCCTGCTCGGGCGTCGCGCCGGCCTCCTGCAGGTGGTACGAGCACACGTTCATCGGGTTCCACAGCGGGGCGTGTTCGGCGCACCAGGCGACCATGTCGACGATCAGTCGACGCGAGGGAACCGGCGGGAAGATGTAGGTGCCCCGCGAGAGGTACTCCTTGACGATGTCGTTCTGGGTCGTGCCGCGCAATTGCGACGAACTGATGCCCTGCTCCTCCGCGTTCGCAACGTACAACGCCAGCAGCCAGGCCGCCGTGGCGTTGATCGTCATCGACGTGTTCATCTTGTCGGGCGGGATCTGGTCCAGCAGGGTGCGCATGTGGCCGAGATGGGCGACGGGCACACCGACCTTGCCGACCTCTCCCTTCGACATTGGCGAGTCGGGGTCGTAGCCGGTCTGCGTCGGCAGGTCGAAGGCGATCGAGAGCCCGGTCTGCCCTTTGGCCAGGTTCATCCGGTACAGCGCGTTCGAGGCCTCGGCACTCGAATGGCCCGAGTAGGTCCGCATCATCCACGGGCGGTCCTTCACCCGCGATGGCTGGGTGGTCGCGCCCTCGGCGCCGGCGGTCGTCGAACTCATGGTGAGAGTGTGCTCGGTCGTCGAAGAACTCCTCAAGTCTGCGCCGATCCGATCCGAAGAACTAGGCGTCCCCACGGGACGGAAAACGGACCGGATCTCCTCCTCCCCCTTGGAAGATCCGCTCCCATGAGGTTTCCCCTTCTGGCGGGAACCACCGCTGGCCGAATGGCGGATTCGGCCGGCGAAGCTCTCGGAGCGGGTGGTGGCGGACCACCCGCTCCGTTGGCCTTTTCGGCTCACACCACAGTGGGCTCACTCCTGGCCACTCCCGCCCTCGCGTCACCCAGGCTCCCGAGTGTCGTGCAAGGGTCGGGTCGATCGCCGGAGCCGGTCGAGGTAGTCGGCGCGAGGGATTGCAGCGGCACCGAGGGTGGCGAGATGATCGGTCACCCACTGGACGTCGAGCAGCTCGGCGCCGGTGGCGTTCAGCCAGTCGACGAGTTCCACCAGCGCGGTCTTCGACGCATCCGTCGCCGTGTGGAACATTGCCTCGCCGGCGAAGAACCGCTCGATCCGCAAGCCGTAGAGACCGCCGACCAGCGCTCCGTCTGCGTACACCTCGACCGAATGGCCCCACCCGAGGTCGAACAGTGTGGTGTACGCCTCGACGATCGGTTCGGTGATCCAGCGACCCGGCCGGTTCGGATCGCCACACGCGTGGACGACGTCGGTGAACCGCGTGTCCATGCGGATCTCGAAGCGACGCATGCTGCGGCGCAGCGAACGGCTCACGTGGAGTCCGTCGAGGGGGATGATGCCGCGGGGGTCCGGCGAGAACCACGCCATCTTGCTGCGACGCCGGCGCGTGTCGACCGGCATGGGGAACAGTCCCGCTCGGTAGGCGGCGAGCAGCGTGCCGGGCTCGAGGTCGGCGCCGATCGCGACGAGGTCCTCACCCGGTGGGGCCTCGAGCGGATCTGGCATGACGAAGCGCGACGGTGTCGGCTCGATCGGCGCGCTGCTCACGCCCCAAGTGTGACAGCGTCGGACCGGTTACGCCGGTGCCTGGCACCGGCGTAACCGGTCGAGCGTCAGTAGGAGCGGAAGCCCTGCTTGGTCTTGCGGCCGAATTGGCCGGCGGCGACCTTGCGCCGTAACGCCGGGGCGGCGGCGAAGTTGGGATCGCGGAATTCGGCGTACAGCGCGTCGAGGATCGCGAGTGAGGTGTCGAGCCCGACGAGATCGAGCAGTGCGAACGGTCCCATCGGGAAGTTGCAGCCACCCACCATCGCGGTGTCGATGTCGTCCATCGATGCCGTGCCGTTCTCCCACATGCGGATCGCGTTGTTGAGATACGGGAACAGCAGCGCGTTCACGATGAAGCCGGCTCGGTCCTCGACCTGCACGGCGTCCTTGCCGCAAGCAGCGGCGAACTCGAGTGCGGTCGTGATCGTCTCGTCGGAGGCGGTGAGCGGTTTGATCACCTCGACCAGCTTCATCATCGGCGCCGGATTGAAGAAGTGGATGCCGCACACCTTGTCCGGGCGTTCGGTGGTCATCGCCAGCTCGACCACGGCCAGCGTGGAGGTGTTGGTGGCGATGATCGCCTCGGACTTGACGATCCGGTCGAGGTGCTCGAACAGGTCGCGCTTGGCGGCCATGTCCTCGACGATGCTCTCGATCACGAGGTCGCAGTCGCGCAGCCCGTGGAGATCATCGGTGGCCGAGATGCGCCCCAGGATCGCCTGCCGCTCCTCCTCGGTCAGCCGTTCACGCGCGACCTGCTTGGTGAGCCCTGCGTCGATGCCGTGGAGTACGGCGTCGGCTCCCGCTTGCGTACGCGAGCGCACGATCACATCGAAGCCGGCCCGGGCGGCGACTTCGGCGAGTCCCGACCCCATGATCCCCGACCCGATGATCCCGACGGTACTGATCGTTGCCATGTGGGCAAACTAGCTACCCGTCGGTAACCGGGCCAAAGTGACCCGCCGACGCCGCAGCGACGTCGGCGTGGATCGGGGAGCGCGGCCATGCGTCGAACAACGCGTATCGTCGGCGGTTCCGGATGTTCGCGCTCCTCGCCCTCCATCTCGTCGTCGGCATCGGCATCGTCGCCGGCGGGCGCATGCTCGGACGGCAGGCATTCCTGCTCGCCGGCGTCGCTCCGCTCGCCACGGTGATCTGGGCGGCGACGAACGCGAGCAGCGTCATCGACGGTGATCCGGTCACCGAATCGTTCGCCTGGGTCGGGCGGCTCGGCATCGCGATCGATCTCCGCCTCGATGCCTTCGCGCTCGTGATGGTGGCGCTCGTGTCGGGGATCGGGCTGTTGATCTGCGTGTACTCCCTCGGCTACTTCCGCCACGATCAGCCGGGTCTGGCACGCCTCGCGGGGGTGCTCACCCTGTTCGCCGGCGCCATGCTCGGCGTGGTCCTGTCCGACCAGCTCATCGCGCTGTTCGTCTTCTGGGAGCTCACCTCGATCACGTCGTTCCTCCTCATCGGCAACGACGACACCAACGCCCGGGCACGGGCGGCGGCGCTGCAGGCGATCTTCATCACCGCCACCGGCGGGCTGGCGATGATGGCCGGACTGATCATCATCGGACAGGCCGGCGGCACCTACCGAATCTCCGAGCTGCTGGCCGACCCGCCGAGCGGAACGGTCGTCAACGTGGGCCTGGTGCTGGTCCTGGTCGGAGCGTTCACCAAGTCCGCTCAGGCACCGTTCAGCAGCTGGCTTCCCGCCGCCATGGTCGCCCCGACACCGGTCAGCGCCTACCTCCACTCGGCCACGATGGTCAAGGCGGGCGTCTATCTGGTGGCGCGCCTGGCGCCGATGTTCGCGCTGTCCGGCAGCTGGCGCGCGCTCGTCCTGGTCGTCGGCGGCACCACGATGCTCGTCGGTGGTCTGCGTGCGCTGCGACAACACGACCTCAAGCTGCTGCTCGCCTACGGCACCGTCAGCCAGCTCGGCTTCATGATGCTGCTGTTCGGGGTCGGCGACTACCACATCGCCGAGGCCGGCATCGTGCTGATCCTCGCCCACGGCGCCTTCAAGGCGGCGTTGTTCATGGTGGTCGGCATCGTCGACCACGAGACCGGCACCCGCGACATCCGAGCGCTGCACGGGTTCGGCCCGGCGCCGGGATGGCGCGCCGTCAAGATCGTCGCGGTGATCAGCGCGGCATCGATGGCTGGCCTGCCGCCGTTGTTCGGCTTCATCGCGAAGGAGAAGGCACTCGACGGCTACCTCGAACACGGTGACTTCGCCGGCGGCCCGGCGGCGCTGGTGGTGATCGTGCTCGCGTCGATCCTCACATTCGCGTACTCGGCGCGATTCGTGCTGGGGATCTACGGTCTGTTCGGCGAGAGCGAACGCGACGTCGTGTCGATCGGCGCCCATGCCCCGTCGGCGTTGTTCTCGGCCCCGGGCGTCGTGCTGTCGATCGCCACCGTGGTGTTCGGCTTGGCTCCGGTGCTGGTCGACGGGTTGATCGAGGGGGCGACCACGGCGCTGTACCCCGGCTCCGATCCCGCTCCCGTCGAGTTGTTCGCCGGGTTCAACCCGGCGCTGCTGCTGTCGGCGGTGATCATCGTGTGCGGGATCGCACTCACGCTCCTGCGGCGGCCGGTCGCCGACGTCCAGGCGCAGGCATCGGATCGCCTGCAGGTGATCCCGTCGACCGAGCAGGGCTACCTGGCGGTGCTCCGATCGATCTCAGCGGTGGCGACCAGGGTGACGGCGACGGTGCAGAGCGGGTCGCTGCCGATCTATCTGGCCATCATCGTGCTGACCGTCACGCTCGTGCCGCTCACGGCGTTCTCCTCCGAGCTCGACGCGCTGCCACAGTTCCTCGAGGAGCCGGCGCATGTCGCACTCGTCGCGATCATGGTGGCCGCAGCCCTCGGCGCAAGCATCGTCCGCCATCGCATCGCTGCTGCCTTGATGCTCGGCGCCGTCGGGTATGCGATGGCCGGTCTGTACGTCACCCAGGGCGCACCCGACCTCGCCCTCACCCAGTTCTCGATCGAGACGCTCAGCACGGTGCTGTTCGTGCTGGTGTTGCGCTTCCTGCCGCGTTCGTGGCGCCACCGGGCGCCGGCGATCGCGACCCCGATGCGCATCGCCGTCGCCGGGGCGGTCGGTGTGGCCGTGTTCGTCTTCGCGTTGTCGGCGAGCAACGCACGGTCCGACGTCGTCGAGCCGTCGATGTCGGAGGTGATGATCGAGAACTCGTTGCCGAAGGGCAAGGGAGCCAACGTCGTCAACGTCATCCTCGTCGACTTCCGCGGCTGGGACACGATGGGCGAAATCACGGTGCTGCTGGTCGCTGCCGTCGGCGCCGTCAGCCTCGCCCGCCCCGGACGCCGGCGCGACGAGTCCGGTGCCCCGAAGTTCGAGGAGATCGTCGACGTCGGTGACGAACCGAAGCTGCCCGAGGCGTTGCGATGACCGATCCGCAAATCGGGCCCGACACCGGTGCCGCCCACGACGGCCCTGCCACCGCGCAGTTGGTCGCCCGCGGTCGGCGCATCCTCATCCTCGACACGTCGATCCGGATCCTCTACCCATCGATCCTGGTGCTCGCGATCTACTTCGTGTTCTCGGGCCACAACCGTCCCGGTGGCGGGTTCGTCGGTGGCCTCGTCGTCGGTGCCGCCCTGGCGCTGCGCTACGTGTCCGGCGGGGCGGCCGCCGTCCGCTCGACGTTCCGTGTCCCACCGCACGTCATCCTCGGTCTCGGGCTGCTCCTCTCGTCGTTCACGGCGCTGCTGCCGGTGCTGCTCGGAGGGGCAGTCCTCGAACACGGCGAGATCGAGTTCCACATGCCGATCTTCGACAAGGTGAAGCTCACCAGCACGCTGGTGTTCGACCTCGGCGTCGACTTCGTGGTGATCGGGCTGGTGCTGATGGCGTTCGCGGCGTTCGGCGAAGACCTTCCGGATGCTCCGGATGCGAGCGACGACGGCAGCGACACGGTGGCGGCGTGGGCTCGTCGCGGACGGGGGACGCGATGAGCGTGCTGCTCGCCTTCGCCGCAGCGTTCCTGTTCGCCAGCGGCACGTATCTGCTGCTGCAGCGGCGGCTGTCGCGCATCCTGATCGGGGTCGGTCTGATCGGCCACGGCTCCAACATCTTGCTGCTCACCTCGGGCACCGGCCGCGGCATCGCTCCGATCATCGGCACGGGCGATCCGGCCGATTTCGCGGATCCGCTCCCGCAGGCACTCGCCCTCACGTCGATCGTGATCACCTTCGGGATCACTGCGTTCCTGCTCGCACTCGGGTACCGCAGCTGGCGGATCACCCACGACGACGTGGTGGAGGACGACGTCGAGGACCGCTTCATCGCGCGTCGTCGAGATCGTGACCAGGTGGTCGCAGAAGAGGAACTCGCCGAACGCGAGCAGGCTCGCGACGAGGATCGACGATGAGTTCGCTCGTGGCGATCCCGGTGATCGTGCCGCTCGTGGGTGCTGCGCTGGCGGTGCTGTGTGCCCCGTGGCGTCGGGCGCAACGCGCGATCTCGCTGGTCGCATTGAGCATCAACGTCGTGGTCAGCATCGTGTTGCTCGTCAGCGTCGACGACGACGAGATGCTGGTGATGCAGGCCGGTGGCTGGAAGGTGCCGCTCGGCATCACGCTCGCCGTCGACCGACTGTCGGCGGTGATGCTCGTCGTGTCGTCGGCGATGTTGGTCTCGGTGCTGGTGTATGCGATCGGCCAGGGGGCGGAGGAATCCCGGTACGCCTCGTTCAACCCGGTGTACCTCGTGCTGGCCGCTGGCGTGTCGGCGAGCTTCGTCACCGGCGACCTGTTCAACCTGTTCGTCGCTTTTGAGATGATGTTGGTGGCGAGCTACGTCCTGCTCACGCTCGGCGGCCGCCCGGGCCAGGTGCGCTCGGGCATGTCGTACGTGGTGATCAGTCTCGTGGCGTCGACCTTCTTCATCACCGCGCTGGCCCTCATCTATTCGGCGACGGGAACGGTCAACATGGCCCAGCTCAGCGAGCGCATTCCCGAACTGTCCCCAGGGGTCCGGACCGGTTTCTCCTTGCTGTTGATCCTCGTGTTCGGGATCAAGGCCGGTCTGTTCCCGCTCTTCTTCTGGTTGCCCGACAGCTATCCCACCGCCCCGGGCGCGATCACCGCGGTGTTCGCTGGCCTGCTCACCAAGGTCGGCGTGTACGCGATCATCCGCTCGCAGACGTTGCTGTTCCCGCCGGACGCGCAGCAAGGATCGTTCCTCCTGGTACTCGCAGGGTTCACGATGGTGGTCGGGGTGCTCGGCGCCATCGCCCAGGACGATCTGCGTCGGATGCTGTCGTTCCACATCGTCAGCCACATCGGCTACATGATCTTCGGACTCGCGCTGTTCACCCTCGCCGGCATCGCCGGTGCGGTGTTCTACGTCGTCCACCACATCGTCGTGAAGACGGCGCTGTTCCTCGTCGCCGGCCTCGTGGAACGCCGAGCCGGATCGGACCGGCTGTCACGCATCGGCGGACTGGTGCGCAGTGCGCCGATGATCGCCGTGCTCTTCGCGCTGCCGGCGCTCAGCATCGTCGGGATTCCTCCCTTCTCAGGTTTCGTCGGCAAGTTCGCACTCGTGGGCTCCGGCATCGAGGCAGACGAATGGGCGATCGTTGCGGTCAGCCTCCTCGTCAGCGCACTCACGATGTACGTGATGGTGCGGATCTGGTCGGGCGTGTTCTGGGGTGAGCCCGAGGATCCGGCGATCGCGACGTGGATTGCGTCGGACGACTCGAACGTGCCGCGTCTGATGACGTTCGCGACATCGGCGGTCGTGGCGATGTCGGTGGGGTTGATGGTGTTCGCCGGTCCGCTCTACGACTATGCCCAGCGCACGGCGGACGACCTGTTGACGCCGCAGCGCTATGTCGACATCGTGCTCGGGAGCCAGGAGTGACCCCGAGCGTCCGCCTTCCGGCGCTGGTGATCTGGCTGACACTCGTGTGGACGCTGCTGTGGGGCGACCTGGGCCTGGCGAGCATCCTGTCGGGGCTCGGCGTCGCGGTGTTCGTCGTGGTCGTCGCACGGCCGACCGGTGTGCACGGCATCCAGCTGACGTCGTTCCACCCGGCATCGGCGCTCGTGTTCCTCGTCTACTTCGTCATCCAGCTCGTCAAGTCGAATCTCCAGGTGGCGTGGGAGGTGATCACGCCGTGGTCGAAGGTCAACCGGGCGATCATCGCCGTGCCCCTGCACGTGAGCACCGACGGTCTCGTCACGCTCGTCGGCAACGCGATCACGCTGACCCCGGGCACCCTGACGGTGGACGTCCGCAGCGACGGTGACGATCGCCCGCCGGTGTTGTACGTCCACGTGTTGCACTTCAACGGTGTCGACTCGTTGCGGCGTGACGTGCTTCGGCTCGAACGTCTCGCCGTGCGGGCCTTCGGAACGAAGGAGCAGCGCGCCGAACTCGACCGTGTGGCGGCGTCGTGGTCGCACTCGGTGGCCGACGACGAGGCGGACTCGACACGCACGATCGACGGGGGCGCGTCGTGACGTGGTTCGCGATTGTGTTGTTGGCGATCGGAGCTGCCGGCTTCCTGTTCCGCCTGCTGCGTGGCCCGAGCCTGTCGGACCGGGTGGTCGGGATCGACGGGCTGCAGTCGATCGTCGTGATCGCCATCATCGTGTCGGCTGCCCGCTCCGACAGCGGCATCACCGTCGAGACGGTGCTGGTCGCGGTACTCGTCGGGTTCGTCGCCACCACCGCGTTGGCGCGCTACATCGAACGGAGGGGCAACTGATGGACGCGGTGAGTGGCACCTTCATCGTCGCCGGGTCGGTGCTCGCCATGATCGGCGGCATCGGAGCGGTTCGTTTCGGTGACCTCTACTCACGGATGCACGCCGCCGCGAAGGCCCCGACGCTCGGTCTGGTCCTCGTGTCGATCGGCGCTGCGATCGCGATCGACACTCTGCTCGCCGCGACGACGTTGCTGCTCGTGGTGATCCTGCAGTTGCTGTCGGCACCCGTCGGCGCACACGCGCTCAGCCGCGCCTCACGCCGCCAGACGCCGGTCTCCCTCGACGGTCCCGATCACCTGTCCCGCGACGAGTCGTCCGCCGACCGCACCATCGACCCCACCATCGACTGAACGAGCATCACCGCCGGCGTTCTGCCTCACCCGGCGATGAGCGAAAAGCCCGTATCAGGGCGGTTGGCTCATCGCTGCCGTTCGACGTGGAGGACGTCAGGACTGGACGATGCGGATCGACTGGATCTCGATCGTCTCCGACGGCACGCCGTCGGGAGACCCCGCGGCAGCCATCGCCTCGACCGCCGTGTCGAAGCCGTCGGTCACGTCGCCGAAGAGCGCGTAGTCGGGCGGTAGTGCGGCGCCGTCGGAGCCGGTGATGATGAAGAACTGGCTCCCGGCGCTGTCCGGCGCCGGGGTCTTCGCCATGGCGACCGAGCCGATCTGGTACTGGCCCGGCGCGGGCGGCTCGTCGACGATCGTGTAACCCGGGCCCCCGGTTCCGGTGGCGGTGGGGTCACCGCACTGGACGACGAAATTCGGGATGATGCGGTGACAGACGGTGTCGTCGAAGTACTGGTTGCGAGCGAGGAACACGAAGTTGTTGGCCGCCACCGGTGCGCTGGCGGGATCCAACTCGATGGTGAACTCGCCCTTGTTGGTGGTCACGACGGCCTCGTACGACACCCCCGGTTCCAGGCACATCGGTGGCGCTGCATCGAACGATCGGGTCTGCGAGTCGGCGCCCTCGACGGTCGGACAGTCGCCGACCGCGCCATCGGCGGTCTCGGCGTCGGCCACCGTGGTGTCTCCATCGGTGGCCGTCGTCGCCCGGGACGCGCTGTCGTCGCTGCCACATCCAGCGATCAGCACCGCGGCCAGGGCCGCGGCTGCGAGGAGCCTCTTGGACGTCACGTCGCTCAGCCCTCGGTCGTGCCCGGCGCCGCATCCGTGGCGTCCGGGACCGTGTCAGCGGGAACGGTCGCCGGCGGTGTGCTCGGCTCGTCCTCGCTGACCACATTGCTGGCGATCCAGACGAACAGCACGAGGGCGGCCACCGCAGCGACGCCGATCCCCACCTTGCGGTAGAGCTTGCGGCGAGCGACTGCCTGCACCTGCTGCTGTTGCTTCAGTGCGCGGTTGGCCTTCTGGCGTTCACGTTTCTCGGTACCCACAGGAGCGGCAGGCTATCGGTCCGGACCACCTCAAGTCGGGCGCCCACGCAGCCGATCATGCCTGTGGAATGAGGCGGAAGGCGCAAGGTGGCGGTGGCGTGGCGATGTGGGCTGCCCGGTGGGCGGGTCGGCTCGCGTCCGTCGTCGGTGTGGTCGCCTGGTCGGTCTGGCTCGCCTGGCGGGCGTCGTCGTCGCCGGTCGGCGTCTTCAGCGTGGTCGTGCTCGTGCTCGAGGTGACGGCGCTGCTGGTCTCGATCGCACTCAGCGCTGCGCTGTGGTCGGTCCCCGGACGATCACGCCGGCCGACCACGTCTGCCGGTCTCCCCGACGTCTTCGCCCAACTCCTCGATCTCGACGGACTCGCCGCCGTCGAGGCGCACGGAGCCGACGACAGCGGTGAGGTGGCGCGTGCCCGGCGGGGCCTCCACCTGCTCGATCCGCGCACGGCCTCCGCCGCCGGGCCGGAGCGGCGGATCCCCGGCCGGCGCCGCATCGCGACGACCGCCTGGGCGCTCGTCGCCGTGGAGGGCATCCGCCGGATGCTGTTCGTGGCCGTTTTGGTCGCTGTGCTGTTGACCGGCCGGCTGCCCTTCGAGATGCCTGGGTGGTCGGTCCTCGCGGCGCTGATCGGGGCGCAGGTCTCGTTCGGCGTCGGGCACTGGCTGCTCTCCGGTGGCGCCGTGCGTCCGGGCGTACGGCTGCGCTGGTCGATGGCGTCGGTCGGCGCAGGGCTCGGCGACGGGGCCTCGCGTACGGGCCTGCCGATCCGTTGGACCGCCACCTTGGCCACGATGGTGGTGCTGAATCTCGGCGTGGCGCTGCGCGGCGTCAGCGACCGGTGGACCCACGGTCTCGGGCCGATGCCGCACGACGAGCGGGTCGCCGCAATGGTGCTGTCGTGGTGGCTGGTGATCGTCGGTTTCGCCGCGCTGCGCGTCCTCGACAAGCCGTCGCTGGGCTTCTACGGTGCGACCCGTCGCCTCGAGGAGACCTCGACCCGTCGGCTCGCACTGGGAACCACGCTCGCCGTCGCCCTGGTGGGTTTCGTCGCCGGTGTACTGCCCACCGGTCTGCCGGCGTGAGCCGTGTCGGCGCTGACAACTGCACGGGGAACCCGGTGCGGAACGGAACGCACTTGTAGATTGGTGGCCGTGCCAACACTGCGCCTGTTCGCTTCAGCCCGGGAGGCTGCCGGCACCGGGACCGACGTCGTCGACGGCACCACCGTTCGCGAGGTGCTCTCGGCGGCCGAAACTCGTTACGGCGAGCGCTTCACCGAGGTGCTCGGCTCGTGCCGGGTGTGGGTGAACGGCGAGGACATCTCGATCGACGCCCCTGTCGGCCAACATGACGAGGTGGCGGTCCTGCCACCCGTATCCGGAGGATCCACGTGACCACCACCCAGCTGCCCGACCCCGCGAGCCTCTCGCTCGACGAACTCCGCAGCCTTCGCAATCAGCTGCAGCTCGAGGACGACGTCGTGTCGTACGCACGCCGCGTGGCGCAGGCTCGCCTCGACCTCGTCAAGGCCGAAGCGGCGCACCGCACTGCCCACTCCGACGTCGGCGTCGACGAGGAACTGCGCACCGTGTTGTCGAGCCACCTCACGGGCGGTCCGGCCCGGCCGCCGCGGCCCACGGAGGATCTCAGCGATCATCCGCTCTCCGTCGAACTCGACGAGTTGTGCGCTGCCAACGGTCTCGGGCGCCTGAAGTCGCTCGACGATGCACAACTCCTCGCGCTCACCGAGGCGATCGCCGAATTCGAGGCACGGGTCTCGTCGGATCGTCGTGCCCGTTTCGATCAGCTCGATGCACTCAGTGCCGAACTCGTCCGTCGGTACCGCGACGGCGAAGCCGACGTCGACAGCATCCCCGACTGACCGCATCTCCGTCGGACACCAGACGCGCGCCGACGGTCACCCGGACGGGGGTTTTCCCGGCTGGACGAACTTGCTGCTGCCGGGCCTCGGGGAACCACGAGTGTCGTTGTTATCGTCTGCGTGGTTGTGCAACGGGCTGCAGTGATCTCACTCCACACGTCGCCACTGCTGCAGCCGGGTTCCGGTGACAGCGGTGGGATGAACGTGTACGTGCGCGAGCTCGGCTCGGCGCTCGCCCAGGCCGGTGTCGAGACCACCACGTTCACCCGTGCCGACCGCGCCGACCTCCCCGACGAGATCATCGTCGAACCCGGCCACCGTGTCGTCCACATCGCCGCCGGCCCACACCACCTGCCCAAGGAGGCGCTGCCGGAGGTGACCGACGAGTTCCGCAGTGGTGTCCTCGACTGGTTCGCCCGCAACGAGCGGCCCGACGTCGTCCACGGCAACTACTGGCTCAGCGGTGTGGTCGGCCACCGCCTCAAACACGAACTCGACGTCCCGTTCGTGTCGACGTTCCACACCCTTGCCAGGGTCAAGGCAGCCCATGGCGATCCCGAGCCGCCGTGGCGCGACCGCGCCGAGGCGGAGATCGTGCACTGTGCCGACGCGATCTGTGTCAGTTGCGAGGAAGAGGCCGACCAGTTCCGCCTCCACTACGGCGATCCGCAGGGTCGACTCGAGATCATCGCACCCGGCGTCGAGCATGCGTTCTTCGCTCCCGGCGACCAGGCCGGCGCCCGGCGTGCGCTGGGCTTCGAGGTCGGCCGCCCCCTCCTGTTGTTCGTCGGGCGCATCCAGCCACTCAAGGGCCCCGATGTCGCCATCCGGGCGCTCGCTGCGCTGGGCGACCAGCGCGCGCAGCTGGTCATCGTCGGTGGAGCCAGTGGCTCCGAGGGTGACCTCGAGACGATGCGAGCGCACGCCCTCGTCGACGAGCTGGGCCTGCACGGTCGAGTGCAGTTCGTGCAACCGCAGCCGCACCACATCTTGTCGACCTACTACCGGGCCGCCGACGTGGTCGTCGCGCCGAGCCGCAGCGAGAGCTTCGGTCTCGTGGCGCTCGAAGCTGCTGCATGCGGTATCCCCGTGGTCGCCAGCGCGGTGGGTGGATTGTTGAGCTTGGTCGACGACGGGCTCACCGGCCGCTTGATCAGCGGGCGCGACCCCGACGACTACGCCGCTGCCATCGGCGCGATCCTCCGCGACGACGCCCTGCGCACCCGGATGTCGGTGGCGGCCGTCGAGCGTGCCCGCAGATACACGTGGAGCTTCGCCGCCGCCCGGTTGCGCCGGCTCTACGGTGACCTCACCGTTCGCGAGCTGGTCAACTGCCGATGACCGACGCCTACGACGCCGGGCAACTCGCCGATCTCGACCGTCGGATCGACGAGTGGCTCGCTGGTTTGGCCGACGAACACGAGCACATCCTCGCTGTCGATCGATCCGACGACGCCTCCGCGCGCTGGTACGTACGGATGCGTGGCGAGGACAAGGAGTTCACCACCGTCTGGCTGACGCTGGGCCAACGGATGCTGCGGTACGAGACCTACGTGATGCCGGCACCAGAGGAGAACGCCGCCGAGCTGTACGAACACCTCCTGCGTCGCAACGACACGCTGGTCGGAGCGCGCTTCTCGATCGGGATCGAGGACGCGGTGTTCCTGCGCGGTGAGATGCCCGTCGGCCACGTGAGCCTGGCGGAACTCGATCGGGCGCTCGGCACGCTGTACGCGCAGGTCGAGCAGAGCTTCCAGGCGCTGCTCCGCATCGGCTTCCGCAGCCGTTTCGCCTGAGCGTCGCCTTAGCGTTCCCCCTGCTCGCTGTCACCGCCCACTGTCATGTGTCCGGGTGGATGTGCTCGGGGGAGTCGGTCCCACTCTCATCCACCCGGACAGGCGTCGAGCTAGGTTGCGGCGGATGGACGGTGACACGGTGCACGAACCGGCACAGGTCGAGTTGGCGGTGATCGGCGGTGGCAACATGGGCGCGGCGCTGCTCGCGGGCCTCCTCGACTCCGGCGTCTTCGACGCTGCAGCGCTGGCGGTGGTCGAGGTCGCCGCAGCGCGTCGCGACCAGTTGTCCTCGATGTTCCCGACGGTGCTGGTGACCGATTCGGCTCCTCGGTGCAACGGCGCCGTGCTCGCGGTGAAGCCGGTCGACACACCGCCGGCGGCGGCCGCCGCGGCCGGCGCCGGTGCGGTGCGCGTGCTGTCGATCGCCGCCGGAGTGCGCCTGGCGTCGATCGAGGCCGCCGTCGGGTCCGGCGTCGCCGTCGTCAGGGCCATGCCGAACACGCCGGCGCTGGTGCGTCTGGGTGCCAGCGCCATCGCCGCGGGCACCACGGCCGACCGCGACGACGTTGCGTGGGCGCGGACGATCCTGGAGGCGGTGGGAACCGTCGACGAACTCGAGGAGGCGGCGTTGGATGCCTTCACCGGCGTCGCCGGCTCGGGACCCGCCTACATCTTCCTGGTCGCCGAAGCCCTGATCGACGCCGCCGTCGCCGAGGGACTCGAACCGGCGATGGCAGAACGCATCGTGTGTCAGTTGCTGATCGGCTCGGCCACGTTGCTGGACCGCGAGGGCGACCCGACCCGGTTGCGCGAGATGGTCACCTCACCCAACGGGACCACTGCAGCCGGTCTGGCAGCGCTCGCCGAGCACGATCTGCGCGGCGCCGTCCGTGCAGCGGTTCACGCAGCCACCCAGCGCAGCCGCGAACTCGGTTGACGCCTCGCCGACGGTGTCGCCTGCACCGTTCGATCGCGTCCACGGAAGGCCTCACATATCCGACCGAATGCGTCGGGAATTTCATCGCTGTTTTTCCATGTGCCACTTTTCACATGGCGTCGCGTGTCGTAGGGTGAACCGAGTGGAGACGCGACCGCCGGAAACGGCGGAACGCGCCGACGGGGCTGGTGCCATCGGGGGGTTGGCACCGGCCCTTGTCGCGTCCGGGACGTGTTCGCGGCGGGGCTCGCCGCGGCGGTCGCAGTAGGTTCGCTGTCATGGCCCGCCGCTACGACACGGTGTCGTTCCTCTCCGACTTCGGCACGACCGATGAGTTCGTCGGCGTCGTCCACTCGGTCATCCGCGATCTCGCTCCGCACGCGCGCGTGATCGACCTGACCCACGGTGTGGCGCCCTTCGATGTCCGTGCAGGGTCCCTCGCTCTCGCCCGCAGCATCAGCTACGTCGCGTCCGGCGTCGTCCTGGCCGTCGTCGACCCCGGCGTGGCCACGAGTCGCCGAGCGATCGCCGTCGAGGTGGCCGGCGGCGAGGGTGTCCTCGTCGGACCGGACAACGGACTGCTCGCGCCAGCGGTCGCACTGGCCGGCGGCGCCGAACGAGCGGTGGAGCTGACCGATACGCGATGGCATCTGCCCTCGCCCGGCGCCACGTTCGCCGGACGCGACGTGTTCGCCCCGGCAGCCGCCCAACTCTGCAACGGCGTCGACCTCGAAGAACTCGGCGAGACGATCGACGCCGATCTGCTCCTGCCCGGGGTGGTCGCCCTGCCGCAGGCCGACGACGACACGGTGATCGCCCAGGTGCTGTGGGTCGACCGGTACGGCAACGCCCAGTTGAACGTCGGACCCGACGACCTCCCCGCCGGGTTCGGGGTCCGCGTCGAGCTGCGGTGCAGCTCGCCGACCGATCCAACCGGCGGCGTGCGACGCAGCGCCGTCCGTGCGGCCTCGTACGCCGAACTCGGCGGCGGCGCCGTCGGGCTGGTGCTCGACTCATCCGGCCTGCTCGCAGTGTCGATGGATCAACGGTCGGCGGCCGAGGAGCTCGGCTTGGATGTCGGCGATCAGGTCACGTTGACGGCGGCCGACGATGCCGGCGCCGCGCAGCCCGTCACGCTGCGTCGGCAGCCCTGATCCGCCGGGGCGTCGCCGGTAGCCTTGACGCATGCGCCCCGCCACCACGTTGACGCTCGGACTGTTGCTGCTGGTCATCCTCGTCGCCGGCGTCATCTCGCTGCTCAGCCTGTAGGCCGATCGGGTGGGGCGCTCGAAAGAGCGGCTCGGTCGTTTCTCCACGACACCCGGCGAGGGATACGATTCCGTTCCGACGCAGCAGTGGGCTGCGCAGGGGGACACCGTGAATCTGGCGCACATCATCGACGGCCACGACGCCGAGTCGACCGCGCTCATTTGGCGCAATCGCACGACCACGTACGGAGAGCTGCGCGATCAGGTCGCGGCGTTCCGTGGCGGACTCGCTTCGAGCGGGATCGCCGCCGACGATCGAGTGGCGATCGTGGTCGGCAACTCACCGCATTTCGTCATCGCCTATCTGGCGACGATCGGTCTCGGCGCTGTCGCCGTGCCGCTCAACCCGGCCAGCCCGGGACCGGAGCTGCAGTCCGAACTGGCCGTTGTCGGTCCTCGCGCGGTGGTCGTCGACAAGTACGGCGCCACCAACTGGTCGCACGTCGACCGTGACGCCGTGCCGTCGGTCGAGGTCGTCGTCATGACGGAGTCCGCCGGTGGTGACGATGGTGCGGTCGCATTCGACGAGCTGCTGTCGGCTGAACCGCTCGAACCCGTCGAGGTCGACAGCACGCAACTGGCCGTACTGATGTTCACCAGTGGTACCGCCGGTTCGCCTCGGGCGGCCATGCTCACCCATGGGAACCTGCGTGCCAACCTCGATCAGAGTCGCTCGGCGCAGGGCCACATCAGCGCCGACGACGTCATCTACGGCGTCCTCCCGCTGTTCCACATCTTCGGACTGAACGTCGTCGTGGGGCTCGGGCTGTGCGTCGGTGCCGCGATCGTGCTCGTGCAGCGGTTCGATCCAGCCACCGCCGTGCAGTCGATCCGCGATCGCGGGATCACCGTCATCCCCGGCGCCCCGGCGTTGTGGGCGGCATTCGCACACTTCGACGAACTCGAGCCCGACGCCTTCTCCACGGTTCGTCTCGCGCTGTCAGGCGCCTCACGGTTGCCGATCAGCATCGCTCGCACGATGCAGGAACGCTTCGGTGTCGAGATCCGCGAGGGATACGGCCTCACCGAGGCGTCGCCGATCGTCACCACCTCCACCGGCATCACCCCGCGCTTCGGATCGGTGGGTCGAGCACTCGCCGGCGTCGAGATCCGTCTGGTCAACGCCAACGGCGATGCACTCGTCGGCGACGTCGGCGAGGTGCTCGTGCGGGGCGAGAACGTGTTCGCCGGCTACTACGGCGATCCTGAGGCGACCGCCGAGGTGATCGATGCGGACGGATGGCTGCACACCGGCGACATGGGCACGACCGACGACGACGGCTACCTCTACCTCGTCGACCGATCGAAGGACCTGATCATCGTGTCGGGATTCAACGTGTATCCCGCCGAGGTCGAAGAGATGCTGGCGTCGCATCCCGGCGTGGCCGAAGCCGCCGTCGTCGGCGTCGCCCATCCCCACACGGGTGAGGCGGTCAAGGCCTACGTGGTCAGCGCGCCGGGCTCCGACGTCGACGAGGAGACACTCATCGAGTACGCCCTCGACCACCTCGCTCGGTACAAGTGCCCGAGCAAGGTGATCTTCGTCGATGCGCTGCCGCGCAACGTCTCCGGCAAGCTGGTGCGCCGGAATCTCGACGACGCTCTGCGCGTCGGCGCTCTGCCGACCTGAGTCGAGCTGCGCGGCGCTCTTCCGATGCCACAACATCGCCGCCCGGCTCAGCTTTGTGAAAACATGCACGAGCCACCTAACGTGTTCGGACCATGGCAGGTCAACGCACACGACGCCGGATACCCGAAGCGACCGTGGCGCGCCTGCCGGTGTACCTGCGGATCCTCTCCGAGCAGTTCGACGCCAACGTGACGAACATCTCCTCCGAGGAGCTCGCGGAGTTCGCCGGGCTCAATGCCGCCAAGGTGCGCAAGGACCTGAGCTATCTGGGCAGTTACGGCACCAGGGGTGTCGGCTACGACGTCGAGTTCCTCGTCTACCAGATCCGCCGCGAACTCGGCCTGACCCACGATTGGCCCGTCGTCATCGTCGGCGCCGGCAACCTCGGCCAGGCGTTGGCCGGCTACAACGGCTTCGGCGATCGCGGGTTCCCGGTGGGCGCCATCGTCGACGTCGACGAGGCCAAGGTCGGATCGCTGGTCGGCGGAGTGCGGGTGCGTCACTTCGACGAGCTCGCCCAGGTCGTGCAGGCGCGCAACATCTCGATCGGTGTCATCGCCACGCCGGGCGCCGCTGCCCAGCAGGCAGCCGATGCACTCGTCGCGGCGGGCGTGACCAGTCTGCTCAACTTCGCTCCCTCCGTCATCGGGGTCCCCCACGGCGTCAGCGTGCGCAAGGTCGACCTCGCGGTCGAACTGCAGATTCTCAGCTACTACGAACAGCGTCGGGCCACGGCCGCACCGGCCGCCGGACTGCGTGCAGTCCCCGGCGAGCCACGGCGCGGGGCGACGGCGTAGGCTGGCGTCGAATGTCCATTCTCGTCGTCGGCGTCAACCATCGCAGTGGTCCGCTCGCTCTGCTCGAGCGCGTCACGATCCCGCCCGAACATCTCGCGAAGGCGGTCAATGGTCTCGCTCGGCGCGACAACATCCGTGAAGCGGTCATCCTGTCGACCTGCAACCGCACCGAGGTCTACGTCGTTGCCGAGCGGTTCCATGGGGCGTACGGCGACGTCCGCGATCTGCTGTGCGAACTCGGCGATCTCGGTGTCGACGAACTGACCCCGCATCTCTACAGCCAGCACGACACCGCTGCGGTGACGCATCTCTTCGAGGTCGCAGCCGGGCTCGACTCGGCCGTGCTCGGCGAGAGCGAGATCCTCGGTCAGGTGCGGTCTGCCTGGGACATCGCTCAGCACGAGGGAGCGTCGCGTTCGACGCTCAATCAGTTGTTCCGCAGCGCCTTGGCGACCGGCAAGCGGGCCCGCAACGAAACCGGGATCGCGCGAGGAACGGCGTCGATCAGTCACGCCGCCGTCGAGATGGTCACCGACGTCATCGGCGATCTCGCCGGACGGCGGGCACTCGTCGTCGGCGCCGGATCGATGGGCGAAGGGGTGGCGGTCGCGTTGCGCCGCGCCGGCGGGGCCGAGATCCTCGTCGCCAATCGCACCGCTGACCGTGGCTCGTCGCTCGCCGAACGGGTCGACGGGGTGGCCGTCGGTTTCGACCGTCTGGCCGAGGCGGTCGCAGCGGCCGACGTGATCATCGTCGGTACGGGCGCCGACGAGGCCGTGCTCACCCGAACCCTGGTCGCCGAAGCCCGGGCTGCTCGGTCGACCACCCGTCCACTGCACATCGTCGACATCGGCGTGCCGCGCAACGTCGATCCACGGGTGGCAGAGCTCGCCGGGGTGAGCCTCGCAGATCTCGACGACCTGCGTGACTGGGCCGACCGCGGGCTCTCGCACCGCGCCGCCGAGGCCGAACGCGTCCGTGTGATCGTCGGAGAAGAAGTCGAGCAGTTCCTGGTCGAGTCGACCGCACGTCAGGCGGCGCCGTTGGTGGCGTCGATGCACGGCGCCGCCGACCGCGTGCGCAGTGCTCAACTCGAGCGGTTCGCCGGTCGGCTCGGCGATCTCGACGACGGCCAGCGCGATGCCGTCGAAGCGCTCACCAAGGCCATCGTCGCCAAGCTCCTGCACGAGCCGTCGGTCCGGCTCAAGGCTCAGGCCGGCACGCCACAGGGCGAACGCAACGCCGCAGCGATACGCGACCTCTTCGACCTCGGGTGAACCGTTCGTGAGCGGGCCCTCGCTCCCACCGCTGCGACTCGCGACGCGCGGTTCGCGTCAGGCACTCGGACAGTCAGAGGCGGTCGCCGCCTCGATCCGCGCGGCCACCGGTCGAAGGGTCGGCCTCGTCACGATCGAAACCACCGGCGATGTGCGCGTCGACGTCCCGTTGCACGAGATCGGTGGACAGGGCGTCTTCGTCAAGGAGGTCCAGCGCGCGGTGCTCGACGGCCGCGCCGACCTGGCGGTCCACTCGGCCAAGGACCTGCAGTCCGCCCAGGCCGACGGCCTCGTTCTCGCCGCATTCTGTGAGCGGCGCGATCCCCGCGATGCCCTCGTCGGTGCGGATCTGGTCTCACTGGCCGACGGGTGCACCGTCGCCACGGGATCCGTCCGGCGCCGCGCGCAGCTGCGCCGGGTCCGGCCGGATCTGCACTTCGTCGAGTTGCGCGGCAACATCGACAGCAGGCTGTCCAAGATTCCCGACGGTGGAGCGATCGTCATGGCGGTCGCGGCGCTCGACATCCTGGGATTGACGGAACGGATTGCGGAGACGCTGGCGATCGGCGAGTTCGTGCCAGCGGTCGGCCAGGGCTGCGTTGCCGTCGAGTGCCGGGACGATGACGAGGCGACGCTCGAGGCCGTCGGCGCGATCGACCACGCCGCGACGCGCCACGCCGTCGAGGTCGAGCGGGCTTTTCTCGCTGAGCTCGGCAGCGGCTGTTCTCTGCCGGTCGGTGCCCACGTCGAGTCGGGCACGCTCTGGACCTTCCTCGCGGACCTCGACACCGGTGACACGGTGTCCGACGAGATCGCACTGCCGGGAGGAGCGGCCGACGTCGAGATCGCCCGAACCGCTGCTCGCGCCGCACACCGAGCCCTGACGTGATCGGCCGTGGGTGGTGACTCGCTCGCTGGAGGGCTGTCGCGTGCTCGTCACGCGGGAGCGTCCCGGCGAACTCGCCGCAAAGCTCGGCGAGCGTGGCGCCACGGTGATCCACATTCCCCTCATCGCCGTCGACGAGCCCGAGGACGGCGGTGTGGCGATGCACGATGCGCTTGCTCGTCTGGAGGATCACGACTGGCTCGTGGTCACGTCACCGGCCGGGTCCGAGCGCGTCGGCGCGGCAGCCCGGCTGGCGCCCGGCGTTCGCCTTGCGACGGTGGGGACTTCCACGGCCCGGGTCCTCGAATACGAGAGCGGGCGTCCGGTCGATCTCGTCCCGACGGTTCAGCGTGCCGACGGTCTCGCAGCGGCGTTCGTGGCCGCGGTGAGCTCCCCGCAACGGGTACTCCTCGCACAGGCCGACATCGCCCCGCCGACACTCGCCGATGCTCTGCGCCGGGCAGGCCACGACGTCACCACGGTCACCGCCTACCGAACGGTGCAGCTCGAGCCGGATCCTGCAGCGGTCGACGAGGCAGATGCGGTCCTCTTCGCGAGCGGATCGGCGGTCGAGAGCTGGTGCCGGGCGTTCGGAGCGGATCGAGTGCCCCGCTTCGTCGTCGTGATCGGCCCCACGACGGCAGGGGCCGCTGCGCGATTGGGGCTCAAGGTGTCGGCCGTGGCGACCGATCATTCTCTCGATGGACTCGTCACCGAACTGGAACGGCTGTATGCCGACGCCGGTTCGGTCGGGAGAAATCGGTCGGCGTGTCCCGATTGAACATCCACCTGCCAGAATTGTGCCGGGACGCAGACGAAAGGACGAGGTGAGGAGCGAGGTGACGGAACGCAGCGGGCGCAGATCGATGGTCGGCGCCCTGGCCGGAGTGCTGTGTGCCGGGTTCGTCCTCGGCGCCAGTTCGGCCGATGCGCGCCCGGTGGTCCTGCTCGACCAGGCCATCGCCGACCAGGCGATCGACACGATCGGTTCAGGGGCCGAGGCGCTCGGATCCGCCGCCAGCGTGTCGGGTGACGGCCAGTTCGTCGCCTACCAGGGGCTGCCGGGAGACGGCGACCCTGCCGTCGGCGCCTCCGATCCGCGAGTGTCCACCGTCTACCTCACCGATCGTGAGGCTGCCACGACGGTCGAGGTCACCGTGGTGCCCGAGGGCCAACGCCCGGGCAATTCGGTTCATCCGGTCCTGTCCGGCGACGGCTGCAGCATCGTCGTCACCACCGAGCTGGCGCTCGACGTGTTCCGCGACGACGACACGGGCCTGCGCTGGGACGTCTATCGCAAGCGGCTCGAGCACTGCGGCGGTTCGCCGGGCGACTGGGAGCTCGTGTCCAGCCGGGGAGACGGCTCGGCGATCGCACGCGACGACGTCGACGTCGACGATCCACCGGCGGTGTCGCGAGGCGGCACGTTGATCGCCTACACGCACCCCGCCACCGAGCTCATCGACGGCGAGGGCATCAACACGGTCAGCCTCGTCGACCTCGGTCAACCGATCGGGAGCGCCGGTCGTTCGCTGCCGGTCGCCGGCATGCCGATCGTGTCCCCCGACACCGAGTTCGTCCATGCCGGAATCGACCAACCCGCGATCTCGGGCGACGGCCGGTTCGTCGCCTATCGTTCCGACGCCTCGTCGACCGATGCCGTTCCCGGCTGGGGATACGGTCCGGTCGCCGGAGGACCGGCCACCGGGCAGATCTTCGTGTGGGATCGCGAGCAGGCCGACCCGTTCGAGGCGGTCAAGCTCGTGTCCGAGCGCGTCGACGGGCTGCCGACGGCGACCGGTGCGTCGGAGCCGGCGCTGTCTCGCGACGGACGCGTGGTGGCGTTCACCAGCAGTGACGTCGGGCTGGCTCCTGCAGTCTTCCCGCCGTGCGCCGATGGCTGCCCGAGTCAGGTGTACCACCTCGATCGCGACGTCGACGCGAACGGTCGGTACGACGAGCCCGACCGGACCCGGATGACGTTGGTGAGCAGTGAAGTCGGCACGTCGCCGCTCGTTGCCGGCACGGCACCGTCGTCGCAGCCGACGGTGAGTTCGGACGGACAACTGGTCGCGTTCATCACCAAGGCCACGAACCTCCAGGTCGTCAAGGCGGCCGGCGGCGGTGCGGCGACCGACGGCGACCTGCTCGTTGCCGACGTCGCTCGCAACACGCTGCGCCGGATGACGATGATCGACGGTGGCGTCCAGCCGGCGGTGGGTTCGCACTCCGGCCCACAGCTCAGCGACACCGGACGCACGATCGTCTTCGACACGCTCTCGGCAGCACAGCTCGTACCGGGAAGTCCGCCGGGCCGTCAGGTCGTCACCACCGTCAGTCCCCCCGAGCTGTCACTCGCCGAGGGCGACCTGGGAACCACGCTGGTGGGCTTCACGAGCGACGAATGGTATGTGGCCGTCAACAACAACGGGCCAACGACCTTCATCCCATCGGAGGTGTCGGTCTCCGACGGACGCTTCCGGATCAACCAGGAATTGAGCACGTGTGCGCTCGGCGCCCCGGTGCCCCCTGGCGGCGACTGCACGGTGCGCCTGACGTTCACGCCCAACGCACCGGGTCCGGTCTCCGCCACGCTCACCGTCGCCGAGCGTGGTTTCCAAGCGGTCTCGGTGTCGACGAACGTCCGAGGAGCAGGGGGCGAGCCGATGTTGCGGACCAACCCTGCCGGCCAGGCGTTCGGCTCCGTCGTCGTCGGGCAGTCCAGCCCCGAGTTCTTGTTCGACGTCGAGAACATCTCCCTCGTGCCGACGTCGGTGGCGTCGGTTCGGATCGCGGGACCGCATCCCGACGATTTCGTCATCTCCTCGAACAGCTGCGAGCAACGTTCCCTGAATCCTCGCTCGACGTGCTCGATCGGCGTCACCTTCACGCCGCAGGCGTCCGGGCAGCGGTCCGCGGTGGTCGAGGTGGCCACGGCCACCGGCCAGTACACCGTGATGGTGCCCGACGGCCTCGGCCGGTACCAGCCGAACTTCGTGGTCGACCGGGCCGAGGTCGAAGCGGGCCGTGACTTCGGCGTGGGTGGCAACGGCTTCCCGCCGTCGACCACCGTGGCGATCCTCTTCGGTGACGACCCAACGAGTCGCTTCGACATCGTCACCAACGCCGACGGAGCATTTCTCGCCACGGTCCCGACCCGCTCGACCGAGCGAGGCGGGGAACGAACGTTGGTGGCCCAGGCAGCAGATGGCACGACGGCCTCTGCGCCGCTGGCGGTCATCGCGCGGCCTGATCCCATGACCGGTGTGCCCGGCTTCGGGCTCGGCTGACGGCGCCGCCACGGGCACACCGACGCGCAGTGACGGGTCGGTCAGCCTGTCTGGTCGGCGATGCTCAGCCCGGTGATGTTCAGCGCATTGGTGCACGTCGACCGGCTCGTGTCGCCGATCTCGTCACAGCGCACCGAGAACGAGACGTTGTCACCGCCTTGGAGACGGATCGGTGTGATACGGGGTTCGAAGACCGAACCCCGCACGTTCTCCAGCGACCAGATGAACAACGGCTCACTGTTCACCAGCAGCGTGGCGACACCACGGTCGTTGTACGGATTCTCGACGCGAATGTCGGTCACGTCGAAGGACGCCCCGTCGGGCAACGTGGTCGACTGGTCGGCGGTCTGGGTGAGCGGCGCATCGACGGCGAGTCGGATGAACTCAGACGTCCCGGCATCCTCCACCGTGTCGTTCTCGGCCGCCGGGGCGGTGACCGTGGGAGTTTGCGTCCCGTCGCCACCGGACTCGGGCGGGGCCAGTTCGTCGAGGCGACGGTCGACCTGGTCCGCCGCGGCGTCCTCGATGGTGGGTTTCACGACGGCGAACCAGGCGAGTACCACGGCGCCGATCAGCGCCAGGATGCCGGCGGTGCGAGCGAGTACCGCCGCGGGGACCGTGGGCGACTGCACCAGCGCCATCGGCGCCGTCACGGGCGGTAGGCCCTGGCGTCCCGCTTCGACCTCGAAGTCGAGCGTCCGTGTCGAACGACGGAAGCCGCCGCGCTTGGCGCGAGCCCGCAACCTGACGAGGGTCGCCGCCCCGGGGCCGACGCCGACTGCCGGGGGATCGAAATCGCCGTCGATGCGCTCGCTCGCGTCGATCAGGTGGAGCCGGCAGCTGGTCACGGTGTTGCCGTGATTCTCCACCATGAATTCGTAGGAGGCTCGGTGACGTGCGCGTTGAATCGGTTGGAGCGGCACGATCCGGCAGTCGTCGAACGGCTCGACGATCAGCGTGGCCTCGGCCACGACCGCATCGTCGGAGTCACCCAACGGGATGATCCGGATCGCGATCGACGTCGGCCCGGCCGTCGTCGAGGACAACGCCGGAGGGGCGATCGTCACATCGACGATCTCCTGGGATCCGCCGAACAACGTGAGATTGCCGGGTGCGATCGTGGTCCAACTCGCCGTGAGACCCGCCGGCACGATCGTGTACGAGGCGGTCTCGTCGCCGAGGTTGTGCACCGTGAGCGGCAGTGTCAGCGTGTCGCCCGGGGCGATGGACACTTCGTCGTTGGAGAACCAGGCATGGACCGACACGCCGAGCACGCTACCGCGTGGTCCTTCCACGAGACGTTCGTTGCCGCGGCCGCTGCCCCATCGATCCCGGCACCGTTGCGTCCCACCGTTAGGCTCGACGGCGTGCCCAGCCTCGAGATCCCGACACCGTCGGTGCGACCGCGCCGGCTCCGCCGGACCCGGGCGATGCGCGACCTCGTGGCAGAGCATCACCTCCGGGTCGACGACCTCGTCGCACCGTTGTTCGTCCGCGAGGGAATCGACGAGCCGCGGCCGATCGAGTCGCTGCCGGGTGTGGTGCAGCACACCCGCGCCTCGCTGCGCGCCGAGGTCGCCTCTCTCGCCGATCTCGGTGTGCGGGCGGTGATCCTGTTCGGGGTCCCCGCCGCCAAGGACGCCATCGGCAGTGGCGCCTACGACCCCGACGGGGTCGTGCAGTCGGCCTTGCGGGACCTGCGCGACGACCTGGGCGACGACGTCGTCGTGATGGCCGACCTCTGCGTCGACGAGTACACCGATCACGGCCACTGCGGCATCGTGCGCCCCGACGGCACCGTCGACAACGACGCAACGCTCGAGATCTACGCCCGCGCCGCCCTTGCCCAGGCCGCCGCCGGCGCCCAGGTCGTGGCCCCGAGCGGGATGATGGACGGCCAGGTCGCCGTGATCCGTCAGGCCCTCGACGCCGAGGGATTCGTCGACGTCGCCGTGATGGCCTACGCGGCGAAGTACGCGAGCGCCCTCTACGGACCGTTCCGCGACGCCGTCGACGTGTCGATCGCGGGCGGCGGCGACCGCAAGGGCTACCAGCAGGACTGGCGCAACTCCCGCGAGGCACAACTCGAGATCGATCTCGACATCGCCGAGGGGGCCGACATCGTCATGGTCAAGCCGGCGCTCGCCTATCTCGACGTGATCGCCGACGCGTCGGCTCGGCTCGACGTTCCGCTGGCGGCGTACCACGTCAGCGGGGAGTACGCGATGATCCATGCGGCCGCCGAGCGCGGGTGGATCGACGGCGATGCCGTCGCCCTCGAACATCTCACCGCCGTCAAACGTGCCGGCGCCGACATCGTGCTCACCTACTTCACACGATGGTTCGCCGAGTCGGTGGCCGACGGACGGATTCCGTCATGACCCCCGCAGCAGCGACCGGCATTCCACCGTGCGACCCGTCGGCCTGCGCCGTTGCGGGGTGCGTTGCGACCGTGTGCACCGGTGCCGGCGTGCCGTCGAACGCCACACTGTTCGAGCGGTCGCGCCGGGCGATCCCCGGTGGCGTCAACTCCTCGATCCGGGCGTTCAAGGCGGTCGGCGGCGAGCCCTACGTCGTCGCTCGCGCCTCGGGTGCCACGATCACCGATGTCGAGGGCGTCACCTACTACGACCTGGTGCAGAGCTACGGCGCCGTCATCCTCGGCCACGCCCACCCGGCGATCACCGCCGCGGTGTCGGCCGCCGTGGTCGACGGTACGTCCTACGGGGCGCCGACGCCGCGCGAGATGAAGCTCGCCGAGGCCATTGCTGCCCGGGTGCCGAGTTGCGAACGAGTGCGTCTCATGAACTCGGGCACCGAGGCGACCAGCACGGCGATCCGCCTGGCCCGCGGCGTGACCGGGCGCGACCGGATCGTCACGTTCGCCGGCAACTTCCACGGGGCGACCGATGCACTGTTGGTCACCGGCGGCAGTGGCGTCGCCACGCTCGGACTGCCCGGTACGGCCGGCGTGCCCGATGGTGCGGTGGCCGCCACGATCGTGGCGCCGTACAACGTGGTGCCGGAACTCGACGATCGCGTCGCCGCCGTCATCGTCGAGCCGGTCGCCGCCAACATGGGCGTCGTCGCACCGGTGCCCGGATTCCTCGACGGACTGCGGTCGGCGTGCGATCGTGTCGGGGCCCTGTTGATCTTCGACGAGGTCATCACCGGGTTCCGGCTCGGATCCGGCGGCGCTCAGGCCCGTTACGACGTTCGACCGGACGTCACCTGTTTCGGCAAGGTGATCGGTGGTGGGCTCCCCATCGGAGCGATCGGGGGTTCGGTGGAAGTGATGGAACACCTCTCGCCGATCGGTCCGGTGTTCCACGCCGGAACGCTGTCGGGTAACCCGATCGCCACCGCTGCCGGCCTCGCAGCGCTCGACACGTTGACCCCCGACGTGTACATCGAGCTGATGGCGCGCACCCGCCATCTGTCGGCGTTGCTGCGCGACGCCTGTGAAGCGGCGAACTTCGCCGCCACGTTCCCCGTCGTCGGCACGCTGCTGGGGATGGTCTGTGGTTCAGACGCAGGCTCGGTGAGCAATTTCGACGATGCCAAGCGCACCGACGAGCGGGCGTACGCGGCGTTCTTCCGGGCCATGCTCGCGGAGGGGGTGGCGATGGCGCCGGGTGCGTACGAGGCGCTGTTCGTGGGTCTGGGACACACCGATGACGTGCTCGCGGTGATCGGTGAGGCGGCCCACCGGGCCGCCGACACGGCCCGGCGTGATCTCGCTACCGTGGGAGCGTGAGGCAGCTCTTCAACTGGCGGTTCGTGGCCGCGGTCGCTGGCGTTGCCGTCCTGGCGCTGCTCGCACGGGCGATCCTCGCCGACGACAGCTCCATCGAGGCGGTGATCGAACCGGAGTTGATCGAACGCCGGATCGACCTGATCGAGCCGATCGAGTCGGCGACCGCGTCGGGGTTCACGCTGTCGCCGGCCGGCGTGACGACCGGGTTCGTCGATCTCACGCTCGACGCCGAGCGGGTGGTGCGGATCGTCCCCGGCACCTTCGGTGAGATCGAGTGTGACCCGCTCGACGCAGCCAGTCGGTGTGCCGTGCTCGCCGACATGCTCGGCGACGCCGTGGTCTGGTTCGCCATCCTTCCCCAGGCGCCGCGCGCCACCGTCGAACTGCCGCCGATCATCGACCTCGTCGACGGTCGTGCGGCGTTCGAGAACGGCTGGCGTATCCCGTATGCCCCCGTGATCGAACGTGACTGCGGGGGCGAGGACATCCCCACGTTCAGCGACTTTCTGCGACGCTTCGGCCCGGACAGCGTCACCATCCTCGACCTGGAGACACGACAGGTCACGTCGGTCCGGTGCGGGGCCGCCGTCGCAGACTGACAGAGGGCAGCGAGTTCACCCGACGAGGGCGTGAGCCGCGGCAAGGCCGGAGTTGTGAGCCGCTTCGACCCGTGGACCGTCGAACGCATCGCCGGCCAACACGACGGTGCCGTCCTCGGCGACCCAGCACGGGGCCGGCCACGTCGACCGAGGTGTGGCGAAGCGCCATTTCTTGACGTGCGCCTCGATCACCGTGGCGTCTCCCAGCCAGGGGTCGACCAGCTCGATCAAGGCGGCGCCCAGGTCGTCGCGGTGGTCGTCCCAGTGCGCCTGGCTCCAGTCTGCCGACGCATGCACGGTGATCGCCGGCGTGGTGCTCACGCCCTTGGCCACGTTGTCGGCGACGAAGCTCAGCTCCGGTCTCGGTCCCTGCATCCCGCCCGGGGCAGGCACGGCGGCGGGACGGTCCAGCGTGGCCAGCAGTGCGATCGTGCGGTCGTAGTCCGTTCGCATCAACGACTCGTCCAGACGGATCCCCGAGTCGGCCAGCAGTGCGAAGGCCTGGGGGAGCGGGGCGGTGACGACCACTGCGTCGGCCTCGTGCACGGTGCCGTCGTCGATCACGATCTGCCACGGCGCGACCGTCTCGGGGGTGATCGAGGGCCGGATCGTGAACGCCATCGTCGAGCACCGCACGTCGAGGCCCACGGCGAGGTCCTTCGCGAGCGAGTTCATGCCGGACGTCGCCACGTACCTGGCGTGTCCGTCGTCGGAGGTGAACCCGTGTGACCAGACCGACACGAGACCCCGTTCGATCCAGTCGTCGACCCGGTGCTGGAGGGCCGGCGTGCGCACGGTGAAGAACTGGGCGCCGTGGTCGAGTGTCGCCGAACCGATGCGCCGGGTGGCCAGGCGACCGCCCGGCGAACGACCCTTGTCGACGATCACCACGTCGGCGCCCGCCGCGACGAGACGGCGCCCCGCCACCAGCCCGCTGATGCCGGCACCGACGATGACGACACGCATCAGCGAGATCGCCCGCCGTCAGCCGGCCAGGGCGTCGTCGAGCTGGTCCTGGTCGGCGACGCGGGACTGATACGCCCGTTCGGCGCGGCCGAGGAACTCGAGCAGGACGCGGTTGAACGTGGTGGCGTGTTCCACCATGAACCCATGCGCGGCACCGCTGATGACGACGAGCTCGGCGGTGGGGATGGTGGCGGCCAGGTCCTCGCTGTCGCCGCGTGGCGTCAGGATGTCCTGGTTGCCGACGAGCACCAGCGTGGGCACGGCGATGGTGGGCAACCGCTCGATGAGCTCCTGATGGGAGTCGCTCGCGGTCAGGATGGCGTCGCACTGGGCGGCGAATGCGTGGGCGGGCCGACCGAGCGCCAGTGGGCCGAGCCAGCCGATGGCCGGCAGGAGGCGGCGGAACGAGCGTGGCCCGATCACCCAGCGTGCAGCGTCCTCGCCCATCGAACCGATGCCCCGTGCCAGTGCGGCGTCGCGCCAGCTGGCCAGCAGCTCCTCACGCCAGGGGTGGTTGCGCCCCGCCGTGCATGCGAGGGTGACCGACCGGGTCCGTTCCGGATACTTCACCGCGATGATCTGGCTGATCGCTCCGCCCATCGACGCACCCACCACGTGAGCGGTCTCCTCGCCCGCATGGTCGAGCACGGCGATGGCATCGTCGGCCATCTGTTCGAGTGAGTACGGCCCGTGAGGCTTGTCGCTTCGTCCGGCGCCCCGGTTGTCGAGTGCGATCCCCCGGTAGCGGGGCGCAGTGGCGAGACGCTGGAGGTTCCAGCCGTTCTTGTCGGCACCGAGACCCTGGATGAACAGGATGGGAGCGCCGTTCGGGCGACCGGTGATGCGGTAGTGGATGCGCGTGCCGTCGGAGCTGCGGACGTAGGTCATCAGGCGCCTCCCAGCCCGCTCAGCGGGAGCCAGTCGATCGGTGTTCCGGTGCGGATGTCGCCCATTTCGGCGAGCAGCATCTCGATGTCGCGGCCGACTTGATCGGCGAGTTCGAGCTCGCTGAGCGGTCCCTTGCGCCGACGTGGCGAACGAGATGGCGCTCCGATCTCCAGGCGGGCGGCCCGACCGATCGGGTTCGACGCGGTCGCTGCTGGAAACACCTGGACGCCAGCGGCGAGGGCCCCGCCGACCAAGGAGTGGTCGACCCGGCCGACCTTGCGCAGCCGCTCGCTGTGCTCGGCGGCCATGATCACGAGTTGACCTGCCGCCAGGGCGCCGGCCACCTCGTCCGGATGGTCGAGCAGACCACCGATCCGGCGGAGGAAGGCGCCGATCGGAGCAGCGTCGGGTCGGCCGACGAACCGCACCGGCCGATCGATGACCTCGCTGAGCGCCAGGGCGGAGTAGATCGGAGCCAGCGCGAGCGCCCGGGCGTTGACGACGATCAGGGCACCCTTGCGACGCGGGAGGCGTTGGTCGCCGCCGATGGTGACGTCCCAACGGATGCGTGAGGCGCGGATGATCATTCGAACGAGTCCGGGGTCGCGTCCCCAGTCGTCGACGACGCCGGCCTGCTCGTCGGTGAGTCGGGTGACCGATGCGTTGAGGTCGGCGGCCGCTCGCGTGACGGCTGCGCCGGCACGGGTTGCGGTGTCGCGGACCGGGAAGTTGACGACGCGTCCGAGAGTCGAGGTCATCAGGCCACCTGTACCCGTGCTGGTTGATGGATGATGCTGGGCCAGTGGTAGAGCCGGTCGATCACGTCGACCGTGCCGTGCTCCGGCTGGAGACCGAGCAAGGCCTGCATTCGACCATTGTCGGCCAGGCGTCCACGGTGCAGCGCTTCGGAGACATGGTCGGGGATCGGTGCACCGAGCAGGAAACTGAGGGCGCGGGCGACTCGCCAGTCGGGACCGACGAGTGGGATCGGGATCCGGCCGCCGCGGCGAGCAGCCTGCAGTGCGGTGATCGCGCCCGGGGCAACGACGTTGACCGGTTCGGCGAGCCCGACCCGAGCAGCGGCCACGATCGCCCGCGCGGCGTCGCGATCCTCGATCACGGCGAACGGTGGATCGGCGAGCACACTGAACGGGACGCCGGGCTGACGCAGCAGTCGGCCGAGCGGCGACGGGACGTGAGGGCCGAGGACCGGTGCGAGCCGGACCGCACCGATGGTGACGCCCACCCGCTCGCCGACCTTGGCAGCGGTGTGCTCGATCGCTGCGACCGTTCGGCCCCAGTCGCTGGTAGGGGCGATGGGGGCGGATTCGCTCGGTCGGGTGAGCGCGCCCCGTCCGCGGCCGTAGATCTCGATACCGCTGCGCACGACCACGTGTTCGAGCGCAGAGCACTCGGCCGCCGCACCGAGGATCGACGTCGCTGCCTGGTCGGTCAGTGTGGCCGCCGCATGCGGCGCTGCCCGGGCGTCGGGCTCCCACACGCCGACGTGGACCAGGACGTGAGGATTGAAGCGCAACACGGTGTCGACGATCCGGTCGTGCTCGTCGGGGTGGATGCGGTGGAACACCGTGCGCTGCAGACGGTGCCGGGGCGGATCGGCGTCGATCCCTGACAGTTGCCCCACCCATGGCTCATCCTCGAGCAGCCCCGCTATGGTCGTGCCGAGTTCGCCTCCCACGCCGCTCACGAACACCCGCTTGCCACCCATCACCATGAACGCTAGTACGCCCCACCTCCTGCAGATCGGTCCAGCCGGACCATCCGCGAGCGATGAGCGAAAAGCCCGGATCCGGGCGGTTGGCTCACCGCAGCGGCGAATCGGTGACGAGCGATGAGCGAAGAGCCCGGATTCGGGCGGTTGGCTCATCGCTGGCGCGGGTCGCGGGACGGTGAATCGGACCGCGTCCGGGTCAAGTTCGACGGGAGCGAAGCCGATGACAGTCCCATGGCAGACGGACGCGTGCATCGTTCGAGCCGCCGCCGGTTCCTGGGCACGATGATCGGTGCCGCCTGTGGATGCGGCCTCGCGGCGGTGGCCAGGCCGCTCGCCCATGCCGAGGGCTCGATCGCCCGGCTCGACCAGCCCGGTACGGCGCTGCGGACGGCGGAACGGCTGTCGCTGCGGCCGTCGCCGGTTCCCGAGGGCATGCTGATGTTCCCGGTGGCCCCGGCGTCGGACTGCTACGTCCTCGACAACTTCGGCGATGCCCGTGGAGCGACGCGGCTCCACGAGGGCGTCGACATCATGGGGTCGGCCGGCCAGCCCGTCGTCGCCGTCGTGGCGGGCGTCCTGACCAAGCGCTACACCAACACGGGCACCGCCGGTTGGGGCTGGACGCTCTACGACTCCGCGACCGACACGACCTACAAGTACTTCCACCTCGCCGAGGACCCTGCCGGGTTGGTCGAGGGCGACTCGGTCACGCCAGGACAGACGATCGGGTTCGTCGGCAGCAGCGGAACCTCTGGCGAGAACAACTTCCACCTGCACTTCGAGGTGCGACCCGGCAACGTCGCCGTCGACCCGCTGCCGTTGCTCGTCGTCGACCGCGACACGTGCGGCATCTCGCCGCCGCTGCGTGCCTGACGGCTCGGCGCCTCAGCGCAGCGTGTGAGCACGCAGGATGATCTCGCGTGCGAACGGGTCGAGCTGGCGACCGGCCAGACGCTCGGTGACCTGGATGGCCTGCGTCGGCTCGTCGATGAGTCCGGCCCAGCGGATGTAGCCACCCATGATCCCGATGATCCGGTCGCCGACCTCGTCGCCGTGCACGAGCACCTTGGTGCCGTGGCGCAGGAGCTCGCGGATCTCGGTGTAGAGCGCCGTCAGGTACTGATCGGTGTGCTCGTTGCTGAACGGGCGGTGCCGGTACGGCAGCTGCAACTCGTCGTAGTTGTGCAGGTTGTGCGGCGCCACGATGATCGAGATCACGCAGCCGAAGCCGTTCTCGCGCAGCCAGATGATCTCCTCCTGGCGTCGAACGCGGCGATGGCTGTCGCCGACACCGCCGGGACGCTCGCAGATCGCCAGCTTGTCCTTG
The DNA here is from genome assembly GCA_963728355.1 of Ilumatobacteraceae bacterium. Taxonomy (GTDB): domain Bacteria; phylum Actinomycetota; class Acidimicrobiia; order Acidimicrobiales; family Ilumatobacteraceae; genus Sva-07. Next base: position 13,084 of record CAVSJQ010000016.1, on the reverse strand, counting down.
AGAATCCAGGTGAAATTGCGTGGTGTGATGCCCAGAGCCCACTTGCCGCGAAGGCGGGGAGGCATCAGTGGACAGCTTCTGGACGTGCGCGACTCGACATAACGGATGGCCAGACTACCGGTCGGGTGCGGTCGTCGGGAAAAGGTGGAGACGGTCACCGCGTCGCTCGACGCGTCGTCCGTGCGTGAGTTCGCATGCGGAGGCGTCACCTGCGGCAACGGCCAACACCCGGCGCACCGTGTCGGTGTCCGGCGGGTAGCCGTCGTGATCGAGCCACTGCCTGATCGCGCGGGCCGCGAGAACGCGTGGAGCGGTGGCGAGTTCACCGGCATCGGTGGGATCGACGCCCGCCGCCAGTTCGTCGAGGTACTGGTCGTCGGCCCGCAGCAGGTCGGCGGTGCGGGCGAGCAGCACGGTCACGTCCCGCTCGGCGATGTCGTCGAGCAGCGGCATCAGTTCGTGGCGAATCCGGTTGCGGCGGAAACGAGGGTCGTCGTTGCTGGGATCCTGGGCGATCGTGAGCCCGAGCTGCTCACACAGTGACCTCGTCTCGGCTCGCCGCAGCGCCAGGATCGGGTGTCGTCGTCCCGGCCCAATCCCGCCGAGGCCCGTCGCCCCCGCGCCGCGCAGCAGCGAGAGGAGCACGGTTTCTGCCTGATCGTCGGCGGTGTGGCCGGTCATCGCCTCCGGCCCGAGCGCCGCTCGGCGAGCAGCGCGTGCACGCGCCTCGAGGTTCGGGCCGTCGTCGACGTCGACGTGGACGAGGCGGAAGCCCGCGCCGAGCCGGGTCGCGATGGTCTCGGCGAGTTCGGCGTCGTGATCCGCGGATCTCCGCAGGCCGTGGTGGACGTGGACGGCAGCGACATCGCAGCGCGCTGCGATCGCCAGCGCGACCATGGCACTGGAGTCTGCGCCTCCCGACAGCCCGCACGTGACCGTGGTGCCTCCCGGCGGAAACGTGCACCGGGCGATGAGATCGGCGATGTCCAGCAGTGCGGCGCCTGGGTCGGCGACCCCTAGAGGTCGGTGTGGTGGTGCGATTGCTGCGCCCGGCTCGGATACTGCTTGGCACTGACGTAGCGCATGTATGCAGCCACCATCACCACGACGGAGACGACGGCGAGGAGCACGAGTGCGATACCGATCCACCAGTGCCAGACGTTGGCTGCGAGCATGGTCGAGAGGCTAACCCGCACACCCGCCGTCCGGCGAAACCGTCAGCCGATCGTGCCGTCGCCGTCGAAATCGGTGCCGAAGCAGCGTTCGATCTTGCCCAACAGGCCGGGAGGCATCTCGTCGTTGTTGCACTTCTGGGCGACGACGATCTTCAGTTCGGCGTGGAAGTCGAAGGCGCCGAGGCAGTCCATGCAGCCCTCGAGGTGGTGGCGGATCGCGGCCTGCTGTTGGTCGGAGAGTTCGCCGTCGAGGAAGACATCGAGTTCTCGCAGCGTCTGCGCGCAGTCGGAGACCGCCGGTCCGTCGGTTGTCGTTGCCTCGTCGCTCATCGGTCGTCGTCCTGTCCGAAGGTGCCGTCGGCCGCTGCCGGACGGGCGGCGACCAGCCCTCGTTCGAGGGCATAGTCGTGCAACGCCTTCTGCATCGCTTTTCTTCCCCGGTGCAGGCGCGACATCACGGTGCCGATCGGGATGTCGAGCATCTCGGCGATCTCCTTGTACGCGAACCCTTCGACATCGGCGAGGATGACCGGGAGGCGGAAGTTGTCGGGGAGGTTCTCGAGCGCTCGCTTCACCTCGTCGTCGGGCAGCAGCTCCATCAACGACTCCTCCGCCGAACGCCCGACACTCGCATCTTGGAGTGCCCCTAGGTTCTTGTACAGGTAGAGGTCCTCGAACTCGCCGAGTTCCGTCTCGTCGGGACGTCGCTGCTTGGCGCGGTACGAGTTGATGTACGTGTTGGTCATGATTCGGAACAGCCACGCCCGCAGGTTCGTGCCCTCGGTGAAGGTGTGATAGCTCCGGTAGCCCTTGAGGTAGGTCTCCTGCACGAGATCTTCGGCGTCGCTGCGATTGCGGGTCATGCGCAGCGCACCCGAGTAGAGCTGCGGTGCGTACTGCATCGCCTCGTCGGCGAACGTTGCCTGGTCGGCCATGACGGCGACTGTACCCGCCGGTTCTGGGATCGAACGGGGCCCGCCGAGCGGTTCTCAGTTCGTTTCGGTGTCGAGACCGTCGGCGTGTCCGGCACCGACGGCGCGTTCGCCGTCCTCGGTGTCCTCCAGCCGCTGGACGACCTCGTCGATCGAGATGATCAGGCGGTCCATCAGATCGGCGAGCTGAGCTCGCTCCTGGGGTTCGAACTCGCTGAGGATGTGCATCATCGCGATCGACCGACGTGCGGCGACGGCGTCGTGGCGTCGGCGTCCCTCGTCGGTGATGCGCACGAGGACCACCCGGCCGTCCTCCGGCGACGTGAACCGCTCGACGAGCCCGTCGTTCTCCAGGCGTTGCATCGCCCGAGTGGCGGTGGACGGCTCGACGCGCAGCCGTGCGGCCAGCTCCTTCATGGGCCGTTCGTCGCGTCGCGTCAACAGGTCGAGGGCATCCATCTGGCCTTGTTCGAGCGCCTTCTCGGTGCCGAACAGGTAGGAGCGCAGCGCCGAGGCGGCAGCCCCGCGGCGCAGCTCGATCCAAGCTCGACCGATGCGGCGAGCGTGCTCGCGGTCGGTGCGATTGCGGAAGTCGACGGCGCTGGTTCCGGTGGCTGACCTGGGCATGTGCGTTTGTACGCTAGTCAGCGATGACCGACGGAAGCGGAGCGGAAGGAGCGCCGTCGGATACCGGTACCGCTCCGCACTCCGGTGATGCACCCGCCGACCCGTCCGAGCCGACGGCGCTGGAAGCGCTTCGACCGCTGGCATCGACCGAGGTCGACGTGACGCCACCGTCCGCGCATCGACCGTCGTTGCGGCACCGCGAGGTCTACACGAGCCGTGGTCTGCTCACGGTGCTGTGGCACCGCCCACCCGCCGATTCGATGTCGCATGGCGCCGCGATCGTGGCGTGTGGCGGAGCGATGGGCGGCGTGCTCGGTCCTGGACACGGGCTGTACCAGCGCCTGGGTGAGCGCTGGGCCGAGCGAGGCGTCGAATTCGTGCGCATCGGCTACCGGGAACCCAACAATCTCGATCTGTGTGCGCACGACCTCGCCTGCGGCGTCGAGCTCGTCCGGGATGCGGGCGCCGACCGCGTCGTCGTGATGGGACACAGCTTCGGTGGTGCCGTCGCCGTCCGGACCGCGGTGATCATGCCGGTATCGGTGGCCGGCGTCGTGACGTTCGCCACGCAATCTGCCGGCTGCGAGGTCGCTGGCGGGCTGGCGGGCAGGCCGCTGCTGCTCTTCCACGGAGACCGCGATGAGCTGCTCCCCCCGGAGGCGAGCCACGTGGTCGCCGCGATCGCTGGGCACGGCGAGGTGGAGATCGTTCCCGGCGACGGGCATCTCCTCGCTCGCAGCGACGACCTCATCGTCGAACGCCTCGACACCTGGCTGCCGCCGGTGCTGGGGACTCAGCCGGCTGAGGGTCGGCGGTAGCGCTCGAAGCCGGGCGTCCAGGCAGCGCGCTCTTCGTGGGTGATCAGGTACGCCTCGTAGTCCGGATGGTCGGCGATCCAGTCCAGACCGTCGAGGCCCATCACGAACATGGCGGTCGCGTAGGCATCGGCGATCGTCAGGTCCGGCCCGACGACGGTTGCGCTGGCGAGGTCGGTGGTCGCCTGACGCGTGCGCGGATCGATGATGTGGGCACCCCGTTCGTACGTGGCCGACGTCGCCACGCCCAGCGGGCCCCGGGCCGTCACCACCGTCGCCAGTTCGTCGGCGCTCAGAGGATGGCGGATTCCGACACGCCACGACGCGTCGTCGGTGGGGCGCCCACGTAGTGCGATGTCGCCCCCTGCGTTGATGCAGAAGTTCACACATCCCGCCCGCTCGAGCATCGTCGCAGCGTGCTCGATCGACCAACCCTTGACCAGCCCTGACGGGTCGAGCGTGGTGCCGTTCGGTGCCGGTATCTCGAACACGTCGAAGACGCCGCCGGTCTCGAGCCGGATCTGCTCGCACTGGTGCAGGACACCGGCGACTTCGTCGGAAACGTCGGCGATCCGGAGATCGCCGCGTCCGAGTCGGCTGATGACGCTGTCGTCGATGTACGTACTGAACGTGGCATCGACGTGGTGCAACCAGGACACGACGTCCACGACCGCATCGGGCGGAGTGCCGGGATCGCGGATGTCGATGCTCACCGCCATGCCCATGACGAACTCGACGTGGTGCAGACCCGTTCGGTCGGCGTCGATGGAACGGGGTGTGACGGCGCTGTTCACGAGATGGTGGTGATGCCGTTGGCCCGGGCGACGTCGATGGCCGACTGGAGCGACTGCGCGTATCCGATCGACGTGTACGTCGCTCCCGAGACCGTGTCGACGTGGGCGCTCTGAGCGTTGACGGCCTCGCTGTTGAGGCGCGGGACCGCATAGTTGTTGATCTGGACGCTCTGGCCATCTCGCGACGGCGCCTCGAGGACCGCGACGTCGGCCAGCGTCCCGTCGGCGGCGAACGTCGCTTGGACCCGCACGTTGCCGTAGCGGTTGCGGATCGACGCTCCGTTGACCGCAGTCGGTGTGGTCGTCGGCGCTGTCGTGGCCGGTGCCGTGGTCGCCGGTGCCGTGACCGGAGCGGTACCCGGTGCGGAGGTGTCGGGCGCTGACGTGGTCGACGGCGCAGTGATCGGTTGCGGCGCGGCGACCAACTCGGCCGGCGCGGTGACGGTCGCCGATGCGTTGTCGGTGGCAGCGAATGCGTACGCGAGCCCACTCGTCGTGACGAAGCTGAGGGCCAGCGCAGCGCTGCGGGAATGGCGTGCCGGGTGGCGCCGCTTCTTCCTCACCGGGCCTGCCCCGGGAGGAGGCGGTGGCGGCGGCGAGGAAGGCGTCGGTGAGCTGGTTCGAGTGGATGGTGCGGGCCTCGGGGTGGCCGATGCGGTCCGCGAGGAACGAGCGGCGACCCGCTCGAGCCGAGCAGCGAGGTCGGCATCGAGTTGTCTGCGGATGAGCGGTTCGCTGTCCATGGGTCCATTGAGCCAGGCCAGCGTTTGATCGGGGTGAGACCGAGCTGTGTGCCCGCTGAGAATCTCAGTCGGCGTGGCGAAGCGTCGACAGGCGCAGGCCCAGCCCGTACGTGGCGACGCCGGCCGCGGCCACCAGCAGTGCCTGGAACCAGATCTGCGATGCGTCGCTACCCGCCTGGTAGGCGTGCAGGAATGCCAGTCCGGTGCCGACGACCGTACTGACGTGCACCGCGCGCCACCAGCGACGGTTCTTCCATCGACGCGGCCACGTCGTGAAGACCGCTGCGGCCATCACGTAGGTGGCGAGCACCCCCCACGTGATCGCCCACGCGTCGAACGATGCCGTCTGGGGCACCACGATCTGTACGAGCCCGATCCCCGAGCCGCTGTTGAGCCACACGGTGACGAGGTGCAGGGCCGTGAAGGCGAGCGCCAGCCCCCCCAGCCAGTTGTGGAGGTCGAGCCACCAGTTGGGTCGCAGCCGCTTGCCGGTGGCTCTCGACGAGAAGAGGAATCCCCAGAGGAGTGCGGCGACGACCAGCAGCAGCGCGACGATGCCGGTCGATCGGCTCAGGTAGTACATCCACTGTGTCACGAGGCCTCCTCGGTGCGGGCTGGGTCGACGGGGAGCCGCACGGTGAGTGCGAGGCCGTGCGGCGCCACGTTGTGTGCGGAGATCGATCCACGGTGGGCCCGCACGATGGCGTCGACGATCGCTAGCCCGAGACCAGAGCCGCCGGTGCTGCGGGCGCGGGCATCGTCGACCCGGAAGAACCGATCGAAGAGATGGTCGAGATCGGCGGGCGCCACGCCCGGCCCGGAATCGGTGACGGTCAGCTCGGCCATGTCACCGTCCGTCGACAGTTCGACCTCGCACGCCGTGCCCTCGGTCGTGTGCGCGCGGACGTTGGCCAGGAGGTTGTCGACCACTTGACGCAGCCGCCCGGCGTCGCCCCGGACCGAGATGACGTCGTTGATCCTGATACGGACCGGTCGCGCAGGATCGACGGCCCTGGCAGCGTCGATCGCCGCGAAGACCACCTCGGTGAAGTCGACGTGCTCGACGGCGAGCGGACGGTGTTCATCGAGTCGCGCGAGCAGGAGCAGGTCGTCGACGAGTCCGGCCATCCTGGTGGTCTCGCGCCGGATGCCGGACATGGCGCGATCGAGATCGGCAGGATGGTCCCGGGCGCCGTGGTCGAAGAGTTCGGCGTAGGCGGCGGTCGCCGCGATCGGGGTGCGCAGTTCGTGCGAGGCGTCCGCCACAAACCGGCGCATACGCGATTCTGACGCTCTGAGTTCCGTCAACGTCTGCTCGCGCTCGTCGCTCGACAGTTGGAGGCGGTCGAGCATCTCGTTGAGTGCGGCGGCGAGGTGTCCGACTTCGGTCGGCTGGTCGCCGCCGGGCACGCGGTGGTCGCCCAGGTCGTTCCCGGTGATCGCGGCGGCGCTCGCCTCCACCTTGCGCAGCGGCCGAAGCCCCGCGCCGACGAGCCACCATGCGACTGCGACGGCAGCGGCGATCGCCGCGATACTCCCGAAGACGAGCACGGCGACGAGCTGCTGGCGAGTCTCGTCGACCTGATGCAGTGACTGACCAACAATGAGCATGGCGCCGTCGTCGAGCCGGTCGACGCGCAGCCGGATGGCGTCACCGTCGATCGCCGACACGGTCTGGTTGCGCTCGTCGAGATCGATCGTCGAGACGTCTACGACGTCCTGCTCGCGGCCCGGCTCGATCGCCGGCGCGGTGAACAACTCCGTGCCGTCGCTGTCCACGATCGACACGAAGAGGCCCGGGGCGATGGCCGGAATGGCCTCTCGGTCGTCGACATCTCGCGAACTGGCGACCTGTTCGACGGGGGCATGGGCGCGCTGCAAGGTGTCGTCGACCTGCTGGAGGAGCGAACTCGAGACCACCGAGAACGTGATGAGGTCGACCACGACCAGCCCGCACAAGACGGCGACGCCCGTGGCGATCAGCAGCCGTACCCGCAGCGACATCGTCAGGCCTGGGCCGGGTCGCGCAGGACGTATCCGACGAGGCGGACCGTGTGGATCAGCGGCGGGCCGTACTCGTTGAGCTTCTTGCGGAGGTAGCTGACGTACGTCTCGCAGATGTTGGAGTCGCCGGCGAAGTCGTAGTGCCAGACGTGGTCGAGGATCTGGGCCTTCGACAGCACACGGGCCGGGTTTTCCATGAAGAACTTGAGCACCGAGAATTCGGTGGCGGTCAACTCGATCGGATGTCCTGCCCGTCGGACGCTGTGCGCGTCGGGATCGAGTTCGACGTCGGCGAATCGGAGCGTCGCATCGGAGGGCGCCTCAGAGGACACTCGACGCAGGATCGCCTTCACCCGCATCACCAGCTCGGCGAGCGAGAACGGCTTGGTGAGGTAGTCGTCAGCGCCCGCAGCGAAGCCGGCGGCCTTGTCGTCGAGGCTGTCCCGCGCGGTCAGGAACAGCACCGGGGTGGTGTTGCCGGAGCGGCGCAGTCGGTCGGCGATCGTGAAGCCGTCGAGGTCGGGCAGCATCACGTCGAGCACGATCAGGTCGACCCGGCCGTCCTGCGCAGCCGCCAGACCGGCCCGGCCGGTCGTGGCCTCCATGACGTCGTAGCCCTCGTAGCGCAGAGCGGTCGCAACGGCGTCCACCAGTGACGGTTCGTCGTCGACGACCAACACCGTGGGAGTCGTCGCGCTCATCGTCCTCGACCGGTCGTGGCACTCACGGGGGAAGTCTCGCACCGACGAGGCCCGACGATGCGAGGTCTGGCGGGTTCTACGAGAGTGCTCAGCTGGCGCACAGCGGGCATTGAAGTCAGACGCTGGCGATGGTCGGCGGCGTTTCCACCGCTGCGACGACGGGTAGGTCGGCGAGAAGACCGTCCCGTCCGGGCGGCCCGCAGGGGACGACACGATGCCGATGACCACGAGGGACACCCATCCCGACGCCGAACCGGATGCCTCACGCCAGGTGTCCCTACGCCAGGTTTCCTCACGCCCAGGTGTGGTCGCGCTGGACGACGAAGCCGCACTCGAGTCGGAGTTGGTCGGCGGTAAGGCGGCGGCACTCGCCCGTGCCCGTCGGGCCGGGGTGGTCGCGCTCGAGGGCGTGGCACTGACCACCGCCGTGAGCGACGCCGTCGACCGCGGCATGGCGGTGTCGGATCTCGACCAGGTCGAGGAGGCGTTCCGACGAGTGCGTGGCGACGAGCGACAGCTCGTCGCCCGTTCGTCGTCGGTGGTCGAGGACGAGCAGGCATCGTCGGCGGTCGGCCAGTTCGAGTCGGTCGTCGGCATCGGCGTTCCGACCGCTGATGGAGTTCGTCCTCAAGGCGGCCATCGGGCGCAAGCGCCCCGACATCGACCCGCTCGGCGAGTTCGCCGGTCCCCCGCATCCGAGCGGCCACCCGATGGCAGCGGCCGCACTGTGGGGTCTGATCCCCGCCGTCGTGGCGTTGCACTTCCGTGACCGTGTGCTGTGGTGGGCGAGTTCGGTGGCGGCGTTCGTGATCGTCGTGTCGGTCGCTGCGACGAGGGTCTACAAGGGTGCGCACTGGCTCACCGACGTGACGGCGTCGCTGCTGTGGGCCGGGCTCTACCTCCTTGCCGTCCAAGGTGTGTTCGACCGGTTCCACCGCGAGCGCGACTGCCGTCATCCGCAACATGAGACGCAGGCGGCTTGATCGAGTCCATGACCGTTCACGTCGCACCGGTTCGAACAGGCGAGCGTGCGGGTACTACCGGCGCGTGACCGACGTACCGGACGGCGGGGAGAACGTCGAGATCGTCTTCGACCAGTCGTCGTACTGGCGTGCCGACATCATCTCCGAGCTGGGGTTGTGCGGTGACGAACGTTTCGCCGCCGCCTCGCCGACGCCCGGCTGTCCCCAGTTGCTCGAATCGGTGCTGTCCGCCCTCGCCGTAGTGCCGGACGGACCGTGGCTGGACGTCGGCGGCGGCCTCGGCGGCGCGGCGTCGTGGATCGAAGAGGTCCACGGTCGCCGGGTCGCGGTGGTCGACGCCTCCTTCGCTGCGGTCGACGCCGCTCGGCGGATCTTCCCGACGCTCGACGTCGCGGCCGCGGACGCAACGCGGCTGCCGGTCCGTGAGGCATCGGTGTCCGTGGCGATCGTCAGTGGGTTGGTGTCGCTGCTCGATGACGTCGAGCAGGTGTGGACCGAACTCCGCCGGGTGCTCGCCCCACACGGTCGGATTGCGATGATCGACCTGTGGTCGTCGTCGGCGTCCACGTGGCGGAACCGACCGAACACGTTCTGGTCGCTCGAGGACATCCAGCGAGGTGCGAGCGCTCACGGCTTCGGAGTGGACCATCTGGCGGTCGCCGAGCTGGCGACCGGGTGGTGGTCATCGGCCGCCTCCCAGGTGAACGAGCGGATCGTCGAGCGTCATTCGCAGCAGCCGGAGTTTGGCGCATGGCGACGCGACACCGACCATCTCGACCGGATCACGGAGTCCGGCCGGGTCGTTCCTGCGGCGATCGTGCTGAGGTGACTGTTCGTCGGTCCGCGCGGTGGCGTCTGCGGAGCCGGCGGAACGCGAACCAGGCGACGAACACGGCGAAGCCGACATAGATGACGATGTTGAGCCATCGGCTGACGGTGGCCGTCGCGCCGAAACTGTCACCGAGCCACCAGCCCGCTCCGAGCAGTACGGAGTTCCAGACGAGGGAGCCTGCCGCCGTCAGCAGGGTGAACTGCCACAACGGCATCCGTTGCGCTCCGGCCGGAATCGAGATCAGACTCCGGACGCCGGGCACGAGCCGGCCCCAGAACACCGCCGGGCGTTGATGGCGCGCGAAGACGTCCGACGCCCGAGCGACGTCGTCGTCCGAGACCAGGGGGACGTGAGCGACCCAGCGGCCGAGCCGTTCGTCACCGACCAGTCCACCGACGGCGTAGAGCATCCAGGCGCCGACCACGCTGCCGAGCGTCGCGAAGGCAAGCGTCGTCCAGATGTTCAGCTCGCCGAGGCCGGCGAGGTATCCGGCGCCCGGCAGGACCACTTCGCTGGGGATCGGCGGGAACACCGTCTCGATCAGGATCACCACGCCGACGCCGGCTGGCCCCAGCACGTCAATGAGTGCGGTCATCCAGCCGGCAGCGCCCGTGAGGGCGTCCGACGCCGACGGGTCGTCGGCAGCGAACAGGGCGGCCAGGGTCGCATGGAGAACCGATTGCATCATCGTCCGCTGACAGTTCCCGCTCTGGTCGGCGTCGACACCCGGGTGGCGGCGAGCCCGAAACGGGGCCGCCGATCTCGCAGGTGTGTCAGTCTCCCCCGCGCCACCGGCCGGCGAGGCCGGGCCGCACGCGTGATCGACCGGCGACAGTGTGAATCCGTGTGGCGTCGTTACACCGCTCCCCGCGCGGGTACTCCGACCCTGGCAACGAACCGGAGAACAGGAGATTTCCATGTCGCGTCATGGCCGAAGCGGGATGATCAGCCACGTCTGACGGACTGACACGCACGGATGACGACGCCACGCCGAGTCTCCGGACGAAGCTCCGGTCGATGATGTCGAGTGAACAGCGCCCGCATCGGTCGGCCAGCGGCGCAGGGTCTCCATCGTCGGGTGGTGGGTGGCGTCGTCGCCTGCTGATCGTGTTGGCAGCGGCGACCGCACTCGAATCGATGAATCGGGGTGCGCTGGGTGCGGTGGCGCCATCGTTGCGACGCGAGTTCGGCATGTCGAACAGCCAGCTTGGCTTCCTGGTGGCGGCCGTAGCGCTGTTCGCGGCGCTGGCGAGCGTGCCCGCCGGCATCCTTGCCGATCGTGTCCCGCGCATGCGTCTGTTGGCGGGTTCCCTCGTCGCCTGGAGCGCCGCCATGGTCGCCAGTGGCCTGACCCGGTCGTTCGATCAGTTGATGGTGGTCCAGCTGGTGGTCGGTGTCGTGATCGCCACCGCGGGTCCCGTCGCTGCGTCCTCGGTCGGTGACGCCGTACCGGACGCCCACCGTGCGCAGGCGATCGGCTGGGTGCGCGCCGGCGAATTGGTTGGCCTCGGCGCCGCATTTCTCGCCGTGGGAGTGGTCACCTCGATGCTGTCGTGGCGTTGGGTGTTCGTCGTCCTGGCGGTACTCGGTGCGATCACCGCCGTTGGCGTCTGGCGCACCGAGGAGCCGGAGCGGACGGCCGAGCGGCGCGAGCACCGCGACGGGCATCGACCGGTCGAGCAACTGGTCGTGGACGGAAATGTCGAACCGACGCAGTTCTCCAGCATCCTCGAGGATGCAGGCCGGTGCGACATCTCGCTGTGGCGCGTCGTCCGGTATGCGCTGGACGTCCCCACGAACCGGTTGCTGCTGGTTGCGGAGATGGCGGGCGACTTCTTCCTGTCAGGAGTTGCCACGTTCGCTGTGCTGTTCGCCACTGAGCAGTACGGGATCTCTCAATCGACGACGTCGCTGCTGCTTCCTGTGGCCGGTGTCGGAGCGCTGGCAGGAACCGTCGGCGGCGGCAGGCTCGGCGATTGGCTGGTCACGGAGCGCAAGATCATCCCGGCTCGGCTGTACGTGGCTGCAGCCGGCTACGTTGTTGCCGCCGTCGCCGTCGTCCCGGCGCTCTTCGTCCGGTCGGTGTGGCTGGCACTGCCCATCTTGGCCGTGGCCGGCTGCGCACTGGCCGCCTCGATCCCGACCGTCGGCGCGGCGCGGCTCGACGTGATCGTGGGAACGGTCTGGGGACGGGTCGAGGCGGTGCGCACCGTGCTGCGCGCCGTTGCGCTGGCGTCTGCGCCGCTGGTCGTCGGCGCCCTGTCGGACAACCTGGCCGGTGGTGGTCATGTCGGGATGCGGTGGGCGATCCTGTTGCTGTTGCCGCTGGTTCTCCTCAACGGACTGATCGTCTGGCGAGCGTCACGGCACTACGGCGCCGACATCGCCGCCGCCCGCTACTCGGCGGAGACGGCGAGCGACCGGTGACCGCACAGGCGGACCAAGCCACGACGAGCTGGACAACGCCTCCGAACTGGACCGGGGTGACGAGGCCATGCTGGTCGACGGCTACCTGGCCATCGCCGATCGGCTGCCCCACGTCGCAGTCACCGGCGGCCGTCGACGGTGCCGTACGGTGACACCGTGAACGAGGCCCGATCCCGCCTGCCGACGCTCGAGCGGTGGACCGCATTTGCCTCGGCGCCCGGTGGTGGCAATCCCGCCGGCGTCTGGATCGGCGAACGATGCCCGCCCCCCGACGTCATGCAGCAGATCGCCGCAGATGTCGGGTACTCGGAGACCGCCTTCCTCGAACCGACCGCTGAGTCAACTCACTGGGTGGTCCGTTACTTCAGTCCTGCGGCCGAGGTCGACTTCTGCGGCCACGCCACCATCGCCTCCGCGATCGCCCTCGGACGCCGGCACGGAGCCGGCACGTTCCACTTCACCACCGCCGTCGGTGACGTCCCCGTCGTCGTCGCGCACGACGCCGACACGGTGACCGCCACCCTCACCTCGGTCGAACCTCGACGTCGAGACGTGGGCTTCGAGTTGCTCGACCAGGTGCTCGCGGCGATGCACCTCACACGGGAACAGCTCGACGACGGCCTGCGGCCGGACGTGGCGTTCGCCGGCGCCTGGCATCTCGTCCTTCCGCTCCGGTCGCGTGACGAGCTCGCTCGGCTGCGCTACGACTTCGACCGGCTCGCGCAGATCATGATCGCCGAACGGCTGACCACCGTACAGGCCGTCTGGCGTGAGCACCCGCACCGGTTCCACGCACGCAACCCGTTCCCGGTCGGCGGCATCGTCGAGGACCCGGCGACCGGCGCCGCCGCTGCTGCGCTCGGTGGCTACCTGCGCATCCACCGTCACCTCGCTGTGCCGGCAGACGTGACGATCATCCAGGGCGTCGACATGGGCCGCCCCAGCCTCATCACCGTGCACGTGCCCGACTCCGGCGGCATCAGCGTCATTGGAACCGCAACGGAGATCGCCGCAGCCGGTTGACGCGGCGAGTCATCGGAGCCCAGAGCGA